>CAYYQN010000037.1:19633-48129 GCA_964473865.1 uncultured bacterium | reverse complement strand
CGGTGCTCCAGCGAGAAGAAGAAGTAGACCAGGCCGGTGAACGTCCCCACGAAGACGAGGAGCGGATTCCAGTAGGAGCTGAACGGCGGCGGGGGCCAGAGGTGCTTGTAGAAATCGGCGGTAATGAGCGGCGCCTGGATGGTGGCCCGCATCTGCTCCAGGGCGTTCGACTGCAGGTAGGTGATGAAGTAGAGCCCGGCGGTCGCGCCCACGATGAACGCCATCGGCCAGCGGGAGATCCAGCCCACCTTGGGGAGCAGGCGCATCAGCATCATCACGCCGAGAACACCGGCCAGAAGGTAGGCGCCGCCGGGACCCGGGCCCTGTCCCTGGCCCAGGGAAGCGGCCACGCCGCCCAGGTTCAGGATCAGCTTCGGCCAGATGTTCTGCCAGAACAGGCTCACGAACCAGTAGCCGGCCGAGACTCCGATGAAGATCGCCTCGCAGACCTTGTAGACCGGATTGTCCCGGTACAGGAACGAGACAATTCCGAGCGTGAGGACCGCCCCCAGCCAGACGCCGAACTCGGGGCTCACGTCGCACCCCCGCCGCGCCGACGCCGGGTCACGAAGAACGCCACGTTCCCGACCAGGATGAAGAGGATGACCACCAGGTGCGCCGCCGCCTGGGCCAGCATGTAGACGGTGGCCTTGCCGTGGAAACCGGTGGCCGCTTCGTACTCCGCGGCCCCCTTCATGCCCCCGAGCAGGCCGGTGACCTGCTGCGGCCAGTAGGGGTAGATCTGGGGCGCTTGCACCGCCGTGGAGCCGGAGCCGAGCGGGACGTGGAACCGGTCGCCGGCGAACTGCACCCACTGCAGCGTTCCCGGGTCGCCCATGGAGACGTTGAAGATGTAGGCGATCGCGGTCAGATCGCGCACGCCCTGCATGATCGGGAACTCCCCGACCGGCCGGCCGCGATAGTCGCGCGGGAAGATCGCCGGGATCCCCGAACCCATCCGCTGAATCACCACCTCGTTCCCGGACTGGTAGCCGAGGTTGACCCAGTCCACACCGTATTGCGGACAACGGGCGGCCACCCCCGGGTCCTTCAGCGCCTCGGCCAGCGCCAGGTCGGCCTGCTGCGGACCCTGCGGCCAGAGCCCGACGATGATCACCCGCAGACCGCGCCCGAGAGCCTGCTTGAGGAAGGTGATGGCCATCGGCTGCAACTCGGGCGCCGAGGAAGGATCGAAGTCGGCGGCCAGCATCACCTTCGATCCGGCCGGCAGGGCCTGCACGGCCTCGAAGACACCCCGCGTCTCCGGCGTGACGTCGATCTTCAGATCGAGCTTCAGGAAGAGAGGCACCACGACCGAGAATCCCACGAAGAGGAAGATCCACCGCCGATCGATCGACAGCACCCGCTCGAAGAACCGCATCACTCGCCTCCCCGGCGCACGGGGCGCCGCCGGCGATCCGGCCTCGGGAGTCGATCAGAGGCGCTCATCACTCGCCTCCCAGGTGCGACCGCTCGATTCCGAGGATCAGGCGCAGCGAGGTGGCCGCGGTGCCGAGCGCGATGCCGATCATGATGGCTCGCTGTCCGGCCAGGTTCGGCACCTGCATGATCCAGTTGGCAACCACGGAGAGGCGGTACTCCGGCGGAAGGGCGGCGGTGAGCTGGTCGCCCAGCGGGACCCGGCCGAGCATCACCAGCACTCCGGCGGCCAGCAGCAGCGTCGCTTCGAGGTTCCGCGCGCGGAAGGCCCGGAAGGAAGCGCTGGCCACGTAGAAGGCGAGCACCGCATACATGGTCGACGAGCACGGGTTGTAGACGTTCTGGTAGATCCAGTCAAAGGCGGTGCCCGGCTCCTGGAACCGGGTACCCCCGCTGAAGAAGAAGCCGACGACGCCGGTCGCCACAAAGCTCACCACCACGATCCCGGAGTAGGGCCAGCCCTTGCCCCGACGGATGACGGTGCGGCTGGAGATCTTCATCAGGTTGAGCGCGCCCAGCCAGATGGCGAAGGCGGCGATGATGGACACGAAGTCGCTGAGCAGGTTCTGCAACACGGAGAACGGCCAATGGGGCACGAAATACTGGACGATATAGACGACGCCGATGAAGCCGGTGAGGATGAGCGGGACGGTTCTCTTCACGCGTGGCTCCGGGCAGGCCTTTAGTCGGACTGCAACAGACGGGTGAAGTCGAATAGGCCCAGCGTCTGCACGATCGCCCCGGCGAGCAGGACGAGAAGGATCGCCGCCTTGGCCAGGTCCTGCCCCTTGATGCTCCCCAGTTGCCGCGGCTCCCGCGACAGGTAGGCGCCGGCCACGAACAACTCCTCTCCCAGCAGCGTGTAGTCGCAGGCGGCCACGAAGAACGGAAGCTGCGCCGGCTGCGCGGTTCCCGCGATCTGGATGGCGCCGATCGAGTTTCCCGTCTCGGCCAGGATCAGGGACTCGGCGTAGAACGATCCCTGCATGAAGATGGTCGCGGGCTTCTCGCGCACCATGATCCCTTCGAGCGCGGCGGCATAGCCGAACTGATCGTCGGTCAGGTAGTAGACCATGCCATCCGTGTAGAGCTCGGGACGGCCCGTCGCCAGATACGCCTCCTTCACGGTCTCGCGGGCCGCCACCATGACCAGCGAGCGGCTGACCGGCACGATCAGCGAGGTCTCGTACTCCGCGGTGAGCCGGGCCACCCGGCCCAGGATGCTGATCCCGGCCAGAGTCTGCACCTGGTCCATGTCCTGCGTCCCGGGGATGTAGAGGATCTTCCTTCCCATCTCGGTGGCGCGCCCGACCGCTTCATCCACCGCCTCCAGACCGGCGATCTTGCGGATGAAGATGCTCCCACCGCGCCGCGCCCGGTCGATGTAGTAGAGGACGAAGCCCCCGAGGATGAGCACCGCAATGAGCATGGGGATCCGCCCCAGGTGGAACCACTGTCCGCGGGGGATCACCGGACCGACAACCTCGGAGAGGGACGATCCGGCCGGAGCCATCGTCTCCACGCGATACCGATAGCGGACCCCGTTGCGCAGCCCTTCCCCGTCCAGAAACTCGACGAGCCCGCGCGGCGCGCGGCCCACCTCGACAAACGCGGTGTCCGCCGCGACAGACCGCAGGATCCGATAGCTCGTGCACGCCTTGTTGCCCCCCTCCTCGTCAGGCGAGGGCGACCAGCGCACCAGGATCCGTCCCCCCTCGTCGTTGGGAGCGTCGACGGCCGTGACCGCCGTGGGCGGACGAGGCGCCTGGGCCGCCGACATGGAGGCAAGCCCGGCCCAGAGGAGTGCGCCCCACCCGAGCGGCGCGCGCCGGAATCGCCCGGAGACGCTCATCCGCCGAGCGAGAACTCCGGGATCGGCACCGTCACGTTCAGCCGCAGCCCGAGGGGGCTCTCCTGGAAGTGCTCCGTGCCGTTGATCAGATAGCCGGCGGCGGGGCCGGGCGAGAATGTCCCGCCGCGCAACGTCACCGTCACGCGGTCGGGCCAGGTCCACTCGATCCGGCCGTCGATCTCCGAGCCGAGTTCCGTCGACTGGCTGCCCCGGTAGGTGGGAGGCTCGGCGTATCGATCCAGGCCGTACTCGTCGCGGACGATCACCCCATCGCCCGCGGCGGCCCCCGTGGCCGGCTTGTCCCACCACGGCTTGAGCGGCTGCGTGGAGCTGAGCAACGTGTAGGAGGCGCCGATCTTCAGGTTCGACCGCGGCTTCCACGCCACCGCGACCTGCAGCGCCGTGGTGTTCTCGAGCCCCCGGTAGCCGCGCACCGCCGGGTTGGCCAGCCCCTGCGGCGCGATCCCGACATCCTCCAGCGTCAGCCCGTTCCCCCACACCTCGGTGAGGTACCAGTGCCCCTGGGTATACAGCGAGTTGATGTTCCCCTCGGCTCGGAACGGGTCGGGATCCCCCGAGCCTTTGGCATAGGTGCCGGTGATCTCCAGCCGGGACCCGGTCCAGGCGAGCCGGCCGTAGAGGTTGGATCCCTTGAGGTCGCCGTTGTTCACGTCGTGGGTCTCGAGCGGGCCGGAGTCGTCGAACTGGAGGCTGTCGGCCCGTACCCGGTCGCTGCCGGAGAGGATATCGAGCTCGGCATCGAGGCGGAGCGACTTGAGCGTCCACGAGCCCGCCACGCCCAGGACGGTCGCGCGACTGATGTGCGGATGGAACCGGGCTCCCCGCTCGCGGCCATCCGGGAAGAGGGTCACGTCGTTCGCCAGGTTGCGGTCGAGGTAATAGAGGAAGAACGGGTTCAGGAAGAGCCCGCGGTCGTCCCGGCCGAGGCGCGCCTCCGAGATGAACAGGTCCGCGTCCCGCCCGTCGATCGTGCGCGGGGGGGTGGACAGGGAGTCCTCGCGGACCAGGTCCTCGATCGTCCCGGCCTCGGTTTCCTTGGCGAATCCGACTCCCAGCGCCAAGCCGGAGCCGAAGTCGCGCCACACCTGCAGCCCCGGGGCATCCTCGTCGAGCACGAGGAGATTGCCCATCGCAAACGGCTGGCGACCCAGGTACCAGCGGGTGGCGGTCCCGCGATGCCGGTAGGCCAGGTAGGCATGGTCGACCTGGAGATCGAGCAGGTCGGTGCGCGCGTTCCATCCTCCCGATGGCGGCCCTTCGACCGGGTTCGGATCGAGACCCCAGACCCCCCGCGCCAGATCCATCTTCACCGTGACATTCACATTGTCGGCCAGGATGAGCCGGGGACGCAGCGTGAGCCGCTGCGTCCAGAACGCGTCGAACTCCCCCGCGCCCGTGGTATCCGACTGCCCGCCGAGGAAGAACTGCTTCTGGGAGTAGGTGTCGACCTCGAAGCTGCCCGAGAGCGTCAGCCGGGATCGCGGGGCGTCTTCCGGCGCGCCTCCCGTGGGCGCTTCCTTCCCCATGCGAATCTGGCCGTGCGCCACCGGGGAGGACAAGAGCAGAGCCGCGCATCCGAGCGCCAGCCCCATCGCGTTCGTCCGCCGTGCCAGGATCATCCTTGGACTCCTTTCCGCGCCGATCCTTCCGTCTCGAACCCGGCGCCGGCAGTCCTTCCCGCGCCGTCCGATGCGCCCCTCGACCCGCCGGCACGCCCCGGCCGGCATCCGCCGGAAGCGGCCCGCGCCGCTGGATTCTGGGCCGGAACCCGCACCGGTTCCAACCTCTTTTCCGGCGCCCGGCGCCCGATCGGGCCGACCGCCGGGCGCCGCGGCCCCCGGTGCCCGATTCAGCGGACGATGCGCACCGGCCGCGCCGCAAGCCGGCCGCTCGCCGCCTGGAGGGTCAGCCAGTAGACCCCGGCCGGCACCGGCCGTCCGGCATCATCGCGGGCATCCCAGGAAAGATCGGCCGCTCCGGGGTCCTGCTGGAGCGCGAAGGACCGGACCCGGCGGCCCACGGCGTCATGGACCGCAAGCCGGATCGGACGGTCCGACCCCGCCGCGGACCAGGCCAGGCGAACCGGTCCGGAGGAAGGATTCGGCGCCGCGTAGCCGAGTTGCCAGGGAGCATCCGGCACCTGGCTGGTGGGCGCGGGGAGGAGCGTCAGTTCGGCCGGGGGCAAACCGGTTCCGATCGGCCCTCCCAGCGGAGCGCCGGTCGCGGCGTCATAGATCCGCACCCCCGGTTGGCTGTAGGTGCGATCCGCGAGGAAGAGCGTCCCGGCGGAGTGGACCAGGAGATCGGTCAGCACGTAGCCGCCGGGATCGTAGATCGAGCCGAGGCTCTGGCCGGTCGTGGGGTTGAACGCGATCAGCGCCGTGTTGAACCCGGGCTGGGACACCACCGCATATCCCCGGGTCGCCGACCAGAGCGCGAAATCGAGCAGGTCCCCGCCCAGGGCCGCCTCGGTTGCCAGGAACCCGAGCGATTGCAGGGAAGTCGTGTTCACTCGTTCGAGCCCCGCCACGTCGGCGACGCCATACTGGCCCGCCTCGGGAACCACGAGCAGGCCGGAGGCGGGATCGACCGCCATCGGCGCGATCGGATTGGTGCCGGCCAGGGCGATCCCCTGCACTCCCGGCATCGCCGGATCCGCGTCGAGGAGCTGGCGGGTGTGGATGTCGATGACGGCGAGCATCGACGGCGGTTCCGGCACCCAGGGGTCCGGCCACGACTGCCGGTACATCCGCTGCAGCTCCACGAAGAGGCGGTTTCCCACCAGGATCATCCGGTGCATCTCGCAGAGCCCGTCACCGTCGGCAAAGGCGGCCAGGGAGATCGTACCCAGGGCCGCCCCGGTGGAGGGATTCACCTCCAGCAGATCGTTGCTCTCATAGCGGGAGACGTAGGCCCGGGTGGCGCTGATCACCGCGATGTCCTGGGGATTCGATCCGGAGCCGACCGAGAACTCGCGCAGGACGCTCCATCCGGCGGGATTGACGACTTCGATGTTGTCGCAGCCCATCCGGTTCACGACATAGAGCAGATCGTTGTGCACGCGGACGGCCGCGTCGGCGCACACCGGAACCAGGTTCGCCGAGACGTTCCAGGGAGGCGCGACCGGCAGCGTCGCGAGCGACCCGGTGGTGTAGTCGCTGGTCAGCGCCAGGACCCGATCCTGCGCCCGGGCCGATCCGGCGGCCGCGGCGCCCAGCAGGGTCACCGCGCCCAGCAGGATGGTTGCGCGCAGCATGAGTGTTGCCAGCAGCAAGATTGTTGCGCGTAAGGGCGACACGCCACAAAGCGAAATCACTCTCCCGATCGCGAGTCGGGGTGCTGACGCCGCCTTCGCGCGGGCACCGCCGGAAGTCATCGTGCAGCTCATCGCGTCTCCTCCTTCCGCCCAGCGTCCGGTTCCTCCGAGGTCCCGCCGTAGGCGATCTCGACGAGGTACGACCGGCCCGGCAGAGGGAACCCGTCGATGTCCTCGACCCGCCGGTCGAGGAGGTTCTGCACTTCGCCGCGGAGGCGGAGGGCGCCGCCGGCCCACGCGCGGCCCACCGAGACGCCGTGCACCGTCGATGAAGGGGTGCGCTTCTGCGGGCTGTTGTAGCGATCGCGATAGTGGCTGGATCGCGCCGAGACCTCCCAGCACCCGTCCCAGGGACCGCGGAGCAGGCGCAGCGACCCGAACCCCTCGCGCGCCGGAAGATTCGGCAGATCCTTCCCGCGGTAGGTCGCGCTGTTGCCGACGTCGCGCGCCTCCTGCCAGGTGAAGCTTCCCTGCAGCTCGAGGGAGGTCGAGGGCCGCAGCGAAATCCGGGAGAACGCCGCGGACTCGAGGCCGCGCACCCAGGCGCGCTCCAGGTTCATCGCCTTGACGGTGCGCTGGCTGTTCTGCAGGAGCACCACCTGGTCCTCGATCAGGTTCTCGAAGTAGGCGGTCTCCAGCCGGAACGGCCGGGCGGGCGCAAACTGGAGCCCGGCATCCCACTGGATCCCGTGCTCCGGCTTGAGCGCGGGGTTCCCTTCCTGCACGCCGTTCTGGCCGAACAGCTCGGGGAAACTGGGAAAGCGCGCCAGGCGGCCCCGGTTCGCCTTCAGCAGGAGCCCGTCCCCGCAGTCGAGCCGCGCCCCGAAGGCCGGCCCCTCGTGCTCTCGGCGTCGGGGCGCAGAAGCCTCGGCGGGGCGCCCCCATCCGACGGGGCCGGCGTAATTGTCGATGGCACGAGCCCAGCGATAGGACGCCTCACAGGTCAACCGGCCCAGGTGGAGACGATCCTCCGCCGCCACCGTCCGATGCTCGCGCGTGCGCGTGAAGCCGCGCGTGCTCCGGAGCCGATCGTACGGCGTCCATCGCTCGGTGCGCCGATCCAGGCTCACGCGCGGCTCCTGGCGCAGCGGTGGAATCACGAGCGAGACCGACCCTCCCCCGCCGGCCTCGGTGGTGCGGTTCTCGCCGGACACCCGGGCGAGACCGACCTCGCCGTCCCGGTTGTCGAAACGATCCTCGATCTGTTCGTGGTGGACCTCCGCCTCGGCGCGGACCGGCCAGGAGAGCAGCCACCGATCGTCCAGGGTGAGCTGATGGCGTGTTCGCTCGGTGTCGAACTGCACATGGCGGGTCTGCATCGTCTCGGTTCCGGGCACGCCGCCGCTGCGCGTGAAGCGCTGTCCGGTGTAATCGAAGCGCAGACGGTGGGCGAAAAGGCCGGGGTTGGCGGCGGGGCCGCGGCCTCCGGCGCCCGCGTGGCCGCCGCCGCGCACCGTCCCCTTCCAGAGCAGCGCCGTATCCTCGAAGTCGTTGTTCGCGCGCCGCTCGACCCGGTCGTCGGCGGTGTTCTGGAAGTTGGTGCCGTTGCGGTTGAGGTACGGGAAGTCGCCGTCGCTGCGGCGGTGCTGGCCGGAGAGAAACGCGGACCACGCGCCGCGCGCGCCGCCCCACTGGCCGCGGGCGATCCCCGTCCCGAAGCTGCCGCCGGCCACGGTGAGCCGAAGCGGCACCGCGATCGCATCGGGCGTCACCAGGTTGATCACCCCCGCCGCGGGAGGACCGCCGAACGACGCCACCTGCGCCCCCCGATAGATCTCGGCGCGGCCGAAGCTGCTCGCGGGCAGGCGAGCCAGGTCGACGAAGCCGTCGCCGGCCGAGGCGACAGGGACCCCGTCGACGCAGACCAGCACCTGCCCCGGGGTGCTCCCGCGCATGCTGGCGAGCGCGAAGGAGCCGAGCCCTCCGTGACGGTGCACCTGCAGACCGGCCGTGCGATCCAGAAGATCGGTGAGGTCGCGGCCGGCCGGCGCGAGGTCGCCCAACGGCACGATGCTGCTGAACGCCGATCGCTGTTCGAGCGCCCGCAGCGGATCCGGGCGTGCCGCAACCACCCGGACGGTGTCCATGGGGGTGGGCCAGAGCGTCTGGGCGGAAGCGGGAGTGGGGATGACGAGCAGGCCGAGGAGCAAGAGACTGGCCGCGCGTGCGGCCCGGGAAAGGGGAAGACAAATCGACAGAGCCACGGGTCCCTCCGATCCGCGAAAGGGATGTTTCCGCTATCCCCCACCGGCAGGTCTTCTGGCTCTCGGATCGTCCCGGCGACCGCGCCTTCCCATCGCGCCTGCGCGCGACAGTGGCATCCTGCGGCACCGGTCCCCGACTACAGCGGCGGGACCGCGACGGCATTCGACCGTCTTCCCTCTTGTCTCCCGGCTCCGCGCGAAGGCGGGGTCGGGGGCGCACCGGTGGGATTCCTGTGCGAAGGAAGTATTGCGTGGAGGAGGAGAGGCGTCAAGCGTTCGCTTCGACCCAGGCTGGCGGCAACCGCTCCGGAGGGCCATGCTTGCGGAGGGGTTGGGACAGTTCGGCCGGCGGCCCGCGGGCATCCGGACCGATGCCACCGGGCGGAGAGAGTGACGGAGGTTGGCGCCGCCGGTCTCGGGCGCGACGGGACCGAAGGAGGTGACCATGCGCACAGCCAGACGAGATCGCTGCCGGCGGATCCGGTGTACGAGCTGGAAACGTCGCTGACATGGCCGACCTCGTGGGAATTCGTCCGGTGGGAGGCATGCGGAGGAGCGGACGCGTATCTCTATTCAGTCCCCTCCCTCGGCACGGGCGACCTGGCGGCGTACTGGCCGGACTGCCCTCTTGTCGAGCATGTTCTCCTCGTCGGCCGTCTCGTGATGAACGTAACCGGGTACGGGGTGCTGCAGCCGTCGATGTACGGAGTCCTCACCGTGAATTGTCCGCCTCCCCAGACGACCGAACTGTATGCCGTGGGTGTACTCGCGGAGGCCGGCGTTGTCTGCGACTACACCCGGCAGTCGTGTCGCCCCAACAGCACCTGCATCCCGGATCTGAACCAGACCGAGGTGACATTCAGCGCCGGCCCGGGCGGGTTGCTCTCGGCTGATATCCCGTTCGTGGCGGGGGGAGCACCCTCTGGGCATTGCGAGTACGTTCTGGCGACCGAGGCGGCCTGGCTGTCGGGATCCTACGAGGAGGTCAGCTACCGGCAGTTCGTCCTGCACCTGGCCGCCGACCCCCTCGGGCTGGCGCCGGGGATCTACACCGCGCATGCCATGCTGACGCCGATGTGGCCGCACCGCCGCTGCGTCGAGGTCACGCTGGTGGTCCCGGAGACCGCTGCGGTGCCGGATCAACCCGGGCCGAGTGACGCGGCCCGGGTGAGCCGGAGCCGGGTGAAGGCCGTGTTCCGCTGAGGTTCAGAGACCAGGGCGGGTTGCAGTCGCGTCGACGGACAGATTGTGTCGATGGCGTCGCCGAGCCGTCCGGTCGACACGGCTCATGTTTACGCGAGCGCCCGACCGCACGGATATCGACATGGTCTCCCTCCGCCCGGAAGGCCGACCGCACGGCTGCCGAAATGGGCCAGCTACACCCGCAGACCCGGCGGCCCGATCGTCGACGGGGTCCATGCACGCTCACGCGTTCGGCGACACGGATGCCGACCGGGCCTGTGAACGCGTTAGGGTCTGGCCGCACGAGTGTCGACATGGCCGATGCACGCGTGGAGGACCGGCCGCACGAGTGTCGACATGGCCATGCACGCGTGGGGGACCGGCCGCACGAGTGTCGACATGGCCTGCGCACGCGTGGAAGACCGGCCGCACGAGTGTCGACATGGCCGATGCACGCGTGGGGGACCGACCGCACGAGTGTCGACGTCGCCGGTGCACGCTCACCCGTTCGGCAGCATGGCTGTCGACAGGGTCCCGGTACGCCCGGAGCGCTGGCCGCACGGCTGTCGACATGGTCCCGGTACGCCTGGGGGCCTGGCGCCCCCGGCGTCGACATGGCCTGCGCACGCCCGAAGCTCCGACCGCGCGCCTGTCGCCGTGCCCCGGGTACGCCCGAGAGTCGGACGGACCGGAAGTCGACATCGCCCGGACACGCCCCGGGGGTGACAGCACGGGTGTCGCAACGGCCCACGGATGCCCGCAAGTCTGAACGCACACGTGTCGAGACGTACATCTGCCCGCCCGCACCCAGTCTCTCGCACTTCAAGGTTGACAGCACGGTGGCCGATGGTATTCTTATGCATGCGGGCGATGTTGCCTGCACAGACCCCGAAAGGAGGCACTGCGAGATGAATGTCCAAGTTCTCGACCGAGTCGTGGTGCGCCTCGGGAGCGCCTCCGCTACCGCCTGATCGTCGCCCAGGCAACCCCTGAGGAATCCGCACCCGATCCACTCCGGGCGCTAGTTTCCGCTGCCCGCCATGGCAGCGGCCCCCTGCCGGTCCGATCCCGCTGCCGTTCGCGGCGGAGAGGTTCCGCAGACTCCGCCGGCGTCCCGGGCTGACGCAACATTGCTTTCGACGAGGTGCAATCATCATGGGTCTGGAATCTGGTCTGATTCGACTGGGATGGCAGCCGGCGTTCGCTGAGGCGTTTGCCCCGCACCGCACCGCCGGACTCGTTCCGGCCCGCGTGGCGGAAGAGCATCGGGACCGCTATCTCGTGCAAACGGAGACTGGAGAGCTTCGCGCGGAGATCACCGGAAGGCTGCGCTACACGGCATCGACGCGTCTCGATCTTCCGGCGGTGGGCGACTGGGTGGCGTTGCAGCTCGCGGGCGACGCCCAGGGCTACATCCACGCGGTGCTGCCCCGGCGGACTCTTCTCCTGCGCAAGGCGGCCGGGGTGCTGACCGAGGCGCAGGCGCTCGCGGCCAACGTGGACGTCCTCTTCCTCGTCACCGATGCGGATCGCGACTTCAACCTGCGCCGGGTCGAGCGGTACCTGACCCTGGCCCGGGAAAGCGGAGCCCGGCCCGTCATCGTGCTCAACAAGGCGGACCTGAGCGACCGCGTGCCGGACCTCCTGAGCGCGGTGGCGGGCGCGTCGGCCGCGACGCCGTCCCTGGCCATCAGCGCGAAGGACGGCGCCGGAGTCGAGCGGCTCCACGAATGGATCGGCTCCGGCGCGACCGCGGCGTTCGTCGGCTCTTCCGGCGTCGGCAAGTCGACCATCATCAACCGCCTCCTCGGGGAGGAACGGCTGAAGACCTCGGCCATCCGCGAGCACGACGGACGGGGGCGCCACACCACGGTGTCGCGCCAGCTCCTGGTGCTCCCCCGCGGCGGCGTGGTGATCGATACCCCGGGGATGCGCGAGCTGCAACTCTGGGCCGACGAGGAGAGCCTGGAAGCAGCTTTCGGCGATGTCGAGGAGCGGGTGGCCCGGTGCCGCTTCTCCGACTGCCGGCATGAGCGCGAGCCCGGCTGCGCCGTGCGGGAGGCGCTCGAGGAGGGGACGCTCGACCGCAACCACTTCGAGAGCTACCGAAAGCTGCGGCGGGAGGTGCGCTTCCTCGAACGGAAGCAGGACATCCGCGCGCGGCTCGAGGAACAGGCGCGCTGGAAGCGCGTTACGCGGATCGGACGCGAGAACGCGCAAAGGAAACAAGGATTCTGACCGACGGCGGCCGGCGGCGGCCGCGTCCGGGAGGCAGGAGTCTGTATATGCAAGCGAAGAAGCGAAACCCCAAGGCGCCGGCAGGCGCGCCGGCGGATCAGCCGGCGTCTCTGCCGGTCGACGAGTCGATGCTCCGGGCCCGGGAGATGGCCGCGGCGGCCGGACGCGCGGGGAGGCCGCCGCCGGCGGGGATGAGGCCGCAGAGTACCGGGGTCCATTGACCCGCAGGCGGAGCGGAGCCGACACCCCGCGGCTGACGCCAAAGGCCGGAGAGGTGCTCGGGCGCGGCTGATCGCGGCACCCAGGTCGGGTGTGGATCGCTGCATGCAGCTCTGGTATCATCTGGGTGTTGGCGCGGCCGCACCAAACGGGCGCCCTCATTCCCGCCCGCGGACCTGCGTTGTGCCGATGGGTACTGGGCATCACCGATCGCGCGAGGAGGCACACATGCATTGCCCCATCCCCGCCTTGCTCCGGTGCCGGATTGCTGCCGGTGAACCAGCTCGGTTCCCCGGCGCTGGCTCTAGAACCGTGCTGACGATTCTCCTACCGTTCTTCCTCCTGCCAGTCACCGCGGCGATCCCGGCGAGTGCCCAACCACTGAACGACACGTGCGCCGGCGCCGTGTCCCTGGTTCGCGGCGGACAGGGAACGTACCAGGGCCCTCTCGCGGGCGCGGCCAACAACTATGACCCCGGTCCGTCGGGGTGTACCGGCCATGCCGCCGCCGGTCCAGACGTGGTCTATTCCGCCTTCCTCGAGGCGGGCGATCAGATCGAGGTAACCCTGATCGGGGACGGTGGCGCAGATGCCTCCCTGTACATCATCACGGATTGCGCCCTTCCCGCGGCCAGCTGTGTGGCGGGAAGCGACGAGGGCCCGAACCAGGAGAGCATCTGGTGGACCTGCTCGGTCACGGGGCTCTACTACATCATCTGTGACACCCGCCTGGCGGCACCGGCCGGCTCCTACTACTTCACGTATGACATCACCTGTCCGACTCTCCCATCCGCGTGCTGCTGTGTCGACATGGAGACCTACGAAGTGCATTGCTGGGTCACCGCCGAAGCCGAATGCGAGGCGCTCTACTGTACGTGGAAGGGGCCGTGGGCCGTCACCTGCGATCCGGCTCCCTGCTGGCAACCCCTCGGCGCCTGTTGTCTGGCCGATGGCACCTGTGCGATGTTGCTCCAGCACGATTGCGAGCTGGCGTCCGGATTCTTCATCGACGGCGACTGCCCTCTCACCTGGTGCTCCGACCCGGTTGCAGCCTGCTGTTTCGCAGATGACGGCCATTGTGAGCTCCTTCTCGAGGAGGCGTGCGAGAGGGAGGGCGGGGTGTGGCTTTCGGACCTCCTGGCATGCGAACCCGGGATCTGCTCACCCGCCTGGGGCGCCTGCTGCACGTCCACGGACTGCTTCGTCGGTTCGGAGGCAGAGTGCGCCGCGTCCGGCGGCGCCTGGTACCCCTATACCTCCTGCGATCAGTGCCAGATGGGTACGTGCTGTCTTCCCGGCGACGTGTGCGCCGTGATGACGCCGCCGGAGTGCGCTGACGGTGACGGCTGGTGGCGCGGTGCGGCCATGGATTGCGACCCGAACCCGTGCATCGGTCCGCAGTACGCCGGCGCCTGCTGCTTAGCCGGCGGCCTGTGTTCCATGCTCATCGAGAGCGACTGCGCGGCGGCCGGAGGCTGGTGGAAAGGCCCATATGTGAACTGCACCGCGGGCGCGTGCCCGCAGCCCGGCGCGTACTGCGCTTGCTGCCTGGACGGGATATGCGTGGTCCTGCCCACTGCCGTCTGCTTGCAGGAAGGAGGTCAATGCGACGGAGTGTGCTGTCAGTCGCCCAGCTCGGTGATCGAATCCGAAGCCGAGGCCGCCGGTACGCGACTCGCCATGCCGGCACCGAACCCGTTCCGGGGTCTCACCCAGCTTCAGTTCGTGGTCGGATCACCGGGGCTCACGGACCTCGACATCTTCACACCGGATGGGCGGCGCGTTCGCACCCTCGTGCAGGAGTTCCGGGAGGCGGGCTCCTCCTCGTGCACGTGGGATGGGCGCGACGAGCAGGGCCAGGATCTCCCGTCGGGCGTCTACCTTTTGGTGCTGCGGGGAGCGGATCGCACGGTGACCGGGAGCGTTGTCCTCCTCCGCTAGCGCAACCTCCGGGGCCGCACTGGTCTGAGACATCCGCGCGGAAGAGGACGCTCAGAACCCAGGCAGGATCTCGCCGGCCGGAACCGGAGCCGGTGAACCATGAAGATCATCATCGCCCCCCAGGGCTTCAAAGGCTGTCTCAACGCCACGGACGTCTCGCGCGCGATCCGCGACGGCGTACTGAGGGCGGACCCGACGTGCGAAGTCGTGCTCTGCCCGCTGGCCGACGGCGGCGAGGGGACGCTGGATCTCTTCCTGGGCCGGGGTGGATTCGCGGTGCAGGAACGCACCGTGCGCGGCCCTCTGGGCCTGCCGGTCCGGGCGCGCTGGGCGATTTCGACCGACGGCGCGACGGCGGTGATCGAGACGGCGGAGGCGGCGGGGCTGCAGCTCGTACCGGCCGCGCGACGCGACGTTCGGCGCACGAGCACGATCGGCGTCGGTGAGCTGATCGAGGCCGCACTCGCCCGGCATCCACGGACCATCCTCGTCGGACTCGGAGGCAGCGCCACGAACGACGGCGGGGCCGGCATGGCCCAAGCGCTGGGAGTCCGGTTCTTCGATTGCGATGGGCTCATCCGCGAACCGATTACCGGCGGGGCGCTGTCTCGCATTACGCGCCTCGATCCGGGCTCCGTGCGGGCGAAGTGCGCCGGAACAGAGGTCATCGGCGCCTGCGACGTGGACAATCCGCTCTATGGACCGGACGGCGCCGCGCACGGCTATGCCGCCCAGAAAGGCGCATCCGTGGACGTGATCGAGGAGCTGGATGCGGGGCTCCGGCGCCTGGCGGCCCTGGTCGGCAGCGCCGGACGGCTCGCGGGTGCGGTCGAGTCCGATTGTCCGAATCGCGCCGGGGCCGGAGCGGCCGGCGGACTCGGCTTCGGACTCGCGGCGTTCCTGGGAGCAGAGCTCCGGAGTGGCGTGCAGATCCTCCTCGACCAGGCGGGCTTCGGCGATCTCGTTCGCGGCGCCGATCTCGTGCTCACCGGCGAGGGACGTTTGGACGCCCAGACACGCCACGGCAAGACCTGCGTCGGCGTGGCCGTGGCGGCGGCGGAACGGGGCGTGCCGACCGTCGCCCTGGCCGGCGCCGTCGAGCTGCGGGCCGGCGAGCCGATACCGGAGCCGCTCGCGGCGTGCGTCTCCCTCCGCGACGAGCCGCTCACGCCGGCCGAGGCGATGGAGGAAGGCCGCACCCGACGCCTGCTGGCGAAAGCCGCAGAACAGGTGGTGCGGCGCTACGCGGCGGGAGAGGGGCTCGGGTCCCTCTGAATCGGCGGCCGGGTCCGCTCAGGCCCGGCGGGGCACGCTCGGCGGGAGCTTCGTCGTCCGCACCGCGTCCGCCTTGGGGACCGGTTTGGGAGCGGTCCTTGCAGTCACCGGGATCGCCCGGCGAGGTCGCCAGCCGAATCGATCCAGGTCGACGCAGTTGTTGAACCCGAATTCCACACCCTCCGCCTCGAGCAAAGCCCGCTGCAGCTCACCGCCCCTCCCCGCGGGCAGGGCAATCTCCCCGTTCTTGCGCAGGACGCGGTGCCAGGGAAGCCGTTCCGGCCCGGCACAGGTGTGGAGGATGCGCACCACCTGCCGGGACGCCCCGGCGCTCCCCGCCAGGATCGCCACCTGGCCGTAGCTGGTCACCCTCCCGCGCGGGATCGCGCGCAAGACCGCTTTCACGCGAGCCGTGAAGTCGACCGCCGCCGCCGCCCGGCCGTTGGGGGGACTGCTCAACATCCCCTCGCCAATCGATCCATGGCCTCCCGCCACTCCTCGCGCCGCGCGTCGAACCAGCGCTCCGAAGCCGCGTAGGTCACGAAGCTCACGCTGAGCCGGCTTGATTGCGGGTCCGGATCGGGCGCCACCCACCACTCGATGAGCGCCGGCTCCGGGCTGGTGAGCTCCACCACCGCCTCCATCGGAGGGCAGCACACCGGGACGCGCCCCTTGAACTCGTGTTTGCCGCCGACTTCGTACTCGAAGCGCCCTCCCGGCTGCACGTCCACCTCGGCCCGGCTGGCCAACCAGGACGTGAGCCCGGCGGAGGTCGTGAGCAGCAGGTGCGCCTTGTCCGGGGAGACCGGCAGGCGGCGGCGGAAGGTGAACTCGCGCGGCTGCTTCCCCGCACCCTGCCGCAAGTAGAAGTCGAGCATCGCGATCACCCCGGCCCAGCCGCTTTCGTGCGATTGCCGCTCCTCGTCCCAGGCGGGGCCTTCGCCCCAGCCCGAGTGCGTGAGCTCCACAGTGCAGAGCCCGGGCTGTTTCGGGTTCGGGATCACCCGCACGTCCACTACGGTGGTCTCCCCGAGCGTGTCGATGTCCCAGGTCAGGCGGAGCCGCTCCCCGGACTGAACCTCCAGGACGCGACCGATCAGCTCACCCGAGGTGTTCCAGAGCAGAACGTACTCCGCCCCCGCGCGCGCCTCGAGATCGCTCCAGGCCACGAACCAGCGCCGCAGCAGGGCCGCATCGGTGAGGGCGGCCCAGGCCCGGGCCGGCGTCGCCTCGACCTCGCCGCGAACGGTGAAACTCCGGGCGCCGGAAGGCAGCTTGGCCATCGGCCGCCGCTGGAGGAACTGCGCCAGGCGCTCGAACCGGCGGTTCCAGAGCGCCTGGATGATCGGCCGCTCTCCTTCCATCAAGGCGAACGAGCGGAGCGTGAGGGTCAACATCACGCCCTCCTCGTCCGGCCAGAACGAGACGCCGAGCAGGCCGCGCACGCCCCCCTCGCTCCAGCTCATCCGCAGATGCCGGTCGGCCTCGAGGCGATGGAACCGGACCGACAGAGGACGGCCGGTGTCGAGGGTGACGCCGGAGAGCTCGCCGCCTTCTTCCGGCACGATGAAGGCGTCCTTCGCCATCCACGCGGCCAGCGCGCTCGGACTCAACCAGGCGCGATAGGCGCGCTGCACCGAGGACGCGACCGGCACGCTGGTGCGGAAGTAGAAGAGGTGTTTCCCCTCCCCTTGCTCTTCCAGCAGGAACCGGAGATTGAGCAGGACCTTGTCCCACTCCAGCCCGACCTGGCGGAATCGCGGCAGCCACTCCGGCTCTCCGGGCAGGCCGGTCTGCCGGAAGGTCAGGACGGTCGCGCCGCCCTTTTCCCCTTCCCGCGCCGGCGCGTCCGCGAGCTCGAAGCTCGCGGCCGAGGTGACGCCATCAGCTTCCATGTTCCAGGAGAGGACGAGCTTTCGATCGGGCACCAGATCGAGGATCTCCCCGGACGCGGAGGCCGGGGCAGCCGAGTCGCGCCACTCGAACGAGTAGCTGCTCCCCCTCTCGGCGGTCAGGTTCACCGTGGCAAACAGCCACCGGGAGAGCGTGCCCGGATCCAGCAGCGCCCGGAACACCTGCTTGCGGCTGGCGGCGATCGTCAGCGTCCGCTCGATGGCGCGTTCGGTGGTCGTGGCGGTCATCCTCGGCTCCTCTGCGTCTTCAGTCGTCCAGGTTCGAGTTGTAGGTATACGACTTCACACGCCCGTCGGAATCGAAACGGACGTAGAGATCACGGGTGCGCAGGTTCTCTCCGAACAGACGGAACTTGTAGTAGACGTAAGTCCAGGTCGAGTCGCCGTCCTCGATTCCGCGACGGTACGGCAGCCCGAAGTCCCCGATCAACTGCGCCTTGGTCGTTTCTCCACTCTTGATTCGCACCACGTTCTCGGGAGGAAAGCGGTGGCCGATCGTGGCGCAGGAGAGCGTCAGCGCCACCATCGCCGCCGCGCCGAGGACCGCGGACGCCCCGGGGCGCGCGAGAGAGCCGGAAGGCCCGAGGCGGGGGCCCGGCGCGGGCAGGGGCTTCAGGCGGCATGGGGGCTGCGAGTTGCGATGCATCAGACCTCCTCCGGGCCATCGCGCCCGAACCTGAAACGGTAGCAGCCGGTTCCCGGACGGTCAATCCGGGCGAGGGGCGGGGTCGGGCGCCCGTTGCGTTCCGCGCCCGCAGGCCCGGCGGCGCGTGCTATCCTGGTGCCGCTGACCCGGGTTGGGCTCGGGATCGGCAAAGCGTTGCAGAACCATGCTCGGAGACACCATGAAGATCAGACTCGCCGGAACTCCCTTGGGCGTTGGGTCCACCCGATCGCTGTCGCCTGCGACATGCTCGCGGCCGCGCCCGTCCCGCGGCGGGCTGCGGTTCCTGCCGCCCGCTCTGCTGCTCGCGCTCTCGCCCCTTCCGGCGTTGCTGGCCGCGCCGCTGGCGCCCAGCCCCGCCGGGGCCCAGGAGAAGACACAGATGTCGGTCACGGTTCCGTTTGCTCTCGATCACAATCGCATGCTGGTCACGGCCCAGATCAAGAAGGCTGACGGCAAGGTCCGCGACGTGCGGCTCTGGGTCGACACCGGCAACCCCGACTTCTTCATCAGCGAACCGCTGGCCCGCGAGCTGGGAATCAGCATCCCCGGCACCGGTCCGCGCCGGGCGCCGCTCGACATCACCCCCCCGACCAGCCTCCGCCTCGGCGGGATGCCGCTGAACCTCGAGGGCGTGAAGGCCCAGGTGATGTTCGCACCCGCCTGGCTCTTCAGCTCCACCCACGCCGACGGCAACCTGCCGGCCGGGGTCCTGAAGCACTACCGGGTGATCTTCGACTACCCGCAATCGCGCCTCACCCTCGCACCGCCGGGCGACCTCCCGGCGCGCGGAATCCGGGTCCCCGCCTCCGTGAATGCCCAGACCGGAATCGTCCAGATCGATACGGTCGTGGATGGCGACACCCTGAGCTTCGCCATCGACAACGGAGCCAGCTACAGCTTCACGAAGCGGGAAGTGGTAGACCGTCTGATCTCGCGCCACGCGGACTGGCCGGTCGTCAATGGCGCCATCGGGTGCGCGAACATCTGGGGATGGTGGGAAGGCGAGACGACCTGGCCGGTGCTCCGGGTGCCGGAGATCTGGGCGGGCGACGTATCGCTCGCCGGCGTGGGCCTCGTAGCACTCCCCTCGGCCTCGCCTCCGCACATCAGTCTGATCGACTGGTACTCGCGCAAGACCGCCCGTCCCGTGGCCGGTTTCCTGGGACCCAACGCGCTGCGGCCCTACCGCGTCGAGATCGACTACGTGGGAGGCGGCGTCTCGTTCGAGAAGGGCGCCGAGCCGAGCCCGCCGGAGATGGACCTGGTCGGAATCACCCTGCAGCCCCAGGCCGACGGCAGCTACAAGATCATTGGGATCACCCAGAAGGAGGGACAACCTTCCGCCAGCGAGGTGCACGTCGGCGACGTGCTCCTCAAGGTGGGAGACCTCGAAGCGACCGGAAACACGATGGGCGCGGTGGTGGACGCGCTTCGCGGCAA
Organism: uncultured bacterium; assembly: GCA_964473865.1. Taxonomy (GTDB): domain Bacteria; phylum Eisenbacteria; class RBG-16-71-46; order CAIMUX01; family CAIMUX01; genus CAIMUX01. Next base: position 28,421 of record CAYYQN010000037.1, on the reverse strand, counting down.
TCCGGGGGACACGCGGAAGCTGGTCCTCAAGCGCGTCGGCATCGAGATCATCACCGTTCAGGCCAAGGTGGGGAGATTCCTCTGAGCCGACGCGGAGCGGCTCGTTGTGACGCACCGCGACTCGGTTCGACATCGGAAAGCCCCGGCCACCGCGGTGGCGGGGCTTTCTCGGTTCCGGATCGGACTCCAGCGGAGATGGCGGAACAGCCAGGGCCCGCCGTCGAGACCTCTGCCCAAGCGCGACCAGGCGGACAACTGCGCCGCGGACACGACCGACTGACTACTCCCGCACCCCCGTCACCGAGTACTCGATCGGTCCGTCGGGCAGCTGGTAGGGCGGCGCGGTGTTACCCATACGGTAGATCCCGGATAGCTCGTACCCGCGCTTACCCACCCGCTGCTGGATCGTGCCGGTGAAGCGGCAGTCCACGCCGGGTCTTCCGGCCACGGTTCCAGTCCCGGTGAGAGTGAACGACTGGCCCACTGCAGCGGGCGGGCCTTGCACGCTCACCCACGGAGCCACGCCGGTCAGGTTCAGGAGGTAGTTCACAAACGCCGCCGTGATCTGGCTGACCAGGTCAAGACGGATGTACTGGTGATGTCCGTGGGGATCGCTGTGAACCTGGATGCTGACGCTCCAACCCCCGGTGTACGGCGGCGGGCATGGGTTCGGCGCACAGGTCGTCCCCGCGCCCTGCCAGCTGCCGGTGCATCCGGCCGAGGTGGCGACCGAGCAGTCCCCGCTGGCTGCGCAACAGGCGCCGCTCACCGGCGCGCTGCACGGATTCGGATCACAGTCGGTGCCGGAGCCGAGCCACGTTCCCTCCGCGCACGCTGCCTGGGTCGAGACGGCGCAACCGCCCGCGGTATCGCAACAGGCGCCGCTTACCGGCGCGCTGCACGGATTCGGATCACAGTCCGTAGACAAGCCGAGGAAGCCACCGCCCTGCGCCGCACACTCCGCTTCGGTGGCCAGGAGGCAGAATCCGCTGGCCAGACAGCACGCGCCCCGGTCTTCCGGCGGCGGACAGGGGTTCGGCTGGCAGACGGTCCCCGCTCCTCTCCAGGTGCCTCCGTCGCAACCGGTCTGCGGGGTCACCACGCAGCTCCCGTCGGTGGCGCAACAGGCTCCCGTGGGCGGTTCAACGCACGGATTCGGCGTGCAGTCTGTCCTGTCCCCTTGATACGCCCCCTGCAGATCCTCGCACGTGGCGAGCCGATGGACCGCGCACACTCCGCCCGCAAGGCAGCACGCGCCATAGACGAACGGTTCACACGGATTCGGACTGCAGTCGATGCCGTTGCCAAGGTAGACCCCGCCGAGCTCCTCCTCACAGTCAACCCGGTCGCGCACGTGGCAAGTGGTGCCGTCGCCCGTGCAGCACGCACCCAGTGCGGGACCGCACGGGTTGGGGTCGCAGGAAACGCCATCCCCCACATACACGCCATCGGCGGCTTCACAGGCGCCCTCGGTCGTCACCGCACACGGAGCCGCGGCATGGCAGCAGGCGCCCGTCGGCTGCGGGCACGGGTTGGGATCGCAGCTGGTGCCGACCCCCTGGAATGAGCCTCCGTGGCAGGCCTCCGCTGTGCTCACCTCGCAGGTACCGTCGTCGGAGCAGCAGGCTCCGTCCTGCGGGCACGGATTCGGGTCGCAAACCGTGCCGGAGCCGAGGTAACGCAGCCCGAGCTGGGCGCACTCGGCGGCGGGCTTGAGCTCACACTGCCCGTTCTGCCGGCAGCAAGCTCCCTGGGGTGGGCAGTCCCGTCCGGGCTGCCCGGCGGCAAAGACCTCGTCGACGGACCTTCGGGCACCCTGCACTTCGAGTGCATCGTGGCCGGCCGTGCCCGCGGCGCCGGCCGGCCATCCGTCGCCGCCGCCGCCGGCGTTCCCGACCGACTCAAGCGTGGCGCCACCGACGCTGGCGAGGCCGTCGGCCACGCGGCCATCCCGTCCACTGGGGCTGGCCCCGTCTCCCCCCTTGCCTCCCGCGCGGATGTTCCCCGCCACACAGTCATCCCAGCCTTCGCCACCGTTTCCGCCCGTGACGCTGATGCCGCCACCGTCCCCGGCCTGCCCAACCCGCGCGTTGTATTGATCACGCGTCTCGGACCGACCCCCGTCTCCGCCGACCGCCTCAATCGCCCCGCCATGACCGCCGTCAGGATGGGTGGCATCGCCGTCGCCGCCGTCGCCGGACCACGCGTCCGCCTGGCCACCATCACCCGCCACGCCGCCCGTGACAACCACCGCTCCGATCGGGTTCACGTTCGCGGCCACCAGACGCTTGTCGGGAGACGAGCCTCCGTTGCCCCCGCGGGCGCTGGCGGCCCCGCCGCGCTGCCCGGCGTTTCCAGTCGTACCAATCGCCCCGGCCGCTCCGCCGTCGCCACCCCGGCCGACGACGAGAGTCAAGGTAGCTCCGTTCAGGACGATCGCTCCCCCGGCGCGCACGTCGACCAGTCCGGCGTCGCCTCCACTCCCCGCGTCCGCCGTGGCGCTCCCGCCCGGACCGTTCCCCACCGCCGCCGCGCTCCCTCCCGAACCTCCGTCACCTCCGCGTAGCGTGTTCCCGCCCTGGCAGACGATCTGTCCGGTGGCCCGCACGCGCAGCAACCCGCCGTCGCCTCCGTTGCCGCCGCCCGCTTGCGCCCCATCCGCGGCGGAATGCTCACCCCGTCCGCCGGCGCCGCCGTGCTGTCCCTGCACGGTGACCCCGCCATCCAGGAGAAGGTTGCCCCGGCACATGAGCGTGTACGTGGCCCCGTGGGCGCCGCTGCGTCCGTTGACGCCGTCCCGGCCCGCACGGGCGTTGGGCGGTGTCGGCGCGAAGGTGGTGTTCTGGACATGGACGTCCCCACCGGCCTTGGGAGTTCCGCCCCACCCGGCGGGCACGACCCGCGTGGCATGCGCTCCCGGACACGCCGGCTTCCCGCCCGGGCCTACGGCTGCGGAAAGAGCGTCTCCGCTTCCGCTCTGCCCCGAGGAACTCCTTCGGGTTGGCACCCCCGGAGGCCATCCTTGGGCGGTGTCGGGGAAATCCTCATCGGTCAGGGTGGAGTCGTTCAGGATCTCCAGGTCGCCCGCGCTCAGGATCGAAGCGCCGTCGAACTCCATTTCTCCGTTCCCGATCAGGCGGACCGCTGGCGCGGACGAGTCGGGGCCGCAGTCGTTACGAATCGAGCCGGTGACGGTCATCCGCCCGCCGCTTCGAATCGTGATCGCGGAGCAACCGGCGGCCAAGGTGCCGGCGATCTCCACCGTGCCGCCGGCGCGCAACTCGAGGTCGTCGGTCACCGTGACGGTGACGCCCGCCGGAATGAGCACGGAACCAGTCTCCATGATCCCGCCGATCTCCGTGTTGGCCGTCGGATGGAAGGTGTCCTCGGGAACCGGTGGGGACCCACCGTCATCCCCGCACCCGATGAAGCCCGCGAGAACAAGGCCCCCCAGACAACCCAGCGCCCGGAGGCTCCGTGCGCACGGACGACGCCCGTGGATCATGGCTCACCTCACATGCAAGTCAGGGTCAAGGCCACCGGGACTACTTTGCGGTCGAAGGCTGCGATCGTCAAACCAAAAGCACGGACAACAAGCGCGCGACGGACCGGTGCGACGGACCGGCGTGACGGACCGGCGTGATCTCAGGTCCTGGCGACGGCATCGTGTCGCCCCCCGGGAGTTCCACATCGCTCCCCGTAGGGAAGCGCGGCCGAGAGCGGTGGAACCGGCCGGAACCGGGGGGCGGCCCCGCGCCTGGCGGGCGACCAGGCGGCGCGACCCGGAACGGCATGGTCGAACCGGCCGAAGAGCTCAGACGCCACGCCTGTTTTTCTCTTCGGGCAGCTACTCCCGGATTCCAACCTGGTCGAGCGTGAACGCGAAGTTCAGCGCCATCTCCTTCAAGTAGTCGTAGCGTCCGGAAGCGCCGCCATGTCCCGCACCCATGTTGATCTCCAGCAGGAGCGGCGTCTCGGGATTGGTCTTCAACGTGCGAAGCCTGGCCACCCACTTGGCCGGCTCCCAGTAGCCGACCTGGCTGTCGTTGAGCGAGGTGCGGACCAGGATCGCCGGGTACGCCCCATTCTTCACGTTGTCGTAGGGGGAGTAGCTCCGCATGTACCGATACTGGGCGGGGTCGGACGGATTGCCCCACTCTTCGAATTCGCCGACAGTCAAGGGAAGCGTCGGGTCGGACATGGTGTTGATGAGATCGACGAACGGGACTTCGGCCACCATCGCCTTGTACAGGTCGGGCCTGAGATTCAGCACCACGCCCATGAGAAGCCCGCCGGCGCTGCCTCCGATCACCACGAGCCGGTCGGCGGAGGTGTACTTCTCCGCCGCCAGGTGTTCACACACCGCGATATAGTCGGTGAAGGTGTTCATCTTGTTGAGCATCCGCCCGGCATCGTGCCAGGGCTTCCCCATCTCGCCGCCGCCGCGGACATGGGCGATCGCGTAGGTGACACCCCGGTCGAGGAGGCTGAGCCGGTTGGACGAGAAGAACGGGTCGTTCGGCCACCCGTAGGCGCCGTAGCCGTCGAGCACCAGCGGAGTCGAGCCGTCGCGCTTCATGCCTTTCCGATAGACGAGCGATACCGGCACTTTCACGCCGTCGGCGGCGGGGGCGTAGATCCGTTCCGAGGCGTAGTCCTCCCGATCGAAGCCGCCCAGCACCGGCTGCTGCTTGCGCAGCAGGGAAACCTGCCCCGCCATGTCGTAGTCGTAGGTCGAGCGCGGGGTCACCATCGAGGTGTACTCGTAGCGCAGGGTGTCGGTATCGTAGACGGCGTTGCGGCCGGGCCACACCGAATAGGTCGGCTCGGGGAATGAGACCGTGTGCTCCCTTCCGTCGGTGAGCCGGCGCACCACGATCCGCTGGAGTCCGTTCTCGCGCTCGTAGCGCACCAGCCAGCGCGCGAAGGCGTCGATGCCCTCGATCATCACTTCGGGCCGCGCCGCGATGAGCTCCCGCCACTGCTCCCGGCCCGGCGAGGCCGCCGGCGCCGAGACGAGCCGGAAGTTGCGGCCGGTGTCGTTGACGGTGATCCAGAAGGTGTCGCCCTGCGCTTCGACCGAGTACTCGATGTCGCGGCGGCGGGGCTCGATCATCTTCCACTCGCCGCGCGGCTCGCCGGCCGGCAGGCATCGCCACTCGGTCGTGGTCAGGCTGCCGAGAATGAGGAACAGATAGTCCCGACTGCGGGAGCGGCGCACGTGCACGCTGAGCGCCGAATCCGGCTCCTCGTAGATGAGCGTGTGTTCGCTGGTGCCCGGCTCGTGCCGGAAGAGCCGGTACTGGCGCTTCGCCTCGTCCTCAACAGTGTAGAAGAGGGTTCGGTTGTCGGCGGCCCAGGCGACCGAACCGACCTTCTCGGCCACGACCCCGGACACCTCATCGGTTCGCAGGTCCTTCACCCAGAGCCGGTACTGCCGGTAGCCGGTCTCATCCGTGGAGAACGCCAGGCGATTGCCGTCGTCGCTGACGGCGAAGGCCCCGATCTCCATGAACTCCTTCCCCTCCGCCAGGACGTTCAGGTCGAGCAGGAGATGCTCCGCGGCGGACATCGAGCCGAGGCGGCGGCAGTAGAAGGGGTACTGCCGGTCCTTCTCCGTCCGGGTGTAGTAGAGCCAGCCGTCCATCCGGTAGGGCACCTCGACGTCGGTCTCCTGGATCCGCGCCACCATCTCCGCATAGAGCTTCTCCCGCAGCGGCTGGGTGTGCTGGAGCATCGCCTGGGTGTAGGCGTTCTCGGCGTGCAGATAGGAGATGACCTCCGGGTCCTCCTTCTCGCGCAACCAGTGCCAGTCGTCGAGACGCACCTCGCCGTGAAGGGTGTCGGCGTGCGGGATCCGCCGGGCCATGGGGGGAGAGAGAGCCGGAAGGGCCGGGGTGCCGCCGGGCGACGCGGACGGCAGGAGCGCGGGCGCCAGGCCGGCCGCTCCGCCCGGTGCGGCGATCCAGTCCGTCGCTTCCCCGAGGAGCACCGGGGCGGCGGTCCGACCCGGCTCCGGCGACCGCGAAGGGGCCGCGCCGGAGTCGGGCGCGGCGGGGGGCACGATAGCGTCCGAACTCGCGAAGGATCGCGTCGGCAGGTTCGACAACCCCAGTGCGGCAAGCAGCAGCAAGCCGGCCAACGGAAGGAGGACGGACCTTCCGGCAGCGTGCGGAAACGCCCACCCAGCCCTCGGATTGCGACACTCGGCGCGCAAGGAACGAATCATGGCTGCCTCTCTTCCTTCCTTTCGCTATCTCGGCGATTCCCCAGGCTTCCCGGGAATCGGCCGACTCCCCGCGGCTCCACCCACGCGTCCCGGCGCTCGGCGGTGCCTTGACCGAGGCGCCGGGCACGGGATCCGAGACGAGCCTCGCCCGATTCGGCTATGATCCGGGGTGACTGTACCATCCGGAGGTACGGCGGTGGTCGGGACAAGTGGCCGATCCGGGCGAAAGGAGCACGGTTCCATGACTGGTTTCCTGAAGATCCGGCGTTCCGCGCGATCCCTCAACGGCTGGCACGGAGCGATCGCCTTCACGCTTCTCGGGGCCCTCGCCATCGCCTGCGCCACGATTCCGGTGACCGGGAGGCGCTCGTTCAACATCATTCCGGACAGCCAGGCCGAGGCGCTCGGCGCCGACTCGTATCGGCAGGTGCTGGCGCAGTCGAAGCTCATCACCAGCGGGGCCGATTACAACCGGGTGGTGGAAGTCGGGCGGCGGATCGCCGAGGTCTCCGACTCGCCCGGCCTTCCCTGGGAGTTCAACCTCATCGATGACGCCGAGACGGTCAACGCGTTCTGCCTGCCGGGCGGAAAGGTCGCGGTCTATACCGGGATCCTCCCGGTCACCCAGAGCGACGCCGGCCTGGCGGTCGTGGTCGCGCACGAAATCGCTCATGCCATCGCCAAGCATGGTTCGGAGCGGATGACCGACGAGCTGGCGCTGCAGCTCGGATCCGTGGGCCTGGCTGAGCTGCTCAGCGGGAAGAGCGAGCAGACGCGCAATCTGTTTCTCGCCGCCTTCGGCGCCGGCGCGCAGATCGGCATTCTGCTCCCGTTCAATCGTTCCCAGGAGTCGGAGGCCGATCACATCGGCCTGGTCTACATGGCGCGCGCGGGCTATGACCCGCACGAAGCACCCCGTTTCTGGGAGCGGATGGCGGCCGCGAGCTCCGGCGCCCGCCCGCCGGAGTTCCTCAGCACGCACCCGTCGCCGGAAAACCGGGTGGCGCAGCTCGAACGGCTCATTCCCAAGGCAATGAAGGAGTATCGGCCACGCTGACCGGCGGGGATCGAACATGAGCGGCTCCCCCCGCTCGGCCTCCCGCGCGTCGGGTCGGGTCCGGACGGAGCTGCGCCGGTGCCTGATCGCCCTCGCCTGGCTGGCCGGCGGGGTTTTCGTCCTGCGTCTGGCCGCGCTCCTGCCGCAGGTGGTCGAGACGCTCTACGGCCGGTGGCTCTATCCCCGGATCGCGCCTTTCATCGGCATCCCGGCCCACGCCTGGTCCGTCAGTCTGGTCCAGCTCATCGCGTTCCTGCTGGTCGTGGGCCTGGCGGGAGGCCTGATCCGGGCGATCCGCCGGGCGATCCGACGCCGCTCCTGGACGGCCGGATTCGGGCCCCCGCACCGCACCATCGCGCTTCTCGCCGTCATCGTCTGGGTCTTCCAGATCGCATGGGGCCTCAACTACGCCCGCCCGTCCCTGGCCCGACGCCTCAAGCTCCGGGAAGTCGCCGCCGAACCCGCGAACCTCGCCCCCCTCGTCCGCACGCTGGCGCACGAGGTGAACGCGAGCTATCGCCTCGCCATCGAAGCGAGGCAATACGAATCGTCGGCTACCGCCGCACCCGACTCCGCTCCGGCGGGTCTCGGCGTGGAGGCCGCCGGAAGCCGGAGCCCCGTGACGCTGCGGATCGATCGCCGCGTCGTTGCCGATCGGCTCACCGCCGGGTACGTGTGGCTGATCCCGGCATTCCAGTCGCGACCGCTGCCGCCGCCCAAGCATCCGCGACCGCTGGGGTGGGTTCTGACCCGGCTCGGAATCAGCGGCTTCTACTTTCCGATCACCGCCGAGGCCACCGTGAACGCCGCGCTGCCGCACGCGCTCGTGCCGTTCGTCGCCGCGCACGAGATGGCCCATCAGCGCGGGATCGCGCCGGAGGACGAGGCGAACTTCATGGCCTACCTTGCCTGCCGGGAGAGCGGACTGGCCGCCGCGCGCTACTCGGGGTCGCTCGGGGCGTTCGGACTGGCCTGGAACGCGCTCGCCCGGTTCGCGCCGGACTCCGCCCGCGCGATCGGCCCCGGGGTTCTCGACGCCGGGCCTCGCGCGGACCGGTCCCGGATTCGCGAGTTCTGGGCCCGGCACGAGGGGCCGGCATTCCAGGCGATGGATCGGGTCAATGACGCCTACCTGCGGGCCAACGCGCAGCGCGGTGGCGTGGCGTCCTACGGCCGCGCCGTGGACCTGCTCCTGGCCTACGCGGCGGCGGGGCGGCTCGAAGCGGACGAGTGAGCCGGCGAGAGACCGGCCGGACCAGGAGGTGCGACTTGGAATTGCCCGCATCGATCGACAGGCCTCACTCTCGCCCGTGGTACCACTTCGCGGGCGTGGCGGGGAGCGGGATGAGCGCCTTGGCGCAGTTCCACGCGCTGCGCGGCGGGACGGCAACGGGGAGCGATCGGTTCTTCGACCACCCGGACCGCGTTTCCGCGTCCGCCGGGAACGGGGGGATCGAGCCCGCTCGCGTCCTTCCCCCCGAGGACACCCGTGATCTTGCCGA
>CAYYQN010000037.1:8297-19533 GCA_964473865.1 uncultured bacterium | reverse complement strand
GGGGGATCGAGCCCGCTCGCGTCCTTCCCCCCGAGGACACCCGTGATCTTGCCGATCTGCGATCCCGCCTGCAGGCGTGCGGCATCGTCATCACGCCGCAGGACGGCAGCGGCCTGACCGGTCCGGCCGGCGAGTGCGATGCCGTGATCGTCTCCACCGCGGTGGAGGAGACCGTTCCCGATGTCTGCGCGGCGCGCGCCCGGGGGATCCCGGTGTGGCACCGCTCCGAGCTGCTGGCCCGCTTCGTCCGGGACCACCGCACGGTGGCGGTCACGGGCACCAGCGGGAAGTCGACGGTCACGGCGATGATCTTCGAGATCCTGGCTGCCGCCGGACTGGAGCCTTCCGTGATCACCGGCGCCGATCTCGATGGCCTGCGGGAGAGCGGCCTGCCGGGCAATGCCTGGGCCGGAACCGGCGGGTTCCTGGTCATCGAGGCGGACGAGAGCGACGGAAGCCTCGTCCGCTACGAGCCGTGGGCGGGGGTGGTGCTGAACCTGCAGCGGGATCACAAGGAGCCCACGGAACTGGCGGAGATCTTCCGCGCGTTCCGGGCCCGCACCGAGGGTCCGTTCGTGATCGGCGAGGATGAGAACCTCGACGATCTGGCCGACGGGGCGATCCGCTTCGGGTTCTCGGAGCGGTGCGACCTGCGGGCCACGAAGCTCTCTCTCGACGCGGAAGGATCGCGATTCACCCTGCGGGCGCGGCACGCCGTGGACGACCCGGAGTGCCGGACGGTGGAGGCGCGTCTCCCGATTCCCGGCCGCCACAATGTCGCCAACGCCGCGGCGGCCGTCGCGGCGGCCCGCGTCTGCGGTGTGCGGCTGCCCGACGCCGCCCGCGCCCTCGCCGGTTTCCGCGGCGTGGCGCGGCGCTTCCGCTTCTTGGGGGCCGCCCGGGAAGTGGACGTGATCGACGACTTCGCCCACAACCCGGAGAAGATCGCCGCCGCAATCGCCACCGCCCGCCTGCGAACCGACCCGCGCCGCGGGCACATCCTCGCCTTCTTCCAGCCGCACGGCTTCGGCCCCACGCGGTTTCTCCGCGACGGACTGATCCAGGCGTTCGCGCGCGGCCTCACCGCAACCGACCGGCTCTATCTGCCCGAGATCTTCTACGCCGGGGGCACCGCATCCCGGGACATCTCCTCCGCGGACATCGCCGAGGGAGTATGCGCGCACGGCGTGCCCGCAGTCTTTCGCCAGACGCGCGAGGAACTGGTCGGGCCGATCGTGGCCGATGCGCGGCCCGGAGATCTGGTCCTGGTCATGGGCGCGCGCGACCCCTCGCTCACCGGATTCGCCCGGACGATCCTGCGCCGGCTGGAGGAGAAGATATGAGGTCTCCCGCGCGATCCGAAGGCCGGACTGAGTCGACCCGGAGCAGCGATCGGTCGGGTGAGGGCTCGCTTTCGTGGCCGCAATACCGGCGATCGCCGTGGATGCGGTCACTGTCGGCATCGTCGTGCCGGCAACCACCGTGGACGCAGTCGCTGTCGTCACCGTCGTGGCGACGATCGCGACCGAAGCGGTCGCGCTTGCCCCTGTCCCCGTGGCTCTTCGTGGCGTTCGTCATCGCTGCCTCCGCCCCCGCCGCACACGCCGGCAGCGAACTGACTGCCGAGGAGAGTCTTGCGTCCCGCGCGCGCGCGCGGCTCGATCGTCACGTCGATGCCCGGCCGCTGGCCGCGTGGCGCGACACCTGCACGACGGCTGCCGCCGAGGCGTTCGACTTCCTCTTCGCGTGGCTGCCGACATCCGATCTCGCGGCCTGGCGCGCTGATCAGGTCATCGCCGACATCCGGCTGGCGCTCGATACCCGGGCGGCGGTCCCGTGGGGCAGCCGGATCGACGACGAGACGTTCCTCCGCTTCGTGCTCCCCCACCGCGTGGCTCAGGAGCCGGTGGAGCCGTGGCGGGCGCGACTGCACGATCTGCTCTGGCCTCGCGTGCAGGATCTCTCCCTGCCGGCGGCGATCCTGGAGACGAACCGCTTCTGCCGCGAATGGGCGACGTTCCAGCCCAGCTCGGCCCGGGATCAGGCGCCGTCCGCCACCATGGCCCGGGGCCTCGGCCGCTGCGAGGAGGAGATGATCTTCTTTGTCTGCGCGGCGCGGAGCGTCGGCATCCCGGCGCGGCCGTGCTACACGCCATGGTGGACCGCGTCCGACGACAACCACGCCTGGGTCGAGGCCTGGGCCGGCGACCGATGGCACTACCTCGGCGCCTGCGAACCGGAAGAGGAGTTGGATCGCGCCTGGTTCAGCGGGCCGGCGCGACGCGCGGGCCTGGTCTTGAGCGTCGCCTATGGCGAAGAGATCCCCGGCCTGCGGGAGTCCGCCGTCGAGGTCTACGCGCGCGGGCGCGGCGTGACTCTCGTCAACTCGACCGGCGTCTACACCACCGCCGGGCGGGCCGCCGTTCGCTGGGCCGATCTGGCTCCGGCCGCAGCCCTCGCCCACCCCGCTGCGGACCGCGGGGCCCCGCCGGCGGAAGGCGCCGGCAGTCTCAACACCGCCCCGCCCGACACCACCGTCTTGCACCGGGCGAAGATTCCCGTCGCCATCCATGTCTTCAATTCCGGATCGCTGGTGCCGCTCGGGATCTTCCCGGCCGGCGACACCATCTCGCTCGGACCGCAGGACTACTTCGTCTCGGCCGCGGTCGACGGTCGCCCCGCCGGCGCCTTTCTCACGGTCGGACCCGGCGAGGTCACGACCATCTCGCTCGACCCCCGCGCCGGGGTGGAGTCGCTGCAGTCGCTCTTCGCGCAGCCGTTCTCGCTGCGGATTCCCGAGCCGCCGGCCGCGCCCGCGCGCGCCGTCGAGGAACCGGTCGAGCCCGAGGCTGCGTCAGGGGCGGGCGAGGCGAAGCCGGATGACGGGGCTCCGGGCGAAGCGCGGTCCGCAGCGCAACCGCAGGCCGGCCGGATCCAGGCCGACCCGCGGGAGGCGGAACGACGGGAGGCCGAGCAGCGCCGAGCCGCAGACGAGCGGGCCGCATCGATGCGGGCCGATTCCCTGCGCCGCGTCGCTCTCGCCTCCGCCTGGCGCGCACGCGATCAACGCGGCGCCGATGCGGTGCTCGAGCACGTGAACCAGGTGCCTCCCCGGGCCGCGACCTGGCTGTCGTTCCTCCTGTCCACCTCTCCGCGCGAGGCGGCCGAGGCCCGGGCCCTGGTCCTCGAGATGGACGACAAGGACTTCCTCGAGGCCGAGCCCGCGGCGGTAGCCGAGATCGTGCGCGAGTCGCGACGCCTCCGCTCCCTGCGAGCGACCGCAGACGCCCGCTTCGGTCGAGGACGGACGGCCCTCCGGGTGGCCCGGCCGCGGTCGGAATGGGGCCCGCGCGGCGCGGCCCTGGCCGACTCGATCTGGAACCCATTCGTTCTCTCGCCGCGGATCGACAATCAGCCGTTCGATCCGGGACTCTGGACCACCCTACCTTCGCTCCGAGACAGAGGCGGCCGGCTCCGGGAACCGTCAGACATCCTGGCGGCGTTTGCGGCCCGCGTACGCCGCGAAGAACCCGGGCGGCTGGGTCACGTGGCGCGCCCGTCGGAGTCGTGGTCCTCGGGTTGGGCCACCCCCACGGCCGCGCGCGTCGCCCTGGTCGGGCTCTTCCGGCGCAATGGCATTCCCGCGCGCGTCGAGGCAGAGTCCCGTTGGGTGGAAGCCTGGTGGGACGACCGCTGGGTTCCCTGCGATCCCTTCGATCCGGCGTCGTGGGATCGGCGCGAGGGCGATGTCGCCGCGGCGACCGGCACCCCGGGACACCTGCGCGCGGTCATTCGTGACGGCGCGCGGGTCATGACCGAAGCGGAGCCGTGGCGCCACTTCCGCCTCGCCCGTTTCACGGAGGGCCGTTTCGCTCCCTTGAGCGTCGACTACCCGATCGAGGCCGGCACCCTCGAGATGGACCTGGAGCCCGGACCGTGGTGGCTCATCGGAGGCTTGAGGCAGTCCGACGGCTCTCCCCGAATCCGGGCGGTTCCCTTTGCGCTCTCCGCCGGGGAGTCGATCGCCGTGGAACTGGACCTCGGCCGATCCGCGGGCTCGGCGGGATGGACGGAACTCCCGGTAGCGCTGCGGGAAACATCCGGAGGGCAACCGACTCTCGTCTTCGCGTTCAAGCCCGAAGCGGAGCCCTCGATCCGCACCGCCTCGGCGCTGCTCGGCGCGCTGCCGGCCCTCCGCGCACGCGGAATCCGAATCGTCGTCCTTCCGCTTCGATCGGAAGGGATGAACGCGGCGCCTTCACCCGACCTGCCGATTCCGGAGTTCCCCCAGAGCGCCGCGGTCCGGCCGATCACACCGAATGAGCTCGACCCGCTCTTCGGGATCGCCGCCGATACCGAGCTTCCGGTTCTCCTGCTCGCCGACCGGGAAGGCATCGTCGTGCTGCGTCTGACGGGATTTCGCTCCGATGCCGCGGACCAGCTACGCCAGGCTCTGGAACGCCTGGACGATTCGGGTCGGGCGCGCCCGGAGTAGCGGGCTGAGAGACCCGAGGAAACGCGTGCGGAGCGTCGGTCGGCCGGCGGCGAGGGGCCGCAGCGCCGCGCGTCGGGGCGGCGGACCGGCGGGACGAGCCGGCGCGGCAGGCCGGCCCAGAATCCGAGTCGCCGCGAGGTCCGACGGGGTGAGCCGGCGGGGCGGCCGGCCGGTGACCGCGCAGGTTCCCTCAGCGCCGCACAGTGATCGTCGTGTCGAACGCGCAGGCTTCGTCGGTCAGCTGGAACTTCACCCGCAGGTCTCCCGGCGCGGGGCAGGCGAACACGAAGTCGTCCTCGTAGGGACAGATGCAGCGGCACGGTTCGGCAGTGTCCACGAGCGAGATCTCGACCAGGCGATCCGTGACGGTGACGTCGTCGACGAAGTCAGCACAGCAGTTGCCGGTGAAATGGATCGTGAGCTTCAGTTGCGATCCATCCCACGAGGAGTCCTTCAAGTAGGCGCAGGCCGAAGAATCCGCGGCCTTGCCGTCGCCGCCGTTGACGCAGGCGTGGTGGTCGGCCCGCAGGAAGCTGATGGGCCCGGACGGCGTGTTGGTGGTCTTGTCGTCGTCCCCGCATTGGAGCACGGCCAGCAGGCACAGAGCCAGGATGGGGACAAAGGCGAGGTTCTTCTTCATGGCGGCATCCTCCCCCGTGGGCGGGCAAGCGTGGAAGACTCTCCACCCTCAGTATAGCACCGAATCCGGCCCGCTTCAGACCCCCAACGCCTGCAGGTATCCCACACCCACCCAAAGCGGCTCATACCCCGGGCGTCATGGCGACGAGCTTCACCGGACGCCGGATCCCCCGGGCCGACCTCGGCTTCATGCCGGATCCGTTGCGACCTTCCCCTCCCGCGCCTACGATCCTCATAGGGGTCCCGCCGCGCCCCGCGGCACTCCGCGGTGCCTCGCGGCGTCTCGCGGTCCGCAATCCACAACCGAAGGAGTACCCGATGCGAGTCGTGAACCTCGAGGCGTGTTTCGGCAAGTTCCGCGACACTTTCTCCCCCAAGATCGTGGCGGAGTTGAACGGACAACATGTCAAGCTCGTGCACCTGGAAGGGGACAAGGTCCCGTGGCACACCCACGATGACGAGGATGAGTTGTTCTGGGTGGTGGACGGCGTGTTGGCGGTCCATCTCCGGGACCAGGCGGTACGGGTGCGGGCCGGTGAGTTCACCGTGGTGCCACGCGGCCTCGAGCACCGCGTCGTGCCCGAGGGACATGTCCGGCTCATCCTCTTTGAGCCGGCGGGCATCGAGCACACCGGCAAAGTGAAGGCTGAGATCACTCGCGACCACTACGACGTGCTGGAGTGACAGCGCGGCATGGATCCCGCGCCCCCCGAACGGCATCACCCTACCATCGCCCCCACGAGACGGCCCCGGATCAGCCGGATCCTCGCCGCGCGGCGCTACTCCTCCTCCCCGTTGTCGGCCTGCGCCGAAGAGGGATCGAAGCGGTTCTTCCACTCGTACGCCGTCGCCTTGGCGATGCCGGCGCGCCGCGCGACTTCCGAGAGACGCCCCCCGCAGACGCGCAGCAGGTAGCGGTAGTACCGCTCGGTGACGTCCCGATAGGTGAGCTCGCCGAACACGGCGGCATCCGGGCCGCCGGCGAGATCGGGCGCCCACGCCGCCGCGCCCGGCACTCCCCGCGGTCCCGCTCCCGCCTCCGGGGAGTCGACCCGCAGCGGACCCGGCGGCGGCAGCGCGCTCGACCGGCGCACGACCTCGCGGACGTCCTGCAGCGTGATCACGGCGCGCGCGGTGGCCGAGGCCGCCTCCAGCGTGGCGCGCAACTCGCGCACGTTGCCCTCCCAGGGGAGTCCGCAGAGATGCTCCAACGCCTCCCGGGCGATCCCGAGGACATCCCCCTCGCGCCCCTGGCCGGATTCGCGGAGAAACGTGCGGACCAGGGCGGGGATGTCCTCCCGTCGCTCCCGCAGCGGCGGGATGGTGATCGTGTGCCAGGCGATGCGATGGTAGAGATCGCGCCGGAAGCGCCCTTCGGACACGAGCCGGCCGATGTCCCGCGACGTGGCGCAGATCAGTCGGAACCGCGCCGGGTAGCTGTTGACTTCGCCCACCGGCACGACCTCGTTTCGTTCCAGCACGGTGAGAAGCTTGGCCTGCAGGTCCACCGGCAGCTCGGCCACCTCGTTCAGGAAGAGAGTTCCGCTGTCGGCGTAGCGGAGCTTGCCGACGCCCCCGCGGCCCGCCCCCGTGTACGCGCCCTTGGCGTGACCGAAGAGTTCGCTCTCGATCAGGTTGGGATTGAGCGCCGCCACGTTCACGCTGACATAGGGCCGGCTGCTGTCGCGGCTCAGGGTGTGCACGGCGAAGGCCAGGGTGTCCTTCCCGGTGCCGGTCTCCCCCAGCAACAGGATCGGGGCGCTGCCCGCGCTGGCCTGGTGCAGCGTCACCAGCGTCCGGCAGAACGACGCGGATTCCGCGGCCATTCCCATCTCCCGAAACCGCAGGAGGATCCCCTCCGGCCGGCCTCCCTGGAGCTCGAGCGTTCGTTCCAGGCGCGCCTTCAGGATGTGCGGTTGCTCGACCAGATCCTGCCAGGCGAGGAAGTCGGCCCCCAGATCGGTCGCCTCCATGGCGGTGTGCTGATCGCGGTGGCCGGTCACCATCAGCACCGGAATCTGCGGATAGGCGGTGCGCAGCCAGCGAAGTATGTGGAGACCCTCGTTGCGCACGTCTTCGACCGGCCCCACCAGCGTCGCCGGATCGGCTCGCGAGAAGTCGCGATCCAACAGGATCGCCTCGGCCCCCGGAGGAGCGGCCAGAAACGCCTCCGCTTCCCGGGCGGAAGAGACGCGCGCAAACTCGCAGGAAGTCCCGAGCGATCGGGTGCAGAAGCGCAGCAGATCCTCGCGATCGTCGATGATCAGGACGCGGGGGCGCGATTCCGCGTTCATGGCGTGACCTCGATCGGCACGCGGAGTTCGCTCCGCTGGCCGCGGTGAATGTAGACCAGGGGCCCGATGGGGGCGGAGGCGTCCGCCCGGCTGGCGGGGCTGAAGTCGCCGGTCCGGCACGAGAGCGGACGAAGCCGTCCGTCGAGCCGATAGATCCGGCCGTCGAGCAGGCGCGCCTCGATCACCGAATCGCCGTCCGTCGTCCCGGACACGATCTCGAGAATGTAGATCTGGGGCCGAACCCCCTCCCGAAGGGGGGGAATCAGCAGATAGCCCTCCTCATCGGCCGCCGGCATCCCGGGCCAATGCCGGTAGGGATAGGATTGCCCACTTACATCCGGAACCTCCAGGAGCACGATGCAGTCGATGTAGACGCCGGGATCACGGGGGAAGATGGTGGTGTCTCCCCCGGCGTAGTTGTTGATGCCGCAGAGCAGGACTTCGGTGCGACCGTCGCGGTCGAAGTCACCGGCCGCCCGGTAGTGGAGCTGTCCCCAGTGGTAGTACTCGCCCAGGGTCTCTCCGCTCCAGGTCAGGAACCGGACCGAGGACGGCGAGTTGTTGCTGTCCCGGATCTGCAGGGCCAGCGCGCCGTCCGACCGCCCCTCCCAGGCGACGCCGGTGAGCCACATGCCCATCAGTTTGCCCAGGTTCTCCTGCGTCGGCGCCTGCCAGGCCAGCACGATCCGGCGGATCACCCTTCCCCGCGGGTCCAGAAACCAGAGGGATCCCGGACCGTCAGAGGGCTGGGTGGCGACGGCGAGGCGCGTGATCCTGCCCTGGCGATCGCGAAGGGGCAGCGGACACGGGCCGTCGGTGAAGATCCCCACCGGGTTGCGCAGGCTCACCGCCAGGGAATCGACCTTCGCTCCGTAGAGGTAGTTGCGGACGATCACGTCACCCAAGTCCGTCTCCCAGATCTTCTCGCCGCTGAGGGCGAGGCCGGCGACACACGAAGCCCCCTCGACCTGGACGCGATGGAGGCGGGCCCGCGGGAAGAACGCGAGGAAAAGCGCCAGGACGAGAGCAGCCACCCCCGGGACAACCAGCACGCGCAGACGCCACGGCGCCGGCACCACCGCGTCGATGGGGCGAAGGGGCACCTCGATCCGCACCGTCGTGCCCACCCCGGGAAGACTCCGGATCTCGTACGTCCCGTGCGCGCGGAGGAACTCCCGCTTGCTCTCGGTCAGGCCTTGTCCCCGGCCGGTCTCGTGTCGCCCTACGCCCTGGTGCCATATGCGCTCCAGATCCTCCTCGGCGATGCCGACTCCCTCGTCCTGGATTTCCACCAGCTGGCCCGCCCGCATACTGTCGGCCGTGATGCGAACCCTCACCCGGGGCGAGCCAGCCGGCAACGCGTCCGAGGAGAGGTCGCTCCGTCTCCGCTGCTCCTCGGTGGCTTCCACCGCGTTTCGGATGAGGTTCTTGAAAAGATCGTGCCAGTGGGGAATCTCCGCGCTCGGGATCCATACCGGCGGGCCGCCCACGGTCTCGTCGAGCACAATCGACACCGATCCCTGGACCAGGCCGCCGCCGATCTCCCGCCGGATCTCGTCCGTGGCGGCGTTCACTACGGCGGTCAGGCGGACGCCGTGCAGCGACGACAGGTCATCCACCAGCAGCCGCGTTCGCGCCTGCAACTGCTCCAGGCGCCGCGTGAACCGATCCAGGTCGTGGATGGAGAGCGCTTTGCCCTTGCGGGTGGGACCGAGCGCGCTCCGCAGTCCGTCCAGACTCCGCTGCACCCGCAGCAGCGTCCAGAAGGTCGCGATTCGCGCCGCGGCGAGCCCGGCGTGCGCCTTCACGATGGCCTCGAGGTCTTCAATGAGCAGCGCCGCGTCGGCGGGATCCCGCGGGTCGTAGCGGCCGGTTCTCCACTCCGCCACGAGTCCGCTCAGACGGGCGACCTTGGCCGCCACTTCGTGCGATAGCTGGCTGCGCAAGAGCTCCAGCGTCATGCCGGAGGGGCGCCGGCTCAGGCCGGCCGATACCGCGGCGCCGATCACCCGAAGGCAGCGCAGGCCGGGAAGATACAGAGCCGTTCCCATCGGCATCGGGCAAGGCCTCCTTGGGGCGACAACCGGGCGGACAGCGCAGACAAGACTCGCCCACGTTTGTGCGCCGGGAAACGACTCTATCGGCCGATCGGGAGCGGGTCAACCGCGCCCGACACTCCAGCACGACAACCCGGCGGGTCGTGGAGAGTCTGGATTCCAGAACCCGCGTCTGGAATCCGGAAACCCTCATCCGGATTCCGGAGAGGTTCAAACGACCAAGACGCCGTTGCCGGCTCGGCCGCATAGGCGCAGGGCACGGAATGTACCTGATCCGCCGGGCCCAGCGTCCGGGTTGACCGCGGCTTCGGTTTCCACAGGACACGAGACATCCAAAACGGCTCGGCGTGAGAGCGACCCCGGCCACGGAACTTCAACGGCACAGGAAAACGGCAGAACACAGTGTGGAGTTGCGCCTGATCACCCAACGCTGGCAAGCCGTAGAGCCATCGCAGGGCATATCGACGCCGCGATCCAGCCACCCTGCTCCCGTGTTGGCGTCAGGTGGGACTGGAAACCAACGCCAGAGCAGCAACGAACACCACGCCGAAAGGGATTCGAGGACGCTGGCGAATGGGATCGCGCCCACGGCACGTTGTTTGCTTCGCAGCGCAGCGGGCGGCGCAGGTTGGCGCTCGCTTGCGGCAGGAATAGCGGGAGGAACCACGCAATGTGTCAGAAGAGAGATGCGCGGGAACACGGACCTGCATCGAGCGAAGCGGCGGCAATGAGCAACCACACTAGACGCCAGAGGCTCGTCCCTGGAGCCCGCGGCACGGTGGTATGCAGCCGAATGCAATCGGCCTGTTCTTATGTCGGTTTTCTGGCTGTCACCTTGATCGGAGCATCAATGGTGCTCACAGGCTGTGGAAAGGACAAATCCGTGGCGCCGCCACCGCCGCTGACCTGCACCGCCTCGGCCAACCCCACCTCGGGCACGGCCCCACTCCCGGTGACATTCACCGGAACGGCGTCCGGCGGCACCGCTCCCTACACCTACACCTGGACCTTCGGCGACGGCCAGACCAGCACCCTGCAAAGCCCGCCCAACACCTATCAGAGCGAGGGAACCTACACCGCCACTCTGACGGTACGGGACGCCGCCTCGGCCCAAGCCTCAAGCCAGGTCACGATCACCGTGACCCCCGACCCGATCCCACCTCCCGATTGCCGCGTGGTCACTCTGTCCGGCCGCATGGTCCTCGGCGTCTGCTACGACGCCGGAGTCCTCTGGGTCACCCACCAGGCTCCCGGGGGCGGCGACCTGACCAAGATCGCCAAGCTCAACCCCACCACCTTCGCCATCCTGCAGGAGTCCACGGAGCTGAGCTGGAACGGACGCAGCATCGCCGCCGGCGGCGGCTACCTCTGGGTCGTCGACGCCCGGCAGGATCGCGTGCACAAGGTCAACCCCAGCACCCTCCAGGAAGTGAGCAGCTTCGCTACCCCCGGCTCCGAACCCTGCGGCATCGCCTGGAACGGCGCCAACCTCTGGCTCACCGACCCCTGGTTCCAGAAGACCTACCAGCTCTCCACCACCGGGGCCGTGATCAGCCAGTTCAGCATCCCCAACGTCCTGCGCATGGGCCTTGACTGGAACAACAACCAGCTCTGGATGCCCACCGACAACGACATCATCACCGCCTACTCCACCACCGGACAGCCGGGCGCCACCTACCAGGCCACTTGCGTCCCCGCCAGCAGCACCCTCTTCGATGTCGCCTTCGGAGAAAACACCTGGTTCGTCACCG
>CAYYQN010000037.1:0-8197 GCA_964473865.1 uncultured bacterium | reverse complement strand
GCCAGCAGCACCCTCTTCGATGTCGCCTTCGGAGAAAACACCTGGTTCGTCACCGCCACCGGTGCGCCGCCACCGCCGCTGACCTGCACCGCCTCGGCCAACCCCACCTCGGGCACGGCCCCACTCCCGGTGACATTCACCGGAACGGCGTCCGGCGGCACCGCTCCCTACACCTACACCTGGACCTTCGGCGACGGCCAGACCAGCACCCTGCAAAGCCCGCCCAACACCTATCAGAGCGAGGGAACCTACACCGCCACTCTGACGGTACGGGACGCCGCCTCGGCCCAAGCCTCAAGCCAGGTCACGATCACCGTGACCCCCGACCCGATCCCACCTCCCGATTGCCGCGTGGTCACTCTGTCCGGCCGCATGGTCCTCGGCGTCTGCTACGACGCCGGAGTCCTCTGGGTCACCCACCAGGCTCCCGGGGGCGGCGACCTGACCAAGATCGCCAAGCTCAACCCCACCACCTTCGCCATCCTGCAGGAGTCCACGGAGCTGAGCTGGAACGGACGCAGCATCGCCGCCGGCGGCGGCTACCTCTGGGTCGTCGACGCCCGGCAGGATCGCGTGCACAAGGTCAACCCCAGCACCCTCCAGGAAGTGAGCAGCTTCGCTACCCCCGGCTCCGAACCCTGCGGCATCGCCTGGAACGGCGCCAACCTCTGGCTCACCGACCCCTGGTTCCAGAAGACCTACCAGCTCTCCACCACCGGGGCCGTGATCAGCCAGTTCAGCATCCCCAACGTCCTGCGCATGGGCCTTGACTGGAACAACAACCAGCTCTGGATGCCCACCGACAACGACATCATCACCGCCTACTCCACCACCGGACAGCCGGGCGCCACCTACCAGGCCACTTGCGTCCCCGCCAGCAGCACCCTCTTCGATGTCGCCTTCGGAGAAAACACCTGGTTCGTCACCGACGACTCGACCCCATCGGATCCTGACATGATGCTCATCCCGGCTGGGACCTTCACGATGGGTGGTCCGGTCGGCGAGCTCGAATCGTACTCCCGGGAGAGGCCGCAGCACCAGGTGACCTTAACGAAAGCGTTCTGCATGTGTGCCCACGAGGTAACACAGGCGGAGTGGGCTACAGTGATGGCCGCTCGGCCGTCTCAGAACCAGGGCGACAATCTCCCGGTCGAGCAGGTGAGCTGGAATGAATGTATCGACTACTGCAACGCGCGGTCGATCCGCGAAGGCCTGGAGCCAGTCTACACCCGAAGCGGCGGGACGGTAGCCTGGGACCGCACCAAGAACGGGTATCGGTTGCCGACGGAAGCGGAGTGGGAGTACGCCAGCCGTGCCGGAAGCACGTCCGCCTTCCCCAATGGCGGGATCCAACACTCAGGCTGCTCGACACTCGACCCAAATCTCGATCAGATCGGGTGGTACTGCAAAAACTCCTCGGGCACGACGCATCCGGTCGGCGCGAAAGCAGCCAACGCATGGGGTCTCAAGGACATGTCCGGCAACTTGTATGAGTGGTGCTGGGACTGGTACGGCGGGTATTCTTCGGGTGCGCAGACGGATCCAACCGGTCCCGCCACCGGCTCGGAGCGCTGTGCCCGCGGTGGTGCCTTCAACAGCCCCTCGGAGCACTGTCGGAGCGCCTATCGCGACTACTACGGCGTCGATGTCCGCCGCAACTACGAGGGACTCCGCGTCGTCAGGACTGCGAATCCGTAAGCCGCTTCTCGGTGGCGCACCTTGGGTCGTGTCGCCCCTCGCGGTCGGCTCGCCCGCATCAAGCTCAAGCTACGGAGGGCAACGGACACCGACAAAAGCCGGGAGAGCGGAGGGGACTCACATCCCCTTCGCCCTCCCGGCTTCCAGGCACCCGGGTGCGAACCCGCGGCCCTACCGCACCATCGTGAACTTCCGGGTCTCCGTGCCCGCCGGCGTGGTCAGCTTGGCGAAGAAGACCGCGCCGTGCGCCCGCGTCTTCGCCGCATCCCACTCGTAGGCGTAAGAGCCCGCCGCCAGCGTGGCATCCACCAGCGTGGCCAACCGCCGTCCCTCGACGTTGAACACCTCCAGCTTCGCGGGGCTCGCGCTGGACAGGGAGAAGCCGAGCGTCGTCCGGCCGTGGAACGGATTCGGGCGCGCCGGCTCCAAACGGGCCCGACTGCGCGGCGAAACCGGCTCCGGCGTGCTGGAGACATCCGGCCAGTTGGCGAAGGCGCCGGTCGTCACCAGCGCAAACGGCTGCGGACCGGACGGCACGTTCGCCGCGGAAACCCGGATCGTCCAGGTGCCGATTTCGGGAGCGTTCCGCCGCACGCACTCTTCGACATTCAGGTTGTCGGCGGTGCCGCCGGTTGTCGACTCCCCGCCGCTGTAGACGTTGCCCAGGTACTCGATGGCGCTGGGCGACGTCACCGAGAGATGGAGGTTGTTCACCAGGGCCGGCATCGCGGGCGGCGTCGCCGGAAAGTCGGTCCAGACCAGGCTGATCTCGAGCGGCACCGCGTCCGAATCCACGTCGTAGTAGTAGACGATCTCCTCACCGGTGGCCAGACCGGTCGTCACATCTTCCAGGCGCAGCTCCCGCGTGTCTCCGCTGAAGTACAGGACGTCGTTCAGGAGGATCCGACCCCAGCCCTCGCTGTGGTTCGGCTCATCGCCCGCCCCCATCTCGTCACCGCTGTTGACCAGCATCGCCTTGACCAGCGCCGCCGAGGGCGCGGTCACAGGTGCGATCGGCAGCCCGGCGGGATAGAAGCCCTGGGCCAGGTAGTCCCGGATCAGGAGCGCGCACCCGGCCACCGCCGGGGTGGCCATCGAGGTCCCCATGAATCCGGTGCCGGTCGCGTGGCAGGTAGGGACCGGGGGGTTGGCGGTGTTGTTGTCGGCCGAGTAGATCCACACGGTCTCGTCGCCCCCCGGGGCCATGACCGTGGGCTTGCGTCGGCCGTCCGCGCATGGACCATGACTGGAGTACCACGCCACCGACTCCTGGTTGAACGCCTGGCGCGTCGCCCCGACGCTCACGCAGTTTTTGGAGGTCCCGGGAGCGTGCACCGTTCCCTCACCCGGCCCGCCGTTGCCGTTGGCGAAGCAGAGCAGGAAGTCGGGATGGTTCCACATGAAGGCGTCGACCTGCCGGCAACGGTCGGTGTAGGTGTTGTCCCCGCCGCCCCAACTATTCGAGTGGACACGGGCGCCGAGGTCGTAGGCGCTCTGGAAGACCGAAACCAGGTCCGCCGGAACGCTGAGGGTGAGGTTCGTGCAGGCGGTGGCGTTGTCGCTTCCCACGTCCTGCATGATGAGCTTGGCCTGATAGGCCATTCCGTTGTAGTCGATCACCCCGGGGTTGATGAACGACTGGTCGCCGACCGCCGTCCCCGAGGTATGGGTCCCGTGCCCGGCATTGCAGCCATCGTAGGCCACTCCGCCGCCCACCGTCTGATAGGCGATCACCTTGCGGTGCGTCGGTCCCGGAGGCGCATCGAGAGAGTCCCTGAACCAGCATGAGTTGTAGTCGAGGCCGCTGTCCATGATGCCGAGGATCTGCCCTTGGCCCCGAATGCCGTTGCTCCAGATGGTCAACTGAGAGCTGGAATTCGACTGGACGACCCACCTCGTCTTCAGATTGTCGACGGTGGTTTCGAAGAGCTCCTCCACCCAGAGGACCGGGGAGAGAGCCGCGAGTTCCGGAATCCGGGCCGGATCGATGCGGATCACGAAGCCGGGAGAGATCCCGTTGTCGATCCGTTCGGTGACCGACCCGAGGCTTTGGGCCGCCTGCGCCGCGCCGGCGGGATCCTCGCTGACGATCACGCGCAGCGTCCGCAACGGATCGGCGGCGCGGTCGGGATCGCGGAACGCCACGGTGCCGATCGACGGCGAGATCCGATAGGCGACATGGTACGGACCCACCCAACGCACGAACGGCAGGCGCTCCACCTTCTCTCGCTCGAGCGCGGTCATGCGCACGAGGAACGCGTTCTCAGGGATATAGCCGTGGAGGCTCGCTCCCGTGGCCGCGACTTCCAGCTTCCACGACTCCTCGATCGGACCGGAAAACTGCACCAGATAGCTGGCCAGGCCGTCACTCGGCGTCGCCTCGAGGTTGGCCGGAATCTGCGGCGAGGTGACCGGCGGATCAAACCGGTAGCCATTGACCGAAATGGGGGCGCTGACGGCGGTCCCGGCTGCGAGAGCGAGCGCCAGGACAGGCAGCAGCCAGGAGTTTCTGGTCCGGTTGGAGGACGCGAACATCGTCTGTTCTCCTATCTTCTTTGTGCCGGTGGGGGTCTGCGGGTGTTGGGGGCCCAAGGATGTTGCCTACAACTCGTTATAGTTTACCAGACAGGGGAATCGGGTCGAAGCGGCTTCTTGAAGGGAGATTCCTTGTCGCGACTGAATCTTGCGTCCATCCCGTTGTCGTCACTTGGTCGCAATGGTAGATTTCCGGCGACCGGAGATTCCGGGTCGTCCGCGATCCGCTCGACCGTCATCGATGCGGCCAGGCCGCGAACGCACCCGCCCGCAAACAGACAGGGAGGACTGGCCATGAACCGCTCGACTCAACGGCAACCCGAAACCGCCGCGAGGAGGCTTCTCCTGCTCGCCCTCGCCCTGCTCGCGATCTCCGGCGAGGTCGCGCCGGCCGTGGGCGCGACGCCGGACGCCGCCCTGCTGGCCGAGTTCCGCCGCGATCCGATGAGCTTCTTCTTCGACCTTCGCTCCGCCGACGCCGTGCTCTGCGGGCAGGCCGTTCTGCAGGGAGCGACCGACTTCACCGCGGCCGAAAAGAAGGAGGCGCTGACCTCCCTGGCCGCGACCTACCTCGCGGCCGAGAAAACACCCCAGGCCCGGGCCGCAGTGATGGAGCTTCTCTCCGCCGATCCCCGGGCCGACCTTTCCCGGCAGGAGACGCTTCCGCCGCCGCTCGTCCAGCTCTTCTACAGCATCCGCGACTCGCTGCTGCTCGTCACGGGCCAGGCCGGAGCGCCGCACATCCTCACCCTGGCGGTGGGTGACATTGAGAACAATTCGATCGTCAAGGGCAAGTACGACATGGACAATTTCTCCCGCGGTCTGACCCACATCATCACCACCGACTTGAAGCAGGCCTCGCCCTTCAAGATCGTGGACCGCCAGAGGCTCGCCGCGCTGCGCCAGGAGATCGAGATGAGCCGGAGCGATCAGGTAACCGATCCGCGCTTCGGAGTGCCGCTCGGCCGTCTGAGCGGCGCCCAGTCCTTCCTCTTCGGCAGTCTGATGCAGGTGGAAGGGAACAAGGTCCGGCTCGACGTCCGCTGGGTCGACACCTCGACGAGCGAGATCCTTCTCTCTGAAGGCGTGGAGGCCAAGGTTTCGTCCTCCGCCGACCTCTTCAAGCTCGAGCGCAAGCTGCTGCTGGAGACTCTCGCGCCCCGGATGCAGGCCTGGCTGGAGGGCAAAGGACAGGTCGAAGCGGGAAGCCCGGCCATCCAGGAACGAGCCCGTCCGCTGCTGGAGGAGCGCAAGAAGAGCACCGGCGGCGGCACCGCATACGTCGACTTCCTGCTCCGGTCGGGTGAGGCGATGCTGGCCGAGGAGAAGGGCGACTACGCCGAGGCGACTGCGGCCTGGAAGGCGGCCGCGACGCTGCGCCCGGGCGACACGCTGGCGATCGATCGGGCGCGCGCCCTGGATGCGCAGCTGGCCATGGCGCAGGCCGGCCAGGAGTAGGCGGTGAAGATCGCGCGGTGGGCGGCGCTCGGCGTGGCCATCCTGGCCGCCGGCTGCGCCGCAAGAGGACGCTCGGTTGGGCTGCGGCTCCTCGAGCAGGGCCAGGCGGCCGCGGCGGTGGGGGCGCTTCGCGAGGAAGCGCAGCTTCGCCCTGACGATCCCCGCGTGCAGCGCGACCTCGGCGTGGCCCTGCTGGAATCGGGGCGCCCCACCGACGCCGTGGAGTTCCTGCACCGGGCCCGCCTCTCCCTCCCTCGCGATGCGACGATCGCCTTCCAACTGGGAAGAGCTTGTGAGGGGTCGGGCGACTTCGACGGCGCCCTCGCCGCCTATCGCGACTACCTGGCGCTCGGAGGCCGGGGCCGGGATGAGGTGGCGGCCCGCCTGCAAGCCGTCACCCAGCGCAAGCTCGAGGCGGAGATGCGAAGGGTCCTGGCGCGGGAAGACAGCCTCGCCGCGGTGGAAGTCCCCGAGAACTCCGTGGCCGTGCCGGACTACGCGAATCCGGCCCGGGTGGACTCGCTGGCCCCGCTGGCGCGCGGGCTGGCGGCCATGATGATCAGCGACCTGCAGCGCGTAGGCGCCCTGCGCGTGCTGGAACGAGCCCGGATCCGGGTGCTCTTGCAGGAGCTCGGCATGAGCGACACAGAGGACGAGACGTCCGCGGCGCCGGAGCGGGTGTCCCCGATCACGAGCCCGGAAGGCGTGCGCCAGCGTCTCCTGCGGCTCGTGCGGCCCTCCAGCGGACAACCGTATCTCGAGGCGACCGGACCGGGCGGAACGGTGCGCGATTCGGCGCTCGACGCCGCGCTGCGCGCGTTTCAGGCCGACCATGGCCTGACCGCCGACGGTGTCGTCGGACCCCGCACGCGAACCGCCCTCGCGAAGGCCTGGGAGGAAGGGCCCGGCCGTGAGGAGCCTGAGGTGGGCGCTTCGGGCCGGACGGTCGACGCGGCGGCCTTGGGGAGAGCGGCCCCGAGCCTGGTCGCGCCGGAGACTGCCCCGCGCTTCGGACGCCTGCTCGGAGCGCGGCGGTTCATCCAGGGTTCCTTCATCCCGCTGCCCGAAGAGCAGCTCCAGCTCGACGCCAACATCGTGGAGGCTACAAGCGGCGTCTCCCGGCCGGCGGGCGCGCCGATCAACGGAGCGTTGCAGGATGTCCTGAGGCTGCAGAAGGACCTGCTCCATCGAATCCTCCAAGCCCTCGGCATCGAGCTGACGCCGCGCGAGCGCCGGGATATCGATGAGCTGCCCACGAGAGATTTCCTGGCGTTTCTCGCCTTCTCGCGCGGGCTGGCGCTGGAGGATCAGGGACAGGAGAGCGAGGCCGCCGGCGCGTACCGGGAGGCGACCCGCCTCGATCCATCGTTCGATGCTGCGGCGATTCGCGCGCGCATCTGCTCCGTCACTCCGGCCTCCCAACAACAACTCGACCGGCGGGAGCTCTCTCGGCTGAGTCGGCCGGAGCCGCTCCCCGCGGACAAGGTGCTGCAGACGGGGACCTGGACCGGGCTCGGCCCCGGACCGGAGTTGGATCGCCCGCACGATCTCGACCCCTACCCTACTGATCCGCAGATCGCGAATCCGGATGCCACCATCATCATCGAGGGGGAAGTCCCCGGGGGGATCCGATGATGCCGCGCCACCCGCGCCATCAGCGCCCTGCGCGCCGGGCGTCGTCCGGGGGGCGGATGCGCGTCGCGGTCCTGGCCACCCTCGCGGCCTCGGCCGGCGCGATGGCAGCGACGGCGGCCGTACCCGACGCCCCGATGCCGGCCGCAGCCATGGCGGCGCCCCCGGCCACCACGGAGGCACCGGCCCCCGATCGGCACTTCGCTCTGACGTTTCGCCTGCCCACCAGCTTCCGATCCTGGGAGATCGACGCCGCGGGCTCGAAGACGACCCTGACCCAGTTCCATGTACCGTTCACGGCCAGCCTCGGGGTCGGGGCGCACACGGACCTGGTGGTCTCGGGCGGGATGGGCCTCTCCTCCCTGGAACCCGACGGCGGCCGTTCCCTGTCGCTGAACGGCCCGACCGATGTCATCGCGCAGGCATTCCTGCGGGCGGCGGGAAACCGGCTGCTTCTGCATGCCGGCGCCAACTTTCCCACTGGAGAACGGAGCCTCGACGCCGACCAGCTCACGGTCGCGCAGGCCCTTGCGCATCCGCTCCTCGCGTTTCGGCTCAAGCAGTACGGACAGGGAACGGACCTGAGCGCGGGCCTGGCGGTGGCCCTCCCGCTGATGACCGGCGTCACGTTCGGTGTGGGCGCCGGGGGGATCTGGCGCGGCGCCTATCCCGTGAGCGAAGGCTCCGCCGACTTCGAGCCGTCGGCCGAAACCTCCGTCTCGACCGGCCTCGAAGTGGGACGCCGGGACGGCACGGGTCCCGCCGTGCGTCTGGATGCCGTGTACCGGCTCTATGACACCGACCGACAGGGTGGCCTGGACCTGCTCGATTCGGGAGATCAGACCGAGCTGCAACTCGCGGCCCGCACCGGAGG
>CAYYQN010000036.1:0-48289 GCA_964473865.1 uncultured bacterium | reverse complement strand
GCCGGCGATCTGCAAGAGCCACGTCCTGAGCCGTTTTCGCAGCGATGACGCCGGGACGCCGATCACGGAGTGCTGGGCCGTCGGTGACAACACGAACGATCTGGGGATGCTGCGTTCCGCAGATCAGGGGTTCGTGATCGACCCCAAGTCTCCGGAGCTTCGCCGCGTACCGGGGGTACGGGAGATCGAGTCGTTCGCGCAGCTTGGGGAACTTCTCCCCGCCGCGCCGGCCCTTCCGTCCGCAGGGCGCTCCGGGAACGAATCGGTGTGAGCCGGCCGCGCGCCGCGCCGCACATCGGCGCCGGCGGCGCCCGGCCAGGCAACGGGGGAATGCCCGGCCCTACTCGCGGCGCCCATCGCCGCACGGTGGCTCCGAGAGTGCATGCCCCGGACTGCGGTCCCTGTTACAATCCGTGCCGTCGGGGGATGCGTCCTCGGCGGCCTGGGCGACCAGGCAGCCGACCCCCCCGAGGGCCCACGTCCGAAGTGATGCGTCTCGGGTCGCCGGGGAGCATCCTCGGGAAGGATCGGCAGTCTGCTGGATCGGATCCTGCGGTCCGGCGCAGGCGAGGGAGGAGCTCGATGTCCCGGGGCCGAGCGGGTCTGGTCCTGATTCTCCTGGGTCTGGTCGGGGCGTCGCCGCCCGCGCGGGCGCAGTACTCTCTCGATGTAGAGACCGGCGTCGCGGACGCCGGCTACAACGACATCCGGATTCCGGGCCGCGGCGGCACCGACATCTCGTTCACCGACGACCTCCACTCGAAGCGAACGGCGTTCGTGCGTCTGCGCGGCGCCTATCGCTGGGGCGATCGGCACAACCTGAGCCTTCTGGTGGCGCCCTTGCGGCTCGAGGCGGAGGGGGTGGTGGACCACTCGGTCGTCTTTGCCGGTGCTGAGTTCGCGGCCCGGTCGCCCCTCACCGGGTACTACCGGTTCGATTCCTACCGGCTGACCTACCGCTGGGACTTCCTGCGGCGCGAGAGTCTCCGGTTCGGCTTCGGCTTCACGGCCAAGATCCGCGACGCGGAAACCAGGATCGAGAGCGGCGGGAGGAGCGGCACCAAGAAGAACACGGGCTTCGTTCCGATCCTGAATTTCGCGCTGGACTGGCGGTTCCGTCCGCCGCTGCGGTTCATCTTCGAAGGGGACGCGCTGGCCGCCCCGCAGGGCCGGGCCGCGGACGTCTTCGCCGGGATCTCCGGTGAGGTGCGGCCCTGGGCCGCGCTGAAGGCCGGCTACCGCATCCTCGAGGGGGGCGCGGACAACGATGAGGTGTACACGTTCGCCTTGGTGCACTATGCCGTCGCCGGCCTGGAGGTGCGGCTATGACCGGGCCGCTCTCGGGCGGTCCGGGCGGCGCGGCGGGCCCGGCCCCTATCCCGGCGGCGGTCTTGATCCGCCTTCCGCGGAGCTGAAACGATGAATGACTATCTCACGCTCGCATTGGGCATCGTCTGCGCCGGGGGCGGGGGCGAGTTGTTCGTCCGCGGAGCGGTGGGAATGGCGCGGTCGGCCCGCATTTCTCCCGGGTTGGTGGGCGCCACGGTCGCGGCGTTTGCCACCTCCAGCCCGGAGCTGACGGTCTCGGTGAATGCGGCGCTGGCGAAGACGCCACAGATCGCGCTGGGAGATGCCCTCGGGAGCAACGTCGTGAATGTGGCGTTGATCCTCGGCCTCGCGCTCTTGAGCGGCGGGCTGAGAAGCCCGCGGGAGAGCGTGAGGCGGGATTTCCCGGTGGCCCTGTTGGTGCCGGTCGTGACCGTCCTTCTGCTCCTGGACGGCATGCTCTCCCGGGTGGACGGTCTGGTTCTCCTGGGGGTGTTCAGCGTCTGGATGGCGGCCTCCGTGCGGGAGGCCCGGCGCCAGCGATTCGTCGCCGGCGAACCTGCCGGATCCCACCGCTGGCGGCGGGCCGTGATCCAGTGCGTGATCGGCCTGGCTCTTCTCTTTGCGGCCGGTCGGCTGGTGGTAGCCGGCGCGCGCGGCATCGCGCTCGCCTTCGGGCTGGGGGAGTTCGTGATCGGCGCCACGATCGTGGCCGTGGGCACGTCGATTCCGGAGCTGGCGACCACAATGGTCTCCCGGCTTCGGGGACATGACGAGGTGGGCCTGGGCACCGTGCTGGGCTCCAACATCTTCAACGGCCTGCTCATCGTGGCTGTGGCCTCGATCATCTGCCCGATCGCCGTGAACCGCGGCCAGGCGGCGGTGGCCCTGGCGGTCGGCCTGCTTTCAATCCTGCTCTCGATCCCGGACCGGCGCGGCTGGATCGGGCGATGGCGCGGGGTCGCGCTTCTCGCCCTCTATGTCGCGTACGTCACGGTCATCATGCGCGGAGGGATAGGCCACTGATGGACCCCGATACCCCGGACCGTGTCTCCGGTCAACAGAACGCCTGGCACCTGGAGGAGACGCAGGTCGTTCTCGCGGAGCTGGGCGTCGCCGTAGAACAGGGTCTCGGCGCCGCCGAAGTCGCGGACCGGCTGCGTCGCGACGGACCGAACGAGCTGGCGGAGCGCGGGGTCAAGACTCCCGCGCGCATCTTCTGGGAACAGCTCACCGGGACGCTGGTCTTGGTCCTCATCGTCGCGGCCGTCGTCTCCGCGCTGATCGGCGATGCCAAGGACGCGATCGCGATCGTCGCCATCGTGGTGCTCAACGCGATCCTGGGCTTTGTCCAGGAGAACCGAGCGGAGCGCGCGCTGGCCGCGCTGCGGAGGTTGGCGGTCCCGCAGGTGCGCGTGCGCCGCGATGGGGAAGTGCGCGAGGTGTCGGCCCGCGAACTCGTGGCGGGAGACATCGTGCTGCTCGAGGCCGGCAACCTGGTCCCGGCCGATGGTCGCCTCGTCGATGTGGTCAACCTGCGGATCGAGGAAGCGGTCCTCACCGGCGAGTCGGAGGCGGTCACCAAGACGGCGGCCGTCCTGGCGGCGTCCGGGGGCGGCGAGGTGACGCTGGGCGACCGAACCAACATGGCCTTCATGGGCACGACGGTCGGCTACGGCCGCGGCGAGATGGCCGTGACCGCCACCGGCATGCGGACGGAGCTGGGCCGGGTGGCCGATCTATTCCAGGAGGTGGAGGCGATTCCCACGCCGCTCCAGCTCCGGCTGAACCGGTTGGGGCGGAGCGTCGCAATCATTGCGGCGGCGCTGGTGGTGATCCTCTTTGGCGTCGGGATTGCGCTCGGCGAGGATTGGAAGCTGATGATCATGACCGCCATCGGCGTCGCCGTGGCGGTGGTGCCGGAGGGCCTCCCGGCCGTGGTGACCATCGCGTTGGCCCTGGGCGCGCGGCGGATGCTGGGGCGGCAGGCGCTCATCCGGAAGCTCTCCGCCGTCGAGGCGCTCGGCTCGGTGACCACGATCTGTTCGGACAAGACCGGCACCTTGACCGAGAACCGGATGACCGTGACGGTGCTCGATTTTGCCGGACACCGGTTGGAGTTGACCGAGGAGTTCCGCCATCGCGAACCGGTGATTCTGGGCGGCGAGGACCGCGGAGGGGAGCCCGGAGAGCATCCGGCGCTGGCTCTCCTCCTGGCCGGTGGGGCGTTGTGCAACGACGCCACGCTGCAGCCGGACGGCGCCCACCCCGGACGGTTCCGGGCGCTGGGCGATCCCACCGAGGGGGCGTTGCTCGTGGCCGCGGCGCGCCACGGGTGGTGGAAGCCGAAACTGGAGGAGACGCTTCCCCGCGTCGTCGAGATTCCGTTCGATTCCGAGCGCAAACGGATGACCACGGTTCACCGGGTCCTGCCCGGCACGGAACGGCTGGCCGGATTCGGCGCGCTGGCCGGACCGTATGTCGCGTTCACCAAGGGGTCGGTGGACGGGCTCCTGGGGTGTGCCGCGTCCGTTCTCTCCGAGCGCGGGATGGAGCCGCTGGACGATGGGTGGCGCCTCCGGATCACCCAGGCCAATGAGCTGCTGGCTGGCCGGGGCATGCGCGTGCTGGGGGTGGCGTTCCGGCCGCTGGAGCACGAGGCCGTTTTCGGGGGAGCCGAACCCGAAACCGGAGCGACCGGACACTCCTTCGGCGCCCCGGACTCCGGACCAGCCCGGCTGGCCGAGCAGCAGGAGCGACTGGAGCGCGACCTCGCCTTCCTCGGGCTGGTCGGCATGATCGACCCGCCGCGACCGGAAGTGAAGGCCGCGGTGGCCGCCTGCCGCACCGCCGGCATCCGGCCCGTGATGATCACCGGAGATCACCCTTTGACGGCCGGCCAGATCGCCCGGGACCTGGGAATCAGCGACGGAGGCCGGTCGCTCACCGGGCTGGAGCTGTCCCGGCTATCCGCCGCCGAGCTCGAGCAGGTTGTGGAAGGGGTGTCGGTCTTCGCGCGCGTCTCGCCGGAACACAAGCTCGGCATCGTGACCGCGCTGCAGAAGCGGGGCCAGGTGGTGGCGATGACGGGGGATGGCGTGAACGACGCGCCCGCGCTGCGCCGCGCCGACATCGGGGTGGCCATGGGGATCACCGGTTCGGATGTGTCCAAGGAAGCCGCCGCGGTGGTCCTGCTCGACGACAACTTCACGACGATTGTGGCCGCGGTGGAGGAAGGCCGGTCGATCTATGACAACATCCGGAAGTTCGTCAAGTTCTCGCTTTCGGGAAATCTGGGCAAGGTCTTGACCGTCTTTCTGGCGCCCTTGCTCGGGCTGCCCCTGCCCTTCACTCCCTTCCAGCTTCTCTGGTTGAATCTTGTCACCGACGGTGCGCTCGGCCTCGGGATGAGCGTCGAACCGGCCGAGCGTGGGACGATGCTCCGGCCCCCGCACCGGCCCACGGAGAGCATCTTCGCGCGCGGGCTGGGCGCGCAGGTCGTGTGGATGGGCACCCTGATCGGCCTATTGGTGCTGGGGATTGCGGTCTGGGGCTTCCGCGGCGGAACGCCGGCCTGGCAGACCATGGCGGTGACCGGAGTGGTCTTCGCCCAGGCGTTTCAGGCCCTGGCGATCCGGTCCGATACGGAATCGCTGTTCCGCCAGGGGCTCTTGTCCAACCGCCCGCTGGCGGGCTCGATCGCCGCGGTGGTGGCGTTGCAGCTGGCCGTGGTCTACCTGCCGCCGCTGCAGAGCGTCTTCGGCACGGTGGCGCTCTCTCCGGGTCAGCTCGCCGTCACGGCGCTGGCCGGCTCCGTGACCCTGTGGGCCGCCGAGATCAGCAAACTCCTGCGGAGGCGTTGACGATGCGCACCATCCTCGAGAAGAGCCGGTATCTGGTGCTCCTGGCCGTGTGTTCCTCGCTGGTCGCCTCGGCGGCGACCTTTGCCTGGGGGACCTGGAAGACGATTCTGGCGGTCAACCGCCTCCTCCGCGTCAAGGAAGACGACACGCATGTTCTGATCTCGCTGATCGAGCTGATGGACAAGTTCCTGATCGCGGTGGGCCTCTACATCTTCGCGGTGGGGTTGTACGAGCTGTTCATCGCGGACCTGGACCTGCCCGAGTGGCTGACGATTCGCAACCTGCACGAGATCAAGAGCCGGCTCAGCTCGGTCATCATCCTGGTGATGGCGGTGGTATTCCTGGAGCGCCTGTTGCTGTGGGGCGATCCCCGAGGAACTCTGCTGTACGGCATTGCGGTGACGGTGGTGACCGGCGGTTTGATCGCGTTCAGTCAGCTGGGCGCGAAGGACTGACCTGCGGCTGGCGGGTGGTGAAGCGTCCGGCAGTCGCCGCCAGGGAAGGTCCGCCATGCTGGACCCGTCCTCGTCACGAACCAGCAAGGTGAAGTAGCGCAGCCGGTGTATGACTGCAAGGCGTCCGCGGTCCGTCAGGGTCTTGAGCTTTTGCCTTGCGCGAAACCTCACGATCGGATCCTCCCACCGGCGCGCCGCAAGCTTCCGGTCCAATCTTCCTTCGACCTATCGCCATGAGCGGTAGGTTGCCGGGCCGAAGACGTGGTGCGGACAGCCCGACGGGCAGGCGTATCGCACGATGCGTTTCTGGGCACACTCCGTCCGGGGAACCTCCCGACCCGCGGCCGGGCAGAGGCGGTTTCGCAGCAGTCTGGGCACGGGAGCATCCCATCTGGCCGCGCACAGCGGTCTGCTATT
Organism: uncultured bacterium; assembly: GCA_964473865.1. Lineage (GTDB taxonomy): Bacteria > Eisenbacteria > RBG-16-71-46 > CAIMUX01 > CAIMUX01 > CAIMUX01. The sequence continues at coordinate 42,228 of CAYYQN010000036.1, read as the reverse complement.
CGTCTCAACAAGGCCGCTCTCGCGCGAGACGTCGGCGTCTCGCCCGCTGCGGCCGCCCCGGAGTTCTCCGGCTGGAGACTTCCGGACGCGGGCGATCTGGCCAATCTGGAGCACGCGCGGTTGACGGCGGGGGTGGAACCGGCGCTTGCGGCGGCGCGACCCGGCGGGCGTGCGGCGCCCGCTTCCGAGGCTCCGGCAGTGATCCTTGACAAGGGAGGTCGGTAGGCGGCGGGCCTGCTTCGCGGAAGGCCGTCCGGCTGCCTCCACGGGCGCCGAATCTGAACGCACATCTGGAGCGTGTTCCTCAGGTCCCGTCGCCAGTGTGCGCCCCAGGGTGATCGGCGGGAATCCGCTCCAGCGGACCGCTCAGAGCCCAAATCCCTCGAGTCCGTGAACTTCGTCTTGGTCTCTTCACCCGACGAAATCGGAAGCTGCAACATGGTAGATTGCAGGAATCCAGCCATCGGGCCGCCGACCTGGCGTCGGCGGCGCGGCTTGATGTCGGGTTCGCGCCACAATTGCAGCGAGGTACTCTGCAGCCCCGCTATTCGTCAACCGTCATGCGCCGGGCCGCTGTCTCCTGCTCAGTCCTCAGACGGTAGAGATAGACGCCAGCGGCTAGGCTCGAGACGTTCCAGGACGTCTGGTGGTCACCGGCCGCCAGCGTCCCTTGCAGAAGGGTCGCAACCCTCCGGCCCGAGGCATCGAAGACCTGTAAGCTGACCGTCGATGCTCCGCCCAGGTGGAACGGAAAGCGGACATCTCCCCATGCGGGATTCGGAACGTTTTGGCTAAGCGTCAGACCGGACCGCCGCGCGCAAGGAGCCACATCCGGAACCCCCACCGCTGCCGCATCCATGACCTCGTCCAGCCAGTCCAACGTGACTTCGACTCTCGCCGCCGTGAGCTCGTGCCCACCGGAGAAGGTGTTGTATGTATGCGGCACGCCAAGATCCTGAAGCTCCTGATCGAACAGCACATTGGAGTCGTACATGAACGGATCGCTCTCTCCAACCTCGAAGTACATGCTGATCTCGTGAGTGTAGATCTCGGGGTCCGCAATCAGCGTCGCGGGATCGTGGTTCTCGACCCAGCGGTCCGTGAATACCGACTCGTCCACCTCGCCGTTCGACAGCAGAGGGAAGTCGAGATACCACGGAAAGTTGGTCATGTTCGGAGAGAATGCGGATGCAGCGCCAAAGAACACCTCCGTCCAAGACCCGTTTGTCGGGTCGTATGTATATGGGGGCCTTTCTTCAGGGCATTCGTCGATGACCAGCGAGAATCGAGTCCGAAACCACTGCACAGCCGGCCCGCCGCTATGCGAAACAAAGGCAATGCACTTGTCGCAGTTGCGGATAGCCATACGGATAGCCCCGTCACCTCCCATCGAGAACCCGCCGATGGCCCGTTGCCCGCGTGCCTGGGAGATATTCAGGCCGCTGCTCGAAAGCCAGTCCAGCAGATCAACAACAACCAGGCTCTCGTAGTCTCCGTTGCGCTCCGAATCTGTCCACATGTGTCGGTTGCTGAAGTCACTCCCCAGGCCCGCGGGCCAGACCACGACCATCGGGTCTATCTGACCGCTGTCGATCCTGGCATCCAACGCAGTCTTCATGACTCCCGAGTGTGATGTCTGGTTCAACCCACAGCATCCATGCAGGAAGATGTATAGCCGGTAGGGTGAGCCAGTGGGGCCGTAGCCTGTCGGTAGGTAGACACGAACCGGGACAAGTTCGCCTCCCAAGCTGGGTGCCTGAAACTGATAGTCCAACAGTTGGGATCCCAAGGCCAAGGAGGCGAGTGAGAATGCCAGGGCCAGAGTCAGGAATGGTGAGTTCTTCATGGCCAACCTCCAGCGCCCCGCCGACCCGGGTCGCTGCGCACCGTGCCAGGGCAGCGTCGGAGCCGCCTGCATTCCACCACCACGTCTGGACGTTGCTCAGGTGCGCAGCCCAGGCTCAATCGCTGCAAGGGAGTCTGTCGGACGGGAGCGGCAAGTGCAAGCTCATTCCTCCTCCGAGCCCGAGCTTCTGCTGCTCGCCACGGACCTGCCCGGCCGGGCCGCGAGCGCCGGGGACCGGCGCGCGCATCCACATGGAGGACCCGAGCTGCCTGCGGGTTCGGCCACGGGCGCTGCAGGCGAGAGATGCGGGTGGACGGGGTGGGCGGACAATCGCGTATGCTGACCGGCATGGAACACGAAGGTTTCTCGGGCGTGGTCTCGCTGTACGAGGGCGAACGCGAGATCGAGAGCTTCTGCGCGGGCTACGCCGACATGGCCAACCAGCGCGCCCACGATGTCCGCACCGTCTTCGGCATGGCTTCCGGGAGCAAGGTGTTCACGGCCGTCGTCATCCTGCAGCTCATCGAGCGCGGGATCCTCAAACTCGAATCCCGTGTCGGCGAACTCTGTGGGGACGATCGTATCCATGACGCGATCACCATCCGTCATCTCCTCACGCACACCTCCGGGATTCCCGACTACTTCGACGAGGAAACGATGGACGACTACGAAGAGCTCTGGCGCACGACTCCGAGCTATCGGATGCGGCGACCCGAGGACTTCCTCCCGTTATTCCTGGGCCAACCGCAGAAGTTCGAGCCCGGATCGCGCTTCTCCTACTCGAACTCCGGATTCGTGCTTTTGGCGTATCTTCTCGAACGGATGACGGATCGTTCCTTTCCGAACATCGTGCGGGAAGGGGTGTTCGATCGATGCGGCATGGAGAGGACGGGCTTTTACCGCCTCGATATGTTGCCGCCCAACGCGGCGATCGGGTACATCGCGGAGGGCGAAGGATTCCGTTCGAACGTCTACTCGATTCCCGCCGTGGGCGGCGGCGACGGCGGCTGCTTCTCGAATGGGGCGGACTTGAGCCGCTTCTGGCGGACCCTCACCGCGGGCGGTCTTCTTCCGCCGGCCACGGTCGAGGAGATGCTCTCCGTCCAGGTCTCGGAAACGGGCGAAGAGGGGGACCGCTACGGGTTCGGCGTGTGGATCTCCGCGGCGGACGATCAGCTTCCCTTCGTGCAGGGCTACGATCCCGGCGTACGCTTCCGGTCGTGCTTCGACCGGCGAAGCGGCAAGTCTCTCACCATCTGCGCGAATGTCGGATGCCCGCTCGGACCGATCGTCCGGGAGTACCTTCCCAAGTTGAAGTAGGGGACAGCGAAGAGGCGGAGAAGAACAGCGAGCGGCATCGCCCTCGGCTTCGATCCCATATGGCGGCTGGCGACTCTGGGACCAGGCATGCACTGGCAAGGACGAGAGCCTGGCCCTTGATCGCCAGGCGTCGCCGCTGGTCGTCGTTGAGCCGAGTCCGCTGCTTGCCGAGTTCCTCCGCGGGGCCGATCGCGGTATTCTCCGGTGTCGGCCCTACTGACGCAGTGATATTGCCGGACCGCTCGCACGCAAGGAGGCCTCCCATGCGATCACAAATGCGCAGGATGCTCGTCGGATGCGGCGCGGCCTTGCTTGCGCTCGCTTCCACCGCGGCGGCGCAGGAGCAGGTCGTCGACGACGACTTCAAGGCAGCGGTTGACGTGCCGGCCTACCGCCAGGGCGGCCCCACGGTGGCGGTCGACGAGGCCCACGCGAACTTCCATACAGCGACCGGCCAGTACCGGCCATTCGCGGACCTGCTGCGCAACGACGGCTATGCGGTCGGACCGTTCAGGGACAGGTTCACGCCGAAGACGCTGGCCCGCGTTGACGTGCTTGTCATCGCCAACGCCCTGCCCCAAGACGCGTCCGATTCCCCCGAGCCCGCATTCACGCCCAAGGAGTGCGATGCCGTTCGGGAGTGGGTGCGCGGGGGCGGCTCGCTCCTGCTGATCGCCGATCACGAGCCGTTCGGCGGCGCCGCCGCGCCGCTGGCCCGGCGCTTTGGCGTGACCATGGGCAGAGGTTGGGCGTTCGATCGGGCGGACACCAGCGGCATCACGACGCAACCGATCTTCTCGCGCGACCGCGGGAGGATCGGCGAGCACCCGATCCTCCGGGGTCGATCGGCGGCGGAGGAGATTCGGCTGGTCCGGACGTTCACGGGCCAGTCGTTGGGGGTTCCCACCGGAGCCGCGGCGCTGCTGCCATTGAGCGCGGGTGCGCGGGAGGCACCCACGCGTGATGACCTGGACGCCGAAGATGCCGCGGCCAGGGCCGCTCCCGGATCCGCGGCAGACTTTGGCTCCCGCTCCACCTCGGCGGGCAACCGGGCACACGGCGTCGCCTTGCTGTTTGGTCAGGGCCGCGTGGTGGTTCTTGGCGAAGCGGGCTTTCTGACCGCACAGCTGATTCGCTGGCCTGACGGCAGGGAACTGCGGTTCGGCATGAACGTGCCCGGCAACGACAACAAGCAGTTCGCGCTCAACGTCGTGCACTGGCTGTCCCGCCTCCTCGGATAGGGTGGGGCGATCGCGATCCGACATTGCCGAGAGCGTCGATGCGGTTGGCCCGGGGGTAACACAGTTTCAGCCCGGGGATGACGGCTCTACAGGGCCTGCGCGACGCCGGACAGATCCATCCGGGCCAGAAGGTCCTGATCAACGGCGCCTCGGGCGGGGTGGGAACATTCGCGGTGCAGCTTGCCAGGCACTTCGGGGCCGACGTCACGGCCGTGTGCAGCACCGGCAATGTGGAAATGGCTCGCTCGCTGGGGGCCGATCATGTGATCCGAAGTCACTGCCCCTCGGATCCGTCCGGCGGCCATCCGAGGGAGTTCCGGCGCGAGCCGAAGGCGGTTTGCGCCGTGCAGGATTGCCGGATCAGGGCTAGGTTGACGGGGACTCGCAGCCTTCTACTGGATCGTCTCCAGACACACATCGTCGAACCATGCCGTTCCACTCGGACCACTGAAGCCGAGAAAGACGGTCAGAGCGCGGATATCCGAACGCACCCCGGGCGATCTGACAGTGTAGGTAGTCCAGTCCTTCGTTCCGGTAATCCGCTTCACACCCTGTGTGGTCGCAAACATCTCGGGCGGGTCATACAGCGGGTCATCCGTGTCCCCTCGAATCACGAGAGCGACTCCAATGCCCTCGACTCCCGACACCCGGACCCGCACCCGCAGCTCGACGGTCTTGCCAGACGGAAGACCCTCTCTCACGCTCTGTCCCCAGAAGGCGTAGTCCGTCTGGCTTGGGCTTCCGGTGATCCGGATCGCGAGGGAGTGGGAGCCGGGATTCTCACCCTCGGCCCAGGTCAACCTGTACCCCGATGGATCGGTGGTCCACGCCTTCCAGGCGGCGGGTGCGTCTCCTCCGGACTCGGCATCGCCGTTTTCGGGACCGGCAGTGGCACCACAGAGCTCCTGAGGCGAGAGCAAGGTTTGGGTGCGGCCGATCCACCCTTTCATGGCATCATTGCCGAGCACGGGTCCCGAGCGGACCGCCTTGACGAATCGGATCGAAATCCTGAGGCCACGATCAAAGGGGGAGCCGATGCCGAGGACCGCGCAGTACGGCGTGGATCGCTCGATCTACAATGCGGCCATCTACGATGCGATGAACCGCGAAATGCCCGATGTCGCGTGGTATCTGGAGTTGGCCCGCCAGGCGCGCGGTCCGGTGCTGGAGCTCTGCTGTGGAACTGGACGGATCACCATTCCGCTCGCCCGGGCGGGCATACCGATCGACGGCGTGGACATGACCCCGAGCATGCTCGACGCCGCCAAACGGAAGGCTCGCGACGAGGAGGTCGAGGTCGGGTGGCACCGGCAGGACATGCGCCGCCTCCGGCTGGCTCGCAGGAAGTTCCGGCTGATCTTCATCCCGTTCAATTCGTTGCAGAACACCTACCCGATCGCAGATCTGGAGAAGGTCCTCGCCGGCGTGCGCAAGCACCTTGCGCCGCGCGGGGTATTCGCATTCGACGTGTTCAACCCGAGTGTACACTTCATGGTTCGGGGCGAGACGCCCCGGAAGGACTGCTACCGGTTCCGCCTGGAGGACGGCCGCAGGGTACGGATCTCGGAGGTCTGCCGCTATGATGCGGCGGGTCAGGTCAACCGGGTCCAGTGGCGCCTTCGAATCGACAACGGCCCCGAGCGCGTACAGCGGCTCGACATGCGGTGCTTCTTCCCGCTGGAGATGGATGCCCTACTGAGGTACAACGGGTTCCGAGTGGTCGCGAAGTACGGCGACTTCCGTCGACGGCCCTTCACTTCGGCCTCCCGGAAACAGGTGTACGTATGCCGCCAATAGAGGCGAGGGTCGTGGTGGAGTGCCCATAGGGTCAAGTGTCCGACCCTGGTCTCATTGCTGCCAGATGGGACCAACCATGACATTGGTCCTCCAGCCCTGGCCCCTCCTCCTCACCATCTTGGCCGGCCTGGTCAACCATCAGCAGCGAGAGATCATCGAGTACCTCCGCGCCGAGAACCGGGTGTTGAAGGCAGATCGAGAAGGCGCCGTTCTCTTCCGGGTCGTGCGTTCCGAAGCCCCATTCGGCGGGCGGCGGTCAGGCTGCCGGTCGTGCACCAACTTGTCCCGCATGCCGGCGATGTCTTGCCACGGAACATCTGGGTTCTGCTGTCGTAGCTGTAGAGGCAGCCGCTTGATGGCTTCGCCGACGATCTGCAGCTCCCGGATGACCGCATCCTGGAAAAGCCGACTCTCCATGAATCTCGATTCCTCGACACCGTGGAGGTGTCGGGCAATTATCTCCGGTGCTTCCCGAACGTGCTCGACGCAAGCCGTATCAGCCGCAGGATCACCCGGCTTCATACAGCACCCGAAGATCACAGACAACGTGCGGACGCAGGAATGGACCAAGAGAAGCCTCGGTCAGAAGATCGACCTTCCGGCCACGAAGGGCGCTCAGTTCGCGCTCAAGCCTCACGATGGCGACCAGGCTCTTGGGCCTCCGGAAGCGTACAAGAACATCAATGTCGTCGTCGGCTGTTGCTGTTCCGCGGGCAAAAGAGCCGAGGATTCCCACCATGGCGGCATCATTGGCCTGACATGCATCCACCAACCTCGATGTGTCGATTCCCTGAGCAGCCACGGAAACCTCGCTTCCATCCAGGTCAAGTTGAGCTCACACCGATCCTGGCCTGCCGCTGGCCGAGCTGCAACGGGGATGCAGCCATCAGGTGATCTCTCGTCGGAACCGGGGTCGGATGATTCCCCCGGGGCGATCGCTGCAGTCCCAATTGGCGGTCAGCAGCGCAGCAGCACCTGCGGCGTGGCCGCGTTGCCCGCGGCGTGGATCGCGGTGCCCGGGGGGAGCAGCGAGGCGCGGATGGTGTCCTCGGGCCGGTGGATTGTCTGCATGATGGGAGGGTAGCACGCGGGGCGCGGTTGGGCGAGACGGCATCCGATCGAGATCGGGCGGAGGCCGTGGCCCCCGCCCGGACGAATTCTCTCCGCTGTTCAATCGACAACTATTCCGTCAACGTTGCCTCCTCCGGCGACTCATGACCCTGGCCCTGACCCGGCACCGAGTGCTGGATCACCCAGTGGAGGATCGGGTCCCAGGCAAGGTGACGTGCGTTCATGCCAGTGAAGATGTCGATGTGGCCGTAGTCGAGCTCCTGCGGCATGCCGGTCGAGACATAGATTTGGGTGATGTCGGTGCTGCCCAGGTACGAGACCGTGGCCGCGGTGTACGGCGCGATGCCGCCGGCCCCGCCGATGTCGAGCACCGGCACCGTCACCTCTCCCAGATGACTGATGAACGGGTTGTCCTCCATGGCGAGGAGGCGGCTGACCTCCCATTCAAAGAGGATCGGTTCGTAGGCTGCCGAGTTCTCGATGAAGTCCAGCCACTGGTCCGGCGTAATGTGCTGGAACCCAACCGGGAGCCCGTCCTCCAGGATCGGAGCGTGGTAGTGAGCCACTGTGGGGGCGAAGATCTGCCCACCCCCATAGAACATCGCGCACTGCCAGTTGGTGAAACCAGGGAAGAAGGGGGACGCCCCGTCCGGATCTGACCGGGCCATGAGAGAGACGTCGCGGAAGACGAGGATGTCCTGATACTGGCCAGCGTCATAGGTGCTCTGGTACCAGGGGAGCCACGACGTCCAGCACGCGATCCAGTCCGGCTCGTCCGAGCGCACGCCGAGGTCCGCCGCGATGTAGCCCTTCACCTGGCGCTCGGCCTGGGGCATCTGCGTCTCCTGGTTGAGGAGCGCATAGCCGGTCGCGCTTCCGCTGCTGTACCCCAGCAGCAGCATCTTGTCGAGTCCGTTGCCGCCCAGCGCGCGAGCTTCGCGTGCGATGCCGATGCCCGTGCTGAGGTGATCGACCTCCCGCTGCAGCCCCCAGTCGGCGAAGAACGAGAAGTCCGTCTCCTCCGCCGGAACGAGGTTCCACCCCTGGGTGATGCCCCAGACGTCGATGTTGTGCTCCGCCAGGTAGACCGCGATCCCGAAGTCGCTCGGCAGATGGGCGGAAAACTGCCCGGGGAGGAACATGGTCGCGAAGTTCTTCAGGTCCCCATGCAGCATGAAGAGCGCCTTGTGCGTCTTGATCGGGCGGCCGGGGCGATTCTCCCGTACGACGCGGTGGATGCCGATCACATCGTACTGACCCGGTCCCACCGGGACCCGCGCGCTGTAGTGGACGATGTTTCCCGTGATCACCGTGCGCTCGAAGTCCAGTAGCGGAGGATCCTCCTGATGTGCCAGCGGCTGGCCCGTGACGGCCTGCGCTTCCTCGGCCTCGATCGGCCATCCAGCCTGCCGAGCCATGGCGCAGGCGAATCCCGCGGCATCATAGGTCAGGTGGTCGTTCCCTGTGGGCGCCACCGGGGAGAGCAGCCTCTCCTGCGAGCAGCCGAAGGCGATGAGCGCGAGACCGAGAACTGGAAAGACGATGCGCTTGCTCATGAGCCACCTCCTTGGTTTGAAACAGTCGGACGACAACGGGTGCTGCCCGGCCGAGGGCACGGGGATGGGACCACGAACGGCATGCGCACGGAAGCCGATCAGACACTGCAACGGACCCCAGCCCCGGAGTCCCCGCCTCGGGTCACTGGCGGCAAGCCTGAGCGCGTCCCCTGGGCACGGTCAAGCGGAAGTTGGGGCCCCGGGAGGAAGCTGCGGGGCGGAATCCTCCGATTCGGGTAGGTGAATCGAGCGCGTCTCCCGGACGTCCCCCTCGGTCAGGGCAGACCTCTCCCCTCCCATGACCCGCCCTGACGGTCGGGACGGAGCCTGGGCTGCTGCTGCTGTTGCTTCTCGAATGGGGCGGACTTGAACCGCTTCTGGTACGCCCTCACCGCGGGGCAGCCTCCTTCCGCCGGCCACGGTCGAGGAGATGCTCTCCGTCCAGGTCTCGGAAACGGGCGAAGAGGGGGACCGCTACGGGTTCGGCGTGTGGATCTCCGCGGCAGACGATCAGCTTCCCTTCGTGCAGGGCTACGATCCCGGTGTACGCTTCCGGTCCTACTTCGACCGGCGAAGCAGCAGGTCTCTCACCATCTGCGCGAATGTCGATTGCCGGCTCGGACCGATCGTCCGGGAGTACCTTCCCAAGCTGAAATAGGGTGCAGCGATGGGGCGGAGGAAGTCGGCGGTGCGTCCCCAAGACGCCATCGCCGTCTCCGGTGACGGGTAATGACGCGATCCCCACCCAGTCCACCGGCCTTGGTGCAGGCTGCCTCCTCGAGCACCCGCTTCCGTCATGCGCTTCGAAGATCCGATTCGACACCCGCCGCGGAGAGCCGCCTGGCACGTCATCTCGATTTCGATGAGATCCTCCGTCTGCGATCGCCGATGTCAGGCAATGCGCCGTGTCTTGACCTCTTAGATCCCGGTGACGTACAGATGAATTCATGACCACACCCGCGCAGATCGGCCCCTATCGTGTCGAGGGGGAGCTCGGCCGGGGCGGGATGGGCGTGGTCTACGTGGCCTTCGATCCGAGCCTGTTGCGTCGTGTCGCCATCAAGATGCTCCCCGACTCCCTTACTCGCGATCCCGGCCGGCGCGCGCGCTTCCAACGCGAGGCGAGGCTCCTCGCCTCGATCCAGCATCCGAACATTGCGGTGGTGCACAGCCTGGAACGGACGCCGGAGGGCGCCGCGTACCTGGTCATGGAGCACGTCCGGGGCGAGAGCCTGGCCGAGCGAATTCTCCGCGGGCCCATTCCGGTGCCGGAGGCCCTGCGCATCTGCCGCGGCGTCGCCAAAGCGGTGGAGGCCGCGCACGCCCGCGGCATCGTCCACCGGGACCTGAAACCCGCCAACGTCATGGCGAGCGACGACGGACAGGTGAAGGTCCTCGACTTCGGGCTGGCTGCGAGCACGGTCCTCGCCGCGGAGGATCCGGGCGCGGACCCGCAGGCGGACACGGACGTCATCGGAGAGGCCCTCCTCGCCGCGCCTCCGATGCCGCCGGGCGCGATCCCGACAAAGGACACGGCGGAAGGACCGGGCTCCACGCGCATCGGCGAGGTCGTCGGCACGCCGGGGTACTTCAGCCCGGAGCAGGCGCGAGGCCTTCGGGCGGGGCCCAAGTCGGACATCTTCTCCTTCGGGTGCCTGCTGTTCGAGTGCCTCGCCGGGAAGCGGGCGTTTGCCGGGCGCTCCGCGGCAGAGCTGCACACCGCGGTCCTGCGCAACGACCCGGACTGGAACCTGGTGCCCGCCGGCACGCCGGCGCCCATTCGCGATCTGATCGCTCGCTGCCTCGCCAAGGATCCCGCGCAGCGCCCCGCCAGCATGGTCGAGGTCCGGTCGGCCCTGGAGGAGGAGATGGAGCGCCCCCCCTCCGGGAGAGCCCGGCGGCACAACCTGCCGCGGGAGCTCAGCTCGTTCGTTGGGCGCGAGCAGGAGCTCGAGCGCATTCTCCGCGAGCAGCGTTCGGCCCCGCTGCTGACGCTCACCGGGCCCGGCGGCTGCGGCAAGACGCGCCTGGCACTCAAGGCGGGACTGGAGCTCCTTCCCGATTTCCCCGACGGAGTCTGGCTCGTGGAGCTGGCGTCGATCACGGATCCCGAGCGGGTTCCCGCGGCAGTTGCCTCCGTGCTCGAGGTGCGGGAGACTCCCGGCCGGCCGCTCGCCGAAGCGCTGGCGGAGGAGATCGGCCCGCGCAGCCTGCTCCTGCTCCTGGACAACTGCGAGCATCTCGTCGAGGCCTGCGCGGAGCTCGCGCAGCGGCTCGCCCGGAGCTGTCCGAACCTGAAGATCCTCGCCACCAGCCGGGAGATCCTCGGCATCACGGGAGAGAAGTCATTCCGGGTGCCGTCCCTCTCCCTGCCGGATCCGGACCACGAGGTCGGGCCGGAGGAACTCGCCCGCTCTGAGGCCTGTCGCCTCTTCCTCGAGCGCGCGCGGGCCGCCGCTCCGGCCTTCCGCGCCGGCGCGCCGGAGGCGCCGGCCATCGGCCGGATCTGCCGGCTGCTGGACGGGATCCCGCTGGCCATCGAGCTGGCGGCTGCCCGGACGCGGCTTCTGCCCTTGGAGCGGATCGAGGCGCTGTTGCACGACCGCTTCCGCCTGCTCACGGGGGGCAGTCGCACCGCGCTGGAGCGCCACCAGACGCTCCGGGCCACCCTGGACTGGAGCTATGCGCTGTTGAACGAGCCGGAGCGCCGGTGGTTGTGCACCTTCTCGGTCTTCACCGGCGGATGGTCCCTCGAGGGAGCGCGCGCCGTGGGGGGCGAGGACGCGGACGAGATCGAGATCCTGGACGTGCTGACCCACCTGGCCGACAAGTCGCTCGTGATCGCGGAACCCGAGGGGCAGCCGCCCCGCTACCGCATGCTGGAGATGGTGCGCCAGTACGCGCGGGAGAAGCTCGAGGATGAAGGGGAGCTCCGGCGGCTGCGCGACCGCCACCTCGACTACTATCTCGCCCTGGTCGACCGGGCCCGAACGCATCTATTCGGCGGGGCGGAGCAGAAGCGCTGGCTCGACCTGCTCGATGCGGAGCACGAGAACATCCAGAGCGCGTTCCAGTGGACGGAAGGCGCCGCGGGGGGCGAGGGCAAGGCCATGAAGCTCGTGGCCATGCTCGCGCAGTTCTGGTACCTGCGCGGCCACGGCCGGCTGGCGCGGGCGCTGCTCCTGCGGGCCCTGGAACGGGATACTTCCTCCGGCCCGGAGACCGGCGACGAGCGCCTGAACTGGAGGGCCGGCGCGCTGAACGCGGCGGCGCACTTCCTGACTGTGGAAGGGGACTTCGCGCGGGCGCGCGCGCTCATCGAGGAGGCGGTGGAGGTGCGCCGGCGCATCGGTCCGCCGCTCGACCTCGCCCGTGTGCTTTTCACGCTCGGCGCCAACTTCTGGATGACGAGCCGCTTCGAGGAGTCGCGGCGCGCCCAGGAGGAGGCGCTGGCGATCGCGCGCGAGGCGAGGCACGCGGACATGACCGCGGCCGCGCTGAACGCCCTCGGCGCGAATCTCTACCACCAGGGGGACCTGGAGGGCGCGCGCCGCTACTTCGAGGAGAGTCTCGCGCTCCGGCGAGAGGCGGACGACCGGCCGCACGTCGCTATGGTCCTGAACAACCTGGGCGCGCTCGCCGCGCTGCAGGGCGACTTCAACACGGCCCGGCGGCGCCAGGAGGAGGCTCTCTCGATCCAGCGGGAGCTCGGCAATCTGGCGGGCATCCTCGCGGTCCTCGAGGAACGCGGCGGCCTGCTGGCCGAGCATGGCGAGCGGGACGCGGCGCTGCGGGACTACGCGGAGGCGCTCGAGATCGCCCGGGGTCTGGGGGAGAAGCCGAAGATCGCCGGGCTGTACGCGGCGGTGGCGGCGCTCCATCTCCGCGCGTCCAGGCCGGAGCTGGCGGCGGCGCCCTTGCGCCAGGCGCTCGACGCCTATCGAGAGATGGGTTCATCCCTGGACCTCGCGCAGGCGCTGCTCCTGGCCGCCGCTCTGGCCGCGAACGGCGGCGACTTCGCGCGCGCGGCCCGGCTCTTCGGCGCCGCGGGCGGTCACCAGGGCGACGCGAGCCTGCAGATCCTCCCGGGCGAGCAGGCGCTCTTCGATCGACACCGCGAGGCCGCCCGGCGGGCCATGGGGGAAGCGGCCTACGACGCGGCGGACGCGGACGGGAGGGGGCTTTCCGTCCAGGACGGGGTGGACGAGGCTCTCGCGGCGTTGGAGAAGTTCGCGGCGGCGCGTTGAGAGCTCTGCCCGCGCCGCGGCGGGGCGGGGATGCCGCGGCTCGGCTGGCTGGGTTTCTCGGCACGCTGCTGGAGGATCCGGATGTCCGGGTGTTCGGTGCCCAATCGCCCCAACCCCACGGGCAGGCCTGCTACGGGTCGACCAGTCGTAGCTGTGTGTCGACCAGTCCCGAGGTCCAGACGTCTCCGGTCTCCACCAATCCCCGTTCATCCGAGGCCACCGGTCCGATCTCCGGTGCGTAGTCGATCGTTCCGTAGCTGAACGTATGAAAGAAGCCCAGCTCCGTGCCGTTCTCGTCCGTGGCGTGGCTGGCACCCCAGTCGAGCAGGTAGAGGCAGCCGATCGCCGTGACGACCCCGCCTCCGCTCAGCTCGACCTCTCGGGCCGGAAGCATTCGCGCATGCAGGTAGACGTTATCCGCCAGTTCCGGAACCAGCCGCTGGGTGAACTGGGCTCCCGGCGCGAAGTCACGCTTGAGATAGGTCCAGCCCGGGAGGGTATCGAGGTCGGAGAAGGTGATGATGGCTTCCTGGTTTTTCTCCCAGATGCCGCCGTGGAGGAAGAGCGGCGCTTCCGGATCCCCGTTCGCAAGCCCCCGGGTCTTCAGGACGGATCTCAGATCCGGTCGGGCCGCCCAGAGCTGCGACCAGAATGACGTGCCGAGTCTTGTCGTCGCCGGCCCCGGGACGATGATCTCGGCGAGCAGGTTCTGACCCACCATGCCGGACTCCGTCGCTCCCTGGCCGGAGAACCGGAGCTGATAGGACCCGGAGGCGGTCTCGGACGTGTCCGCGAACGCGTGGGTTCCCATCCGCGCCTCGAGTTCCGCCCAGGTCGGCGCCGGCGGGCAGGAGTCCGCCGTGCTGTAGACGCGCGCCGGCATGAAGGGATCGATGACGCTTCTCTGGGTGACGGCAAAAGACCAGCTCAGGCCGTCGGTGTTGGGCCAGATGTTCTCGAGGGTGGGCGTGATTGCCGCAGTCACGGTCACGGTGCGGCTGGCCGAAGCGGTCAGGCCCCCCGTGTCCCGCACCTCGGCCCGAATCGTCTTCTGGCCGGTGGTCGCATATTGGTGGCTCGCGCTCCGGGCCGTCGAGAATGATGTGTCCCAGGCTCCGTCGCTCTCCCAGTCCCAACGCGCCTGCAGCGCCGAGGGGGCGTCCTGCGGATCGGTGCTGCAAGACGCGTCGACCTGAAACAACGTGTCCGGGGGTCCGGACTGCGGATTCACCGAGAAGCAGGCGACCGGAGGCGTGTTCGCCGGATTGGCCGGGTCATCGCGACAGCCCGAAAGCACCAACACCGCCAGCGCAAGACCAACACCGATGCACATCCAGAGGTGACGCATCTCCCGCTCCCTCCTCGCGCCGCAGGAATTCCGGTGGCGACGGCGACTCACGGAAACCAGCAGGGGCTTCATAGGCTCGAGACCGAGCGTACGCCACCGGCAGGGGGCGGTCCAGACCCCGATACGGCGCCAAAAACCGGGCTTGGGCACGGAACACCACTCGGTCTATCGTGTCCATGGAAGATCTGATTTGACCTGATGATCCAGCCAGTCCGTCAGGCCATCAACCGCCAACCAGCGAGGCCCATGAAGGAAGACGCCCAACGCCTCCGCCAGCCGGTCCTGTCGGTCGCCCGCCGCGACGTGGCGACGCTGCGAGACAGCGACACGGTCCAGCGGGCGCTCGACGAGATCCGCCGCCACGGGGTCGGCGAACGGATCGTCTACTTCTACGTCGTCGATGCGGCGGGCCGGCTGGCCGGAGTCCTGCCGACCCGCCGCCTTCTGACCGCGCCGTTGGATCAGATGCTTTCGGAAGTCATGATCAAGCGGGTCGTCGCGATCCCGCAGTCCGCGACCGTAATGGATGCCTGCGAAGCATTCGTCATGCACCGCTTCCTCGCCTTCCCGGTGGTGGATGAAGAGCGGCGCATCGTGGGAGTGGTCGATGTGAGCCTCCTGACGGAGGAGGCGTTCGACCTGGCGGAACGCGAGCAGGCCGAAACGCTCTTCGAGTCGCTCGGCTTCCGGATCTGGCAGGTGCGGGGCGCCTCGCCCTGGCGCGGCTTCCGCTTCCGGTTCCCGTGGCTGCTCGCGACGATCGGCAGCGGCACGATCTGTGCGCTTCTGGCCGGCTGGTTCGAGTTGACGCTGGCCCGGGCCCTGGTGTTGGCCTTCTTCCTCACCCTGGTTCTGGGACTGGGCGAGAGCGTCAGCATTCAGTCGATGACGGTGGTGGTGCAGGAGCTGCGCGCGACGCGGCCAACACTCCGCTGGTACCTGCGCGCGCTCCGCCGCGAAACCGGCACGGCGGCGCTGCTGGGCACGGCCGCCGGCGTGGTGGTTGGGGGGATCGCGTGGCTCTGGCGCGGCCAGTTCCAGCCGGGGATCGTCATCGGCGGCGGGATCGCTCTGTCCGTGGTCGCGGCGGCCTACTTCGGCCTAAGCGTGCCGGCGGCGCTCCACGCTCTGCGCCTTGACCCCAAGATCGCCGCCGGGCCCCTGACCCTCGCCTTCACCGACATCTGCACGCTCCTGTTCTACTTCGGCCTGGCGACGGTCGTGCTGTAGCGCCGCACCGGGATCCGGAGCCACCGCGCGGGCGGCAGCGCCCAGGTCGAGCCCCAGCCGGACTCCGTGCGCAACGCGGCCGGGTCCCGCGTCAACGGGCCCGGCCGCTCCGCGCCTGCCGCCCTGGTCGCCCGCCGCTCGGCTGCCGCCGCCCGAATCCGCCCGCCGGATTAGCGTGTAACCAGAAGCGTTCGATGCTCCACCCGCGTCCCCGCCCGCGCCGAGACGAAGTAGACCCCGGAAGGCGCCGGCGAGCCGTCCATGCGGCGGAGATCCCAGGTCAGCACCTGCACGCCCGGCGCAAACGGGCCGGTCGCGAGCACCTGCACCAGCCGGCCGGCGGCATCGTGCACCTGGACGGATCCGTCCTCCCGGCCGGGACTCTCGAAACGGACTGCCGTCTGCGTTGTGCTGGGATTCGGCGCCAGGCGCAGTCCCAGGCCGGCGCCGGCGGCGACCCCGGAAGGCGGCGGATCGCCCACCCCGACCAGCTGCGAGCAGAGATCGCCGAGCGTCGCTTCGACAACGGCGACGTCGTCATCGGTGACGGTTCCGGACCCGTCGAGATCGGCGCAGAAGTCGGTCGTTCCGAGCATCGACTGCACGTAAGCCAGGTCGTCCTCGCCCACCGCGCAGTCTCCGTCCACATCGGGCGACTTCGCGCCGGTGTACATGCGCTGGCCGACCCCGTTCACAATCAGATTTGAGAAGTAGTTCGACGCCTGCGCGCAGCCCCCTCCGCGCAAGACGATCACGGCGGTTCCGCTGGAGTCGGTCCAGACGGCGGGTGGGTTCGGATGAACCTGCTGGGCATCCCAGGTCAGCTCCTGGTCGAGCAGGGGCGAAATCTGCTGGACGACCTCCCACCCCACCAAGGGGGAGGTGCCCCCGCAGTCGTTCAGGAGGTGCGTATCGTTGGTGGGCCAACCCGCGGGCGCCAGCAGGAGCCTCGCCGGAAAGTGGAAATCCGGTATGAGGCAGCCGAGCGTGGTGGAGCGGCGACCGATGAGGGCCGGCTGCCCGTCCTGGTCTTCCACCCATAGCGCGATCACCGACGCATGCGGCGCACCCTCCCGCGCCGCGACGTTCGAGGTGAAGAGCCCATCTGCAGTCAGGGTGTCGATCTGGGTTGGCGTCTGGCAGTTGGTGTCGCGCGCCAATCGATGCGAACAGCTGCCCGGCGCTCCAGCCTCGGTCCAGGTCAGGAACCGCCTTTCAGCGGAGCCATAGAGGCCATATTGCCACGTGTCGTACACGAATCCGCCGATCCGGGGTCGGACGGACGAGTGCCCGTCGTTGGGTGAAACACGAACCGGCGCGCCGGGAGTGCTCCCGTGGTAGAAGCAGGTCATCCAGGACTCGGTCACGCCGCCGACGACGTTTTCGAACGCCACGGTGATCCAGTCGTGCACGTAGTCGCCACAGCAGGTCTGGACCAGGATGGACGGCTTCTGGCAGGCCCCGGACACCGAGGTGACGCGGGTCTCGGTGGACCAGACCCCGGAATAGAGGTGCCGCAGGTAGATCTCGGGCTCGCCGTGCCGGGCATCGGACCAGGCCACGTAGGTGTTCGCAAGATTCGCGGTCACCACCGGATCCGCTGCGGCTGCCAATCCGAGAGACACCGCGGTCGCGGACCCCCACGTCCCGCCGCTCCAGACACGACTCACAATCGAGGTCGGGGTGGAGCCCTCCTCCCAAACCACCAGGACCGAGGTGCCGCTGGCGTTGGTTGCGGCGATGCCGGGCTTGCGCGACGGCACGGTGTCGTCGGTCAGACACTCCTCGGCGGACCAGGCGGCGCCGTCCCAGCGGCGGGTCCAGATCTCGGGGTGCCCGGTCCGATTGTCCTGCCAGACGACGTGCAGAACCGAGTTGGCAACGACCAGCGCCGGACAGGCGGCATCGGCGGCGCCCGGCGATACCTGCTCCGGCGGCTGCCAACCCGCCGCGGTGTAGCGTGCAGTCCAGATCTGCCCGTCCCGCGGATACGCAACGTGCCAGTAGTCTCCGCCCGCTCCTTGGGTCACGGCCCCGACGTCCGAGACGCCGGAGTCGATGATTTCCGGGTCGCCCCAGGTCAGATCTGAGATGGCCGCCTGGCTGCGCGGCGCGGCGGCTGCCAGGGCAGTCAGAACGAGGATGCCGGCGAGCGCCGGACGCCGCACCGTCCGGGGCGGGAACATTCTGGAAATCCGCGAGTGGTCAGCCGAACCCCACAACACGTTCGCGCGTCTCATGGCTGGATCCCCCCCAGTGAAGCCTCGCCAACCCCAGCCGGCCGCGGGTGCCCTCCACGGTCACCTCTCATCATAGGTCGCGCCGCGATCCTGAGCAACTCGAATGAGGCCGCGGCGCCGCGGGAACCGGAGGCCGAGGCCATGCTCTTTGCACAGACCAGCGGGCTGTTATCGGAGGTCGAGGACCTCCGTCTGGCGGGCGCCGCGAGACCGGGGGAGACTTTGAACAGAGCAGGGTGGGTTCTGGGTGTTCCGGAATCCTGCGCCCGGTTTCCGAGGAGAGCGGTTGTGCATGGACCATCGGTCGTGGGACAGTCGATTCGGGTGTTGGGGACGGACCGGGGCATGTGTCTGGCTGGAGTCCTGGGCCGGCGACCAGCTCCTCTTGCCTGGCAGCTTGCGTGGAGGTTTCATCGTGAGCCAGCATATGCAGGGTCCCCTGACGGTTCGGACTGCCCTGATGTTGCTGCCGTTCCTGTCCGGTCTGGCCTTCTTCGCTTGCCACGACGATGAGGGCCCGGCTCGGCCCCCGGCTTGCGCTTATTCCGGGGTCACGGTGACCGACAGCGCCGGGCGCGTTCTCTCGGATGACGTCACCGATTGGTGTCCCTATCCCCGCTACGGGATCGGCTGGACCTGGTCCCTCTACCCGGCCGTTCCGAATCCGGCGCGCAACCACGCCACGATCGAGTTCGGCTGCCTGGAGAACGGCATCGTCACCCTCGACATCAAGGACTGCAACGCCACCACCGTGCGGACGTTCCAGCCCGACTCCGGCGCCCACACCGTGATCTGGGATCTCCGCGATATGCAAGGCCGGAGGGTGGGGCCGGGAGTCTATCGCTGCTTCTATGTGGTCGCCTATCCGAACACCCTCTACACCTGCAGCGGAGACATCGAAGTCCTCGCGCTGTAGTGAGGCCGGGAAGCGAGCTTGCGCGTTCGATTTAGGATCCCCGGCAAAGCGTTCCCCCTATCGCCCGGGGCGCCGCGCGGGAGAGGTCCGCTCCGGTGAGTGCGGCAAGCCGGTGCGGATTGACCGGGCCCGCGCAAGCCCCGGCCCCACGTTCATCTCAGATAGAGGACCCGGCCGCTGGCGGACGCGCCCCCGCCTCCCTCCACTCGAGCGAAGTAGATCCCGCTCGGAACCCAGGGATCCGGATGCCAGAGGATGCCCGCCCCCTCCGTTCCCCGCGGAGTCGCCCAGGCCTGCCCGGTCCGGGCGTCGCCCGCCGAAGCTCGCCAGATCAGCCGCCCCCCGATGTCGCGAACCTCGACGCGGAACGGTCCGCCGCCGGTCCACGACGGATCGACCCGGATCTCGCAGACGGACCGGAATGGATTCGGTGACAACGCCAGCGGAGCGGTCGCGAGCCCGTTGCGCTCCTCCTCCGGAAGAACCCCGTCATTCAGGCAGAGAAGGAGGTTGGCCGGAGTGACCGCCGTCACCGCCAGCACCGGCTCGAACACCTCGGCCAGAGCCGGCACCGATCCGAGCAGCATCGGGCGAGCCACGAGATCCGGCAGGTCCGTGAACGTGACGGCAGCATCCTGCGCCAGGCAATTGCGGCCGTCGTCACCGAAGGTCGCCACCATGAGATCGGAACCCGAGGCGCCGAAGTTCCAGCTATTCCCGGCGAGCGTGACGTATCCATTCACTGTCTTGGCGATGCAATGCGCCTCGTCGTGCAAGGTCCCGCCCAGCGTCTCGGCCCAGGCGAGCGCCCCACCGGTGCTGAGCTTCAACACCAGCCAATCCAGCAAGCCCGCGCCGAAGCTGTTCGTGAACCCCGCCACGACATAGCCGCCGTCGTCGGCTTCGACCACCGAGTAGGCATCGTCGTGGCCGCCGGCCCCTCCGAACACCCTGGCCCACTGGATCGAGCCGGTGGAGGAGAACTTCACCGCCACGCAATCCAGGTAGCCGATGCCGAAGCTCTCTCCCTCGCCAACCACCACGTATCCTCCGTCGGATGTGGCGGTGAGCCCTTCACCGTTGTCGTTCTCGCTCCCCCCGACGGTTCGGGCCCACTCTACCGAGCCGGTGGAGGAGAGCTTTGCGAGCAGCAGGTCCGAGAGTCCGTCTCCGGGCGCGTACCCACCGATTCCGGTCACGGCATATCCGCTATCCGGCGTGGCCACGACCGTAAGCCCGACGTCGTACCAGTCGCCGCCCGCCGTCTTCACCCACTGGCAGAGGCCGGACGGCGAGAACCTCGCCAGGAAGAGATCGCCCAGACCGCTCCCGCTGAAGCTGTCCGAATCGCCCACCACCAGGTAGTTGCCGTCCGCTCCTTCTACGACGGCCATACCGCGATCGTGGAAAGGTCCGCTGACGACTCGCGCCCATTCGAGCAGGCCCGCAGCCGAGAGCTTCAAGACCAGGAGATCTTCGAACTGCGGATCGCCGAAGCTCTGCGTCTCTCCCGAAACGATGTAGCCGCCGTCGCGGGTCTGCGCGACGCATCGCCCGACGTCCGACTGCGGGCCCCCGATCGCCCGGCTCCACTCGACAGTTCCGGCCGCAGAGAGCTTGACCACGTAGAGGTCGCTTCCACCGGCCCCGTAGCTGTCGGTCCTCCCGGCGGCCACGTACCCGTAGTCGGAGGTCGGCGCGATCCACGACCCCCACTCGTTGCCGGCTCCGCCGATCGCCCGCGCGGACATGTACTGGGCCGGGGCGATTCCGGGAGTGAGCAGGACCGATAGAGCGAAGGCCGCACGGAGACGCATGGCTCGACTCCCTCTCTCGCAACAGGATCGGCCTAGCGCGCGGCCTCCCCGGTCGCGAACTGCAAGAGCTGTGACACCCACGCATTGCGCGTCCAGGAAGACGCAACGAGCGACACGGCGTTCGTTCGATCGTCTTCTCGCGCGCAGACGTACCTGTAACGACCTGGACTCTAACATGTTGCGGTGACGCGTGTCAAGCCGCTCGATGGCGGGCGGCGTCTTCTTCGACCCCCGGAATCCGCTGATTGCGTGCGCCCGGCCCCCCTCCGCCACGCCCCCCAAGGCGGCATTCCCGCCGCGCGTCGCGCGGTCGATCGCCACACAGGATCGTGAAGCAGCCCGAACGGCTGCTCGCATCTCGGCAAGGCCTCCGGGTCCGCAGCACCGACATTCGCCCCGTCTCCACGGGCTTGTCGCCTGTCGGCTCCACCGCCCGGCGGGGGAGGGGGCCGGTCCCCGGCTGCGGACACGGCTTCGTCACGCGCGGGAGACCCGCGAGCGAAGTGCGGAGGCGAGGCACGTTCATGTATGCACGCCGCATCCGCACCGCAGACATGGTCCGTGTCCACGGAGGCAGGTCACAGCACGACTGCGGACACGGGTCGAGTCCATGGGCCCGTGCCGCCTCCGAACTGCGGACATGGTCCGTGTCCATGTACGCAGGTCGCATCACGACTTCGGACACGGGTCGTGTCCATGGACAGGTGCCGCATCCGCATTGCGGACGTGGTCCGTGTCCGTGGACACGGGGCGCAGCACGACTACGGACGCCGGGTCTGCACGCGTGCGTACTCCACGGCAGAACTCGCACCAACCGCCGGGCAGGCATGGCCATCCCTCCGCCGGAGAGGGACGGCCGGGCGCCACGCGCAGCACCCCGACCTCCGGGAATCGGTCGCGTGGCGCGTACGCCCAGGCGGCCCAGGGCAGGATCCGTACGGGGGCGGCGGGGGTGTGGGGGTGTCAAGGCGCGAGGCAGGGATCCAGCCACCGGCAGTCCGGACCTGCGGGTCTTCGCGCTCGGTGATTCGTCCCTCACCCTGACCTGGACCGCTCCGGGGGACGATGCCACGACCGGGCGAGCCACCCGCTACGACATCCGCACCTCGACACTCCCGCTGACGGACTCGTCTTCGACCCGTCGGAGTCGACCGACCCGTTCGACCTTCCGCATGAGATCTGCGTCCGGCGGGACTTCGATGGGTTATCCGGCAACGTTCCTGGTTGGCCGTACGCCCCCGACGGAGGCCGCCGGGCGACATGGGTACCTGCGGCATGGCGGGAGTTGCCGCGGAGTGGTGCCAGTTGGCTGGTACGGCCCGGGCAAGAACGGTCTCGACATCCACCCGATCGGGCCCGCGATCCGGGAGTCGTCCTTCTCATGCGGGCGGGAGGCCGCTCGGCCGGTTTCGGATGGGCTGAGGCGGGGTTTCGGGCTGGAGGGCTGTTCGGTCTTGTTGGCTGGCGTGGGACGCGTGAGGCCCTCAGGGCGGAGAACGAGCGAGTGCGCCCTTGCCGGTCGCGTCGCCGAGTGTCACAATCAGCATCGGTTGGGGTGAACAAAGGGGGACGCCATGGATACTCCCCTGTCCTTGACTCGCGACAGCCTCTTCCGGCACCTTCGGCTCTGGGCCCTTGCGTTGGCCTCCATCCCGCTTGCCGCCGCCTGCTCCCACGACAGCCGACCGGCGGCCACGACCCCGCCTCCGGCGGGTGGCGTCACGGTCCGGACCATCTACGCCAGCGACTGCAAGCACAAGATGGCGGGTGCGATGAAGGCGGACTCAGTCGATTGCCTCGAATGGGAATATGACGGCGCCGGGACGCTTCTCCTGCGGCACCTCAACACCGCCTTCAACTGCCATCCCGACTCCATCTATTCCGTTGTCGTTGTCCAGACCGGCACGATCGCAGTCGAAGAGCGGGAATACGTCCCCAGCCCGGCTGATTGCCTCTGTCTATACGATCTGCACACTCGGATCACCGGCCTGACAGGCGGGACGTATCTCCTGCATGTCAGCCAGGACGGCGTGTACCCGGCCGAGGAGCATCGGATCACGCTGGATCTCTCCGGACCGGCTTCCGGAAGGAACTGTCTCCCCCGGAACAGGTATCCCTGGTAGATCTCGTCCCGGCCCCGCAGCTTGGAGATCGGTTCGCTGGTAGACGGCTGTTGGTGTCCGACGGCGAGGATCTCCATCCGCACGGCATCCGTCGACCGTCGTCCTCCTACGCGTCCCCTCCGGCGGCGATTCGCACCAGCGGCACCTCGTCGATCTGGAGCCGCGCCGCGAGATCCGAAGCCTCGGGGTGCTGGTCCAGGGTCTGCGCGCAGCGCAGCCGCTTCTCCCAGAAGACACTCTCCGCGTCGTGGCGCCACCAGGCTTCGGCGCTCGCGGGCAGGCTCTTGCTGACCGTCGTCCAGTGCTCCCTCTCGTCCGCTTCGGCCGGAGGGATCAACTCGGCTCCGGAACAGAGGAAGGACAGCGCCTCCTCGATTTCCGCCAGGTAGAACTGGTACTGCGGTTGGTCGAGCAATGGAATCAGGCGGGCGATGGCGCCCTTTCCATTCTGCCGGCCGAGCGCCCAGATTGCGATCTTCACTGTGAAGGCGTCCTCCCGGACTTCGTTGTCGATGACGGCCTGCAGCGCCGAAACCGCCCTCACATCGGTCGTCAGGAGAGCCAGCGCCTTCAGGAGCAACTCGCGCTCCGCGTGCAATGCCGAGATCCGGCCTGTCGAGGTGTACGCCTCGTGGTCCGCGGCCGTCGGACTCAGCTCTTGGAGCAGAACGATCGCCGCGTCCAGCGGGATCTCCGCCTCGGAGAGCGCCGCCCGAAGGATCTCTCGCAGGATGTCGTAGCGAACCGTATCGGGCATCCCGGTGCCGGCCAGCAACCCCACCGCGTCGTAGCGACCGAGCCGGCCATCGGCCACTGCCGGCGCCAGCGCGCGGCAGAGAGGCGCGGTGTTCGTGTGCGTTGCCGGGGCTGATGCGCAGAGTTCGAGGACCGCCTTGGACGGTTGAATCTTCCGCTGGACCAGATTCCACAGGATCCGTTCTGCCTCCGACCGGGACTCCCACGGCCAGGCGTCCTCGGTTCCGCGCAAGAGCCGGCGCGCCAGACCGAGCTGATCCCGATTCGGGGTCGTCTCATCCGCCATCGGCAGCGCTCCGATGACCCATGCCAGCGCCTGCGCACTTCGTTCGGACACACCCAGCGAAAAGCCGAGGTCCTCCGCGTACTCGTAGTCCAGGAGTTCCTGCCGGGTCAGCTCCAGCCGGCGTTCCTCCGGCAGTATCGAATCGCCCCAGAGCAGCACTCCGTCGTAGCCGCGCTCGAAGTCCCGCCGAAGCCGGACCACCAGACCGGAGGAGAGGCGTTCCCAGAATCCGCGGACAGAGATGTGGGCGAGAGGAAGCTCGGCCTCTGTCTTGTCGTCCATTTGCCTGCTCTGCCTCCTCTTCCTCTTCCTCTTTCCCTTCCTCTTCCACTGCTGATCTGGCCGGGGCGGCCGGCTGCCGAGATCGGGCGCCTCAGGCCTTGGGCTGCAGGTGCAGCGGATCGTCGACCGAGGTCTCGCACACCTTGGAGTGCGCTTTGCACCACTTCTTGAACTCGAGGTCTCCCTTCTCCAGATTCTCCACCACATCCAGCGGATGGATGTTGGCCTGGTGGAAGTCGTACACCTCGTGTTTGTCCAGATGCTTGCTGGGCTTGACAGACCGGACCTTTGTCAACAGCGGCGACTCCAAGAACTGGTGCGGCGCGCAGAGGTATCCGGTGTGCTTGGCCCGCATCTTCTTGATGACGATCTTGCGGGCGATGGCGTTGGTGGCCAGATGGCCCCAGAACGACGAGAACCCCTTCTTGATTCCCTCCAGGGTCGGCGAAGACCCCGGCACGATCCTTCCGGAGTACTCCGTCTGCGCTTCCGCCTGGATCTGGAACGCCAGCATGCCGGTCACGACCCGGTTGGGATGGTCGTACATGCAGAAGAAGCGCTTCGGGTCGACCAGGGTCACCCCGGCGCCGAAGCGGTAGGCCCGCCAGACCAGCTCCGCGCAGTAGATGTCGTGGAGCTTGCGGATCTCCCCCTTCGTCTTGGTCTTGATCATGAGCGGCTGGCCCTTGGCATCGACCGCCTGCCCCTTGGCATCGAACCTCTGCTCGGGAACCTCGAAGCGGAAGCTCCGGACGTTCTCCTTGGCATCGCGTTCTTCACCCAGGATCGGGCTCTTCAGAGAGAAGTGATACTCCCGGCCCACCTGCGCCTCGGCCCAGGTCGCGGCCGCCTGCCCGGCCTCCTTGTTCTTGGTCAAGTCCCCGCCCCCGGTGTAGCGGTAGATGAGTCCGCCGCCCGGCGATTCGTCCTCGTCGAAGAACCTCTTCCAGATCTGGACCGTGTTCACGGCGTGGTCCATGCGACCGGGCATCGCGTCGACCGCCGTATCGGTCTGGGGCTTGACGCAGATCCCGGCGTGGGTCGGCCACGTCAGCGTCATCGCCTGGATGAAGGCATCATCCTGGTGTTCGGAGAGCAGGATGTCGCCCGGTAGGAGCTTCTGGTCGATCGTGGTGACGGCCTTCGGCCCTTGCGGTTGGCTGCGCGCGGCCAGGCGGATGGGAGCACTGGCGTCCGGACGGGGCGGAAGGGGAAGGGAGGGAGGCTTCTTCTTGTGCACCTCACCGAGCACGCCCATGTCGCCGTCGATCACGGCGTCACCGCGCACCCAGAGCCAGGCCTTCGTGGCGCCGGTGGCCCAGACAAACCCGCCATCATCCTGGAAACCGGCGTAGTTCAGGAGATACCAGGCGATGTTCGCCTCGAGATTGACGGGAGGGAGCTTCTTGGTGCCGAAGTTGAAATCGGCCAGCTCCGCCCCGCTCATCTTCCTTCCCTCGAGGATGACCAGTTCGGCGAGAAGGTCGAGCGAGTACCACTCGGGCACATCCCACCTCCGCCAGCCATGGGGGATCTTCGGGCCTGCGGGGCCCTTCTCCCACTTCTCCTGGTCATAGAGGAGGTTGGCGGCGGGTTTGATGGGGGGCGGCATTTCATCGGCTCCGGAAGGCTCTTCCGGGAGGGTCGTTCCCCGGAATCAGAACCCGGGGCCCCGCCGGCGCCAGGACCGAAGCTCGGATCGACATCCCGATCAGCATCCGTGCACCTCCACGAGCTTTTGTTGGGTCGCCTCGTCGGGTTCTCCGGTCTCCTCGATCTCCTGGTCGCGCTGGAAACGGAGCAGAGCCTCGCGCAGCTCCTCGGTCAGTTGATCGGCCTTGGCGCCGGCGGAGTAGCACAGATTGCGGAGCCGGGCATGTACCCCGGCGATCTCCGTCACCGGCGGCAGGTGGCCGAGCAGGAATCGGTGCTCTTCCGGGGGATCTCCCAGCAAGACCCGCGCCTCCTTGGCTCCCGGTTCGATCCGGGCCTCGAGCTGCCCATCGCCATCGAGCGTCCCTTCCTGGACCAGCGCGCCGTCGACCAGGAGCTTGTACGGGAGATCCTTGCGCGGTTCGTCGAAGTCCGTGAAGCGGAGCTTCAGGGCGGCCGGTATTCCCTTCCGGCGAAACCGATGGGTGGCGCCGGTACTGAGGGAGAAGGTCCGCAAGCGAAGCGCCGGGACCCGCACGACGTCTCCTTCCTGGAGCAGGTTGGGATGCTTGCGGAGCTCCTTGAGCTCGGCATTGGCCGGGTCGTTCCAGACGACGTTCCAGAAGTGGCCGTAGGCGGCGGCGATCGAAGTGATGCAGTCGCCCTTGCGGACGCGGTGATCGCGATACTCTCCGCTAGGCACGGTTCCACGCCTCCTCATCGAGCCCCGGGAAGGTGAGGTCGAAGGAGCCGGGCGTCACCTGCTCGATGCGGGCCCTTCCCTGCGCGTCGAGCGATCCTTCGAGGACCCGGCCGTTCCCGAGCGTGAGCCGGTACCGTTCCCCCGGAATCGGACTGTCGTCCTCGCCCACGAGCTCCACCTCGATCCAGGAAAGCTCCGGTTCGCGCGGCGTGGCGGGCTCCACCGGTTCGGATGCGGCCTCCTCGATCGCGGAGGCGGGCGCGGAGCCGGCGGCGGGGATGGACGGAGGAGGCGGGCCCGACGGGCCGGATGCGCCCGGCGAGCGCGACTGCCCCATCGAGCGCGCGGTGGAAGCGGGGCCGACGCGGAGTCCGCCGCCGGCCAGCGCGAGCGCCACCATCTGTACAAGGCGAGCCGGATCCGGACCGCGTCCGGCAGCCACCGAATCCTGCAGGACCCGGTAGAACGCGGCCAGGGTCCACGGATCCGGGTCGAACCCGGCCAGGAATCTCCGGGCATCGTCGGGGCTGCTGAACGCACCTGACGGAGACTCGCCGGAGACGGGAAACCACGAAAACCGGTACATCACCCCGAATCGGTCCCGAATCTCCCACGGGCCGCAGCGCCCTTCCGGCGACGAGGTTTGCGGTCGGGCGTCGCGGCCCGCCGCTTCGTCCGGGTGGGTCATGGCCGTCTCCGCGGTCCGGCGCCCTGCTCGGGCTTCGGGACATCACCCGTTACCTTGGGGCTGAAGGCGCCGGTGAAACCGGCCGGGAAGCGCGCCGCCACCTGGAAGACGGCGCTCGTCTGCGGCCCGATCTTGAAGGCGGGGGGGAAGGCGACCAGGGTGTCGGTCACCGCGGTCGGGGTCTCCGTCACGCCGCCGGGCGGCGGCGACGACTCCCTCAGGATATAGCCCAGCGCTCCCGGGAGCGGTGACCACGTCACGTGCCAGCCCCGTTCCACGGTCTCCAGGCGGACCAGCGGAACCGTGATCAACAGCGGGATCGTCACGGGGCGGTCGCTTCCGGCCGCAATATCCTGCATGGTCGTCTCGCCCAGGTAGAGAAGGCCCTCGTCCGACGGATTGTCCGCCGTTCCGGTGGTTCCGTGCATGGTCAGACGAATCAGGTAGAGATCCGCCGGCGGCACGTACATCTCCAGTCGGAAGTGTGACTGGCCGGAACCCAGGGGGGCGCTGGCCGAGTCGCGGAGGATCGGGACGCGCTGGGTCCCCGCGAGCTCGAACGCTTCCGCGCGGACCAGATGCACGGAGCCGGGCTCCATCGCGGCCTTGATCTCGGGGAAGCGAGCCTCCACCCGCAGCGTGGCCAGGTCGGGCCCCGGCCTGCCGGGCTGGGGACCGCAGCCGGTGGGAATGAGCGCCAGCGCCGTCGTGAGCAGAAGCCCGACGGGTCCGACACGCAGCCACTCTCCCACGTCCGTGGCGCAACACCGCCCGGACCGCGGCCGCCCACCGGCGTCTGCGGCGCGACTCGGCCCGGCGCGCGGCCGCCCACCGGCGCCCGCCGCGCGACAGAGCCCGACCGTCAACCGCCGGGCGGGTGCAGCGGTCCTGATCCTCGTCACGGCGCACCTCGCCAGAGGAGCTGGGCTGAGACCTGGCGGCCGTGGAAATCGGCGCTCCCGGTGTCAGCCGATCCTTCCAGGGCGCCTCCCAGGAGGCGCGCCTCCAGCGTCAGGCCCAGGTTTCCCGCCAACCGGGTCGTGAGGAGCGGGCCGCCGCCATAGGTGTCGCCATCCCGGCCGGGCCGTCCGTCTCCTTGCATGTGGGTCCACTCTCCGGCGATGCCGATCCACATGGTTCCCTTCACCCGGTTGCGGAACGATGCCAGACCCCGCATCCAGGTGCCCGGAGTGTACTCCTGCGGTTCCGTGGGGCCTGGCCTGAGGACGCGGTCGTCCCCCCGGCGGACGATTCTCGCGCTGCCCTCCAGGACGCGGGTGGGGCCGGCGGTCCTCCGGGCGAGAAGCTGCAGCTCCAGTTGATTCCCCGCGGCGAAGACATCCGCGCCGCCTCGCCGATCCGTGCCGTACGTGCGGCCGGCCACATCGAGCCGGACCAGATTCCCGGAGCCTTCCGGTCGCGCGAGCTCGATTCCCACGGCGATCGCGGACTCCGACGCCGGATGGTACGAGGCGCCTTGATCGAACGGCGTGTAGGTCCCCCGGAAGGATTGCCCGAAGCTGATGCCGGCGCGGGCGCCGCGACCGATGGCGGTCATCAACGCCAGACCGGCGTGACCATCAAACCCGCGGCCGAAGTGCCGGCTGCGAAACGAGAGGAGCGGATGAGCCAGGAGGCTGGAGGCGGCAACTTCCGTGGAGTCGAGCGCCTGCGAGCCTTGCGGGAGTTGCGCGCCGACTTGCAGCATGACCCGATTGCCGGCCAGCCGCACGAAGAGCTGGGCCATCGTCTCGGCCACGTCGTTCAAGGAACCGGTCCGGCTGGGTCCGGTGGAAAAGTCCGTGCCGGCGCCGGCGCCCGAAAGGGTGAGGTCGACCCGGTCGGTCAGCCGGATCGAGGCGGTGTACGGAATCCTCCACTGCGAGACGGAAGCAACGGCCTGCTTCTCGACATCCCAGGACCGCCAGGTGATGCCGGACTGATAGGAGACCTGCGGTCCCTGGCCCGCGTGCGAGACGCCGGCAGCCAGCAGACCCAGCCCGGCCATGATCGCCGCCGGAACCGTCAACCTGGCCAGGGTTGCGGCCCGGGCCACAGACCGGCGGCGCAACGGGACAGACCTCATGGGTTGCCTCCGGGAATGTCCCCTTCGATCACGACCCTCACCGTCGGGTCGGACCTCACGGCATCGCTCGGGTTGGGCGTATCGGCCGGTCCTCCGCTTCCGTCCGGGAGAGGTCCCAGGCCGAGGGCGCCGATCTGGCGTTCCCCGGTGATGGCGGGGAGAGAGGATGGCCGCTTCAGCTCTCGGATCTCCTTGCGGTCGAGATCCTGCTGCTCGGCGGCCCCCACCGAAGTGATGCGCAGCCGCTCGGCCGCTTCCGCGAAGGAGGGGCTTCGTTCGACGGCCCGCCGATAGGCGGCGGCCGCCTCTTCCCGCCACCCTCCGTCCTCGAGAACCAGCCCCCGGGAGAAGAAGAGAAAGGCCTGGAAGTCGTCCGTGGCCGGTTCCCCGAGGGCTTTCTGCACGCCGGCATCGACCGATACCCCGAGGGCCTCGAGAACGGCGACTCCGAGCGTCTTCTCCAGGCGCAGGATCTCCGACAGCCGCCCCTGGATCGGTTCCTCCGCGCTCACGGCGATGGGGAGCTCGCCGACGATATCCATGATGCCGGCGTCCAGTTGCACTCGCTCGTCCGGCAGGGGCAGGAAGGAACCCTGAACGAATCGTCGCGCACCGAGCAGATGTCCGACGCGCGCGGCCAGCTTCGCGGTGATCTCCGGGGTCGGCGTGACGGCTGAGGGTGCGGGGGCGGGACTGGGGACGGGGACCGGGACGGGGGCAGGAGCAGGGACAGGCACAGGCACAGGGACAGGGACAGGCTCATGGACTGTGACAGGGGCTGGGGCAGGGGCCGGCGCCGGCACAGGCGCATCGGACTCCGGCGGCGTCACCGCGGGTGTCCGGGCCAGATCCAGCTCGTCGAGGAGCACGCGCAGGCGCGCGCGTTCCACGACCCGCAAGGCTTCGACGCGGCTCAAGTCCGTGATGAGAAGGGCGGCCAGGCCGCGTCCCAGCGGCGAGAGCGAGTCGTTCCATGCGGGATTGGTGAAGTCCGGCACGGCGACCGTATTCTCCGGCACCTCCGTGGCGGCAATGCTGTCTTCGTGCGCCAGGGCGGTGTGCAGTTCGACTTCGATCCGGCGCTGGGTGATCGCCTGGAGGCGCGCGGCGACCTCATCCTTGCCTCGCCCCCCCCGGGCCAGGTAGTCCCGGTACGCGGCGAGGGCGCCCTCGAGGTCGCCCGATTGTTCGCAGGCCCGTCCCAGTAGAAAGGCGACGGCGGCTTCGCGGGGAAGCGCGGTTCGGACTCTTCGCAGAAGGACGGCGGCTTCGGCCGCGCGTCCCGATTCCAGGAGGGCTGCCGCCAGATCGCGCTGGACGAGCGGATCGTCCGGATGCGAAGCAGATTCGGCTCGGAGCGCTTCCAGAGCGGCGACGGGCTGGCCCGCTTCGAGGAGTCGCAGGCCGGGGGAGATCTCCGTGCCGGCGCAGCCTGCAGTCAAAACGGCCGCACACCAGGCGGCCAGGCACAAGAAGCGCGGGCAACGAACCATCGCGCCGAGGATCTTCACCAAACGCTCCTGGTCGGACTGTACCGTGGTGATCCGGGCGCCCCCGGCCCCCGTACAGTCGACGACCACAACCTACCATCGCGACGGGACGACGGCAACGGGAAGCGTGCCGTATCCCGGCGGCAGGTGGCGTCACGACCCGGCTGGTTTCCTCCGTGATGCGGCCGCGGTCCGGGTGGCGCGCCTTTTGGCCGGTATCTTCCGGGACGTCTTCTTGACCGGACCGGCGGTTGGTTTCGCGGCCCGGGGCGCGGTGGTCCGCCGGGCCGGCCGGGCCGACTGGTCCGCGCACCGGCGTCTCTTGGTGACTGTTCCGCCGGCGCTGAGGTCCCCGATGGAGATTCCCGACGTCATCCGCTCATAGCTCTCACGGATCTCGCGCCAAGGCTCGTGCAGGGGACACGGGGTGCTCTCATCGCAGCGCGGCAGGCCGAACATGCACTCCTGGATCGCGTCGGACCCCCCGCCCTCCATGATCCGGATGACGTCCCGGATCGGCCGGCTCGTTGCCGCGGGATGAAGGCGGAAACCTCCGCCCCATCCTTTGAGGGATGCGACCAGACCCTCCTTGGCCAGCCGGTTCAGGATCTTGGACAGGTAGTTCGGCGGAATGCAGGTCGCGCTGGCGATTTCCCCCACGGGGCACCAGGTCTCGGCGCGCTCGGCTAGATACCCCAGGATGATGAGCGCGTACCGCGCCGTCTGGCTGACCATGCCCCTGATACTCCCATGGCGGCGCGGATCAGGCCTTGCCGTTCCGCCACTCCGTCCGTATGTGCCAGGCCGCGATCAGGACAACCCCGATGGCGAAGATGCCCACGAGCAGGGTACCCCATTGGGGGAGGGAGTGAGTGGTGAAGTTGGCGACCTGCTTGGTGCCGATCACGGCCGGCATGAAGGGCTTCACCTGGAAGGCCGCATGCGGGTCGAGCCGGTGTCCGTAGTTGTAGAGCATCAAGACGAAGCGGGCGAAGAAGAATGCCGTGACATAGACCAGGAGTACGCTCAGGTCGACCAGGTCCCGGATCACCCCGATGACCGCGGCTCGCATCGCCAGGAGCCCGAGAACTCCGAAGGCGAACGGGATCCAACCCAGTTCCGGGATGCTCGATTGCTCAATCTTCGCCATGCCGATGTAGTGGTTCAGGTTGTTGATCTCGGCAATGTCGTGGCCGTCGTGGCCTCCGGTCAGACGGGAGGCGTGGATATCCATGCGCAGCCCCTGCGGATACTGCGGCGCCACCATCCGGATTCGCCACAGGGGGACGAAGAGGCTCGCCACCAGGGGCAGCAGGAGCCCCAGCAGCAGAATCCGCGAGCGCGCCCGCAGCGGCCGTCCGAGCACCGAGTGGAACCTGGCGAACTGTCCCGGCATGAAACCTCCCCCGGCCTCTGCGACCGCGTCAGATCAGATCCTGGCGCATGAACCGGCGCAGCGCGACCAGCCAGGCCGTGGTGCCGATCACCAGCGGCCAGACGACTCCGATCAGCTGCACCCATCCGGCGCCGAACCGGTGCGCGAGGAAGAACCCGACCGGCCCGAGCACCGACAGGGACGGCTCTGCCGAGACCAGCAGGGTCAGGCGAACCGCTTCTACCGGGTTGAGTCCGGCCAGTGCGAAGACGGCCGGCGGGTGCAGACGCCACCGCAGCATCAGCCCGATGAGGCCGAAGTCGAGCAGCGCGACCCCCAGCACCCACAGCCCCAGCGCCGCCATGACGGCGCGGGTCGGATTGCGGATCGACACCGATACGGCCAGGCCCAGGCCGGTGAACGCCCAGATTAGCGCGGTGCATGCAAGCAGGCTGCGTCCAACGGAACTCCACGAGGCCGGACTCAACAGCCAGTACTTTCCGAGGAGAGTCATCGCCGCGAGCAGGAGCGCCAGCGGAATGACCAGCACTGCGAACCGGACGAGGGTCAAGGCCACGAAATACTCCCGGCGTCCGAAGGGATGGCCGAAGAGGAGCTCCAGCGTGCCGTCCTCGCGCGCACGATTGACCACCTGTCCGGTGGCCGTCAGGGCGAGCAGCGGCAGCAGGAGCACGAGGGCGTGCGTGAGGGAGAGGAGGACTCTCCCCGTGCCGGTAAACCCCAGCACGCTCGATTCGCGCAGCCCGATCAGAACGAAGAGTCCGGCGAGCAGAGCGTAGAGGCCGAAGCAGAACGCCACCCAGCGCGAACGGCGGACCTCGGCCAGGTCGAGCCGCGCGGCCGCCAGGGTCAGCTCAATCGTGCCCATGTCCGCAGGATCGGTGAGGACGACGCACCCGGGCCCGCGCCTCCTCGAACCCGATGCTCCCTTCGGTGCCGGCCAGCACCGCGCCCAGGTCGAACCCCATGGGAGAGGGGCCGGACTCGATGAACGCCACCGCCCCGCCGTGAATCCAGCGGTCCTCCCGTACGTGGCGGAACCAGAGGGCGTGAACCTTCGGCTCCTCCTCGTCCAGGAAGCGGAAGAGGCAACCGGGATCGTCGAAGTCCAACACCCGGCCGTCCGCCGTCTGGAGCTGAGCCGCGTACGGCTTCTCGCTGACCGCCATCCGGCACTCCGCACAGGAGGTCCGGTCCCAGACGATCGCCCGCGGGCCGGCCGGCAGCGCTTGCGATCCGGCGATCACCACCACCACGACCAACACCAGCGCGGCCGCGCTCGACAGCGCAATCAGCACGCGCTTCAGACTTCGCCTACGGTCCAACATGAGCGATACCCTCCCTGACAATCCCCGGCGCCGGCGCCGTCGTCGCCGCCGTCGTCGCCGTCGTCGTCGTCGTCTCTTCAACCAACTCGAGTTCCCGTATCCGGACCGCTTCGATCTGCCCATTCCAGGAGTTGACGACCTCGCGCAGCAGCCGTACGGCGTCGCCGTGCACAACAATGGTCGCCCAGTCCCCGGAACCGCCTCGGTGGAAGCCCCGGTGCTGGAACCATCCGTCCGGAATGGCGGATGAGGCCTGCACTTCGATCACGGAGTGCGCGGCGCTCCGCAGATACTCCGAAAGCGGACCCTCCCAGCCGATCCGCCCCTCCTCCAGGGCCACGACGTGGTCGACCAGGTGGCGCACTTCTTCCAGCCGGTGGGAACAGAGGATGACGGTCGCCTCGGTGGCGTGCGATTCCACCAGGCGGTAGAACGCGGCCCGGCTGCGCGCATCGAGGCTCGCGGTCGGTTCATCCAGGATCAGGAGTTCCGCCTTGGCGGCGAAGGCCAGCGTGAGCATGAGCTTCTGCTTCATCCCCCCGGAGAGGGCGCGTACCGCCTTGTGCTCGATCGCGTCGAGGTCGAGCTGGAGGTCCGAGGCGATCCGGGCCGCCGATTTCCGGTCCAGACCCCGCACCGCCGACACCGCGGAGACGATCTCTCCGACCGTGGCGCCGAGCTGCGGCGCGGACTGGGGCACGTAGCCCAGGCGCGGCGCCAGGCGGTGGCGATCCGGTCCGGGGGACAGGCCGTCGAGCCGCACCTCTCCTTCGTACTGCAGCATCCCCATCAGCACCCGCGTGAGGGTCGATTTCCCCGAGCCGTTCGGCCCGATGAGCGCGACGCGACGTCCCGAGGGGATCGACAGCGTCAGGTTGTCCAGCGCGCGCAGGCGGCCAAAGGTCCGGGTGACCGACTGCAATTCAATGTTCATGGCTCATTCCCCCAACGACATCAGTCCGTTCGCCGGAGGCGAGATGCGGGGCCTGGGATCGTGAACGAGGATGCGGGGCGCGAGAAGCGGCAGCACGCGGCCGACGATGTCGATCAGTCCCAGGGCCGGTGTGCCCTGGAAGAACTGCAGGGCCTCCTGCTTGGCGCAGAGCTGGTCGGAGAGCCGGTACAACTCGTAGGCCACGTCGCCGAGACCGTCGCCGTCGAGGTCGTATCCCTGGTAGTCGTCGAAGTAGTTCCGCAGCCACTCGACGCCGGCCGCGTCGCCTCCTCCGCCGACGCGGACCGGAGTGCCGCACCCGAAAAACTCGTTGTCATGGAACCGGTTTCGCGTCTCGCTCCGATGGAAGGCGACGCCCGCGCGGCAGTAGAGGAGGCGGTTTTCCCGGACCACGTTCTCGTGGTGTCGTTGCAGCGGCGAGGTGTCGAGATAGATGCCGACCTCGTTCTGGAGCATGACGTTCTTGCGGACGATGAGCCCGCCCGACTCCTTGACGCCCAGTCCCATCCCGCCAGTCGGATCGGAGAACGCCATGCGGTTTCCAAGGACCAAAACGCTGTCGCTATACATGACGAAGATGCCGACCAGGTTTCCGACGTAGGTGTTGCCGGCGGCGACATTGCGGTGGCTGTACATGAAGTGCGTGCCGTAGCGCCCCCACTCCACGAAGTTCCCGGTGACGCGGTTTCCGGGCGAATACCAGACCACGATGTCGCGGCCTTGCGAGACGAAGTTGCCGGCGACCTCCGAGCCGCGCACCTCCCATAGGCGGATGCCGTCTCCCCGCAGCCCCAGGTCCGGCTCCGCGTTTCCGATGATCTGGTTGCCGATGATCCGCGCGGACCGCACACGTTCCGCGGTAATCCCGAACAGCGCTTGGCGGATCAACAGCCCCTCGGCGCGCCCTTCGTCGGCCCGGAAGCAGACGGCGGCGTCGGTCTGGTCGAAGCGGTGGCCGCTTCCCTCGACCGTGAATCCGAGCAGGCTTACCCCCGGGGCCGTCACGGTGATGGTGTTTCCGGTTCCGTCCGATCGCAGGATCGCCTCCCGCGGGCCCCACAAGGTGATCGGATGGTCCAGCACCAGCGGTCCGGTGTAGACGCCCGGTGACAGCAGGAGAGTCTCCCCGCCCGCGGCGCGGGCCACGGCCTCGTGCAGGCTCTCGCTGTCGGACACCGCCGTTCCGTGTGCCGGTCGCGCCGGAGTCGACATCCGGGGACGGGGCCAGTCGCGCGTCGCCGTCGCCGCCGGACCGACCGATCCGGCGGACCGGCGCGAGCCCTCCATGCTGAGTTCCGCTGCCTGGACTCCCGCCAACGCCAGCAGATCCGCCGCCCCGTACACTCCGGTGAAGGCCAGCGCCAACAGGACCGCCGCCCGGCGGGCCGGGAGGCCGGGTAGGATCCGCCAGGCGGCGGGCGCGGAGGCGCTCATGCCTTGACCAGCAGGTAGCCGGCCATCTCCAGATGCAGCGCCGAGCAGAACTCGGTGCAGTAGTAGGGGTAGACGCCGGCCCGGTCAGCCACGAAGGAAACGTTGCACGTCTTCCCCGGCTCAACGCTCAGGTTGACGTTGTATCGATCGATGGCGAAGCCGTGCGTGGCATCCCGCGCCTGCTCGAGACTGGTGATGTGCAGGTGAACCCGCTCGCCGCGGCGAACCTCGATGATGTCCGGGTTCAGATGGCTGCGGACCGCCGTCATGTAGACATGCACGCCGTCGTTCCGCCGCTCGATCCGGACCTGGTCCTCCGTCGTGATGGCGTCCGGGTGCGGGGACATGGTGGCGGGATTCAGACCGACGGGGCTGTACATCTCCCAGGGCTTGATCTTGTCCGCGCTGATGATCTGAGCGTAGTGCGGTTCTCCGAGTGGGATGGGAAGATCGTAGAGCATTTCCATCTTCTCCCCGGAGATGTCGATGAGCTGGAAGTTCTGGGGCAGCAGAGGACCCACGTCGTTGAAGCGATCGATGGCCCACTTGTTCATGGCCACGAGGAAACGCCCCTTCGGGTGCAGGGCGTCTCCCTCGGCCGCGGCGATGTGGCCGACGTTGTAATGGACGGAGACCTTCTCGATGAGCTCGAGGTCGGCAAGGGACCACTTGGCCAGCTTCGACTCGATGAAAATGGAGGTATAGGCATTTCCCTGGTTGTCGAACTGCGTGTGCAGCGGGCCGAGGCCGATCTCGACCTGGCCCCGGATCGCCTCGGGGAAGGGCAGAATCGGAACGCCGTACGGGTCTCTACCCTCGAACCGTTGCTGATCGATCAGCGCGAGGATCCTGTTGAAGTCGTAGACGGTGGCGTGGGTGTCGAGCTTGCCCGACACCACGATGTCGGTCCCATTGGGAGCGACGTCGACTCCGTGCGGGCTCTTCGGCTCGGGGATGAAGTGAAGCAGCCCCTCCTCGACGGCGGTCGCCAGCGTGATGACTCGCAGATCCCCGATCGTCCTGGTCTTGCCGGCCCGTACCACCTGCTCCGCCTTCTTCCAGTTGAAGACATGGAGGTAGTCCATGTCGTTCTGCGAGGCGCCCGACTCCAGGGCGGGGTTGCCTTGCTGCAGGCCGCCGTAGGACCGCTCGGTGTTGAACGAGTTGGCGAAGACCCAGCCGTCGCTGGCGAGCTTGCCGGCGTCGGCGATGTCCTGCATATACGGCGGCAACTCCACGGCCCAGGATTCCTCAGGGAGGACGTGCCCGCGCGCGCGGTCGAACTTCCAGAATATCTGCGCCCCGCGGTAGGTGTCGTTGTACTCCGAGAGCGGGGCATACCGTCCCCCCAGGGGCGTCGGGTACTGCGAAGTCTCGACGACATACTCGGTGTTGGGCGTGACGAAGGTGCCGCCGTGGTCGGCATGGATGAGGTTGCTCGCGACGATCTGTTTGGTGGCGAAGTCCCGCAGATCGATGACGGCGATGCGCGCGTTCGCCTTGTCGTTGACGAAGATGAACTGGCCATCGTAGTCGCCATCGGTCTCGCTGAGCGCCGGATGGTGCATGTCCCCCCAGGTGAGATCCACACCCGCCGGGGCGCCCGCCGCGAGGATCTGGCGCGTCTCGTCGTCGAAGCCGTACCCCTGCCACGGTTCCGGGGTGAAGACGCCGACGTACTTGAGGATGCGCATGCTCGGGATGCCGATCACGATGAGATTGCCGCCGTGCCCCCCTGACGCGAAGAGGTAGAACTCGTCCTTGCGGCCCGATGGGGTGTACGTCTTCATTGCGGCCGTCACGTCCGCTTCGGTCAGTCCACGGGCCTGCATCAATGAACGCAGATCGGCGGACGCGCCTACCGTGGCTCGCCGCTGACCGCAGGACCCCATCACCCCCGCAATCACCAGCCCGGCGAGCAACCCCCCGCCGAGCCCAAACCATGTGCGCCCGCTTGGCATGAATCGCCTCCCTTTGCCTTGCCTGTTCGTCATGCTCGGCCGGTCAACCCCGGCCGAACTCGCGGATCAGCTCCCGCAACGCGGCCACGACTCCCGGCTTCGCCTGGAGGTCGGGGTTGGCGACCATCTGCGGGCTCTTGCCGACAGCCGCGCCCCCGTACACGATCGCCTTTTCGATCTCTTCATCGCCCACGACCTTCTGCCAGGCCCGGTCGCGGTAGTTCCGGGGCTTCGGATTGAGGCCGGCGGCCCCGGGGCCGTTCCCGCTACCGTCCGTCCCGTGGCAGGCCGCGCATCGGGTGGCGAAGAGCGAGCGCGCCTCTGTCCGATCCTGGGCCGTGATCATCGTCTTGGCCGACTCCGTGCCTCGGCCGCCGGTGCTTCCGGTGTCTCCTCCTCCGCCGCAACCCGCCGCGCCGAGGGCCAACACCAGAGTCGAGATCGCGAGCGCCGCCGCGGCGCCCCGTTGCTGAACCTGCATCCCTTCCTCCTGTCGACGGAATCCTTGGATCGCACGCAGGGGCCCCGAACCGGGGTCGCCGCCGCTCAACTTCTCAACGCATGAGTATATGCGATGAGTTCGGCCACGTCAAGCGTCGATGCGCTCCTTCCGGTGCGCCACTCCGGCCAGGGCAATGCCACCCCATCCCGGTGGTTCGAAGGCCGGCCCGCCGCCTGGGGTTCCGCGAGCCATCAGCATCCGCGGGCGTCCAGGCCCGATTCCGGCCCGATCCCGGGACTCCCGGAAGCATCCAACCGGTGGATTCCTCGTCTCATCTTGCTGATCTTCGATGCGGGGAAAGAAGATACCGCGGAGGCGATGCGGGGCGTGGTCGCCGTCTCCACTGCTCGCCGCCGGCCGACCCCCAGGACCGGGGGCGCGGGGTTGCGGACGACCGGCGCCGTTGGCCCGGAGAAGGAGTGAGCGTTGCGAAAGGTTCTCTCGGAAAACGGAGCGAATCTGCCGTGATCCTGCTCACGGGCGCAACGGGCTACATCGGCGGAAGGCTTCTTCCTGGTCTGGAGAGGGCGGGCGAGCCGGTGTGTTGCCTCACGCGCCGGCCTGATCATCTCCGCGCCCGCACCGATCCGCGAACCGAGGTGATCGCCGGCGACCTCCTGACCGGCGAAGGCCTGGATGAAGCTCTCCGCGGCGTCCGGGTGGCGTACTACCTTGTGCACTCTCTCGGCTCGGGTGGAAGCTTCGCGGAAGAAGACCGGGTGGCCGCGCGCAACTTCGCCGCGGCCGCGCGAAGAGCCGGAATCGAGCGACTCATCTATCTGGGCGGGCTGGGCGAGGAGGACAAAGCCCTTTCGGATCACTTGCGCAGCCGTCAGGAGACGGGGCGAATCCTGCGCGAGTCGGGCGTGCCCGTGATCGAGTTCCGTGCATCCATCGTGATCGGTTCCGGAAGCCTGTCCTTCGAGATGGTCCGCGCACTGGTGGAGAGGCTGCCCGTCATGGTCACGCCCCGCTGGGTCTACACGGTGGCGCAGCCCATCGCGATCGAGGATGTCATCGCCTATCTCCTGGCCGCGGCCTCGATGCGGCTCGCTGGATCCGAGGTCTACGAGATCGGAGGCGCGGACCAGCTCTCCTACGGCGAGATCATGCGCGAGTACGCCCGCCAGCGTGGACTCCGGCGTCTGATGATGCCGGTGCCGATCCTGACCCCGCGCCTGTCCGGACTCTGGTTGGGGCTCGTGACTCCGGTCTACGCCCGGGTGGGCCGGCAGCTGGTGCAGGGCCTCCGGAATCCGACCGTCGTCCGGAACGATCGCGCCCGTAGCGCCTTCACGATTGTCCCGATGGATTTGCGGGAGGCGGTGTCACGCGCCCTGGCGAACGAGGATCAGGAGTTCGCCCGGACGCGATGGTCCGACGCGTTCTACCGCCGGCGGTCCTGGGGCGGCCTGCGCTTCGGCACGCGGATCCTGGATGTGAATGAGAAGTGGGTGCCGCGGTCTCCGGAAGAGGCGTTCGCTCCCATCCGTCGGATCGGGGGACGCGTGGGCTGGTACTACGGGCAGTGGCTCTGGCGCCTGCGCGGAGAGATCGATCTTTTGGCCGGCGGCGTCGGTCTACGCCGTGGGCGGAGGGACCCGGAGACTCTGGTGGTGGGCGATGCGCTGGACTTCTGGCGAGTGGAGGCCTTCGAGCCTGACCGGCGGTTGCGCCTGGCGGCCGAGATGAAGGTTCCCGGACGCGCCTGGCTGGAATTCGAGGTCATCCCCGGCGAGGGCGGGTGCCTGGTTCGGCAAACCGCCATATTCGATCCGATCGGTCTTGGCGGCCTGCTCTATTGGTACGCGCTCTATCCCATCCATCGAGCGATCTTCGTGGGCATGCTCAAGAAGATTGCGGATTCGTGAAGGAGAGCTCCGGAGAATCCCGGAGCGATGAGGGGCTGTGGACTCATCCGCCACGCGCGCATCAGCGGCAATGGGGCGCGGGCCCGGCGAAGAGCTCCTGGAGCCTGGCCCTGCGGTAGGTGAAGATCTTCCGGAGTTGCCCGCGGACGAACAGTCGATCGACCAGGACATCCCCCGGTACGGTGTAGCGCACATGGTCCGTGACCAGAGTGCCGCCATCCTGCTCGGCAAAGCGATGCTCGTGGACCCAGACGCGATAGGGCCCACGGCGCTGCTCGTCCACGAACCGACGAGGCGGGTCCCAGGCCGTGATTTCGCTCTGCCAGCGGAACGGTAGTCCGAGCAGACGGAGGCGGTAGTCGATCCGCAGGCCGGCGCGCATCTCGATCGGCCGCGGCGTCAGGACCGCGAAGTGGATGAGCGGCGGCGTGATGGTTTCGAGGTTGAACGCGTCGGCAAAGAAGGGAAAGACCTGGTCGACAGCCTGGGGGACCCAGAGCCTGGAGTCGAGGGTCCCAAGGCCATTTTGCCTGCCGAAGCGGATCTCTGGGCTTCCCATGGCTTCCTCGTCCGGGTCGCGAAGGTGCCGGACCAGCGTAGAGCCCGGGCGGCGCACGCGCAATCGCCAACGCGGGCGCGAGATCGGACTCCTTCCCGCCACCTCCGAGAGCCGATCGCGCGAATTCTTCCAGCACCCACTAACCGGTGAGCATCCAGAAGGCGATGATGGCGTAGAAGAGCCCGGTGGCCGCAACATCCCAGAACAGGTAGCGTCCGAGGGCCTCGCGGAATTCCGGGGTCGCGGGTTCGCCGGGAGCCGGCGCCGTCCTCTTGAACCGGGGTGCCAGGACGTTGTCGATAATGGGGCCAAGGACCCACACCAGGGCGACGAGCACAATCTTCACGATGAGGCGGGAGGTGAATCCGTAGCCCAGCAGCAGCGCGTAGATGATGCCGCTGATGGTGAGCAACGCCTGTCCCACGATGATCTGTCTGGTAATCGGTCCTTCCACGTTGAGATAGGTCGTGACCGAGGCAGGATCTTTTCGGCATCGGAGGAGAAGGAAGATCTTCGCCGTGGCCGCTCCGACCGCCAACGCCAGGGCGATGAGATGTATCAATCGCACCAACAACACGGGAGTCAGGATCATTGGCGTGCCCCTTTCCCGCCGGTCCGAGAGGCCGGCCAGTGTGAAACGAAGGGACCGGGCGCCGCCGGAGGACGCCCGGGCCCGTCCCTTCCGTAGTGTCGGCCCTGGCTATCTGCCCGGCTCAGCCCCCGGCTTCCGGTGGCGCAGGCCGACCGCCAGCGCTGCCGTGCCGAACGCCAGCAATGCCCAGGTGGCCGGTTCCGGCACCGGCAGCGCCGGCGCCCCCGGGCCGTTGATCAGTTTGTGGACATCGCGATCCTCGAGCGAGTGGCCGTCATAGAAACCATTCGTGTCGAGGCTGATCTTGTCCGTTTCCACGGCATTGGGCGCAGTCAACGTGAAGCCGAACACGTGCTTCTGCGAGGCGAAATTGCCGGTGCCGACATCCTCGCTGTTCATCGTGAAGTCGACGACCTGGCCGCCGAACGACACGGACCCATCCCAAAGCAGCTGCCCTTCATTGATGGGAGAGGGGAAGTCCGTGGATGTCGGGCCGGTCACCCCGATCACGCCGTAGAGACCGGACAAGCGGATCTGGGAGTGGATGTTTCCGTTCTCTTCCCACCACATGTTGTTGTTGGGATCGTAGGTGAGCGTATAAGTCCAGTCGTCCCCCAGGTGCGAAACGAGCTGAAAGTCCAGAGCGTGCGCGGCCGGCGCCGCGCAGAGGGCGGCGACCGCGGCTATCATCATCAGGGTCTTCATTGACTGCCTCCATATCGTTGGGTGCTTGACTCCAAGGGAACCGATGATTGTGCAAGGAGAGACTTGCGAAGTCAAGGTGCCGCATCGCGCCGTCTAAGATCTAACCCTGGGGGGTATCGTCGCGCCACTTTAGATCTAACCCTCATGTCAGGAGGGTTGGAGATGAATGGCATGAGTCGACGGGAGGTCCTCCGGGCGATCTGGGAGCGGTACCGCGGCAGTCAGGGGA
>CAYYQN010000035.1:0-50333 GCA_964473865.1 uncultured bacterium | reverse complement strand
CGGTCAGCTCGCGCCTCACCTAGGATCGCCCAACTCCAATCTTCCGGCCACGACCTGAGTCCTACAGCCTCCTAGCCCCGTTCCGGCGCGCGCATGACGCGAACCGCCAGGACCGTGATCCCCAGAGCCCCCACGAGTCCGATCAGGGCGCCGATCGTGGCCCCGGGATAGGCGCCAAGGTATGCCGCTCGGATCTGGCCCAGCGCCAGCATCGTGCCGATCGCGATCGGCACCAACGCATGGTCGCGGCGCAGGGCGAGGACATAGGCGACGACGAACACCAGTCCAGAGACCACCGCCTGAGCCAGCCACAGCGTTGTGGTGCCCCCGCTCCCGAGGTGTCCGGCGGTGGCCCCGAAGAGAAGGAGCAGACACGCGGTCGCGGCTCTCTTCTGCGTCCACCCTTGGCTGAACCAGTCCGCCGCTCGAACCAGCACCAGAAGCACGACACTCCGGATCAGCACCGCCGTGATCGGCGAAACCGCATCCTTGAGCAGCGGAACCGCCATCTCCGCACCCGAGAGGTCTGCATTGGCGGGCGCGGCCGCCCGCGACCAGAGCCAGAGCAGGCGGGTCACCCCGGCAGCCATCAACCCAACGGCAACCCCGACGACCAGCGGCGCCTTCGTCCGGGGCGAGCCCGGCACCCGCGTCCGGCTCGCTCCCAGCCCACCGAGCAGGCCGAAGAGCGCGGCCAGGATGATCTGCGCCAGACCGCTGGAGAGCGAGACCACCATCCTCTGCAGCCCCCACGGCTGGGCCGTCGAGAATCGGGCCTCCAGGGTCGGCCAGCGATTGGCCAGACCGATCAACAGCCCGATCGCCAGCACTCCGAAGACCCAGGCGCCGGCGCGCAGCGAGAAGATGCCCCGGCTCCAGAGCACGATCGCGATGATGCCCGCGGCGAGGAGCGCCAGGGCCAGCGTCCCCCCATGGACGACGCGGAGCGCCTGGAGCAGGCCCTGCTCGCTCTGGAAGCCACGCTGCCATTCTTCGGGAACGTGAACGAAGCGCCGGGCGTCCGTCACCTGGTCCCCGGTGATCGTGACCGCCAGTCGGAGTTCACCGCGCGGAAGTGTCCGGTTGGCGGTGTCCGCATACGTGAACGTCCAGTCCCGCCGCGCCGGGAGCTTCGCGGAGACCGCTGAGACCTCCTTGAGCGTCGACGGGTCCAGACGCAGTCGCTCGCGGACCGCGCGCGCGGCGAGCGCGCGGGCCGACTCCTCCTCCAAGGACGATCCCGGACGGGCCTCGGGCAGCGTGTGCCGTACGCGCAGCAGCGTTCCGTCGCCGGCCAGCCACGCGTCCCACTCCTCCTCCCGTTCGGCGACATCACCCGAGAAGGTGGCTTGCCTCACTCGCCAGGACGCCGGCGTCACGTAGGATCCGAGCAACACGCGATACGTGTCACGTCCGGCCGTCCGCCACACGAACTGCTCCTCGGCCCCGACGCGCGATTCCACGGTGGTGAACGCCTTCCAGCGATCCGACGCCGGAAACCCGGACTCGACGAGAGCTTGTACGCCGCGCGCTCGGGCCTCGGCGCGATGGATGCGAAACGCGGGAGAGTCGGCGCGCAGCCCGACAAGCCCCCAGACCAGGAGCCCGGCCACACCCAGAGCCAGGATCGGTCCGGCCTGGGTGAGCGAGGTCCGTGACGGAACGGGCGGAGAAGTGGCTGTCGCGGCGGGGCCGGGCCCGGGCGCAGCGGCCGGCGAGGCTGCGGGCGCTCGAGTCTCCTCGCAAGGCGTGGCTATCCGTTCCGGCCCCGGGGGGGACCAGGCGCGGTTCAGAAGCTGTGGTCCCAATGTGCCCCAGGCCTTCGCCCGCAGACGCGCTGCGAGCACGACCCCCAGAG
Source organism: uncultured bacterium (assembly GCA_964473865.1). GTDB lineage: Bacteria > Eisenbacteria > RBG-16-71-46 > CAIMUX01 > CAIMUX01 > CAIMUX01. The sequence continues at coordinate 48,475 of CAYYQN010000035.1, read as the reverse complement.
GGAGGAGCCCGCAGAGCACGACCATCACCTGATCGACCCACGCCTCCGCGGAGGTCGAGGTAAAGAGCGGGAGCGAGAAGAGAGCGAGATCGAAGACGTAGTGCATGATGATGGCGGGCAGAAGCCCGAAGAACAGGTAGATGATCCCCCAGGCGATCGCGGGCAGGATCAGCTCCACGAGACGGGAGTAGGCGGGTTCGGAGGGATAGCTCGCGTGGCCGCCTCCGAAGATGACCGCCTGCACCACCAACGCGCCGCCGATCCACCAGCGTCGATGACCCCACGCGTTCCCGATCAGGGCCGCCCCCGCGATGGGCACGGCGCGAAAGAGCGCCTCCTCCCAGACGCCGGCGTGCAGCGAGGGGGCCACCGCCGACAGCCAGGGAAGGTAGTGGGCGAGGATGTCCGGATCGACCAGAGCGTCGGACGGCGTCCACCAGTGGAAGAAGCGGACAACGATGAGGTAGAACCCCACGATGTACGCCATCTCAAGGCAGGTATACAGATAGCCGCCGACCGTCCGGCCCAGCACCTGGACGGTCCCGGCCGCGTCGCGCGACCAGATCCGCCAGAGCTGGGGGTGGCTGGGAAACGCCCGGCGCGTGAGGCTTTCCGCCGCGATCAGGCTCAAAGACAGCAGGAACACCTCGACGAAAAACGCCAGGACAACCTGGATGACGCGGTTGAGCATGAAGGTGCTGCCGGATAGAGCCGTGTCGTATCGCATCCAGCCGATCGGCCACGAGTTGATCGTGCCCAGCGCCTCGATCAGGGCAATGATCACGGCGAGAATCACGGGGGTGCGCCAGATCACCCAGCGCCGGCGCAGCAGCTTGAAGAGCCCGAGTCCGCCCCCGCCGATCAGATAGAGCAAGGCGGCCAGCGCCATGGCCACGAGGGAAATGGCGTTGTTGGCCGACCGCATCTCCTCGTAGCGACGGGCGAACGCCTCCGGCACCTTCAGGAAATGGGTCAACTCAATGAGGCGATCGCCCCCGACCACCAGCCGGAGACGATAGCGCCCCTCGCCCTGGCGCTCGCTGGCTCGCTCGTAGACGAAGGTGTAGTCCGTTCGTCCGGAAGGTCTGACTTCCTTGGAGGCCTCGGCCGGCACGAAGCGGGAGAGATCCACCTGCCAGGCGCGCCGGGCTTGATCCTCGGCCAGCGCCCTCGCCTCGGCTTCGGTCAGGCTCGGGCCGGGGGCATCCTCCCGCAGCTTCTCGACGAAGCCGTAGGGATGGCCCTCGGGCGTGAAACGCACGGTAGTCTCATTGGCCTCGCCCTCCCGGAAGTGGCGGACGCGCCAGGTGTAGGCGGCGTAGAGGTCCTGCTCGAGCATGCGGGTGAACGCCGCTTTACCTCCGCCCTCGAGCTCCACGAATGTCTTGACCGTATCGTCCACGGCGAAGGAGGCCGCCTGCCGGTAGGCGCCAGAGGGGCCCCAGTGGTTCTGTGTCGCCAGATCCCGGGCCGCGCTGAGCGCGGTGCGACGGTCCATCTTCAAGTCCAGCGAAACGATCTGCATGACCTTGGGGAAACTGGCGACCGCGAAGTAGGTGCTGACACCGGCCAGAAGCACGAGGCAGATCCAGAAGAGAGGTCGCTTCGACATCTTCAATCCTTTCCTCACCGGCACGCCACGGTCGAGGCCGTGCGAGAGCACGACCGTTTAGCCGCAGAGTTCGAACGCAGACGAGTGTCGACGAGCCGTGGATCGACTTCAAGGTCGATCCCGCGGCACCTGCCGGGCCGCGGCGAAACCCGGCCAGCCGCGCCCGGGGGGTAGAGGCCGATCGGAGCGCGAGGCGAAGGATTGCGATGCCGCGACGCGCCGGGCGCAGGTCGCCGAGCGCAGCGTCAGTCGTCGCGGGGCGGCGGGGCGGCGAGCTGAACCTTCAACCAGAGATCCAGCGACTCATCGAAAGTCGACCCCCGCCCCATCGAACCCGGGCGTCCACCCGGCCCCCCGGAACCACCAGGCCCGCCGGAGCCACCCGATCCGCCTCCGGGTCCCCGCCCACCGGGGCGACCACTACCCGGGGAGCCTCGATCCGACTCGCCGCCGTCATCGCCCTCGTCACCGGGATAGCCTCCGCCGCCGTCCCCACCATCCGGCTCACCCCCATCACCTCTCCCGGGCTGCCCACCCGGCGGGGATCCCATGCCGCCCGGAAACACCCCGCGCCCGGCTTCCGGGATCACCAACCCGATGCCGACGCGCGCGCCGGCATCGGCACCGATCGCCGCCGACTCTCCATCCCGGGGCCTCAGCGGAAGGCGGAGCTCGCACGAGAGGTCATGCTCCCACCGGCCCATCGCGATCTGGATGCCGTCGTCGCCCGGCTTCAGGAGCCGTGACTTGTTTGGACCGGTGAAGATCCGAAACTCCTTGGGCCCACTCTCATACTTGCGGGCCAGTTCACGCGGCTCAAACCGCCGGCCGCCGTGCCCGATGTCGAAGTCCATTTCCCGGACCCCGAGAGGGTAGCGCAGGCCGAACTTCCGGGCCTTGCCCCCCTCGGGGTCAACCCAGATCTCCAGACCCTGAACCAGGACCCGCTGGAGTAGACTCGAGCTGGTCGAGTTGACACAAAGGTAGAGGTATCGATCGTCGTTGCGGACCCCCAGCGTCAATCTCTGTTCGTCGAAGTAGCTCAGGGTGCTTCCCCAGTCCTCCAGGTTGCCGTCCACGACGAGGCCCGGCTCAGCCCAGAGCGACGCCAGCTCTACGCCCCCGCAGCCGGGCGCGAGCGCAAGAAGCAGCGCGATCGCCGGAGTCTTCAGTCGACGAACCGCCACCGGTATCGACGCGCCAACAGCCATGAGACTCTCCTCTCTTGCGGCTTCATCCCGTCTCGGTCCATCCGCGGCCATCGCCCGCGGCACGCGCCGTGATCCGAGCCTTCGGTTCCCGTGGGGCGCTCGCGTCAGTCGGGCCGCGCGTGCCCGCCATCGCCGTGGGGACTGCGGTTGGCCCCCGGACCCGCCTCGGGCTTCAGGGTAGCGCTCGGGTGTGGCACGGGTGTGGCAGAAGGATGGGATTTCGGTGGTGCCACCTTCAGTCCCGCCGGCCGATCGGCGCTCCGGACGCGCTCGACTGGTTTTTCTGCACCCTGTTAGAACGCCGCTCCCGTCGAGAAATACGTCTGCGCGCCGTCGCGAAAACGCGAGGTCAAAGGAAACGCGACCGACGCGCGCACCCGGCCGATCGCGGAGTCCATGATCAGTCCGCTCCCCGCGCCGACACTGAGACGCCGCCAGGCCAGACCATTCGCCTGATGGACCACGTCTCCGGCGTCGACGAAGGCCGTGGCCCCCAGCCTCCAGATCAAGTCGATGCGGGTCTCGAGCGTCGCCAGCACCAGGTAGCGACCGCCGCTCGGCAGGCCGTCCTCCCCGGTCGGTCCCACGGCGTCCTCCGGGAATCCGCGGATCGTGTGCTGGCCGCCCGCGAAGTACCGTTCATTCAGCGGGGCCGAGCTGCCCGAGGCCTGGGGCGCGATCCAGCCCAGGCGTGCGCGCGTGGAGAGCGTGAGCGGACCCCACGGCCGGTGGCCGATCCGTTCCAGCTCGGTGCGTGCGAAGCGGTGAAGGCTGCCGAGCCGCGGAGTCGACCAGTCCTGCTGCAGGCAGAGATACGACCCTTGCCGTGGCCGGCGCAGATCGTCCCGGGTCTCCCGGACCACCCCCAGGGAGACCAGACCCACGCGCGTACGGCCCGGGGTCCCTTGCCGCGTGCGGACATCGAGCAGCTGCTGTCGCTCGAGGCGGTACCCCAGGTCGGCCCGGACCTGCGAACTCAGCTGCCGGACGAGGTGGAGCGAGCCGCGGGTCCGCTCGACGGTCCAGGCCCGGGGCGAGAGACGTTCATGCGCTCCGCCCAGCGCCAGCGTTACCCGGCGACCCAGCACCCAGGGAACCACCAGCTCCGCTTCGCCCCCGCGCCGCCGCTCACCGTAGACACCCCGAACCGCGAAGCGCAGGCCCCGGCCATCCAGATTGCGATGCTCGAATGAGGACAGAATCCGGGCGCGGTCGGAGGTGCCATAGCCGAACCCCGTTCCCACCGAACCGCCCGCCCGCTCCCGCACCACGATCACGAGATGCTTGTCCACCTGGCCGGAATCACGCGGGGCGGGAACCACTTCGACTTCCTCGAAGAGACCGGAGCGGACAAGGTTCTGACGGGTGAGTTCCAGGCTGGATACGCGCAGTACCCGCCCGGGGCGCGTCGCGATCTCCCTCCGCACGGCTGACTCCCGCACCCGCTCCAGACCGTAGATCCGCGCGCCCGCCAGCCGCGCTCGAGGGCCCGTGTCAATCCGCCAACACAGGCGGGCGCAGTGGCCGGAGTCGTCCCGGGCAGCCAGGGGCTGCACCCGGGCGTCGAGGAACCCTTGGGAGCGAAGGAGGCTTTCCAGCCGCCCGCGGTCGGCGGCGAGGACGCGCAGCCGGTAGGCGCCCGGCCCGACCAGCTCCAATCGGCGAAAGAGGGAGTCCCCCAACTCCGGCGTCGCTTCCGGACCCTCCAGTTGAAGCTCGCAGCCGGTCAGGACCCAGCGTGGACCCTCACCGATCCGGATCTCGAGGGCGACCCCATCTCCAGTCTCCGGCGCCTCCGCCGCGCCTTCCACGGTCGCCGCCAGGTACCCCTCGCCATGATAGAGACGGCGCAACCGCTGGAGATCGGCCAGGAACTCCGCGGGCGAGAAGTCGGAATGGGTGGCGAAGCCCGGCCTCTGCAGCGCCATCCAACGAAGCAGGTCGCGATCATCGAGCGCGCGGTTCCCCGCGAAGTGAACCTCGGCGACCCGCGAACTGGTCCCCGATCGGGCGACGCCGGCCACGAACGGCAGCAGGACCATCAGGAGCATCAGGACACACCGGCCCGCGGGGCGACTCCAGCCACATATCCGTCGGCCGGCGGGGAGGCGCCCGCCGGAGATCGGCGCGTCCGAAGCGCCGCCCCCCTCCTCGTGCCGAAGGACACGCTCCCACGGCGCTCCCGTTCGCCCCCCCGCTCGGATCACCGAAAGTGGATCTCCCGGCGAAGCTCCATGAACGTCTCGCCTCGCTCACGCGTCTCCGAGCGAACGTACCAACCGCCCCAGAGTCGGTAGTCCGCCTCGAGGGCATCCTCGGCAGCCGAACCAAGACCCGTCGTCGTGACCAGGCTGAGGCGGCGTCCGTAGTCTTTCTGGAGGCGCAACCCGGCGCGGTCCAGATCCACGTCGTCCAGTCTCAACCGCCGCTGCACCTCATCGCTTGCGGTCTGCATCCCGGACCACCGGCCGTCCTTCCAGGGGACAACGCGCAGGAATCGTAGCCGGCGGGGGGGGGCCGCCACATGCACTTCCTCGGGCTCCGCCCAGAGCACGGTGCGTCCGGACCATGTGGTGTCGGGAGCTCCACCCGGCGAGGGAATCACGATCAGAGCCGCGGCCGCGGTCATCGCGCCCCAACTCCATCCCGCGCCGATCATCACCAGCAGAACCCGCGCCCGGATGTCCCGGCGCGATCGCGCCCGCCGCCTGCCGTCCGCCCGCAACTGCTGCACCTCCCCGGCTGCTCCGCGCCCGCTCCGGCGAACCACCGGGGCTCCACCGCCCTCGCTCCCCGGGGACGGAGCGGATCTTGTTCCTCCGCGCAGCCTCCAGTATAACTTGCGCTCGGAGAACCCATGGAAGAAATGCCCCGTTTCATCCCGTTTGAACCGATCGAGCACACGGCCGATCTTGCCTTCGTCGCACGCGGGCGCACCCCGGAGGAGCTATTCACGCACGCGGCGGAGGCGATGATCGCGTTCCTCTATGACCGCGCCACCGTCCAGCCGCGGGAGGAGGAACGTCTCGAGGTCTCGGGCGAGGATTTCGAGGAGCTGTTGGTGTCGTGGCTGCAGGAAATCCTCTACCGCCTGGAAGCACAGCAACGTCTCTACCACGAGTTCCTGATCGAGTCGGCCGTCCCTCCGCGCCTCGCCGCGCGGGCCACGGGCGAGCGGTACGACCCGGCTCGCCATGCGCGGGTCGGTAACGTGAAGGCCGCGACCTACCATGACCTGGCGGTACGCCACGGCTCCGATGCCACCGGTTCGCTCTGGTGGGTGCAGGTGGTGCTGGACACCTAGCAGGATGCCGCAGAACCCAAACCGCCTGGGCCGGAGCGCCGATCGGCCGGCGGCGAGTCCGGGTCCGACCCTGACGGCCGCGGCGGACTATGCCCGGCGCGCGCCCGGGATGAGCCGCCGCAATCTCCGCAACTCGGTCGGCCCCACCGCCGTGAGGAGCGCCCCCGCCAGGCACAGGGCGCCCCCGGCCAGGCCGGCGGCAACCACCCCCGCCAGGCTGCCGCCGTACCACGGACGGGCGAGCCAGAGCAGTCCCAGCCCGGGCGCCGCTCCCAGCAACGCGCGAAGGAGCGGCATCAGGCCGGATCGCATGGACGGCATGCTGGCATCCCTCCGTCCCAGGAGCGGCCGCAGTAGGAGGTTCCTGGCCAGAGTGGCGATGGTATTGCCAAGCGCGAAGCCGAGCAGGCCCAGATGGAACACCTGCGCGAGCAGCAGGCTGATCGCGACATTGCCCACGGCTACGACGATGTCACCGGCGGCGATCAGACCGATGCGGCCGCGCGCGAGGAACACCATCCAGATCGGCCCCAGCGCGCCGTCGATCACCGCCGGAGCCAGCATCGCCAGCATGTACCGGAATGAATCGCGGTACTCCGGTCCCACCCACCCGACCAGGAAGAGATCTCCCACCACGCAGGGCACGAGACACAGCGGCACCGACAGCGCGGCGGTAATCGCCAGCACCCGCATCAACGCAGCGCGACTCCGCTCCTCCTCCCCCCGCGCCTCCAGCGAGGTGAAGAGAGGCATGATCCCGGACATGGCCGCGGCCAGAAACCCGCTGATGAGCGGCGCCCACCGCGTGCCGAGCGAGTAGTGCGTCACCGCCGCGGCCCCGTAGAACCGGCCGATGAAGAGGTTGTCCGTGGAGACGTACAGGAGCGATGCAGTCTGGGAGAGCAACGCCAGCCCGCCGTAGCTGAAGAGCTCACGGCGAAGCGCGGGGGCTCCGAATTGAGGCCGGGGCATGATCGAACCGACCACGTGCGTCCGATGGGCGAGAACGGCGAGAGCGGCCACCGACAACACCTGGACCAACACCAGCGTGGAGCCGTAGACGCCCAGGGTAGGCGCGATCAGGCTGAGCGCCACGAAGGTCAGCGCCAGGCGCACCCAGGCGCCCGCGCCACTCACAATCGAGAGCCAGACGGTGCGTCCGGTGGCAAAGATTGGGATACTGAACACATTCCCCTGATCCTGAATCACCGCCGCCAGGAACACGAGGACCATTCCGACCGCCGCATCCGGGCGCACGGCCTCCGGAAGTCGAAGGAACCCGCAGAGCGGCACCGCCAGCACTACCCCGATCACGAGGATCACCGCGCGCAGGATGTTGCTCCACCAGAACCCGGCGGCATAGAAGTCCTGCGCGGCCTGCGCCCGCCCGGCATGGAGATGGAGGGTGACATAACGGCGCAGGGCCCCACCGATGCCGCCGCGGATCAGCGACAGATACTCGAAGACTGAAGTGACCGCCACCACCACGCCATAGAGCTCCCGCCCCAGTTTGTGCAGCACGAAGGGGGTCAGGATGATGCCGACCAGGATCGCGGATACCCGGGCCACGATCGCGACCGCGGCGTTGTGGGACGCGACCGACGCCAGCCCGGTGGAGGCGGGCAGACCGGTCCCCGGGGACCCCGGCGGCTCCGACCCGGGAACCGCCGAGGGCGTCGGAAGTCCCGCGAGCTCGTCGTCCGACGGTGGCTCAGGTGTGCTCACGCCGCTCCTCGCCCCCAGCGCCTCGAGACATGTTCTCTCATCTCGCGGATGACCCGCCGTGGTCGTCCGCGAGCGCGCGTTCCCAGAGCAACTCACTCATCACTCGCACACCCAGCGGAATCCCCCGCTCGTCGGGATCAAATGTGGGACTGTGGATCGTCATCTCCCGGTCCGGCCGCCCCACGCCAAGACGCATGATGAATCCGGGCAGCTCGCGCTGGAAATAGGAGAAGTCCTCGCCCCCCATTCCCGGCTCATACTCCACAACCTGATCCTCACCCAACATGCGACGCAGCACCGGCAGGGCCGACTGCACGAGGCTGGGGTCGTTGTAGACCGAGGGGGTGCCCCAACCGTAGCGGATCTTGGGCTCGGGTGCGCCCGCCGCGGCTGCGATCCCCTTCACGGTCCGGACCACCGAATCCCGGAGCTGCTCGCGTACCTGGGGGTCGAGGCTCCGCACCGTGGCCCGGAGTTCCACTTCGTCGGGGATGACGTTGCTCACCTCCCCGCCATGGATGGAGCCGATGGTGATCACCGCCCGGTCCGCGGTGTCGACCTCGCGGCTGCGAATCGTCTGCAGCGCAAGCACCATCTGCGCAGCGATCACCACCGGGTCGATGGTCCGGTGCGGATATGCCCCATGTCCTCCGCGACCGATCACCCGCACCTGGAAGTCGTCCACATTCGCGGAGGCGTATCCGGAACACCATCCGACCTTGCCGTAGGGTTGCCGCGCGTTGACATGAACTGCGTAGATCGCCGCCGGACGGCCGGCCACCTGGAGTGCGCCGGCCTGGATGAGCGCCTCGGCCCCTTCACCGACCTCCTCCGCAGGCTCCACCAGAAACAGGACGCTCCCGGGGAGGTCGTCACGGACCTGGGAGAGGACGCGCGCGATTCCCAGGAGGATCGCGCTGTGGAGATCGTGTCCGCACGCGTGCATCACTCCGACCTGCCTTCCCCGGTAGGAGTCCGTGACCGTGGAAGCGAACGGCAGGCCGGTCTCCTCGGTGATCGGCAAAGCGTCGATGTCGGCGCGGTAGGCCAGCAGAAGACCCGGCTTTCCGCCGCGAAGCAGCGCGACCAGTCCCGTGCCCCACTCTCCCGCGACCAGCTCGATTCCCGGGATCTCCGCCAGCCGCGCCCGCAGGTACTCCTGCGTGCGGACCTCGCGCCGCGAAAGCTCGGGATGCTGGTGCAGCCAGCGACGGTCGGCAATCGTGCGCTTGGCCACGGCCGTGGCCAGGGCCTCGAAATCAGGGCGCATGGTCTTCCGTGCCTCCTTCTCAATCGGGGAATCTGGTACCGGGACGCGGGGACTGCGCGAACGCTCGGCCTTTCGCTCCGTCCGGCGAGGTGCCGGCTCCGTCCCCTCGGCCCGGGCCGGCGCATCGCCCAACAGGGCGCCCCCCGCCAGGAGAAGAGCGACCAGGCCGAGGGTCCGCCAGGTCCTCGTGCGATGTCCCCGGGCCGGCATTCGGCCGATCCCCGCGGCCGCGGCGCCTACCGCGTCCCGCGGCGTCACTCCGGTCTCGGGGGGTTGGTGTCGGTCGACTCGAAGATCTTGTCCGCGCTCTTGGCCACGAACCCGTCGTAGAGCTTGCCGGTCGCCGGGTCCGGATAGCGCCGGGCGAACTCGTAGTAGCACGAAGGGATGATGATCCGCTCGCCGCCGGCGAAAGTCCACTCGATCCGGTTGGCCATCGTCGAAGACTGCTCGAGTAGAACCGCGGGTGAGCCCTTCACCAGCCCGCCTGATTCGTTCAGCTGGAATCCATTCCCCGCTAGCCAGGCGTTGAGCTCCTCCAGCGAGGCAAAGGAACTGAGCGCATTCCACGAGATCGTGAAATGGTTCACGCGGATCCCGAAGGCGGAAAGCCAGCCTGCATACTCCGACACGGAGATCAACTCGCGGTAGGTGGCCGCGGACACCGGCGCCCAGGTCGGTGATTCCGTCAGCAGGAGCGCCGAGCCTTCCCGGGTGGTCGGGACCTGGGCGGCCAGACTTCGGGCGACGTCGCGGAGCGACGCCGGGAAGAGGTGCGTCTGGAGCTCGGAGATGAAGACGCGTGGTTGCGCCGGATCAGGGTGGACGAAGGAGCGGGCGTGGAGCCGCTTCGCCGGGAACTCGTAGTCTCGGACCGGCTGATAGCCGAGCGCCTGGAAGGGACAGGCCAGGGACTCGAGCGAGATCGGCGGCAGATCGAAGGTGCGAAACGCCACGTGGTCGTTCACCACGGTCTCTCCGCGCTCACGCAGCAGCGAGTGGATGCGGAGCGCGTCCGGCGTGAGTCGCACATAGTCCTTCCAGAAGTGGTCCCAGAGCTCGGGTAGGGTCAACACGGCTTGGTTTCTCCCTTGGCTTGATTCGGTCCGGGGCGCGTGAAGTACTGCTCGGCGATCCGCAGGAACATCTCGCAGCCGATCGCCAGCGCGTCTTCGTCCAGGTCAAAGCGGGGGGAATGGTGAGGGTGGTTGATCCCCCGGGCATCGTTGCCGGCTCCGATCAGGAAGTAGCAGCCGGGCCGCTCGCGCAGGTAGTACGACATGTCCTCCGAGCCCATCATGACCAGATCGCGCACCACATTGGACCGGCCGGCCAGCTCCGCGGCGACCCCGGCCACGAAATCCGCCATCTCCCGGTCGTTGACCGTCGCGGGATAGCCCGCCGCGAGGCGAAACTGGCACTCGGCCCCGAGCGCCGCGCAGGTCGACTCCGCGACCTCGCGCAGGCGGTCGATCATCCGCTCACGCAACGCGACATCGAAGGTGCGCAGCGTCCCGCGCAAGATCGCGCTCTCGGCGATGATGTTGTGGCCGCTACCGGCGTGGAAGCTCCCCACCGTAACCACTGCGGCCTGCAGCGGGTCGACCTGGCGGGAGACCAGGGTCTGGAGCACCGTCACGAGATAGCTTCCGGCCACCACCGCATCCACCGCGGTATGGGGAAACGCCGCGTGCCCGCCCTGGCCGGTGATCGTGATCTCGAACTCGTCCGAGGACGCCATGAACGGTCCGGCGGTTACCGCGATCTGGCCCACCGGGAGCGCGCTCCAGAGGTGTAGTCCGAAGACCGCCTCGGCCCCGGTCGCCTCCAAGACCCCCTCCTCAATCATGCGGGCGGCCCCGCCGAGCCCCTCTTCCGCAGGCTGCCACAGGAACGCGAGGTCCCCGGCGAGCGTCTCCCGGCGTTCGGCCGCGCAAAGCGCGGTTTCGACCAGGATCGCGGTGTGTCCGTCGTGGCCGCAGGCGTGCATCGCGCCCGGCGTGAGGGAGGCGTAAGGCGCCCCCGTCTCCTCGGTCACCGGCAGCGCATCCATGTCGGCCCGGAAAAGCACGACGCGACGCGGGGCGACCACGTTCGCCTGGTCGGCCCGCACCCACCCCAGTACGCCGGTACGGGCGATCCCGGTTCGCAGCTCCACTCCGGCCGCCGCCAGCCGGGCCACCACCGCTCGAGCGGTCCTTGCTTCCCCAAACCCCAACTCCGGATGGCGATGGAGGTCCCGGCGCATCGCCACAATCGTCTCGCGTCGCGCAAGAAGATCCCGTCTTACCCCCACGAGGGCCGGCGTCCCGGGGCGGATCTGATCGTCAGAACTCATGGAGCGGCCTCCGCCCGGCGAATCCGCTGTCGATCTCGTGCCAGTAGCCGATCGCTTCCTCTCCCAGGCGCCAACAAAGGAAGACCGGCCGGCCGTCCCGGAGTGCGTGGAAGTCCACCAGGCCGGCCTGCAGATCTCGCAGCAACGCTCCGGATTGCGTCAGCCGCTCGTGCTCCTCGCGAAACGTGTCGCGGCAGAACTGCAGCCGCTCTTGGATCGCCACATACTCCGCGTGCTCGGGGCTTCCCTCCGCCGCGGCGCCAAGCAGCTCCAACACCTCGAAACCGTCGCGCAACCCTTCGGCTTCGGCCACCGCCTTCTGCATGAGCCGGATGGAGACCCGCGCCTGCGGCACCAGACGGTTCGCCTCCTCCAATGTGAAGACCTTTGGGCCCATCCGCCACTCCATGCTGCCGCGCCCGGCATCTCGGGAGACGCCCGGCTTCTCCCCGTTTCGGGATGGTAACGCAGCCGCGGCAACCGACCAAGCGGTGGGGGCTCCCACGTCGGTCCGGCATCCCCGGCGGGGCGATCGACTTTCGGGCCCCGACGGGGCCTGGGCCCCCGGGCTTGGCGCGAGACGGGGCGTGCCCTACACTCTGGGCTGTCCACAGAAGGAGTACGCATGGGCGAGGAACGCGACCCGGTGAAAAGCTGGCCTCCGCTCTCGAGGAAGATCATCGAGAGGGTCGACCGGGCTTGGGATGCGCTGGAGGAGGGCGACCCGGAGGCCGCCGGCATGGAGGCCGAGGAGCTCATGGAGGAAACCCGGGAACACCCCGAGGTCCGTTTCCTCTTTGGCGCCGCTCTGCTCGAGTCGGGCGATCCCGCCGGCGCCCTCGAGCAGCTTCAGCAGTGCCGGGGCCTCGTGGAAGATCCGGTCATCCTCGAGTATTACCTGGCCTCGACCCTCTTCGAGAATCACCGCTTCGAGGAGTCGTTGGACCTGTTCCGCCGCGTCTGCGCCGAAGAGCCGGACGAGGCGCCCCCGGTCTATGGCATGGCCGAGACGCTGGAGTTCCTGGGCGAATACGAGCAGGCCGAGGAGCTGTACGAACGCGCCCATGCGCTCGACAAGCAGGAGTTCCTGATCCCGATCCGGATGAAGCGCGAGGCGTTTCGCGATGTCGTGCAGGAGGCGATCGAGCACCTTCCTGAGGAGATCCGCGGTCACCTGGAGAAGGTTCCGGTCGTGGTGGAGGATCTCCCCAGCCGGGAGGTCCTCGAGTCGGAGTCGGAAGACGATCCGCTCACTCCGACGGTGCTGGGCCTGTTCGTCGGGCCGAGCCTGCGCGAGCAAAGCGTCTTCGATCCGGTCGTCGTCCCGCCGACGATCTTCGTCTACCAGCGGAACCTGGAGCGGTTCTGCCAGACCCGCGAGGAGCTGATCGAGGAGATCCGACTCACGCTCTACCACGAAGTGGGACACTACCTGGGGAAGTCCGAGGAAGAGCTGGACGAATACGAGTAGCGCCGCGACGGGAGCCCGCAAGCGGCTCCCGCCCGCTTCTCCCCTCGGTCACTCTTCGTCGCCCCAGCCGGCTGCGAATACGCTCCTCTTCGATCACCCTCCCGCATACTCATCGGGTCACGGCTTCTCTCCCCTTCGGTCGCTCACCGGGGTCCCCTCCCGCGCCCTCACCCGTGACTCCGTTGGGCGCACCCCCCGGTAGACGGCCGGAGTCTGGCGGCCGGATTGTCGACTGCGACCCTTGAGGTCCACCCCTCCCGGCGACGCACAGACGACTCTATCATTCGAAATGCCAATGCGTTACAAGAACACACCGATCAGCGCAAATAGGGCTTGACGATCTTGTCCTAGTGTACGATACTTCTAGTACACTAATAAACGCAAACAAAGGCCGCCCCGACCCCGGTCGAAGGCGGCCGGAAACGGCAGGCCAATCATGATTCAGTTCAGCCTGGACCCGAAGAGCGGCACCCCGTTCTACCGGCAGATCATGGATCAGATCCGCCACGGAATCGCCACCGGCCAGCTCAAGACCGGCGAGCAGCTGCCCACGGTGCGGGCGCTGGCGGTTCAGCTGTCGGTCAATCCGAACACGATCAGCAAGGTCTACCGGGAGCTGGAGATCCAGGAGATCCTGCAGACCCAGCAGGGAACCGGGACTTTCATCGGCGCTCGATCCGTGCGGATCTCGCCTCGCGAGCGGAAAAGCAAGCTCCGGGAGATCTGCCAGGAATTCACCACCATCGCTTCATCCTACGGCTTCACGGCGGAAGACCTCATCGAGCAGCTGCGAGCCCAGACGCCCGAAGCCGAATCAGAACCGGACGAGAAGTGACCATTGGCCCTCAGAGGCCAGAAGGAAGGAAGGCCCCGCATGATCAACGTGCCCAGTGTTCCCACCATCGCCGGGCTACCCGGCTCCGACAAGTCCGCCGCGGCTGCCGTCGCCGGTCCGCGCCGGGCGCCGAATCTCATCGCCCAGGTCGTGTTCGCCCTCCCCACTGTCCTGCTCATCCTGCTCGCGAAGTTCAACCTGATTCCGATGTGGGTCCTGGGCCCGGGAATCCTGGCCGCCTTGATCCTGGCCGGCTCCATCAAGATTGCGGAGCAGTGGGAGCGGGCGGTCGTGCTGCGCCTGGGACGCTTTCACGGCCTGATGGGCCCCGGGTTCTTCATGGTCATTCCGATTGTGGACCGCGTCGACAAGTACCTTGACCAGCGCGTCCGGGTCACCGTCTTCAGTGCCGAGACCACGCTCACCCGGGACACCGTGCCGGTGAACGTGGATGCCGTGGTCTACTGGATGGTGTGGGACGTGCAGAAGGCCGCACTCGAGGTGCAGGACTATCGAAACGCGATCTACTTCGTAGCCCAGACCGGGCTGCGGGACATCATCGGCCGGCACGAGCTGGCGGAGCTCCTGCAGCACCGGGACAAGATCGCCGAGGCGCTGCAGAAGACCTTGGACGAGCACACCAACCCCTGGGGCATCACCTGCCAGAGCGTCGGGATCAAGGACATTGTCATCCCCCAGGGGCTGGAAGACTCGATGAGCAAGCAAGCACAGGCGGAACGGGAGCGCCAGGCGCGCATCATCCTGGGCACGGCCGAGACCGAGATCGCGGACAAGTTCGCGGACGCGGCACGGCGTTACCAGGACAATCCGGTCGCGCTGCAGCTCCGGGGAATGAACATGCTGTTCGAAGGCCTCAAGGAAAAGGGTTCCATGGTGATCGTCCCCAGCTCCGCGCTGGAGTCGATGAACCTCGGCAGCATCGGAGGCTTGGCCTCGCTCGCCATGCAGGGAGCCGGTCCCGGCCCCGGCGGGGGCCCTGGTCGGCGAGGGGCAGCCGCGCCGGAGGAGTAGCGCCGCCGCAACGCCGCCTCACCGGAGCGTTCCCCTCGCGGCCCTTTCCCGGGGGCGGCCCGCGGGGGAACCTCGGCCACTCCCGCAAGCGTCCCCGTCCGAGACGGGCCCACAGCGACTGGTAATCCGAACGGGGCCCGTCTCGGATTGCAGATTTTTCTGAAACAAGTTTTGTGTTTTTTGGGTAAGAATCGCGGGAATCGCCATGCACAAAGAGAGACCACCTGACACCATCACGCGCCTGGGCGAGCTGGCGCTGGCCAGCCGGCTCCGGCGGCTCGCCGACTCCTTCACCGAGGAAGCGGAGGACCTCTACCGTGATCTGGGCATGGACTTCCAGCCCCGCTGGTTCCCGCTGTTCCAGACCCTGGTCCAGACGTCACCGCTCCCGATCACCGCACTGGCCCAGGCCCTGGGTCTGACCCACCCGGGCACCCGGCAGATCGCGGAGCAGCTCATCGAGGCGGGACTGGTTCGAGAGCTCCGCCGGGGCCGGGATCGGCGGGAGCGGTTGTTGGCTCTGACGCCGAAGGGAAGGCGTCTGCAGGAGACGTTGTCCCCGATCTGGGCAGGGATCCGGTCGGCGGCGCGCGGATTCCTGGAAGAAGCGGGGATCGATCTGCTCGGGGCACTGGACCGGCTCGAAGCGCTCCACCGGCGCCGATCGATCATGGACCGGACGCGCGACCGACTGCAAATGCCCGCCCGTCGCCGTCTGGAAATCGTTTCCTATCGACCCGCCCTTCGCAAGCACCTCAGGTCGCTGCACGACTCGGCGCGAGCCGCCCGTATGGCCGACGGCGTGTTGCGATCCGCGCTCCTGGAAGACCCGAACGCCCGGATCCTGCGCCCGGGTGGTTCGATCCTGTTCGCCCTCAAAGACGGAGCCGTCAAGGGGACGTGCGCCCTGCGTCGGCACAAGACGTCGCAATTCGAGCTCTGCCTCCTGACGGTGTCGCCGGACCTCGACGCACGACCGGTCGAAGCGGCATTCCTCGAGGCCGCAGCCGATCAGCTCCGCCGGGTCGGTCAGTCGGAGCTGTACTTCTGTCCACGCCGCACACAGCGCCTCGCCGTCCAGCTGGGCCGCCGGCTCGGCTTCCAGCCGACGCCGGCCCCGGCGTTTCTTCACCCCGAGTTGCGCCGCTCCCATCTCGCCCTCAAACGCAACTTCGCCCCGGCCCCTGTCTCCACGTAGGGAGGTACCGCCCCATGAGCCCGAACAGACATCACCGAGGTCCGCGCCGCCCTTTGCACGGCGCACGACGCGCTCGATCCGTGAGATCCGCCGTCCTCGCGGCCGCCGCTTGTCTCGCTCTTCTCCCCCCCGCCGCGTCTGCACAGCTACGGTTTGTGCAGAAGGGCGAGTACCCGGAAATCGATGGCCCCACGCAGTCGGCGATCCTCGACAGCGCCTGCGCGGTCATGGACACCATGTATGTCCTGCGCGATGTGGCGGCCCGGACGGTGCAGCAATGGCGGCGGGAGTTCCGGCGCGGTGCCTACCGGCAACTCACGGATCCGGTGGACTTCGTGGACCGGCTGGTCGCTGACGCCAACGCCGTGTACCTCAACAAGCACTTTGGAATGAGGGTGCTTCCGCCGTTCGACCCCGAGGTCGACGGCAGGAAGGAGGTCGATCCCCGGGACTCCGAGCGCGCCCGGCGCGCCCAGCGCCGGGGAAACTACGGATTCCGGGAGGTGAAGATCCTCCCGGGGAACATCGGCTACCTGCGTCTGGATGCGTTCGCCTCCACCGACCTGGCGGCCGAGACCGCCATCGGAGCGATGCGGTTCCTCGGCAACTGCGACGCGCTGATCTTCGATCTGCGGGGAAACGGCGGCGGCGATGCGAGCATGATCCGGCTGCTGACGACCTATCTCTTCTCGGAACAGCAGCACCTGATCGACTGGCATGTCCGGGACCTCGACGAGACGATCCAATCCTGGACCCTGGACTATGTCCCCGGCGCTCGGCTCGTCGAGGCTCCGGTCTACGTCCTGACTGGTTCCTTCACCGCCTCTGCGGCCGAGGAGTTCACCTTCGACCTCCAGCATCTGAAGCGCGGAATCGTGGTGGGCGACACCACGGCCGGAGCGGGACACACCGTGAACTCGGTCTTCATCCGCTTCGAGAACTTCCGGGTCGGCATGCGCGTCCCCTATGGCAACGCGGTGGACCCGAGGACCGGAAAGGGATGGGAGGGCAAAGGTGTCATCCCCGACATTTGCGTGCCGCAAGAACAGGCCTTGATCGCGGCCCAGGCCGATGCGCTACGGAGGCTTCAGGAGAACGCGACCCCGGAGGACAGTCTGGCGATCGCCTGGTCGCTCGCGGAACTGGAGAGCCAGATCCATCCGATCAGCCTCAGTCGTGAGGAGCTCGCGGCGTACGAGGGAGCATATGGCCCCCGACGCATCTTCCTCCAAGGTGACACTCTGCGTTACCAGCGTGAGGGCCGTCCCCAGATCACTCTGGTCGCGTTGGTGAAAGACCTCTTTCGGCTCGAGGGGGTGGACTACTTTCGCGTGCGTTTCGACCGGGACTCCGGGGGCCGGATCGTCGGTCTGACCGGCCTCTACGACGACGGGACGGAGGAGGCCCATCGAAGGGGCGAGTAGGGCGGAAGAGCGATCCCGGCGAAGCAGTGAGGGCGTCCCGTTTCCGGGGCGCCCTCACCAGATGATGCGGTCCTTCGACCTGCGGTCTAGGCGTTCTTCCGCCGGCGGACGGCCGCCGCCACGCCGACCAGGCCAAGTCCGAGCAGCGCCAGGCTCCCCGGCTCCGGCACCGGCGCGACCCGGAACGCGACGGTCGCGTCTCCGAACGGCTCGCCCGACAGCGTGGGCGGAATGTGGTAGGCCTGGATTGTCAGGGAGTGGTCTCCCTCCCCGAAATCGATCGAGGCCTTGCTGAAACGCGCGTCGGCCCAGGCGACATCCGGATCGGCCGTGTATCCATCGTTGGGACTGGCGTATCCTAGATCATCCCAGTCAGGCAGCAGCGGCGTTGTCGCAACCAGAACCCCGTTGTCATAGATGTTGAAGGCATCGGAGATCACGTACAGGTCGGTGACCTGCACCGTCCGGGTCTCGGCCGGAAGAACCGAGAAATCCCACGGACCGCCCGAGAAGAAACTCCCCTCCGGCATGAACTCATCGAGGACGACCCAGGTCGAACCCAGCGGCGTGGCTTGCGCGGCCCCACCGACCATCAGCAGCGTCGCGACCACGCTATACAAGAGCAACCTCTTCAACGTACCCTCCTTGACTATTCGTACTCGGCAGTGGTCAATCGAGCGCAGGCCACCCGCGACCAAGAGAACCGGTGATGATCGTTTTGCCCGCCGAACGCGTCAAGGGGCGAATGACGCCAAGCCCTGAATTGAGTCTGGCGTTCTGGATTGCGAAGCGCCCGCTCGCTGGAGACCCTGGCGCGCCGGAGCTTCTCCAGCCTGGCCCCGGGAGACCCCAAGGGCCGGCTGCAATCCCCGGAATGACCTAGCGCCGGACCGCCAACGGCGGGGGCCCCTCCCGGGAATGACCCGGCGCCGCAACCATAACAGCGAGGGCACCCCGAATCCGGGGTGCCCCGTGCGAACCGGCGCGGCCGCGATCGGCAGACTAGGCGTTCTTCCGGCGAAGGGCCGCCGCCAGGCCGATCAGACCGAGACCGACCAGCGCGAACGTGGCCGGCTCCGGGATAGGCGCGACGCGAAACGCGACCGTGCCGTCTGGGAACGGCCCGCCGCCTACGGCCATGGGCGGAATGTGATAGTCCTGGATCGTGAGCGAGTGGTCCCCTGCGCCAAACGGGATCAGAGCCTTGCTGAAGCGGGCATCGGCCCAGGCGACATCCGGGTCGTCCGTCCAGCCGTCATTGGAGCTGGCATAGCCGAGGTCGTCCCAATCCGGCATCAGAGGCGTCGTGCCGACGAGCACACCCCAGTCGAAGATGTTGAAGGCATCTGAGATCACAAACAGATCTGTGATCTGCAGGTAGCGTGTCTCGGCGGGCAGCACTGAGAATTCCCAGGGGCCGCCAGAGAAGAAAGCCCCCTCCGGCATGAACTCATCGAGAACCACCCAGGACGATCCCAGCGGCGTGGCCTGAGCGGCTCCGCCGATTGCAAGCAGTCCGGCGGCGACGGCAAGGACGATGAAGCGCTTCAATGGTACCTCCTCGGGTTCACGTTCATCAGACACCCAGGCGGGCGCGCCTCGCCCGCTCTTCCAAGAACGCGGTGATTATAGCACACAGCTCGGGCCCGTTCAACGCCGGATGGACCGGACGGCCACACGAGATGGAGCCCGGCACCTCAATGAGACGGATACGCGCGGTTGCAGGCAACTTCTCCGGGGCTTCCCGCCACGGCCCCGGAGCGGTCGCCTGCGGCCCGAGCAGACTCCCCTTCCGGCGCCGGAGGCCGGCTACTCACCGGAACGACGCGGGGATAACTCCTTTCATGACAACAGGCCCAAGAGGGACGACCGGGAACCGCGAACTCGTTGAGCGAGTCTATCGCAAGGAATCGCCACCGCGATCCTAGCCCTGAACCTCTCCCACGACCCGCCGGATGAACGCGTCACCCACCATGAGTCCCAGCGCACCTCGCGCCGCCTGTTTTTCATCGTAGCACTCGGCGAGATCGGGCGGCGCTCCCGGCCGGAGGATCGCCACGGGCACCGGATCGCGTCCGTGCTGACCGGTCTCGACCGGCGTGGGGTGGTCCGGCAGGATGGCGATGGTCGCTTCCATGCCGCGTTGCCCGAGTCCTTCGAGGATCAGCCGCACCATCCGCTGGTCCAGGTACTCGATGCACCGGATCTTGAGGTCCAGGTCGCGCGAGTGGGCCGCCTCGTCTGTCGCCTCGACGTGGACGTAGACCAGATCGTGGTCGTCCAGGGCGTCCAGAGCCGCCTCCGCCTTTCCCTCGTAGTTGGTGTCGTGGAGACCGGTGGCGCCGGGCACCCGGATCAGGTCCATGCCCGCGTACACGCCCAGGCCCATCACCAGGTCGACCGCCGAGATCACCGCCCCACGCACGCCAAAACGCTCACGCAGCGTCTTGATCGTTGGCCGGCGTCCGGGCGACCAGGTCCAGATGACATTGGCTTCGTCCTTGCCCGCGGCGCGACGCGCCACGTTCACCGGGTGGTTCTCCAGAATCGGCAGCGCGCGCTCGTAGAGCTCGATGAGCCGGCCGGCGGTCACGGCCGCCCGGGCCGGATCCTCCCCCGGCAGTTCGCGCGTCTTCGGCAAGAGATCCGCCACGCGCTCGCCCACGTGATCGTGAGGCGGTGCGCACTCCACAGCCGATGAAGCCCACCCGCCGGGCAGGACCATCAAGTGCCGATAGCTCACACCCGGGTGGAAACGAACCGGCATCGGTCCGCGCCCGCCCCCGAGCTCCGCGTCAAGCGCGCGGATGAGCTGCAACGCCTCCTCCGTGGAGATGTGGCCCGCCGAGTGGTTCTTGATGCGCCGATCGTTCGCCGGGCCCTCCACGCAGGCCACATTGCAGCGCAAGGCCACATCGCTGTCGGCAATCTCGACTCCCATGCTGGCCGCTTCCAGCACCGCGCGCCCCTGGGAACTGGCCGAAGCGTCGTAACCGAGCACGGCGAGATTGGCCACCGCCGAATCCGCGGGACCGGTCTCGCCGATGGTGCGCAGCAGGCCCATGCGACCGTCGCGCGCCACCCGGTCGATGTGGGGTTTGCGCGCCACCATGAGCGGAGTCTTGCCGTCCAGCGCCGCGACGGGGCGATCCGACATGCCGTCGCCGATGATGATGATCGATTTCATGCGTGGATCTCCCCGGACATGAGGCGAGAGCCCGTGCGTCCTATCCCTGACCGAGGCCGCTCAACCTCATCCGTGGCCCCGCAGGCGCGGCGGCCCGGCCTCACGGGCGATACTCCCGGACCAGGAACTCCTTGAACGCGCGGTAGTCGGTCGGCATCTCCCGGTGGTGTTCCATTCCGGCATCCAGACCCCGCAGGCTCTCCGGCAACGGCGGGTCAATCCCGATGAGCGAGCGGATCTCCTCCGGGAACTTCGCCGGGTGCGCCGTTTCCAGCGAGATCGAGACGGAGTTGGCCTGCTCCGGATGCCGCTCCAGGAATGCCTGAAGCCCGGCCCAACCGACCGCCCCGTGCGGCTCCAGGATCGTTCCGTGCGCCCGATGCGCCTCCACGATCGCCGCCCGCGTCAGCGCGTCGTCGATGCTCACCCCAAACAGCTCGCGCTGCATCCGCGGCATGTCCGGCGGAGCGTGGAGGGTTCCGACCTCATCCATCGAGCCGCCGTACAGATCGACCACCCGCGCCAGGTTCGAGGGATGCCCGACGTTCATGGCGTTGCTGATGCACTTGAGCGACGGCTCGATCTTGGAGTAGCGGCCGGTCTCCAAAAAACGCGGCACCTCATCGTTGGCATTGGTCGCCACCACGAACCGCTCCACCGGAAGCCCCATGTGAAACGCCAGGAGACCGCCCATGAGGTCGCCGAAGTTCCCGGAAGGAACCGAGAAGACGACCTTCTCGCCGCCGGCGACGTCGGCCAGCCGCGCGGCCGCATAGATGTAGTAGACCGACTGCGGGAGCAGCCGCCCGATGTTGATCGAATTCGCGGAGGTGAGGTTCAGGTCGACCAGGTCGGGATCGGAAAACGCCTGCTTCACCAGGGCCTGGCAGTTGTCGAACTTGCTGTCCAGGGCCAGGGTGGCGACGTTGCCGCCAAGCGTCGTCATCTGGCGGCGCTGGCGGTCGGACACCTCGTGGATCGGGAAGAGGACTACGACGCGGATCCCTTCCACGCCCAGGAAGGCATGCGCGATCGCCGAGCCGGTGTCGCCGGAGGTCGCGGTCAGGACCAACAGCTCGCGCCCGCGCTCGCGCACCAGCCGACCCAGGGCCCGGCCCATGAACCGCGCGGCGAAGTCCTTGAACGAGGCGGTGGGGCCCTGATCCAGACGCATGATGTGCCGCGAGCCGGTCACCTTCTCCAGCGGAACGCCGTAGTTGTAGGCGTCCTGGCAGAGCTCTTCCAGCGCCGCCGGCGTGAAGGTGCCATCGGTGTAGAGCCCGAGCACTCCTGCCGCCAACTCCGGATACGAGAGGCCGTGCGCCCGCGCCAGGAAACCGGGCGCAAGCCGGGGAATCGGTCGGGGCATGAAGAGGCCCTTGTCGCCGGCCTGGCCCGTGAGCAGCGCCTCCGCCAGGTCGACTTCCGGGACTCGCCGGTTCGTGCTGTAGTAGCGCATCATGGTCGCCTCCGATGGGAGGGCCGCTCGACCAGACCCCACACCGGTCCCCTGCAGATCGCGACCCCAGCCGGCTGGTTCATGGCCGCCCCCCGGCCGGACGGCGCGCAGCGGCCGGCGAGGAAGACCCGGCAGCCGGCTCCGACGCCATGCTCACCGTCGCCTTCGCCGCGGCCGCATCCAGCGCCTGCGCCAGATCGGCGATGATGTCATCCGGATGCTCCGCTCCGACGCAGAGACGGACCAGGTTCCCCGGAATACCCGCCAGCGACCGGCCCTCTTCTCCCTGCTGCTGGTGCGTGGAGATGGCCGGAATCGTCGCCACCGACTTGACGCGGCCGAGGTCGGTGGCCCGCCAGATCCGCTGCATCGCGTCGAACATCCTCCGCGCCGCGGGCGCACCGCCCTTCACGCAGAACGACATCAGGTGCCCGTAGCGGTTCACCGGGCAGCGATACTGGGCATCGTACTCGCTGTCGACCAGGAAGAGGTACTTGCTCGCCAGGGCGTGCAGCGGGTGGTCGGGCAGACCGAGGTACTGGACAGATTCCACCATGCGGTGGCTGGCCAGGAACTCCGCAACCTGCATGGTGCTCCGGCTGAAGAGGTCGACCTTGGATCGCAGCGTGCGCAGATCATTGAGCGAGAGGATGGCGTTCATCGGCGAAAGGTTGGGGCCGTGGTCCCGGTTCGGCAGCAGCTTGAGGTAGGTGCCGAAGTCGGACTTCGCTTCGTCGGAAGCGTGGCGACTCACCAGGTTCTTGCGCGCAATGACCGCGCCGGCAATGCCGAACCCGGACGAAGTCATGGTCTTGGTCACCGACTGGACCACGATGTCGGCACCGTGGACGATCGGCCGCAGCAGTGCCGGGGTCGCCACGGTGCTGTCTATGATCAGCGGCAGGCCGCGCGAGTGCGCCACTTCCGCAACCGCGCGCAGGTCGAAGAACGCCTGGCCGGGGTTGGAAGGCATCTCGCCATAGAGGAATCGGGTGTCATCGTCGATCTTGGACTCCCACTCCGCCAGGTCGGCGGAGTTGACGATCCAGCGGCACTCGATGTTGCGCTCCTGCATCTTCCGTACGTTGAACTGCTGGAAGGTCCCACCGTACACCTGGCACGTCGAGACGAAGTTGACACGGCGGCCGGCGTGCTTCGGGTCAACGGCCAGGAAGGGCTCGGTCGCGCTGGCGATCGCCGCCATTCCCGAGGAGGTCGAGCAGCAGGAGGTCTCGATGTCGGTGCCGTACGCTTCCAGCAAGGCCAGGGTCTGCTCCAGGTAGTAGAGGCTCGGGTTGGCGATGCGCGAGTAACACCAGGTCGGGATCTGGTAGGAAAGCGCGGCCTCCATCTCGTCCGAATCTCGGTAGGCCTGCGAGGAACTCAGGTAGACCGGCTCGATGATCGCGCCCTGGTTGTTCTCCAGGGCTTCCCGAACCGTATACAACCCGTGCACCGCCATGGTATCGAAGCGGCACGCACGAATGGCCGCCAGATCCTCGGCACGCTGGCGTGCCATCTCCTGAGCCGCCGCCACGTAGCGGGCCACACCGGGGGAATTCTTGACTTCGGCCATGGTCATGCTCTCCTGGTTTGCGGTACCTCGGTCGTGCCGGATGCGAACCGATCGGCGCCGGTCCGGCGGTTCAGTGACTTCGTCGATCTCGGTCCGTCGCGCCGGCGCCGCCGTTTCCCGGAACCGTCAATCGCCCGGGAGCGGCGTCGCTCGGCAACACCTCCAGAGGCAACCCCTGATCCTCCTTCACGGTGGAAAGCACCAGGAACGTCTCCTGCTTTTCGACCCCGCGGATCGCGCCCAGGCCATGCGTCAGGAGGTTCCGCAGGTGATCGATGTCGCGGACGACCACGTGCAGCATGTAGTCATAGCGTCCGGTCACATGCAGGCAGGTCCGAACCTCCGGCACCGCGCGTACGCGGTCTTCAAACTCGTCGATGGGGCCGGCCTGGTGCCGGTCGAGGCTGATCAGTACCGTCGCCTGCACCTGAAAGCCCAAGGCCGCGGGGTCCAGCAGCCCACGGTATCCACGGACGAAGCCGCGCTCCTCCAACCGCCGCACCCGGTCCAGCGTGCTGGATGGCGCCAGATCCACGGCCCGGGCGAGATCGGCATTGGAGATGCGGCCGTTGCTCTGCAAAGCGGCCAGGAGCCTGCGATCCAGATCGTCCACGGCCGCATTGTACCGCAGATCCTTCCGCAATACCACGAGATGGTCGCAAATCGTTCGACAGAAACGCTAATGCCGCGGAGAAGATTCCCCGGAGTCATCGGGAGACCGAATCTGATGCGCTGACGAGGGCTTCGCTTGCTGGAGTTGCGGTTGCCCGGCCGGGACGGCCGCGATAGATTCACCCCCGCCCGGCGGAGCTTTCTGTCTCCGCACCGCCCGGACTTTGGCCTGGCGACTCCGCCCAGTCACGGGTTGCGGTTGGAGCCAGGGCGCCGGTCGCTGCCGGCTCGGAAGGTCCAGGCACGGCGGATGCCCGGTGGCCGTGCAGGACGCGGGAACCGGTCTCTCACGATCACGCAATGACCCGGCGGCGGCATCGCCCCGGGGTCCGGAGCTCGAATGACGGACTGGCGCCGGGACGACCAGAAGCGCTTCCGACAGGAAATGATCGCCCGCTGCGGATCGACGGACTCTTCCGCTCTGGGAGAGGGTGCACGGTGAATACTGCGCCCTCAGAGACCGAACCTGGGATCGGACCGGGCGAGGGCCATCTGATCAGCGTTGTCATTCCTATCTACAATGGTGAGAAGTACGTTCGAGAGTGCCTGGACACCGTCTATCGGCAGAGCTACCGCCGCATCGAAGTCGTCTGCGTCGACGATGGCTCTACCGACCGCAGCGCGGAGATCCTCGATTCGTATGCCGATCGCGTGCGGATCGTGCGCGGAGAGCACCGGAATCTGCCCTCGGCGCGGAATCGCGGCATCGCGGCCGCTACCGGGGAGTTCACCGCCTTCCTGGACGTCGATGACCTCTGGGAGCCGGACAAGCTCGAAAAGCAGGTCGCCGTCTTCGCCCGTCGTCCGGAAGTCGGCCTGGTGTTCACCGACGTCGTCAAGCTGCGCAGCTCCGGGGTGCGCCGGGGCTCGCCCGAGAGATCGAGGCTCGCGCGCAAGCTCGCGCACACGGATCCGTTCTTCCTGCTTGCCCGCCGCAATTTCATCACCCCGAGCAGCGTCATGATCCGCCGCGCGGTGTTCGCGTCCGCCGGTGTCTTCGACGAGTCTCTCCACAGTTGCGAGGATTGGGAGTACTGGCTTCGTCTGGCCGCGCACGGGATCCGAATGGCGTTTGTGGACGAAGCCCTGGTCTTCTATCGCGCACATGAAGACAACATGTCTCGTGTCGTCCAGCGTATGCATGAAGGCCGCCTCGCCGTGGTCCAGCGAGTCTTCGAGACCGGCGGGTTGCCGTTGCGCTATCAACGCGCGGAGCGGGAGTGTCTCGCCCGGGTCCAGTACGAGTCGGCGAATGCCTTCTACAGCGCCGGCGACACCGGACGCTTTGAGGCCTGCTTCCGCGAAGGCTGGCGGCTGCGCAAGCGGGCGGCGTCCGGGAAGGCCCTGCGCCGCTTCGGCCGGCACCTGCTCTCCGGCGGCAAGGCCCGGACGTGAAGCGAATCCTCCTTTTGATCGACGACGCATCCGCGGCCGGAGGCGGCGGAATCGCCACCTGGGCAAGGCATCTCTGCTCCGGACTGGCGGAGCGGGGGGTGCCGGTCGACCTGTACGCCAAACGTCTGCCCGCCTCTCCCGAGGCCTGGCTGGGCAACCCGGCGATCCGGGCACACGCCGCACCGGGCCGCGACTGGAACCGATACCGCGGCGTGGGCATGGCCCTGGCGCTCCTGCCGGTGCTGGTCCGCCGGGAACGTCCGGTGGTGGTCGCCAGCACGTGGCAGCACGCTGAGTGGCTGGTTCGGCTGCGTCCCGCGCTCCCGTTCACCCTGGTTTGTTTTGCCCATGGAACCGACATCACCAAGGGTCTGCAAACCTCGCGGCGCCGGCGTCTTGAACGGGTGCTCCGACGGACGGACCTCTTCGCCCCGGTCAGCCGCTTCCTGGAGAGACTGGTCAGAGACCGGTTCCCCGATCTGCCGACAACGGTTCGCGTCATCCCCAACGGGATCGATACGGACCTCTTCCGGCCTCGGGCCGCGCCGGATGCGCTCCGGACCCGCTTCGCCCTCGACCCGCGCGACACGATTCTCCTCAGCGTAGGGCGGACGATCGAGGCGAAGGGGTTTCGATTCGCCATTCGGGCCCTGGCGCAACTGCAGCCACGGCATCCGCGCCTTCGCCTGGTGATTGCGGGCACGGAGGAGGAGCCGGAAGCGGGAACCCTCAAGTCTCTCGTCCGCGAGCTCGGGCTCGAAGACTCTGTCCGCTTCCTTTCGGCAGTTCCGTACGCCGAGCTGCCGGCACTCTACGGCGCCTGCGATCTCTTCGTTCTTGCGTCTCACCCGGTCCAGCATCCAAGTTACCAGGAGGACAACTTCCCCATGGTGCTTCTGGAAGCTGGCGCCTGCGGGCGTGCTGCGGTCGCCACGCGATGCGGGGGGATCCCCGAGATCGTGGAGGACCGAGTCACCGGACTGGTCGCGCCCCACAGTGACGCGGAGGCCCTGGCGTCCGCGATCGAGACCCTGCTGCGGAATCCCGACCTCCGCCGGAGCATGGGACAGGCAGCCCGGAAGCGGATCGAGACGCTCTTCACGCTCGACGTCACCGTGGCCAGGCTGTTGGAGGCGCTTGCGGAGCTGCCATGACCGAACTCCTCAGGATCCACCTTGGCTGCGGAGAGAGATATCTGGAGGGATACCTCAATATCGACCTCCCGCCGGCGGCTCATTCCATCCAACAGCGGTCGGTGGCGGATCGGCACTGCGATCTTCTCTCTCTCTCCATGCCGGCCGGAAGTGCGCAGGAGGTGCGGCTGCATCATACGTTCGAGCACTTCCAGAGGCCGGAGGCGTGCGCGCTGCTGGCCGGCTGGCGCTCCTGGCTCGTGCCCGGGGGGCGACTGCGCATCGAAGTGCCGGATCTCGCGGGATCGGCCTGGCAGATCCTGAATCCCATCGGGCGAGCGCGGTCCAAGGCCGTGGCGCGCCGCCATCTTTTCGGGTCCCACGAGGCGGCATGGGCCGTCCACCCCGAGGGGTACTCCGCCGCCAGTCTCTCTGGCCTGGTCTCCCGGTTCGGCTACACCCCGGTGCGGATCGACCGGAGTCGATGGCGCGGCACCCGGAACTTCGAGCTTCTCGCCGCCAGAGGCGAGGCCGCCATGGACTTGTCGGAGCTGGACTCCGCGGCCGCGTCGTACCTCTCGCAGTTTCTGGTTGATGACTCGGAAAGCGAGCGGCGCCTCCTGGAGGTCTGGCTGGATCGCTTCCGCCGGCTTGTCCAGACAATCCGTTCCCCGGAAGAGACTCCCAAGTGATGGATGGTATCTCGGTGGTCATCCCGGTGTGGAACCGGGCCGAACAGCTGGCGGTGGCGGTGCGAAGCGCGCTGGCGCAGTCCACGCCGCCCCGCGAAGTGCTGGTTTGCGATGACGGCTCGACGGATGGCACTGAGGAATTCGCCCGGCGGCTGGCGCGCGAGGATCCCCGCGTTCGGTGGATCGCAGGTGAAAGAATCGGGAGACCTGCCGTTCCGCGCAACCGCGGAATCGCCCAAGCGGCGGGCGAGTGGATCGCCTTCCTCGACAGCGACGACCGCTGGATGCCGTCGAAGCTGGAGCGGCAGCTTGCGCGCGCCCGGCGCGATGCCGTGCGCGCCGTGGCGACCAATGCCGAGCGGATCGGCGCGGACGGCGCGGGCGCGGGGATACTGCTGCGGTGGCCATCCGACCGCATCCGCCTGCGCGACCTGCTGCGGATGAACCCCGTGGTCTGCAGCTCCGCGCTGCTGCACCGGTCGCTGTTCGCCGCCGTGGAGGGGTTTCCGGAGCCGGAGCCGTTGACCGCTGTCGAGGACTACGCCCTTTGGTGGCGGGTGGCCACCCAGACCGACTTTGCCTTTATCGACGAGCCTCTGGTTGCCTATCGTGACGCCCCGGACGAGAGCCTGCGGGGCCGATGGTCCCCGGCGTCCGGGCCGGGCCGGGAGCTGATCCTGCGCGACTTTCTCGATTGGGCCCGGCGTCATCCTGTGCCCGCCGACAGCCGGCTCGCCGTTCGGCTGCTGGAGCTGCGACTCCGCTGGCGACGGCTGCGGAGAGGAGTCCGAAGCGCAGTGACACGGACTCGATACCGGGACCCCCAGGCGGAGCCGTACCGCCATCGGGATCCGCAGGCGGAGCGTTCCCGCCTCCGGGATCCGCAGGCGAAGCAAGAACGCCATCGGGATCTGTAGGCGAAACGGGCGGCATCCTTGAAGATCCTCCACACCACGGAGTTCTATCCCCCTTCGGTGGGCGGCATGCAGGAGGTGGTGCGCCAGCTCTCCGAGCGGCTGGTGCTCGCGGGTCACGACGTCACCGTGGCGACCACCTTCCTGCCGGAGCGCAGCGAGTCCCTTCTCCGAGGTGTGCGTGTGATGCCGTTTCGGATTCGCGGAAACTGGGCGATCGGATGCGCCGGGGAAACCGAACGCTACCGTGAGTTCCTGGTCGAATCCGACTTCGACATCATCACGGACTTCGCGGCGCAACAGTGGACCACCGACCTGGCTCTCGATCTGTTCGACCGGATTCGGGCACCGAAGGTGTTCGTGCCGACCGGGTTCTCGAAGCTCGGTGCGCCCCGATACCGCGAGTATTACCGGCTCATGCCCCGCTGGATGAGGCAGTACGGCATGAACGTGTTCCATTCCCAACGCTATCGTGACATCCAGTTTGCCCGGGCTTCCGGTGTAGACCGCTGGACCGTGATCCCAAACGGGGCGGCCCGGGACGAATTCGCGCCGCGAGCCGGCCCGGACATTCGTCGCATGCTGGGCATCCCCGGCCGCCATCTCCTGGTGCTCCACGTGGGGGCGCACACCGGCACCAAGGGTCACCGCGCCGCGATCGAGATCTTCCACCGGGCGCGGCTGCGGGACGCCACGTTTCTCCTGGTGGCAGGAGCTTCTCGGCGCGGGTGCGCGCGACGGTGCCGACTCTCCGCGCTGGCCGACCGGCTGTCGGCGGATCGCCTGCTCCGCGGCAGTCGCCTGCTGGTTGCCGAACTCTCGCGGGCGGAAACCGTGGCGGCCTACCACGCCGCCGACATGTTCCTCTTCCCCTCCGCGGTGGAGTGTTCGCCGCTCGTTCTCTTCGAGTGCCTGGCGTCCCGGACGCCGTTCCTGTCGACCGACGTCGGAAATGCGGCCGAGATCATCGAGTGGTCGAAAGGAGGGCTTCTCCTGCCTACAATCCACGATTCGAAGGGCGATGCGCGGGCGGATCTCTCCGGTTCGGCGGACCTGCTGCGGCGAATCGCGAGTCAACCGGAACAGCGCCGGGCCCTGGCCGCGTCCGGGTACCAGGCCTGGGAGGAGCGATTCTCCTGGGAGCGGATCGTCCCGCTGTACGAACGGCTGTATCAGACGCTGATCGAGGAGCAACCATGAAGAAGACGATCGTGAAGGTCGTAAACCCGCTCCTGGCGCACTCCAACCTGGTCCTTCTTCGGCGCGGCGACTGGCTCGGATTGACCCGGGATCACGATCTGTACCGGCAGCTCGTCATTCAGCAGAACGCCCAGACCGAGGAGGAGCCGACAGCGGAGGGTATCGTCTTCTCGAAGGACCGCGCCCTGCAGTTGCACGCCCTTCTCTCCAGCTACTTCGAGCAGGTGGACCATCCCGTCCCCTTGCACATCTTGTATACGGCATCCAGCGAGCGGCATGCGCAGGCCTATCGCGAGCTCTTCGAGATGTTCGCGGACCGGATCCAGACCCTCGTCCGGGAAGTCTCCTTCCGGTCGGACCTGCTGGACATTCTCCACCGGGTCCGGTCCGCCAAGGTGCTGTTCCTGGTGGATGACATCGTCTTCACGCGTCCCGTGGCGATGGCGGACTTCCTGCGCTTCTCCACGCGGCGCTTCGTCCCCTCCCTGCGTCTGGGGGAACACCTTCGGTACTCCTACACCATGCAGCGCGAGCAGCCCCTCCCGCCCTTCGTTTCCGGGCCGGTCGAGGAACCCGACAAGCGCTGCTGGGTGTGGGACGCGGGCGTCCTGGACTGGAACTACCCGCTGTCCGTGGACGGACACCTCTTCGCGACCGGCGAGATCCTGGCTCTGGCCGAGCGATGCTCGTTTCGCAATCCCAACTCCTTCGAAAACGAGCTCCAGCGCTACCGTCCGCTCTTCCTGCCTCGGTTTGGCGTCTGTTACGCGGAGGCCCGCATCATGAACCTGCCCCTCAACCGCGTGCAAACCCAGAACCGGAATGTATGCGGGGACGTCCATCAGGACCTGCTGCTCGACTGGTGGTTCCAGGGGAAGCGGATCGACTACCGGAAGCTGTACGGATTCTCGAACCGAAGCGCCCATCAGGAGGTGACCGTAGAGCTTGCCCCCCGATGAACACCGGGGAAAAAAGGTCTTTGCGAATCCGAATCGTCTCCCTATCGTGGCTCATCATGATCCCTGATGAGGCGCGACCGGAGTCCGAGAATCGATGAACAAGTACTGGCGACTTCTGGTCTTCGGCAAGCCGTATCTCGGCCGGATGGCACTCGTGCTGCTCCTCGCCTACCTCTACATCGTGTTCAACCTGGCGACCTACTGGTACTCCGCGGACTTCTTCCAAACGATCTTCCTGAAGCCGGCCGAGACCGCGTCCGGGCCCGCATTGGCGCCCGGAAGCGCGCCGGAGGCGGCGCCGGCCGCGACACCGGGTGCCCCGTCGATCGTCACGTCGACTGTCCCGTCGACTGTCCCGTCGATGGTCACCTCGAATACGGCTCCTGGCGTCACGCCCGAAACCTCAGCCCCGGAGCTACCGGCAGCCCCGGATTCGCCCGCGAAAATCGGTCCTCTGCCCGTCTCGGGTTCTTCGTTCAGCAACCGCATCAAGGCGAAGACGGATCTCCTGGTGCAGGGCCGCGACAAGCGGGAGACGCTGCTGCGCGTCTGCCTTGTGCTTGCCGTCTGTTTCGTACTGAAAAACGTGGCCACGTACTTCCGCGGCATTCTGATGGCGTCGATCGAGCTGCACATCGTGTCGGACATCCGCAACCGGCTGTTCACGCACCTGATGCGGCTTCCTTTGAGCTTCTTCGGCAATCGCAAGAGCGGGGACATCACCTCCATCATGGTCAACGACGTGGGGGTGATCAACAACGTCATCAGCGTCAGCTTCAAGGACCTGGTGCTGGTACCGGCCGAACTCCTGGTCTCGCTCGTGGCGCTCTTCCTGATCAGCTGGAAGCTCTCTGTCATCATCTGCGTTGTCATCCCGCTGCTGGGACTGATCATCTCCTGGATCGGCAGCAGCGTTCGACGGAAGAGCCTGCGGACGCTCCTCGGCATCTCCAGCGTGGTCGACTGCCTGCAGGAAGTCGTGCCGAGCATCAAGATCGTCAAGGCCTACGGCACCGAAGCCAAGGAGACCGATCGCTTCCGGAGACTCAACTCAATCTTCTACCGCCTTTCCTTCCGGCAGAAGAGACTGCAGAACCTGACTTCGCCGGCCAACGAGGTGATCGCCGTCTGCCTGGCGGTCTACCTCCTCTGGTACGGCGGGAACCAGGTCCTGTCCGGCAATGGCCTGGAACCGGTCATGTTCGTCCGGTACCTGGTCTTCCTGTTCGCCATGTTCCAGCCGCTCCGCCAGCTCTCCGGACTCAACAATGCCATCCAACCCGGGATCGCCGCCGGCGATCGCGTCTACGAGATCCTGAACGAAGTCCCGGAGACCGACTCCGGGACCAGGGTCCTCGCCGGCTTCGAACGAGATCTGGTCTTCGACAACGTGACATTCCGCTATGCTCCGCACCTGCCGCCGGTGTTGCAGGACATCAGGCTGCAGATCCCCAAGGGCTCGGTCGTCGCCTTCGTCGGACCGAGCGGAGCGGGCAAGACCTCGCTGGTCAGTCTCATTCCTCGCTTCTTCGAGGTCGAGAGCGGCCGGATCCTCATCGACGGGGTCGATATCCGCGATTGCTCACTGGCCTCGCTGCGCCGGCAGGTCAGTGTCGTCACTCAGGAAACCATCCTCTTCAACATGACCATCGCGGAGAACATCGCCTACTCCTCGGATGCCGTGGACATGGCGCGGGTCGAGGAGGCCGCGCGGGTGGCCAATGCCGAGGAGTTCGTGCGGTCCGCCCCCAACGGTTACGAGTCCGTGGTCGGGGAACGGGGGGTGCGTCTGTCGGGGGGCCAGCGGCAGCGGCTGTCGATCGCCCGGGCGATGCTCAAGAACACGCCGATCCTGATCCTCGATGAGGCGACCTCTTCGCTGGATACCGAATCGGAGCATCTGGTGCAGGAGGCGATCGACAGCCTGATGAAGAACCGCACCGTGCTCGTCATCGCCCACCGCCTGTCCACGGTGATTCACGCCGACACCATCGTGGTCATGGATCAAGGCCGGATACTTGACTCGGGGCGGCACCGGGACCTGCTGGAGCGCTGCCCGCTGTATCGGAAGCTCTATGACATGCAGTTCCGGGACGAATAGACGCCGGCGGGCGGACGGCAGCCCACCGATCCGCGCAGCGGACTGGTGGCGACGAGCCGATCGGAACCTCGCCGGACGCGCCGGAAACGGAGTGGGGAACCCATGAAGCGAGCGCTCATCACCGGAATCACCGGCCAGGACGGCTCCTATCTGACCGAGCTCCTGATCCGGAAGGGCTACGAGGTGCATGGGGTCATCCGGCGCTCGAGTTCCTTCAACACCGGACGGATCGACCACTTGTTCAACGATCCCGCCATCCGGGATCGCGTGCTCTTCCTCTACCACGGCGACCTGACTGACTCCAGCAACCTGAACCGCCTCCTGGAGAAGACGCGCCCGGACGAGATCTACAACCTGGGGGCACAGAGCCACGTCAAGGTCTCCTTTGACGTCCCGGAATACACGGCGGATGTCGACGCCGTGGGGACGCTGCGTTTTCTGGACGCCATCAAGGAGACCGGCATTGCCACCCGGTTCTACCAGGCCTCCACCAGCGAGTTGTACGGTCTGGCCCGCCAGGTTCCGCAGAACGAAGAGACACCGTTCTATCCCCGTTCCCCCTACGCGGTGGCAAAGCTCTATGCCTACTGGATCGTGGTGAACTACCGGGAGGCCTATCAGCTCTTCGCCAGCAACGGGATTCTCTTCAACCACGAGTCGCCCCGGCGCGGCGAAACGTTCGTGACGCGGAAGATCACCGTGGCGGCGGCAAAGATCGCCGCCGGTCTGCAGGAAAGACTCCGCCTGGGCAACCTGGACGCCCGGCGCGACTGGGGCTTCGCGCCGGAATACGCGGAGGGAATGTGGCGCATCCTCCAGCACGATCGTCCCGACGACTTTGTCCTGGCCACCGGCGAGACGCACACCGTGCGGGAGTTCGCCGAGCTTGCCTTCCGGGAGGTCGGCCGGGAGCTCAGGTGGGAGACGCGCCACGGGCACGAAGTCGGGGTCGAAAAGGCGACGGGAGAAATCCGGGTGGAGCAGGATCCGTCTTACTACCGGCCGACGGAGGTGGACCTTCTGGTCGGCGACGCCGCCAAGGCCAGACGGGAGCTGGGCTGGCAGCCGACCGTACGATTCCAGGAGCTGGTCCGCCTCATGGTGCGAGCCGATGTGGCCGCCGTGGCGCGGTCGGACCGTGAGGGCCGATGAGACCGGACAGCATCATCTACGTGGCGGGCCACACGGGCCTGGTGGGCTCGGCCCTCGTGCGCGCGCTGGAGGCACGCGGGTACCGCAACCTCGTGTTTGCACCCTTCCCCGCCTGTGACCTGCGAGATCCGCAACAGGTGCGATCGTTCTTTCAGGACGCCAGGCCCGAGTACGTCTTCCTGGCCGCCGCCAAGGTCGGCGGCATCCTGGCCAACGACAGGTATCCGGCGGACTTCATCTACGACAACCTGATGATCGCCTGCAATGTAATCCACGCCGCCTTCGCGCACCGGGTGACGAGGCTCTTGAACCTCGGCTCGTCGTGCATCTATCCGAAGCTCGCGCCCCAGCCGATCCGGGAAGAGAGTCTGCTCACCGGGCCGCTCGAGCCGACCAACGAGCCCTACGCCATCGCCAAGATCGCCGCCATCAAGCTCTGCCGTTCCTTCAATCGCCAGCATGGAACCGATTTCCTGTCGGTCATGCCGACAAATCTCTACGGCCCCGGAGACAACTTCGATCTGATGTCCTCGCACGTGCTGCCGGCGATGCTGCGGAAGTTCGATGAGGCCAGGCGCCACGGCGATCCGGAAGTCACCCTCTGGGGCACGGGGAAGGCCCGGCGCGAGTTCCTGTACGTCGATGACCTGGCGGACGCCGCGCTCTTTCTGATGGAACGACACCGCGCGGACGAGATCGGCGAGTGCATCAATATCGGGACTGGAGAAGACCTCGAGATCGGAGAGCTCGCGGAGAAGGTTCAAGCCATCGTGGGGTTCCCCGGGCGGATCGTGTACGACCGATCGAAGCCCGATGGCACGCCGCGCAAACTCCTCGACGTGAGCCGCATGCAACGACTGGGCTGGACCGCGAAGGTCAGTCTTGATGAAGGCATCCGCCGCACCTACGGCTGGTACCTGCGATCGCTGGGAGAGTCCGAAGGCCCGTAAGCGCCGGGCCCAATGTCCCGAGCCCGGGACGGGCCGCCCGCCGCCTTGCCGCCTGGCCAGCAGTCGTCCTGATCAGCGGACGACCGCGATCTTCCTCGTGACCTCGCGCCCGCCGGCACTCAGACGAACCCAGTAGAGTCCGTCCGAGACCGCACGGCCCGACCCATCGCGACCGTCCCACCGGAGTTCATGGTCCCCGGCCGGCATCGACGCGGCCACGAGCACCCGCACTTCGCGCCCTTGCGAATCGTAGACCGCAGCCCGGCAGCTACCGCTCTGGGGCAGGTGATAGCCTACCCGCGCCAGATCTGCCGGCGACACGAGCGGATTCGGCGCGGGTCGACCGAGCGAAAGCCGGTCGGCCATCGCAGCCGGCGGGACTGAAGTCAACGGCTCCCCCATCTGCACGTCCAGCGTGGTCATGGCGCCGCCGGCTACCACGACGTTTTCCACCGTGACGGTGGGATAGCCGCTCTTGGTGAACACCAGCGTGTAGGTGCCCGCGTTCAGCAGCCGATGATAGTCTCCCACCTCCGTGTCCGAGGTGATGGGCACGCCGACCTGCGTGACCGTGACGGTTGCGGCCAGCGGCTGCGTCGTGTTGACGTCGGTGACGGTTCCCTGCACCCCGGTCGTCAACGTCCGGTTCATGTACCAGAGCATCGACTCCTGGTTGTTGTCCCAGTAGGTCTCCATCTGGTTCCACGCCGGCCACTTGGTGTTTCCCACTTCCAACGTGATGTGCAGCTCGTGGCGCCAGTTGTAGGCCCAGTCCTGGAATCCGCCATGGATCACGTACCACTGACCGCCGATCGTCCAGCCGTGGTAGAACTCCGTGCTGTTCCACATCGGCGGGTTGCGGTAGGTGTACCCCTCGGCGATCGGAACGAAGATCGAGTGGTCGGGGCTGGCGGTGGTGCGGCAGTCCCACGGGAAGTTCGCCACCAAGGCACCGCCGTGGTAGTTCATTCCGAGGATGAAATTCCGCGGGTACTGGAAGTTCATCATGTGCTGCACCTCAATCGGCCGCCCGGTAACGGTGTCGTTGGGATCGGTCACGGGATCGGGGAACTTCCGATTGAGATCGTAGCCCTGCGCGTTGTACCGGGTCCCGTTGGTGTAGCCATCGGGGTTGTGCAGCGGGCAGAACCAGAGCTCGGCGTTGTCCACCAGGTTCGTCACCTCGGGAACGGTCCCGTAGCTGTCGGTCAGGTAGTGGATCATCCGGCGACACAGCTCCATCCCGACGACCTCGTCGCCATGGATGCTGGAGCTGAACTTCATCTCCGGCTCGTTCTCCTCGATCGTCACGTTGTCGGAGATCTTGACGAACCAGATGGCGCGCCCCTGCACGCTGTTCCCGATGGAGATCACCTGCACGATGCCCGGGTAGGCGGCGGCGACGGCCGCCAGGTCGGCCCCCAGCTGCGCGTGGGTGTACCAGTTGTCGTAGCGGAGATCCTTGTCGGGAACCGCCGTTCCTTCCAGCGCCCCCGTCTCCCGCCACTTCCGCTGCACCCGCTCCCACTCTTCCTTGGCCAGGTTGCGCACCGGAACCACGCGCCATCCCTCGGCCTCCAGGCGGGCTTGTTCCTCTTCGTTGACGTAGGCGGTAACCTTTCCCGCCATCTCCGGCCCGTTCAGGAGCTCGACCGCATCGACGTCGATGCCGGTGTCCACGATCTGCCGGGCTTGCGCCTCACCCAGAACGGGGATCTCCACGGGATATCGGTCGGAGAAGGCGCAGACCGCGCCCGGGATGGGGGCGGACGCCGCGACGGACGCGGCGGAGAGACAGAGCATGAGAGCAACCCACCGACAGAGACCCCGAGAGTCCATGTTTATCCTCCTGGTAGAAGCGGGGCAAACAGAGCGGACGTCGTCTTTGGCTCGACGGACGCCCGCAACCCTTCGCCAATCATGAGAATACCAGATTCCGGCCGCCTCCGCCAGCGGTCATTCCGGCTCCCGAAGCGGCCTGTCTCCGAGCCACTTCCGCCATCCAGCGGCGGTCGCCGCGGCCAGTCGGCGATCCGCAGCCGACCTGCCGACACCTAACCTGGACACTGGCAAGCCACGAGAGACCGCGGCAGCGGGGACGAAGACCCCCTCGATCCACCTCCCGGCGGTCTTTCTTCTCCGCGGGAGCTCTCTAACCCCAACTCCAACTTGTACAGCTTGAGTGAAATGCGGAACGGAGGCTGGCCGATATGCCACAGGTTGGCTCCGTCAAACGTCAGGCCACCGGGGCCATCGTGAAGGTCTTGTGCGCACCCATCTGGCCGTCGCCCACGAGCACGATTGCGGCCAGAACACGTACCAGCTGCCTCACGCGACACCTCCTTCACACTCGCCCCCCCAGGAGGGCGGCCGGGACCTTGCCGGGGATTTGCCGGCTCGCTCACCGCCCGGGAGAGGGACTTCCCGCCGAGTGTGCGCTCCCGGGCAGGCTGCCGGCCTCTACGGCAGCTTGACCAGCTCCACCCGGCGGTTCATGGCCTTTCCCTCGGTCGAGTCGTTCTGGGCCATCGGCTTGCCCTCGCCCCAACCCTTGGTCTCGAGACGGCCGGCCTCGATCCTGTAGGTGTCCACCAGATAGGTCTTGACGGAATTGGCTCGGCTTTGGGAGAGCGTCAGGTTGGCCTCGTCGGTCCCGTCGCTGTCGGTGTGCCCTTCGATCGATAGCCGCAGGCTCGGGCTTTCGGTGAGCAGGGCGCCGATGTCGGCGAGCGTCTTGTAGGATTCCGCTTTGATCCGGTCGGATCCGGAGTCGAACAGGATGCCGTGTGTGACGATCCGACCGTCCTGATCGAGCTGTTCTTTGAGTGTCTTTCCCCCTTCCGCATAGCGGAAAGAGCCTATGAGAGCGGACTTGTTGTCTTCGAAGTAGGGATTTGCTTCCACCGCGAACCGCACCGGAGAGAAGGCGTCCAGCTTGGGCACGTTGGCGATTCGCTCCTGGTCGATGTAGCACTTGAGCGTCGACTTCGTCGCCATGACCCGCATCACGTGCTTGCCCCGCGCCAGCGTCGGGATCTCCTTGCTCGCCAGCTCCTGGTCATTGATCTTGAGCGCCGTCATGTTGCTGTACCCGATCTGGAGCACACCGATGACCTCGTCCGACGCATCCAGCCAATGGAGGTAGTACCACCCGTCGTGGCCGCCGCCGTCAGAGAAGAACTCCATCTCCACGGTGTACTTCTCGGGCAATGGAGCCGGAGCGATCTTCGGGTAGATCGTTCCCTGATCCGTGCAGAGAATCCAGTTCTGCCCCGCCATCTTCACGTTTTCGAACACGCCGCCCTTGAGGCCCCAGCGGGAGGGGAACTCTCCGATCTCCTCGCCCGCCAGGTCGTCGAAGAAGATGACCTTGTCGCCGGGGACGAAGTCATACTTCGTGTAGGGGGCCATGTCCTCGGCGGTCGGGGTGCCGCCCTGGCCGGTCGGGGTTTCGACCGCGCCTTCCTCGTCGGGGGCGCCCTCCGCGGGGGTTTCACCCGGCTGCCCTGCTCCCCGCGGGTCCTCCAGAGCCTTGTCGATCGTCTGGTCGGTCTTCTCGTCGACCTTCTGTCCGACCTTCTGCTTGACCTTGTCCTTGAGCTTTCCGAACTGAGCGTCCGCGCTGGGTGCCGCGCTCCCCGAGAGGACGGCCGCCAGCAGCATGACGAAGATTGCAGAATACCTGCGCATGGCTCCTCCCCGCCCGCCGGCGGATGTGCTGAAGTGGCGCGGCCGCTGGACGCGGGATCCGCGTGTGGGGTCAGTGAGTGCGGAAAGCGTAAGGACGGAGCACGGTAACGTCAATTGCCGTCCGAGTCAGCGGACCTGGTCCCTGACCCGGCAATTCCCCGCGGCAAGAACCGCCATCGGCTCTCGCCGGAGCGTGGCCTCTGGCGCCTTCACCCTGCGGCCCCGCAGCGAGAGCGACCAGCGACGATCTCCGGGCCGACGTCAGTCCAGGCTCGCGCCCGGCTGGATAGCCGGGATGAGAGCGAGTATCATGGTTCCCGTTGGGCCCGCGAAGATCGAAAGGAAGGAACGAGCCGCAGCGGAAGTCCGATTCGTGTGACTTCCGGGACTACGACGAACCATCCATGAGCAAGGAGGTGCCGCATGGCCAGGTTGATGGCGCTATCGCTGGGTCTGTTGTGCACGGTGTTGCTGGCAGGCTGTCCGTACTCGTCCCCGGTCCCCCTGGCCGAACCCGGCGACATCGCGCTGGACGCAGGCCTGTTCGGAAACTGGATCGGCGTCGACACGGACGGCGATTCTCTTCAGATCTCCGTCTTTCCTTTCAACCAGAGGGAGTACTACGTGGAGACGCGCAACCACGCGAGCCCGCCGGCCAGGTACCGTGTCTTCCCGTTCCAGGTGGAGAAGAACCTGTTCCTGCATGTGAACGAGCTCTCGGCGGACGCGGCTCCCGAGGGTTACGCCTTTGCCCGGTACGCGCTTTCCGGTGACTCCGATCTCTCGCTGCGGCTCGTCGGCGACAAGATCATCCCCAAGAACCTGACCGGCAGTCCCGACGACCTGCGCGTCTTCCTGAAGGAGCACGTGAACGACCCGGGGTTGGACGACGAGGAGTCCGGCCTGGTCCTCCACCGGAAGAAGTAGCGGAATCAGCCGCCGGGCGCTGCCGGTCACCCCCCGGGACGGGGTATCATGCCTTCGTCGCGCGGGACCTTGGTCCGGAACCACTGGGTCCTGACGGAGAAGGAAACGCCTCTTGAGCACTCTGCGACGCCTGCGCTTCGACGCCCCCGATCGCGGAGCATTGCTGGCCTGCGCCGCGGCGGGAGCGCTGTTCTTGATCCTGGGGTTCCTTTCCGACGGCACGCACAACGACGACGACATCAGCCGGTATCTGAATGTGCGGGCGGCGTGGAGCTCGCCGGAGCGAATTCTCAGCGTGTGGAATCGTCCGGCGTTCGTCCTCGCCTACATGATCCCGGCCCGGCTGGGCTACGCGGGGATCAAGATTGCCACCGCCTTGATATCGATGGTGGCCTGCTATCTCACCTACCGTGCCGCGCGGTCACGTGGCTGGCAGCCCTCGTGGCTTGTGGTGGTGCTGCTGGCAACGCAACCCTTTTTCCTGGCGCTGTCCTGCTCGGGACTCTCCGAACCGCTGGCCGCCTGCCTGCTCGCCGCCGCCCTCCTGGCTCTGGACCGGAAACGATTGCGCATGAGCGCGCTGATCCTTTCGGCGGCACCCCTGGCGCGACCCGAGCTCACGCCCCTCTTCCTGATCTGGGCCGTCCCGTTGGCGCGAGCCCGGGCGTGGCGGGCGATCGCCTCGCTGCCGCTCGGATTGGCGCTGTGGGCGCTCGCCGGGTTCCTGGCCCACGGAGATCCGCTCTGGCTGCTACGCCAGATCTTTACCGGGGAAGACCGCATCTACCAGGCCGTGGAGGCCACGCACTACCTGGGAGCCTACATATTCGCCGTCGGCCCGGTCGTCTTCGTGCTTTCGGTTCCCGGGCTGGTCGACGCCGTGCGCCGGCGAGACGACCTTCTCATTCCGGCCTCTGTGGTCTTGATGCTTGCGGTCTACACCTGGCTCTCCGTGCAATCCTCCGCCGGGCAGGCGGCGGGATTCGTGCGGTACCTCGTGACCCTTGCTCCCTTCACCGCGCTCCTGGCCATGCGCGGTTTTCCGAAGTGGGCGGCACCCCGTCTCGATCCGGTGACGCTCCTGGCGCTCGTGGTGGCGGCCGTCCTTTGCGGCACGTTTCTCTCTGTTGAACTGGAACAAGGCGTGTGGCTGGGGAATCGGCGTGAGTACACCAAGCTCGCCGTCGTCTCGATCATCGCGGGAGTCGCGCTTGCGCGATTCGTCGCTCTGCGGCGCAAGTTCGGGGCGGCCGGAGGCCCGGCCTCGCCCCGTACCACGGCGATGCTGGCGGCAGTGGTCTCGCTCCTGGCCGCAGGGTTCACGCTCGCGCGCCCGCCGATCGCCCGGCTGAACGGCGAGCAGCGGGCGATGCGGGAGGCCGCGCACTGGTATCGTTCAGCCGATCTCGAAGACCGGGTGACGCTGTGCAATCATCCCTGGTTCCACTTCTTCGCCGGAACGATCCCCGGCACCGCCCGAACGCCGGTCCTGTGCCGCGCCGCACTCGACATCGCACCTGAGGGGGCGGTCGCAATCTGGGAAGGGCACTATGGACACCGGCACGGCGGCGATGTCATGCCTGAGGACCTCGACGTTCTCGGAGACTGGCGGGTCCGGCGGCGGATCCGCGCCGACCAGGAACGGTTCGCGGCCGTCGTGTTGGAGAAACTCCCGGCGGAAGAGCGAGCCGGGCGGGTCACCGCGGTCGGTTACGGCCACCCGGGCTTTGGCGTCGAGTGGGCGGACGTGGGCTCGGCTCCGGGTTGGGTCTGGGAGCGCCCGCGGTCCGGCCTGTATCTGTTCAACGGCTCCCGGGACACCAGGCGAGTCTATCTGCATCTGATCCGCTTCGTCGGACTCTCTGACCCGCAGATGTACTACTCGCGCATCGAGACGCAGCTGCGGCAGAACCCTGCGCTCGTCGTGGAGACCGTAGAGGCACTCGGGGACTGGATCGTCGTGTGGGGTCACGATCCGAGACAGCAGTTCTTCCTCGCGTCGCACGTGGGGAACGGACGCTGCGAGGCGCTTCAACTCAGCGGCACCTGCACGGCGGCCGATGTTCCCGCCATGCGGGAGCAGCTTCTGCGGTGGCTGCCG
Organism: uncultured bacterium; assembly: GCA_964473865.1. Taxonomy (GTDB): domain Bacteria; phylum Eisenbacteria; class RBG-16-71-46; order CAIMUX01; family CAIMUX01; genus CAIMUX01. The sequence continues at coordinate 6,947 of CAYYQN010000035.1, read as the reverse complement.
CTGCTCCGATTCGTTCCCGGGCCGGAGGCCGATGCCGTGCTGTGAGCGCGGTGAAATCACGATGCCCTCGCCGGCGCGCGACGAGCGCCGCCGACCGGGGTGCATCAGCGCCGGTAATGCAGGGCGATCATGAGGAGGGCAAACGGGAGGTTGATACCGATGTGCACCGCGGCTGTCGCCAGGTACGCCCGCTTGCGGCCCTCCTCCCGGACCCGAAAGTAGGGAAGCAGAAATGCCCATCCGGCCAGCCCGGCGATGAGTCCCTGCCGCCCGGTCTGCAACACCACGTGCAGCACCAGCCAGAGGGCCCAGAGCACGGCAAACTGACCGGCGGCATTCAATCGGGTCTTCGCCGCCAGCTGGTCGGCGAAGACGATCAGAGCCCAGGTTTCCACCAACGGGAACGTGATCATCAGCAGGCCGACCGCGATCGACTCCGCCAACGACGAGTTCCACTCTCCTACCGGCCGGACTCCCACAAGATGAAGGAGATAGGCCACGAACAGCATATTGGCGATCCCGAGCAGGCTCACTACCACACAATAGCCCGCCGGGCTCCTGGTCCAGAGCCCCCACAACCTTCTATGGTGACTGGACATGGCCCTGCCCTTGCCTCATCGCCGGCCTCGAGGACCGATCCGGTGCCCGTCCCGGGCAGGACTACCCGGCGGCCTCGGGCAGCCAACGCGCCACCTTGCCGCCTATCTGGTCACCTCCAGCTCGCGCGTCACGCTCGCAGGCGCGCCGGCGGAGCTGCGGTTCGCCTCGCGTTCGTAGAGCGACTCCCCGGTCCAGCAGTAGGTGCAGAGCCTCTCGCGGGGCAGGCCGATGGCGGATACCATGTCCTCGAGAGTCTGGTACTTCAGGGTCGTGAGCCCGAGTCGAGCCCGAATCCTCTCGACCATCGCCCGGCACTTCGGACTTGCGCAGTCAGCATACTCGGCCAGGCGATCCTTCGCTCCGTCCTCGATCTCGTTGATGGCCCGGCGTCCGGCCAGATCCAGCTCGGATCGAGAGCGAGAGAAGTTCAGGAACCGGCAGCCGTAGATGAGCGGCGGGCAAGCCGGCCGCATGTGGACCTCGCGGGCCCCGGTGGCAAAGAGCCTCTGGATGACGTCCTTGAGCTGCGTGCCGCGCACGATGGAATCCTCGCAGAAGAGCAGTCTTTTGCCGGCGATCTGCTCCCGGATGGGGATGAGCTTCATCTGCGCCACCAGATCGCGCGTCTCCTGCTCCTGCGGCATGAAGCTGCGGGCCCAGGTCGGGGTGTACTTGACGAAGGGACGCCGGTAGGGCACCCCCGCTTCCGCCGCGTACCCGATCGCATGCCCGACACCCGAGTCCGGCACCCCCGCCACCAGGTCGACCGGCGTATCGTCGGCCCGGGCCAGCGCCGCGCCACACCGGTAGCGTGACTCCTCGACGTTGATCCCTTCGTAGCTCGAGGCCGGAAACCCGTAGTAGATCCAGAGAAAGGCGCAGATCTGCATCTCCTGGCCCGGAGGCGAGAGCCGCTCGACCCCATCGGGACCGATTCGCACGATTTCCCCCGGCCCAAGCTCCCGCTCCACGGTGTAGCCCAGGTTCGGAAACGCGCAGCTCTCAGACGCGATCGCTACCGCGCCCTCCTTGCGTCCGATCACCACCGGCGTACGGCCGAGCCGATCCCGCGACGCGTAGATGCCGTGGTCGGTCAACAGCAGCACGGAGCAGGATCCGGCCACCCGCTCGTGCACGTGCCGCAGTCCGTCCACGAGGTCATGCTGCTGGTTGATGAGGCTTGCCATCACCTCCGTGGGGTTGAACTCGTTCCCCTTCATTTCCGCGAAGTGGACGCCGTGCCGGCGTATGAGCTCCTCGGCAAGAGCGCGCAGGTTCTCCACCCGCCCCACGGTCACGATGGCGTAACGGCCATGCCGCGATCCGATCAGCATCGGCTGGTCCTCGAAATCGCTGATCACCCCCAGGCCGAGGTTGCCCACATGCTTGTACAGATCCGGCTCGAACTTGGTGCGAAACGGGGAGTTTCCGATGTCATGGATGTTGCGCTTGAACCCCTTGGGGCCATGGACCACCATGCCGCCTCGGGCCGTGCCCAGGTGAGAGTGATAGTCGGTGCCGTAGAAGAGATCGGCGACGCACTCCTGCCGGCTGGCCACTCCGAAGAAACCGCCCATGCTGCTGCTCCTCATCGCGCCGGGAGGCGCGGAGAACGCCGATGGTTGGGCCCGGGACCCGCGCAATCGAGAAAGGGGGATTATCGCGGGCGGGCGGGCGGAGTCAAGCACCGAGCCGCCGCCACCGGACTGCCCGAACGGCCGCCCGGCCGCTCCGCGCGGGGAACCGATGCGGGTCCCAGGCGCAGAGCCTGGATCCGGCAATCCTCCGCGGCGGAAGCCGCTTTCGGCTCGCAAGTGCCTGCCGGCGCGACCGGCTGGGTCTTTCCGCACCCTGCTAGAACGGCCTCGGCCGCCTCGGCGCACCGCTCGCCGGCGCGCTCAGTCTTCGCACCGGACGGCCCTCGATGTACCCGCGGTAGCCGAGCGGCTCGAGCTGAAAGCGCGGACCCGCGTCGTCATCCCAGGTGAAGCCGTAGGTTTCGGGACGATAGTTCCTGACTTCTTCATCCAGCGATGAGATGGCCTGCTCGAAGTCCGGGTCGTCAAACGGCGGACCCTGGAAGACCATGAGCAGGCAGGCCGGCAAATCGATGGTCTCCATCCCCTCCGGCAGAGGCCCACGGTAGTCAGCCGACACCTCGACCCCTTGCACGTAGGTGGACGTGCCCGGAGCGCGGAACTTCCCGGGCAGCCATAGGCCCATTGGCTCGTGCAGCGCGTCCTTGATGGCGGCCAGCTGATCCCAGACCTCGCAGCCGGCCTCTTCGCAGTACTCGAAGTAGTGCGTGGCCCGCTTTCCGCGCTTCAGGATGAGCTTGCGAGCCGGTCGTTCGATTACCTGGACGAAGATGGCGTGGCTCGTTCTCGGCGCATTCATGGTTCCTCCTGCCGGTGGTTGGCTCATGTAGTAGTGGCGCATGCGGTCGGGCATGAACATCACGACGGGCGGTCGCTCCCTTCGATACTCCCGCGGAGACATCCCGAACTGCCGGGCAAAGGCGCGGGTGAAGCCCTCGTGGGAATCGAACACGAAATCGAGGGCAACGTCGATGACCCTGGTCGACGACGCGCCCAGGTCCTTGGCCGCGGCCGAGAGACGGCGAAGACGGATGTATTCGAACGGGGTCTTCCCGGTCTGCTCCTTGAACAGACGAGCCGCATACCATGGGGAGTATCTCGCGCACCGGGCCAGGCTCGTCAGACTGATGGGCTCCTTCAGGTGCCCTTCAATGTAGCCCTGCATCCGCCGCACCGCTGCGACCCGTTCCTCTTCCGTCGGCATGTGCCCGCCTCCTTACGGCCCCAAGGCTACCGGATCGCCCGGAACCCTTCTTGACCGCGATTGCGAAACCGCCGGCCGCGGTTCGATCGCGCCTTTTCGGGACGCCTCCGCACCGGGCGTCCCCCCGGCCAAACCCGAGCCGGACCGCCCGGTTTTCCTCGCGAAACGCCCCGCGTCTGCCGAAGATTGAGCGATACGCCGTCCGGCCCCGGTCCGGCCTGACGGCAGTCCGGGGCCAAGGGGTCGCAAGTTGGGCCGCACGCCGGCCCTCGCGGAGAGGATTGACCATGACCGACACGAAGATCACGCTTCCGGAGTCGGAGATTCCGACGCACTTCTACAACATCGCGCCGGATCTCCCCACGCCCCTCGCTCCGCCGCTTCATCCGGGCACCAAGGAGCCAATCGGCCCCGAAGCCCTGGCTCCGATCTTCCCGATGGGTCTCATCGGACAGGAGGTCACCGCAGAACCGCGGGTCGAGATCCCGCCCGAGGTGCGCGCCATCTACCGTCTGTATCGGCCGAGCCCGCTGTTCCGGGCGCGCGCCCTCGAGGAGTTCCTCGACACTCCTGCCCACATCTACTACAAGTCGGAGCACGTGAGCCCGGTCGGAAGCCACAAGCTCAACACCGCTCTCATGCAGGCCTACGTGAACAAGAAGGAGGGGGTGAAACGCCTGGCCACCGAGACCGGCGCCGGGCAGTGGGGCAGCGCGCTGGCCTGCGCCTGCAAGCTCATGGACCTGGAGTGCATGGTCTACATGGTCCGGGCCAGCTACGAGCAGAAGCCATACCGCCGGATCATGATGCGGACCTACGACGCGGAGGTCGTGGCCAGCCCCTCGAACCTGACCGCCGCCGGCCGGCAGATACTGGCGGAGAACCCGCACTCCCCGGGGAGCCTGGGCGTCGCCATCTCGGAAGCGGTGGAAGACGCGGCGGGCCGGGACGACACCAAGTACGCGCTGGGGAGCGTGCTGAACCATGTGCTCCTGCACCAGACCATCATCGGGCTGGAGGCGATGCGACAGATGGAGATCGCCGGTGAATATCCGGACATGGTGATCGCCTCGCATGGAGGCGGCAGCAACTTCGCCGGATTGGCGTTTCCGTTCCTCAAGGAGAAGCTCAAGGGCGACCGGAAGGGTCTGCGGGCCATCGCCGTGGAGCCGAGCGCGTGCCCGACGCTTACCCAAGGGCCGCGGGAGTACGACTTCGGTGATGTCGCCGGCAGCACGCCGCTCCTGCTCATGCACACGCTCGGGCACCGGTTCATCCCTCCGCCGGTCCACGCCGGCGGGCTTCGCTATCACGGCTCGGCCCCTCTGGTCAGCCATCTCCTGGCGGCGGGACTGATCGAGGCGGAGGCGTACCATCAGGGAGAGGTGTTCGAAAGCGCCCTGAAGTTCGCCCAGTGCGAGGGGACCATCCCCGCGCCGGAATCGGCCCACGCCGTCCACAGCACCATCCGCCATGCGCTGGCCGCGCGAGAAGCAGGCGAGTGCAGGGTGATCCTGTTCAATCTGTCCGGGCACGGGCACTTCGATCTGGGCGCGTATGAGTCGTTCCTGAACGGCACGATGGATCTGATGGCGTAGCCGGAAGCCGGCAAACCCGGCCGGTCGGGGATCAGAGCGATCCGATCCTCCGGCAGACAAGAAAATCGGGCATCCAGACTCGCCTGCGCTCGTATTCCGGGCCGGGATCGGCCGCCGGGCGCAGTTCCGTGCGCCCCTCGAGCTGAAAGCGGACGACCGGCTCATAGGTCTCGAACAACCCATCGGTTACGGCCCGAGTGTAGTTCGACCCGGCGAACGGCAAGACGAGCAGATCGGGTCGTGGTCTCTCCGACGCCTCCGTACGGCCCGCGGACATACCGCGGGTCTGCGCCGTGCGCGCGGCGCCCCGGGCGCGCCAGACTGCCGGGGTCACCAGCGCGCTTGCGTCCCAGATCCGCCGGTTGGAGAGGTAGCCGATGTACCCGATGTCGGAGGCCTCCACCAGATCCTGCGGCTTCGCGTTGTCACGGAGCCATCTCCCCATCGGACGGTAGACAACCTCCGCGACGCTCCGGCTCCGGCGGAGCGTGGCCAGCGCCCGCGGAGCAAGGATCACGAGCAGAGCCATCCACACGAAGGAGGCCGCCAGCAGAGCCAGACCGGTCCGTCTCGGGGTGACGACTCGCGCGATTCCCACAACGCCCGCAGCGGCGAGACCCAGGAGTGGAGACGCGAGAGGAGGGAAGTACCAAAGCCCCAGGAAAGGTGGGCGGGCGATCAGGAAGAAGAGCGTGTAGGCAGCCGCCCAGAGGGCCAGAAGTTGGAGGATGCCGCTGCGATTTCGAACCGACCAGAACGCGCCGATCGCTCCGCCGACCCAGGTCAGGGCAATCACAGGGTTCCGCAGGATGAAGAACCGGGCCCACATCCCGATTGAGATCGCCTGCTGCGACGCCTTGGCCAACACCGAGTTGGGGACCGGAGAGCCGAAGTAGACGGTGGCGAAGAGAAGCCAGGGCAGAAGGAGCGCGATGAAGAGGAGTCCGGGGCCCCACGGAAACCGGTGGCGGTCCCGGAGCCAACGGATCAGGGCGATCAGGCCCAGAAACGCCGCGAGCAGGAGACCCTCCGGTCTCGTCATCGCCGCGAGAGCCAGGAGGCCGGCCGCCGCACGTGGTCGATTCCTCCCGGCGGTGTGGAGGGCGCCCAGAGCGAGCAACTCGAAGACCTGGGTTTCCATGCCGTAACCGCACGCGCCGATCGCGGCATAGAACAACCCATAGAAGGCGGCCGCCAGGAGGCCGGCATCCTCGGCGACCCGCGGCGGGGACGGATATCGGAGTGAGATCGCGCTGCGTACCAACGAGAAGAGAACCAGCAACGAGCCCAGCGAGGCCGCGACGGCAAGTCCGGCGGCGGCGATCTCCAGGGGAATGTGCAACTTAGCGAACGGAACGAGCAACAGGGTAAACAGTGTGGTCGTGGTTCCGAGAACACGCTCGCCGGCATTGTAGACGAAGCCCAACCCGTCCGCGAGATTCCGGGCGTACCGGAACGTGATGTAGGCGTCGTCAACTGGAGCCGAGATCCTGACTGCGAAGACCCGCAGCGCCGCGGCAAAGAGGATGAGAAGGCAGAGGAGCCAACGACCCTGGCGTGTCATAAAGCCAGATCTCCTATGCAACTCGCTCGCCAAAGACGCGACAGTCTGTGCCAACTCCCCGAATGGGTCAAGCCCTCTCCTGATCGAAGCCACGGGCCTCACCTTCCTCGATTTCCGGGAGGGTTCACCCCCGGGGGGCCCGACGCGCGTAATCCGCGGCCGGGAGAAGACGAGGCGACGACGAACACAAGACCCGCGTGGAAAACGTCGAACGCAATGCCCCTGCGCGCATCCCCGCGGTCGGTACCTCGCTGCCGGCTGGAGCGCCGGACTTCCGGACCAGGGTTGAGACGTCCGGTCCCACCGTTCGTTTCCGGAAGGACCTGGGCACCCCTGTCGAGCCATTTGATTTTCTGACCCGACGGGGGATCGTCGAGTCATTT
>CAYYQN010000034.1:36370-50572 GCA_964473865.1 uncultured bacterium | reverse complement strand
TGACCATGGACATGCTGCTCGACCTCCTCGACCTGCTCATCAGCAAGGGGATTCCCGCCTGGACGGTTCTGAAGCTCTTCGTGCTCGGCCTGGGCTGGATGGTGGTCCTCTCCATCCCCTGCGGGGTCTTGGTGGCCGCCCTCATGACGTTCGGCCGCCTCAGCCAGGACAACGAAATCATCGCCCTGAAGGCGAGTGGCGTCCACCTCGGGCGGATTGTCCTGCCCACCCTGGGTTCGTCGGTGATTGTGGCTGCGGCCCTGACGCTCTTCAACAACTACGTCCTGCCGGAGACGAACTACGCCTTCGCCGGGCTCATGCAGGAGATCTCGCGCCAGCGTCCCACGGCCGAGATCCGGGAGGGCGTCTTGGTGGACGACTTCCGCGGCTACGACCTCTGGATCGGGCGCCTGAATGACCGCACCGGCGAGATGCAGGACATCCTCGTCCTGGACGCCCGCGACAACCCCGATTCCCCGCGGACCATCATGGCCCGCTCGGGCACCCTGCGGTACCGGCCCGACGCGGGGCTTCTCACCCTCGACCTCCGGGACGGTGAAATCCACGAGGCCGATCCGACCTCCCCCGACGGCGACTACCGGCGGATGCATTTCGCAGCCCAGTCGATGAACATCGAGGACGCGTCGGACCGTTTTCGCGCCGGCGGGAAGCACCAACGCAGCCAGCGCGAGATGTCGGTGAGCATGATGCGGGCGGAGGTGACCCGACTCCAGCGCGAGAGCGCCCGTCAGGACTCCCTGGTGCGCGCGGCCCTGGCCCCGGCCGATCTGGACGATCCCCGGATCCTCGAGCAATTCGACCCGACCCTCGCAGTTCCCTCGCCGAGGCGGACCCTCCTCGGCGCCCTGAACAAGCTCGTGGGCCGTCCGCAGCCGCCGCCGGCCGGCGCGGAGTGGAGCTCGGAGCAGCGACGCTGGGTGGAACTGGCCACGTCCCGCCGGCGCGAAGAGCTGGCGTCTCGGCGGCGGGCCAACGAGTTCCAGGTGGAGATCCAGAAGAAGTTCTCGATTCCGTTCGCGTGCATCGTCTTCGTGCTGGTCGGTGCGCCGCTCGGCATCCTGGCGCGCCGCGGAGGCCTGGCCGCCGGCTTCTTCAGCGCGGTCTTTTTCGTCTTCTACTATCTTTGCCTGACGGGCGGGGAGCAGCTGGCCGACCGGCGAATCATGCCGCCCTGGTTCTCCATGTGGCTCCCCAATCTCGTGATCGGCGGACTCGGCGTCTGGCTGAGCGTACGCGCGGTGAGAGGCACCATGCCGGCGCTTCCGCGCAGGAGGCGAGCAGGATGAGGGTTCTGGACCGGTATCTGCTACGCGAGTTCATCCTCTACTCCCTGCTGGGAATCGCCACCTTCGTGGCTCTCTTCATCATCGTGGATCTCTTCGAGAAGATCGACACCTTCGTGGACCACCGCACTTCGCCGGTCACTGTCGCCCGGCTCTATCTCTACGGTCTGCCCGAGATCCTCACCCAGGTGCTGCCGGTGGCGGTTCTGCTCGGCTCGCTGCTGGGTTTGAGCACCCTGCGCAAGAACAACGAGATCGCCGCCATGCAGGGGGCCGGGCAAAGCCCGTGGCGGCTGGCCCGGCCGCTGCTGATCGCCGCCCTCGTGATCTCCGTCGCGCAGTACGCCATGAATGAACTGATCGGACCCCAGGCCCATGCCCGCCAGCGACGAGTCATGACCGAGGAGATCAAAGGGCAATCCGATGCCGACCGGCAGAACCGAAGCGAGATCCGCCTCCTCGGCGGCGGCCGGCGGTTCTGGGTCGCCCGCTTCTACGAGGGGCGCACCCAGACCATGCGCGAGGTATCGGTGCAGTTCCTGAGCCAGCCTTCGCTGCGGCGCCGTCTCGACGCCCAGGTGGCACGGTGGCGCGACTCCGGCTGGCGCTTCGAGAACGGCTACTACCGGGCCTTCCAGGACAGCACCGATACCGTGCTCCGTTTCCGCATGTACGGAACCACCGAAATCGAGGAACTGCCGGAAGACTTCCGTACCGCCGTGCGCGATCCGTTCTTCATGAGCATGAAGAGCCTGCTCACCTTCGCCCGCCGCGTGCGCGAGAGCGGAGGGGAAGTGCAGAAGCACATGACGAACTTCCACATCCGCGCCTCCTTTCCCCTCGCCGACCTGATCATGGTTCTGCTCGGGGCGGCGCTTTCCCTGCGCGTCGTTCGCGGGGGCAACCTCGCCATCGGATTCGGCATCAGCGTCGGAGTGGGATTCGCCTACTTCGGCCTGATCCGCGTGGGACAGGCGCTCGGCTACAACGGAAACCTGCCGCCGATGCTGGCGGCCTGGTTGGGCAACCTCGTCTTCGGCGCGCTGGGCGGCTTCCTCTTCTGGAAGGTGGCGCGCTAGGCGCCGAACCGGGGCGCTCCGGCGAGGGTGAGGGGCGCTCCGCGCGGCGCGCCTCGCCCGGATTACTGCGGGCGGCCGGCGGCTGCCTTCGTCCCCTGCCGCCGTTCCACGAATCCGGTGTCGGTGCGTCCGGCCACGAACTCGGGATCAGTGAGGATCTCCAGGTGGAAGGGGATTGTCGTCGCGATTCCCTCGATGACCGTCTCGGCCAGCGCGCGGCGCATCCGGGCGATCGCCTCCGCTCGGTCGGCCCCGTGCGCGATGACCTTCGCCACCAGCGAGTCATAGTGAGGCGGCACCGTGTATCCATCGTAGAGGTGACTGTCGACCCGCACGCCCGGACCACCGGGGGCGCGAAACCGCGTGACGCGGCCCGGCGAAGGCCGGAAGCCCTGGCCGGGCGCTTCGGCGTTGAGGCGGCACTCGATGGCGTGGCCTTCCGCCCGGATCTGCTCCTGGCGGAACGGCAGCGGTTCCTCCGCCGCAATGCGAAGCTGCAGCTTCACCAGGTCGATGCCGGTCACCATCTCCGTCACCGGGTGTTCCACCTGGAGGCGCGTGTTCATCTCCATGAAGTAGAACGATCCGTCCTCGTCCAGCAGGAACTCCATGGTCCCGGCCCCGCGGTAGCCGATCCGGCGCGCTCCCTCGCGGGCCGTCCGGCCCATCGCCTCACGGGTGGCGGACGGGAGGCCGGGGCTGGGCGACTCCTCGATCAGCTTCTGGTGGCGGCGCTGCATCGAGCAGTCTCGCTCGAACAGATGAAGCGCATCGCCGCGACCGTCGCCCATCACCTGGATTTCCACATGCCGCGTGCGCAGGAGGTACTTTTCCAGATAGAGGGCGCCGTTTCCGAACGCGGCCGCGGCCTCCCCCTGGGCGGTCTGGAAAAGACGTTCCAGGTCGGCGCCGGCGGAAACCACCCGCATACCCTTGCCGCCTCCCCCGTCCCGCGCCTTCAGGATCACGGGGTAGCCGATCCGGTCCGCCAGGGCGCGCGCCTCCGCCCCGGTTTCCACCACTCCATCGCTCCCCGGCAGGATCGGAACCCCCGCCTGCTTCATGGCCGCCTTGGCCTGGCTCTTGTCCCCCATGGTGCGGATCGACTGCGGCGAGGGCCCCACGAAGACCAGGCCGCTGGCCTCCACCATCTCGGCGAAGCGCGCGTTCTCCGCGAGGAATCCATATCCGGGATGAATCGCCTCGGCCCCGGTGACCTGGGCAGCGCTGACGAGGCGGACCGGATCGAGATAGCTTTCGCGCCCCGGCGGAGGGCCGATGCAGATCGACTGGTCCGCGAGCGACACGTGGAGCGAATCCCGATCCGCCTCCGAATAGACCGCCACGGTCGCGATGTCGAGTTCGCGGCAGGCGCGGATCACCCGCAGCGCGATCTCACCGCGATTCGCGACCAAGACCTTGGCAAACATGCGCCTCCTGCGCTACGCCCGCCGGAGGCGGGCGTCTGGCCCGATCGTCAGAAACGACTGATTCCGCGCGGGCTTGGCTCCCCTTCCTTGGTGAGCCGCGGGATGTCGGGCCCTGGCGCCGCCGTCTTCGCCGTCGCGGCTTCGACCACGGGACCCGCCTCCCGACCCTCACTCGACGCCGTCGCGGCCGATTCCGCAGATTCGCTCCCGGGGGTCTCCTCGAAGGTGTCCCAGCTGGTGTCGCTCGAGGCATGCACTCCCTTGACGCGCAACGCGAACTCAGTCGGCTGCGAGGAGTGCTTCAGCGCCTCCTCGTAGGAAATGAGTCCGCGCCGGTACAGACGCATGAGCGATTGGTCAAAGGACTGCATCCCGTACTGCGTCGTCCCCTCGACAATCGCCTGTTTGATGAGGTGGGTCTTGTCCGGCGCGACCAGATACTCGCGCACGGTCGGGGTGTTGACGAGGACTTCGCACGCCGGCACGCGGCCCTTGCCGGTGATGTTCGGGATGAGCCGCAGCGAAACCACCGCCTGGAGGGCCGACGCGAGGAGGAAGCGGATCTCCCCGTGCTGGTGCGGCGGGTAGAAGGAGATGATCCGGTTGACCGTCTGGGCGGCGTCGATGGTGTGCAGGGTGGAGAGAACCAGATGCCCGGTGTCGGCCGCCATGAGGGCGATCGACATCGTGTCCTGATCGCGGATCTCCCCCAGCAGGATCACATCCGGGTCCTGCCGCAGGATGTGCTTCAGGGCACTGAGATACCCGTCGGTATCCAGCCCCACTTCGCGCTGGCTGATCATGCTCTTGTCGTCCCGGTGGAGGAACTCGACCGGGTCCTCCACCGTGATGACCGAGCGCGCCAGGCGCCGGTTGATGGCATCGATCATTGACGCCAGGGCCGTCGACTTGCCGCTCCCCACCTGTCCGGTGACGAGAACGAGGCCGCGGGGGGCCAGCGCCAGCGTCTCCACGATCGGCGGCAGGTTGAGTTCTTCGATCGCGGGCACGCCAAGGGGGACGTGGCGAAGCACGATCGCCGGCGTCCCGCGCTGGTGGTAGAAGTTCGCCCGGAACCGGGCCAGGCCGGGCACGCTGATGGCAAAGTCGAGCTCCCGCTTCTCCACGAAGGTCGCCTTCTGGGCGGGGGTGAGCACGTGGTCGATGACCGCTTCCATTTCCTTGACCGACGGGGCGGACTCATCGATGGCCAGAAGCTCCCCATCGACCCGGATCTGCGGGCGCGTCCCGACCTTGAGGTGAAGGTCGCTGGCGCCGCATTCCAGCATCCGCTCGAGCACGCGTCGAAAGTCCACCTTGTTGTCCTCTCTCCCCGCGGCCGAGCCCGTCGGCGGCGGCTAGTCGGGCCGTACGAGAAACAGCGGCTGGTTGTACTCCACCGGTTTCCCGTTCTCGGCCAGGATCCTCTCGATCGTGCCGCTGGAGTCGGCCTCGATCTCATTCATCAGCTTCATCGCCTCTACGATGCAGACGACCTGCCGCGGCGCGACCCGCGAGCCGGTCTCCACGAACGGCGGCGCCGTCGGGTTGGGCGCCCGGTAGAAGGTCCCCACCATGGGGGAACGGATTGCCATCAGCCCTTCCAGGATGGCCGCCTCTGCCGGCCCGGGAGCCGCCCCCTTCGCGGGCTTCGCCGCGTCTGCCTCCCGTGGCGCGTCCGCCGCCGGGACCGCCAGGGGAGCCGGAGTCACCGGAGCCGCCGGGACGGAGGCCGTCATCCGTGAGGCGCCGGGCGGTTCCGCCCCCGGGCGCGCCGCCTCGGACGAAGGCGCGGGCGACACCTCGGCGGGACGGACCCGCGCCCGCTTGGTGATGCGGAGAAACTCCCACCAACGACGCACTTCCAGCTCATCGATATCGCTCTCCTCGACGAGCTTGACCAGCCTACGAATGTCATCGACCTGCATGCCTGATTTCTCCACTGCCCTCGTCGACCGCGTCCGTACCGGGGATCAGAATGGCCGCCAGAGCGCGCAGGGCCGCCAGATAACCCAACACGCCGAGCCCGACAACCAGGCCCCGGCACACCGGGGCCACCAGGTCGACGTGCCGGAACGGCTCTCTGGCAAAGGGGTTACTGAGATGGACCTCGACAACCGGGAGCGAGAGGGCGCTCACCGCGTCCCGCAGGCACACGCTGGTGTGGGCCAGACCACCCGGGTTCAGAATCAGGCCGTCCGCATCCTCACGAGCGCGGTGGATCCGGTCCAGGAGCCTTCCCTCGTGATTCGACTGGAACGTGGACAGGTCCAGCCCCAGCTCCCGGGCCTCGGAGGCGAGCCGCGCGTCCAGCTCGGCCAGGCTATCCCGGCCGTAGATTCCCGGTTCCCGCTCCCCCAGCAGGTTGAGATTGGGGCCGTGCACAACCAGGACCCTCTTCATGGCTTCACCGACCTCTCGAGTACATGGGATACGGCGGAACGGACCGCCTCCATCGAAACCCGGGCAGCGACCGTAGCGGTGCCCAACCGGGCTGTCAACACCCACGCCGCCGCGTCGAACTCCGCCTTCTTGTCCCGTTCCACGAATCCAAGAATCGCATCGAGGTCCACGCCCGACGTGCGGACCGGCAGGCCGTAGCGCTCGAGGAGAGATTCGGCCCGCTGCGCCTCCCGCTCCGGCAGTCCCACGGTCAGTACCGATAGCCGAATCGCCGCCACGATTCCGAGCGCCACGGCCTCGCCGTGCAGGAATCGCTGAAAACCGGTCGCGGACTCGAGGGCGTGTCCCACGGTGTGACCGAAGTTCAAGAGCCTTCTCAGGCCGTGGTCGCGCTCATCCTCTTCCACGATCCCTGACTTCACGATCAGCGCGCGCGCAACGACCTCCTCGAGGCGGGGGGAACGGCCCAGGCGTCCCGGATCGACTTCTTCCAGGATGTCCAGCAGACCCGCATCGCGGATGATGCCGCACTTCACGACCTCGGCCAGTCCGGACCGGAACTCCCGCGCCGGAAGGCTGTTCAGCCACTCCGGCGAGATCAGGACCGCCGCCGGCTGATGGAACACACCAACGAAGTTCTTGTGTTCGCGGTAGTTCAGTCCGGTCTTTCCGCCCACTCCGGAGTCAACCTGAGCCAGAAGAGTCGAGGGAATCTGTACAAGCCGGATGCCCCGTTGCCACGTCGCGGCCGCGAACCCGGCCACGTCGCCGATCACGCCGCCCCCGAAAGCCGCCAGCGTCCCGTCTCGCCTGATCCTGGCGGCGAGCAGGTGGTCGTAGATGCGCAGAAGGGTCTCATGCGTCTTGGCCGGCTCGCCCCCGGACAGCTCCAGGACCTGGACATCGACGCCGGCGGCGCCGAGGCAGGCAAGCAGGTCTTCCGACCAGGTTTCCCAGGCCCGCCGATCCGCTACCAGGGCCCAGGGCGAAGCCGCCCAGCCGCGCACGATGGTCCGAAGGTCCCAGTCTCGCCACGGCCCGATCCGAACCGGGTAGGAGCGGTCATCCAGTCTGACCCTGATATCGATCAAGGAGCCTCCACGGGCCGATCGGTCACGGGGCGATCCCGAAGCGCCCCTGCGCGGACGGTCCGGCGGGAGCGGATGAACAGGCGGCTCTCGGGGGCGCGCCCCCCGGGGCCACCCGACGGCGCTCGTAGGACCGTATCACCCAGACCGCGGGAGGGTCAAAGGGCGGCTGCCCCGGGACGGGGAACGGCGCCTAGCGGTCCGGTCTGCGCCGGGCGTCGAGTTCGCGTATCTCTCTCTGAAGCCTCTCGATCGCCATCTGGAGCCGCTTCCGCCGCGCGGCTTCCCGGTGCTCCTGCCGCTCCAACCAGCCAAGTGCCGACCGGTCCGCCAGGCGGGTCACGAACTGGAGCGAGGTCCCCTCTCGCAGGACGCGAACCCGAACCTCCCGTCCGGGTGGAGATGCGGCGATCAAGTCCGCAACCTGCTCCATGGAGGCGACCGGCCGCCCGTCCAGGGCCAGAAGCTGATCCCCGGGCCGAATCCCGGCCGCGTCCGCGGGGCTTCCCGGCAAGACCCGAGTGATCATCAGGGGGAGCCGCGACGACGCGCTGTCGCGGCCGGCTCCGACCAGCGGATCGCCGGCCACCGCGATCACCCCCATGAACCCGACCGGAGAGCTGCTGGCAACCAGGAGATCGCGCGCAATCCGCGGGACGTTCTCGGCGGAAAGCGCCCGAACGGACTCGCACTCGAAGGGATCCGCACTCGGCCTCCCGGCAGCCGGAGCCGCGGCTTGCTCGCGCTCGGCCTGCACCCCCACCACGATCCCCCGGAATGCGCCATGTTCGTCGAAGACGGCGTCCCCGCAAGCGCCGTGACAGTCGCCCAGGTTCAGACGGAGTAGCCGGGAAGCAGCCGAGGCGCCCCGCCCGCTCGACATGCGGGCGAAACGGAAGTCCGGACCCTCCTTGTCCGCCCGGTGGCCCAGGAGCACCACCGCCTCCCCCTCGCGGATCGCGTCCAGCGGCACCATCGGGACCGGTGACAGCCCCGTGGTGTCCTCCGCTTGCAGCAGGGACAAGCCCACCTCCAGGTCCTGGGCAAGGAACCGGGCCCCGGTGTGCGCGCCGCCGGGCAGGCGGATCTCGAGGCTGTCGCCAGGCTGGGCCGCCTCGGAGCAGGTCAGGACGATTCCCCCTCGATCGACAACCACGCCGGTCGCCCAGAAAGTCCGGCGAGCCGGTTCGAGACGAAATGCCGAGGAGATGCCCTCGCGGGCGGTCGGCACCGAGCCGTCGGGCCGGTAGGCGATCACCTGCACCACGGACGCACCGGCCGGAATCAGCAGCCCGTGAACCCACCGGGCCAGGGGAGACTCTCCGGCCGCCGGGCGCGCCGGTGCAGCGGTGGCCCAGGCGCTGGCGGCCAGGAAGACCGAGACCACCGCGGCGGATCGGGACCGGATCCGGCCCCGCGTTCGCGCAAAACGGCCGGGACCGGACCCGGCCCCGACCGCTTGCCTAGAAAGTCCCGACCGCAATGAACGGCTAGAAGGTGAGCTGCGGACGGCCATCGGTGATCGTAACGCGCGGGCGCGCGTCGCCGGGGGAGGTCGAGACCTGGCGGCCGCCGGACATGCCGGCGTAAGGCCAGGAATCATCCCCGACCCCATCCGGCTGAACCAGCACAGAATCGGCCCCGCCGCGCCCGGAATGCACCGAGGGAATCTCCCCGGCAAGGTCACCAAACGGACGCGCAGTCTGGGACGCCGGCTGGACTGCATGACGATCCGCGCCGGGGACGACCCGGGCCACCGAGGCGGTCCGCACGGCCGCTCCGTCCAGGCCGGCCAGGCGAGGCGACAGGAGCGTTTGCTGGCCGAGAAGGATCCCACCCGCCACGCCCAGGGCAACCGCGCCGGCGAGGCGCGCCGGCCCGAACGCCCGAGCACCCGCCAGGGTCTGCAGCGGCTCGCCGATTCGCTCGCTGATCCAGTCGCGCACGCCCGCCCAGGCACGCCGGCGCCCCCGGTATCCGATGCCGCGCGTCCGTGCGGGCCAGGGTGCCGAAATCGGAACGCCGGCGCCACGCCCGGCTTCTTGCGCCTCCCAGGCCCGGACCCGGTCCAGCACCTGCCCGACAAAGCTGGGATCGGGCTCGACCGCGGGCAGGTCGTGGACCAGGCGAACGGTGGCCTGGAACGCGGCCCATTGCTGCGCGCAGCCATTTCGGCACTCGCGCAGGTGCTCCGCCAGGGACTCGAGTTCCGCCGGCGGCAGCTCGTCATCGATCCGCGCGGAAAACAGGCTTCTTGCTCGATTACAGTTCATCGATGCCACCTTCCACCAAGCTGCCAAGCTTTTCTTGCAGGGCCGCCCGCGCGCGGTTGATACGCGAGCGCACGGTGCCGCCCGGAATGCCCAGGATCTGCTCGATCTCCTCGTACGAGAGCTGCTGCATGTCGCGGAGGATGATCACCTCCCGATACTTGTCCGGAATCGCCTGCATCGCCAAGTCGACCCACTCGCGAATCTCGCGCTGGCGCACCGTCTGATCGGGTCGGGGTCCGCTATCGGCCAGGAACCTGCTGGAATCGCCGGTCACCTCGAGCAGGCCATCCAGGCTCACAACGCCGCGAGCGCGGACGCGCCGCCGGATTTCGTTCTTCGCCAGATTGGCGGCGATCGTGTAGATCCAGGTGCTGAACTTCCCGCTCGGCCGATACCTCTCGCGGTGAACGAAGACGCGCAGGAACACCTCCTGGGCGATCTCCTGGGCCCGCTCCCGATCGTTGATGAAGCGGCAGACCAGGTTGATGATTCGTCCCCGGTAGCGATCGACCAGAGTCGCGAATGCCGCCTCCGAATTGCGGACCACATGCTCCATCAATTCTTCGTCCGGGAGGCTTGAGAAAAGCGGGACTGTGATTCTGCTTTCGCTCAACTGCATGCTCTCCGTTTCCTTTCGACCGCTTACACCCATGACCACCCCGGCCGGTTCCCGCCCAACGTCATTTGGATGCCGGGGATCCGGCGCCCGGTTGCCCCACCGGGGATCGACGCGTATCCTGAAGGCGGCGGCGAAGTTCCGCGTCCCGAGGCCTCAGACGCAGGGCCCGCGAGTAGGCGTCCCGCGCTTCCGCGGAGCGGTTCAGCGCCTCCAGCACCTCTCCCAGATGGAGATGGATTTCCGCCTCCTCGGGTGACTGATCGGCCGCCCGGCGCAGCCACTGCAGGGCCTGATCGGGCCGCCCCAGCCGATAGAGGCCCCAGCCGTAGCTGTCCAGATAGGCGCCGTTTTCCGGCGATCGCTCGAGCGCGCGGCCGACGCGCGCCAGGCCCGACTCGAGCTGGATGCCGCGGTCGATGCAGATGTAGCCGGAGTGGTTCCAGGCCTCGTCATCGTCTGGATTTGCCGTCAGGATCCGGTCGAAGACGGCCAGAGACGAGTCGACCTGACCGGCGCGATCCAGCCAGGCGGCGAACGCGAAGAGGACGTCCCGATCCACCGGGTAGCTGGCCACGATCGGGCGCAGGAGATCCACCGCCTCGCCCGATCGGCCCAGGTCGTCGAGGACCGCCGCAGCGAGGAGTCCGGCCTCGCGGTGCGTCGGATCTCCTCTCAGGATCGACTCCGCCGCGGAGAGAGCCTTCTTGGGGCGCTTCGCCATCAGAAACGCCGAGGCCTGGCAAAGCAATGCGTTCGTGTCGCCCGGAGCGCGCTTCAATGCCTCGCCGGCCCGCTCCAGGGCCTCGCCGGCCCGCCCGCGGAGGAGCTCGATACGGCAGAGCCAATGCGGCGCCTCGGGGTCGTTGGGCGTGACCCTCTGCAGCTGCTCGAACCGCCGTGCCGATTCTTCGTAGTTGCCCTGGCGAAACCAGAGGAGTCCAAGATCATACAGGATGCGCGGATTCTCCGGATCGCGCGCGGCCAGTTGCTCCAGATGCGACTGCGCCTCCGGATAGCGCTCCGTCTTGAGGTACAGGCGGGCCAGGGCCAGCCGGGTGCGCTCCAGTTGGGGCCGGTCTCGCACCAGCGCCTCCACCGCGCCCGTGTCCGCAAGCGCCGCGGAGCTGCTCGAGAGGGCAAGCGCGAGGATCATCTCGGCTTCCGGGTAATCCGGATTGGCGATCAGCAGCCCGGCCAGCTCAGAGATCGCTTCCGAGGCGGCCCCGGTCTGCACCAGCAGACGACCCCGCCGCACCAGGAGGGCCGGCGAGTCCCGGAGGTCGGGGTCCGCGGCGTCCAGGATGGACAGCGCCTCCTGGTATCGACCCGCGGACTCCAGGAGATACAGGAGGTTCATGAACGAGGCGGTATCGGAGGGATCCAGCTCCGTGGAGCGGCGGAGCTTGCCGATGCCCTCGGAGACCATGCCGAGTCGCAGGTAGCTGAGCCCCGCGAGTCGAAATGCCTCCGTCGAACCGGGGTCTCGGCGGCATACCTGCTCTGCCCAGTAGATCGTCGAATCGGGCTCTTCCAGCGCCGCGAATACTCGCGCCAGCGCCAGGCGCACTGCGGTCTGGCTGGAATCCCGGTCCAAGGATTGCCGGTAAAGGCGAACGGCGGCGGCGGGGTCTCGGCCGAATGCCCGATCGTTCCCCTCGAAGTAGTAGAACAACGCGTCGGGCGAGGTGCGGCCGGAGTCGGCCGGTTCCGCCGCCTGCGGCGGCCGCTCGAGCAACTCCTGCGCCCGGGACGGCGCCGCCCCCGGCGGGGAGGTCAGCATGCCCCCCGCCAGGCCGGCCGCCGCCAGAGCGAAGAACCAACGCGGCATGTCGGTGTTCCTTCCTTTTGACTGATGCCCCGCGGCGTTCCTATACTTGCCGGGTGGCACCATTAGAACATCGAAGGAGGTCCATCATGTCATCCCGTCGCGCGCACTTCCTGGCCCTGGTGCTGGTGCTGGTCGCCGTCGCGGGAACCGGCTGCTACACCGTCTTGCGGCATCCGGAGGCCGAACCCTGGTCCTCGTCCTCGCCGGGAACGGATGCCTGGAGTCGGGATTACTGGGGGACCGACCCCGGCTACCTGTACGGCTGGACCGATCCCTACTACACGTCATTGTACGGGGGTTTCCCTCCTTCGTGGGGTTACTACTACTACCATCCCTGGACGCCGACGGGTCCCTGGTGGTACGACCCCTGGCGCCCATGGCACCCGTGGGATCCGGACGGGGACGGACCGGCGCCGGTAACCGATGGCCGGAACGCCTGGGTCCGCGGATCCGGCACCCCGGGCGCCGCCCTGCCGAGCCCACGCACGACCATACCCAGCGTTGGCGGAACCAGCGTTTCGCCCCGAGGAGGAACCACCCAGCCGGCGACCCCAGCCACGCCGAACGCTCCCGCCCCCGACACCACGCGACGCACCGAGCGGCGGCCGCCGGCAGACCAGAAGAAGAACGATCCGCCCCCAAACGCCTGGGGCCGCTGATCGCCGACCTGCATCAACCCGCCTCCGGGGAGAAAGGAGCCGCGCGTCATGCGTCGTGCCAGGACTGCCTTCTGCCGCCTCCCGTGGCCGCTCGTCTCCGCGCTGGCGGGCCTGTCGATCGCCCTGGCCGGAGATGCCCGGGCCGTGATCCTCCCCGACATCCCGCTCGTCTGGCATCCCCCCGTCGGAGCACGGGCCGCGGGAATGGCCGGAGCGTACGTGGCGATCGCCGACGACTACGAAGCCCTGCTCCACAACCCGGCGGCCCTGGCCCGGGTGCCTCGACCGGAAGTCGGAGGCGCGGTGGAGCGGCGTTCGCCCGAACAGGAGATCTCCTACCGAGGTCGTCAAGAGGTCTCGAAGCTCACGAAAACGCAGGTCCACTCCGTGGGGTTCGCCTATCCGTTCCCGGTCTACCGCGGCGCACTGGTGATCGGCATGGCCTATGACCGCGCCATCCCGATGAACAGCGAGTACTTCCGCACCGGTGCGGGAGGCGCCGTGCAAAGCGAGGAGGAGTCGATCATTGAGGAGGGCAGCGTCGGGGCCTGGACTTCCGGCGTGGCTTTCGATCCGAGTCCGACCTTGTCGCTCGGGGCATCGGGCACCATCCTTGCCGGAAGTTCTCGTCGCCACACGAGGTTTCAGTACCAGGCGGCGGACAACTCGGACTACGAAGACACGGTTTCCGACACGAACAACTCCGACATCTCCGCGGTGACCGGCACGATCGGGGCTCTCCTGCGGCCCCACCCGTCGACGAGGTTCGGCATCGCGCTGCACCTGCCCGAGGATTTCACCCTGGAGGGAAGATTCACCCGTGATGTGCGGCACTACCGTGAAACGAACTTCCGCGCCGCGGCCCCCCAGCCCGCGCCGGGCGACACCCTGGACTACGCCGAGGACTACTCGTTCGAGTACAAGCTCAAGCTGCCGCTGCGAGTCTCCATGGGGGCGGCCGTGGCCCTGGGCGGAACGCTCGGCGGCCTTACGATCGCCGGTCAGGTCGACATCGCGGACTGGACGCAGTTGGAGCTCGCGGAGAGCACGCTGCGCACCGATGACCGGGAGTACGCGTACCGCTCCGTTACCGACCTGCGCGTCGGCCTGGAGTATGCTCGCGACCTCGGCGTGGCGGCCGACTCTCGAATGCCGCTTCGGCTCCGTCTCGGGTACGCATTGTTGCCGGTCCCGTACCGATTCGTGGCTACCGACGTCTTCCGGGACCAATCCGAGATCGCGAGCTTCGATCCCGATCGTACGCAGATCTCGGCCGGGCTCGGCCTCGGAGTCGACCCCAACACCATGCTCGATGCCGCCTGGACGCGCACGAGCTTCGAGCGGAGCGCGCAGTCCGAGGCGGGTGCGATCACCCGCGAGCGAGTGAGCGAGAACTCGATCCTCGTGGGAATCCGCTTCCAGATCTGAGCGCGGCCGCCGCGCCGGAGTTCGCCCGTGGGCGGCTGGTCGCGGGCCGGGGTCTGCGCGCCGGAGAGGCGCCGACGGCACTGGCGATCGA
>CAYYQN010000034.1:0-36270 GCA_964473865.1 uncultured bacterium | reverse complement strand
GTGTGCGGCGAAGGGTTGTCTGCCCCCACGCCCCCGCCGGCCGCGGAGTCCGCTTCGGCTCGCGCCCACCCTTCCCTCGACAACGCGCCGAGCGCGTCCTGGGCCGCGGCCTGTTCGGCTTCCTTCTTGCTCCAACCGCCGCCCCCGCCGAGTTGCCGTCCGCGGACGCTGACCTCGACCCGAAATCTCTTGTGATGATCCGGTCCCACCTCGGATACGACGCGGTACCGGGGATGGGTCCGAAAGCGAGCCTGGACCATCTCCTGGAGCACGCTCTTGTGATTGGAAAGACTCTGATCGAGCAGAATCGCGCCCGCGTGACTCAGGAGATACCGCCGGGCGAAACGCCGCGCCGCGTCCAGACCGGAGTCCAGGTAGATGGCGCCGATGACGGCCTCAAACGTGTCGGCGAGTATGGACGCGCGGCCCCCGCCCCCGGCCTCCCGCTCCGCCTCGCTCAGCAGCACGAACTCCCCGAGACCCATCCACTCCGCACACTGGGCCAGAACCTCGCGGGAGACGAGAAGCCCCTTCTTCTTCGTGAGGTTTCCTTCGCGATCGTGGGGAAAGGCGGCATAGAGGAACTCGATCACGGTGAGTTCCAGGACCGCGTCCCCCAGAAACTCGATCCGCTCGTTGGAGAGAGAGGAGTCTCCCCCGTTGCTGCCCAGGTACGACCGGTGCGTCAGCGCCTGCCGCAACAGGTTCTGGTCACGGAACTCCAGGTCGATGCGATTCTGGAACCCGTCCAGCACGGAGCGGATCCGGGGATCAGGACTCCGGCCAAGCCCCGGCCCCCACCGCAGGAAACGCCGCCACCAACCCATCGTCCCTCCCCGGCGGAACCGGCCGCGGGCGTATCGGAACCGCCGGGCTCGCCTCAGCTCCCCGCGGGATACCGGCGCACGGCGAGGGAGACGTTGTGCCCGCCGAAGCCGAATGAGTTGCTGAGCGCCAGCCGCACCTGGGCGGGCCGGGCCTTCAGCGGCACGTAATCGAGATCGCACTCCGGATCCGGGTTCTCCAGGTTGATGGTCGGAGGAAGGAGCCCCTCCCGTATCGCCATCACCGTGGCGACGAGCTCGATGGCCCCGGCTCCGCCCAGCAGGTGTCCCGTCATCGACTTGGTGGAGCTGACGGCAAGCCGGGGCGCGTGCGTGCCGAAAACCGTGTGGATGGCCATCGTCTCGTATTTGTCGTTCAGTTCCGTGGACGTGCCGTGCGCATTGACATACTCGACGTCATCCGGCCGGGCGCCGGCCGACCGCAGCGCGAGTTCCATGGCCCGGGCCGACCCTTCTCCCCCCGGAGGCGGCGCGGTCACGTGGTGCGCATCCGCGGTCGACCCGAAGCCGGCCAGTTCCGCAAAGATCGTCGCCCCACGCGCGCGGGCGTGCGCCTCCGATTCGAGAATCACAACCCCCGCGCCCTCGCCGAGAACAAAGCCGTCCCGATCCCGATCGAACGGCCGGCTCGCCCGTTCCGGCTCGTCGTTCCGCGTCGAGAGAGCCTTCAGGGCGCAGAAGCCGGCCAGCGACATCGGGGTCACGGCGGCTTCCGCCCCTCCGGCGATGGCGGCATCGAGGTCCCCACGACGAATCTGCTGGAACGCCTCGCCGATCGCGTGTGCCCCCGAGGCGCACGCCGAGACGGTGGCGAAATTGGCGCCCCGCGTACCATAGATGATCGAGACCTGCCCGGAAGCCATGTCGGCGATCATCATCGGGATGAAGAAGGGCGAAACCCGCGAAGGGCCCTTCTCCACAAGAACCGTGTGCTGCGCCTCCCAGGTGGTGGTCCCGCCGATGCCGGAACCGATGATGCATCCGATCCGGTCGCCGTTGTTCTCCTTGGAGTCGAGGCCGCTCTGTTCCATCGCCTCCTTCGCGGCGGCGATCGCGTACTGTGTGAACGGATCGGCCCGCTTGGCCTCCTTGCGGTCCATGTAGGCGCCGGGGTCGAACCCCTTCAGCTCGCCGGCGATCCGGCAGTCGTAAGCTGAGGCATCGAACCGCGTGATCGGACCGATGCCGGAGCGGCCCTCGATCATTCCACGCCAGGTGGCCTCCACGCCCAGCCCCACGGGGGTAACCACTCCCATCCCGGTTATTACGACCTTTTCCTGCATGGCTCGCTTCCCTGCGTCCCCACCCGGAACGACCGGCTTGGGGCCGGATTGCACCGACTGCCCAGCCCTGGAACCGTCTCCCTCGTCAGAGAGAGATGCGCATCATCCCAGAGCGCCGACTTGACCTCAGGCCTTCGTCTCCAAGTGCGTCTTCAAGTACTCGATTGCGTCCTTGACCTTCAGCATCTTCTCCGCATCCTCGTCCGGGATCTCGATCTCGAACGCCTCCTCGATCGCCATGATGAGCTCGACCTGATCCAGGGAATCCGCTCCCAGATCGTCCACGAAGGAAGCCTCGGTCTCCACCTTTTCCGGCGCCACACCGAGCTGCTCCACGATGATGTCTCTGATCTTCTGCTCCAGGTTGTTCATCGGATCCTCTCTCCGGGGTTGACACCCGTCTCCGGTTCCTTCCCTACGACCACTCCGCCGCAACCACTCCCCATCGGGCCGTCACCCCATGAGCATGCCTCCGTCGACACGGAAGACCTGGCCTGTGATGTACGAGGCCTGCTCCGAGGCGAGGAACGAGACCAACCCGGCTACTTCTTCCGGCTGGCCGACCCTCCCCAACGGGATCTGACGATGGAGCTCCTGTTGCACCGCTTCCGGCAGCACGCCGGTCATGTCGGTGGCGATGAATCCCGGCGCGACCGCGTTGACGGTGATTCCGCGTTCGGCCAGCTCCCGCGCCACCGAAAGCGTCAAGCCGACCAGGCCGGCCTTGGAGGCGGCATAGTTGGCCTGACCCTTGTTCCCCATGAGGCCGACCACCGAAGCCACGTTGATGACCCGGCCCCACTTCTCCTTGAGCATTCCCCGGCTGAACGACTTGAGGCAATGGAACGCGCCCTTCAGATTCACCCCGAGGACCGCGTCCCAGTCCGCCTCGTCCAACCGCAGGAAGAGGTTGTCCCGAGTGAGGCCGGCGTTGTTCACCAGAATTGTCACCGGCCCCGCTTCCGCCGCCACCCGCACCGCCAGATCGGCCACCGCCTTCGGATCGGAGATGTCGCAACGGAAGTGCCGGCACTGGCGGCCCAGCTCGCGAATTTCGCGCACCGCCGGCCCCTCGGGATCGCCGGTGCGGTCCACGAGCACCAGATCCGCGCCGTCCTCGGCCAGCCGCCGCGCGACCGCCCGGCCAATTCCGCGACTGCCCCCGGTCACCAGAGCCAGCCTCCCGGCATGGGTGAACCCGCTCATCTGTTCCCCCCTCCCGCGACGAAGGCCTCCACCTGGGCCACGTCACCCAAGGGAACACATTCCACCTGCTTGTCCAGCGCGCGCACCAGGCCGGTGAGAACCTTGCCCGGCCCGATCTCGAGGAACCGAGTGGCGCCCCACTCGAGAAGCGACCGAACCGTCGCTTCCCAGCGCACGGGGGAGAGGAGCTGCTGCTCGAGGGAGGCCCGGATCTCCGCCGGTCCGGTCACCGGCTGCGCGCTCGCGTTCGCGATGACCAGACACCGAGCCTCCGTCACCTCGGTCTTCGCCAGGACCTCGCGCAACCCGCGGGCCGCCCCCTCCATCAGCGGGGAGTGGAACGCTCCGCTCACCTCGAGCGGCACCACCCGCTTCGCCCCCGCCGCCTTGAGCGCTTCCATCGCAGCCTGTACCGCCTCGATCTCGCCGGAGATGACGACCTGGCCGGGGGAGTTCAAGTTGGCGGCCTTCACGATGCCCGGGATGGCGGCGAGGGCCTCTTCGACGCGGGCGCCCTCCATTCCAAGAACCGCCGCCATCGTGCCCGGGCGGTCCAGTCCGGCCTGGTACATCAACTCGCCGCGGCGTCTCACGAGGCGCAGGCCGTCGGGAAACGAGAGAGACCCGGCCGCGTGGTACGCGGTGTACTCCCCGAGGCTGTGGCCGGCCGCTCGATACTCGGCGCCCGCGCAGCCGAGGCCGAGGACGCGCCACACCGCCACACTGTGCGTGTAGATCGCCGGCTGGGTGTTCCGGGTCTGGCGCAGCACGTCCTCCGGACCGGTGAAACAGATCTGCGCCAGGTCCTCGCCCAGGACCTCGTTCGCCTCTCGGAACAGCTCGCGCGCCGCCGGGAACCGGTCCGCCAGGTCCCGTCCCATGCCCACGTACTGCGCCCCTTGGCCGGGGAACAATACCGCCGTCTTCAAACTCCCGCCTCCTTGCCCCGCTGCGGGGTGCTGGGATGGTAGCAGATGGCATCCCGCCCGCAAGTCGATCCGTGACGGTTTTTCGCGGCCTGGACAGCTACCACCGGAGGAGACACCCCCCCCACGTCAGACCCGCGCCGAAGACCACCAGCAGCACCAGATCTCCCTCGTGCACGCGCCCCTCGCGAACCGCCTCGTCGAGCGCCAGCGGTACCGAAGCCGCCGAGGTGTTCCCGTATTTCTGGAGGTTGCTGAAGACCTTCTCGTCGGGCAGGCCCAACCGCTTCGCCGTGGCATCAATGATCCGCATGTTCGCCTGGTGGGGAATGAAAAGCGCGATCTCGTCGATGCCGACGCCCGCCTCCGCCAGCGTGGCGCGGGCCACCTCCTCCATGGTGCGCACCCCCAGGCGGAAGACCTCGTTCCCCTTCATCCGGATGTACTGACGCCGCTGATCGATCGCCTCGTGCGTGATCGGCTCGCGCGAGCCGCCGGCCGGCAGGTCGATGAGGCTGCCATTCGTACCGTCGGCGCCGAGGCGCAGGGAGATGATCCGGTGTTCCCCGTCCGCGGGCCGCAGGACCGCGGCCCCGGAGGCGTCACCGAAAAGCACACAGGTGTTGCGGTCAGTCCAGTCGGTGATCTTGGTCAACATCTCGGTCCCGATCACGAGAACGGTTTCGGCCGATCCGCACGCGATGAGCGAACGGCCGACCTGCACGGCATAGAGGAAGCCGGAGCAACCGGCCGAGATGTCGAAACAGAAGGCGCGGGTCGCCCCGAGAGCGGCCTGTACGATGCAGGCCACCGACGGAAAGTCCATGTCCGGGGTAACCGTGGCCACGACGATGGCGTCGACCTCCTCGGGGGTCACTCCGGCCCGGTCGAGGGCGAGCCGGGCCGCCGGAATGGAGAGATCGGATGCGGCGATGCTCGCATCGGCGATGTGGCGCTCGCTGATGCCGGTCCGCGTACGGATCCACTCGTCGGATGTGTCGACCATTCGCTCGAGGTCGGCGTTGGTCAGGATGTTCGGCGGGACACAGGAACCGACGGAGACAAACCGGACTTCCCTAACCGGCTGCATCTTCTCCCTTGTGGTCACGTGACACTTCCTCCCGAATACGTTGGTCGATGTGCATACGGGCGCTGCGGGCGCCCACCCGGACCGCGTTCATGATCGCCTTGGCCGAAGAACGACCGTGGCAGATGACGACGTTTCCGTTGACTCCCAGGAGCGGCGCGCCGCCATATTCGTCGTAGCTGAGGCGGCTCTTCAGCCGGTTCAGGACGGGCCGAAGCAGCAGGGCCCCGATCTTGAAGCTCAGCTTCTGCGCCATCTGCCGGCGAGTGGTCTCCACCGCCATCCAGACCACGCTTTCCGCGAACTTCAGGATGACGTTGCCGGTGAAGCCGTCGCAGACAACGATATCTGCGGTGCCGCGCAGGATGTCGCGTCCTTCGACGTTGCCGATGAAGTTCAGGTTCTCGCGGCCGCTCTGCAGCAGTTGGAAAGCCTGCTGTGCGACCTCAGAGCCTTTGGTGCTCTCCTCGCCGATGTTGAGCAGAGCCACCCGCGGATTGGGGATGTCGAAGATGTGCTGGGCATAGATGCGCCCCATCTGGGCGAACTGATAGAGGTGAACCGCTCTGACCTCGGAGTTTGCGCCCACGTCGATCAGCACGGTCTGCCCGGTCGGCGTCGGGACGAGGGACGCGATGGCCGGACGCAGGATCCCCTGCAGACGGCCAAGACCAATGAGGCTGGCTGTCACCACCGCGCCGGTGTTCCCCGCCGATACCACCGTGTCGACCTTGTGCTCGGCCAGCAGGCGGGTCGCCACCACGATCGAAGCGTCCTTGCGGCGGCGATACACGCTGGGGGCCGACTCGGCCATGCCGATGTGCTCGCTGCAGTGGACGACGCTCACGGCCACCCGGGGATCGGGCTTCGGCAGCAAGCCGCGGATCTCGGCCTCGTCCCCCACGAGGACGACCTCGATCCCGCCCGGTTCCCTTTCCGCAGCCTCCAACGCGCCGGCCACGATGTCACGGGGACCATGATCGCCCCCCATGACATCGACCGCCACGCGGACTCGCGAGGACTCCGTCACATCCACCTCGTCAGCGGCGGGCTAGCCCGCCCCCAAGCGCCTCAGGACTCGACGACGATGATCTCTTCGTCCCGGTAGTAGCCGCACTTCGGACAGACAAAGTGCGGGCGCTTCACCGCACCGCAGTTGCCGCACTTGCACGCCGAAGGGGCGGATAGCTTCCAGTTCGCCTTGCGCTTGTCCCGGCGGGCACTGGAGTGCCGTCTCTTGGGAAGGGCCATCTTGTTTCCTCGACTTCCGGTCTACCTTGTATCCTCGGACGATTCGGCCCCATCCCCGCTCGCGCCGGGCTCGGACCCGGTTTCACGAGCCTCAGGGGAGTCAACCGTCCGTTCCCCGCAGCGGCACGGACCTTCGTTCAGATCCGCCCCGCACCGAGGGCACAGGCCCCGACAGTCCTCTCGGCAGACGGACCGCCAGGGCAACTCCACCAGCAGGACCTGCCGCACGTCATCGGTCAGATCCACGAAGCGCCCGTCATGATAGACAATGCCGACATCGTCTTCACGAACTTCCTGCACGGACCGGTGGTCCCGGAGCTCGCGTCGCTCGGCGAAAACCCGGAGGTCGGCCTGCAAGACCTTCTGCACCGGGGCCAGACAGCGGTCGCACGCCAGGTCCACCGGCGCCGTCACCGTTCCCTGCACGTCAACGTGGTCGCCCGCCCGATAGGCCGTCGCCCGAAGCACGACCGGGCCGGCAAGACGGATGTATCTCGGATCGAGGGTGAGATCCGCGCCGTTTCCGACCCGTTCGAACCGGTTCTCCCCCGGTTCCAGCTCGGACATCCGCAGGACGAACGGCCCGTCCGGTTCGGCGGCCTTCACGGCGACCGGACCTCGCGCTCAACCCCGCAGCCCGAGCGCGAGGGCGTAGAAGGCGATCTCATCGCGCGCGGTTTCCGAGGCGTCCGAGCCGTGCACGGAGTTCCGTTCAATGTTCTCGGCGAATTCCCTCCGAATGGTCCCCGGCACGGCCTTGGCCGGATCGGTCGCCCCCATCAGGTCCCGCCAACGACGGATCGCGTCCTCGCCCTCAAGCACTCCGACCACGATCGGGCCCGAGGACATGAACGCCACCAGCGCCTCCAGAAACGGTTTTCCCTCGTGCACGCGATAGAACGCGCGGGCCTCTTCCGGCTTCAGGTGTACCATACGCAGACGGACCACCCGCAAGCCGGACTCCTCCACCCGGGTCAGGATCCGGCCCACGAGATGGCGGCCCACCGCGTCGGGCTTGATCATCATCAGGGTCTGTTCCAAAGGTCCTCCGCAAACGGCCCGGCGCCCCGCAGCGCTTCCGTCGCGCCAGGGAGCCGAGGCTCGGGTTCAGATCTCAGAGGCCCAGCGCCTTCTGGATGAGCGGCCCCACCTCGGACGGGATCATGGCCACCGGGATCCCGGCCTCGCCCAGGGCGCGCATCTTTTCCGCGGCGGTCCCCTTTCCTCCGGAGATGATCGCGCCCGCGTGCCCCATGCGTTTTCCCGGCGGGGCGGTCTGCCCGGCGATGAAGGCGACCACCGGCTTGGTCATCTTCGTCTTCACGTAGTGCGCCGCCTCTTCTTCCGCCGTCCCGCCGATCTCGCCGATCATGACCACGGCCTTGGTCTCGGGGTCGGCCTGGAAGAGCGGCAACACGTCCATGAAGTTCGTGCCGATGATCGGATCACCGCCGATCCCGATGCAGGTCGATTGGCCGATGCCGTGAATCGTCAGCTGATGCACCATCTCGTAGGTCAGGGTCCCACTGCGCGAGACCACGCCGACCGGGCCGGGCCGGTGGATTTCGCCCGGCATGATGCCAACCTTGGCCTTGCCCGGCGAGATCAGGCCCGGGCAGTTCGGCCCCACCAGCCGCACGTGCAGTCCCGCCAGCTCGCGCACCACCGGGATCATCGCCAGAGTGGGGATCCCTTCCGTCACCGCCACCACCAGCGAGACTCCGGCGTGCGCAGCCTCCAGGATCGCATCCGGCGCGTACGCCGGCGGCACGTAGATCACCGACGTATTCGCCCCGGTCGCCCGCACGGCATCCGCGACGGTGTTGAATATCGGAATCCCCTCGAGCGACTGGCCGCCTTTTCCCGGGGTCACCCCCGCCACGACCTGGGTGCCGTAGGCCTTGGTGGCCCGGGCGTGGAACGAGCCGTCGCGTCCGGTGATCCCCTGGACCACAAGCTTGGTGTTCTGGTCGATCAGGATGCTCATGCCGCCTCTCCCTTCACTTCGCCAGCGCGACGGCCTTTTGCACCGCCGAATCCATCGACGTCGCGGGCGTGAGCCCGGACACTCCCTTGAGAATCTCGCGCGCCTCCGTCTCGTTGGTTCCCGTCAACCGGATCACGATCGGGAGCTTGACCTGCGTGCGTTTGACCGCTTCCACCAGCCCCCGGGCGACATCGTCACAGCGCGTGATGCCGCCGAAGATGTTGAAGAGGATCGCCTTCACGTTCGGGTCGTGCGTGATGATCTTGATGGCGGTGACGACCTTTTCGGGATCGGAGGATCCGCCGATGTCGAGGAAGTTGGCCGGCATGCCGCCAAAGTGCTTCACCAGGTCCATGGTGGCCATGGCCAGGCCCGCGCCGTTCACCACGCAACCGATGTTCCCCTCGAGCTTGATGAAGGAGAGCCCTCTCTGGCGCGCCTCGTCCTCGTCCGGGGTCTCGGCGGAGCGATCGCGGAGCTCGGCGAGCTCGGGGTGGCGGAAGAGGGCGTTGTCGTCGAGGTTGACCTTGGCGTCGAGCGCCACGATCTCCCCCTTCAGAGTCTTGATGAGCGGGTTGATTTCCGCCAACGAGGCGTCGACGGCGGAGAAGGCGGCGCATAGCTTCTGCAGCACGGTCGCGATCTGCGCCGCCAGTTTGCCGTCGGATTCGATCGCGAATGCGACCTCCCGGGCCTCGAAGGCGCGCAATCCGGCCTGCGGGTCGAAGTGGCGCCTCACGATCGCCTGCGGCCGCGTCGCCGCCACCTCCTCGATGTCGATTCCGCCGTCGCGCGACGCCATGATCAGCGGCAGCCCCGCCTTGCGGTCAACCGCCACACCCAGGTAGTACTCGTGCGCGATGTCCATCGCCGGGGCCACCAGGACCTTCAGCACCGGAAGACCCTTGATCTCCATGCCCAGGATGGCGGAGGCCTTCTCCCGCGCCTCCGCCGGGCTGGCGGCGAGCTTGACGCCGCCGGCCTTTCCCCGGCCTCCGGCATGAACCTGCGCCTTGATCACGACCCGACCGCCCAGCCGCGATGCGATCGCCTCCACCTCCTCCGGAGTCGCGGCTACCTCGCCGCCGGGAACGGGAATCCCGTGCGCCCGGAAGATCTCCCTCGCCTGGTATTCGTGGATGTTCACCGTTTCCCCTCCTCTGTCCTTCCCCTCAAGAGCGCTTGCCGCCGAGGTAGCTTCCCAGGATGTCGGAAAGCCGTGGAGTTCCGATCTCCTCCAGCTCGTAGGTCACCCGCACCGCTTCCTTGTCCAGCTTGACCACCCGGCGAAAATCGATCGGCGTGCCGATGATCACGAGATCGCACGGAACCCGCCGGATCGTCTCCTCGAGGTCGCGCACTTGAGCCGCGCCGTAGCCCATCGCCGGCAGCAGGGTGCCGATCTCCGGGTACTTGCGGAAGGTCTCCGCCATTTCGCCCACGAGATACGGACGCGGATCGACAATGTCCGCCGCTCCGTACTTGCGGGCCGCGACGGTCCCGGCGCCGATCTTCATGCCGCCGTGGGTCAGCGTCGGCCCGTCCTCGACCACGAGGACGCGACGGCCCCGGATCTTCTCCCAGCCATCGACAAAGATCGGGCTGGCCGCCTCCACCACCCGGGCCTGGGGCGCGTGCCGGACGATGTTCTCGCGAAGCTGCGTCACCTGGTCCAGGGAGGCGCTGTCCACCTTGTTGATGACGATCACTTGCGAGGAGAGGAAGTTGGCGTGCCCCGGGTGCCAGGCCAGCTCGTGCCCGGCGCGCAACGGATCGACGACCGTGATCTGGAGGTCCGGCTTGTAGAACGACATGTCGTTGTTCCCGCCGTCCCAGACCACGACGTCCGCTTCCTTCTCGGCCTCGCGCAGGATCGCTTCGTAGTCGACCCCCGCGTAGATCACCGTGCCGGCCACAACGTGAGGCTCGTACTCCTCCATCTCCTCGATGGTGCACTCGTGACGAGCCAGATCGGCGACGCTCGCAAACCGCTGCACCCCCTGCTTGGCGAGATCGCCGTAGGGCATCGGATGGCGGATGGCGACGACCTTGCGGCCGGCCTCCTTCAGGAGAGCGCACACCCGGCGGGTGGTCTGGCTCTTGCCGCAACCGGTGCGGGATGCCAGGACGGCGATGACCGGCTTGGTGCTCTTGACCTGCGTCGCGGTCGGACCGAGAATACCGAAGTCGAGTCCAAGGGCGAGGCACTCGCTCGCCTTGGCCATCACTTGCTGGTGCGAGCAGTCGCTGTAGGCGTGAATCGCCTCGTCGGCCGGATGGGTCCGGAGGAAGTCGGCCAGCGTGTTCTCGGGTATGATGGGAATCCCCTTCGGGTAGAGCGGACCCGCCAGCACCGCCGGATAGGTACGCTCGTCGATGCCGGGGATCTGCGTGGCCGTGAACGCCAGGACCTCGATCTCCGGCTTTCCGCGGTACACCGTGTTGAAGTTGTGAAAATCCCGTCCGCCCGCACCCAGGATCACCACCCGGCGCCTCGTCTGTGTCGACATCGCGTCCATCCTTCAGGCATGCTCAGGCCGGGCCCGCCGTGCCGGACCCGGACCGAAATTCCAGTTGATCACGCAGGACGTCAGCAGGGCGCCGATCCCGACGAGCCGGCGGCGGACCGGAAGCCCTCGCCAACACGTCGGATCAGGGAACTGCTGGAGTATCCGGGATGAAAGGGCACGATCCGGACCGCCCCCCCGTAGGCTTCCACCACCTCCCGCCCCACAACCTGCTCGGGGCGGTAGTCACCGCCCTTGACGAGAATATCCGGCCGGATGGCGCGGATCAACTCCAAAGGCGTGGGCTCGGAGAAGACCGAGACCAGGTCGACGGAACGTAAGCCCAACAACACGATAGCTCGTCCGCGCTCATCGACGATCGGCCGCGGGGGGCCCTTGAGAGACCGCACGGAGAGGTCGGAGTTCAGACCGACCACCAGGACATCTCCGAGGGCGGCGGCTGCCGCCAGGTAGAGAACATGCCCGGGGTGGAGCAGGTCGAAGCATCCGTTGGTGAAGACGATGCGCTTCCCGTCGCCTCGGAGCCGTTCGCAGAGCTCGGCGAGCTGAGGGCGCGAGACAAGACCGCCGATCTCAAGATCCAAACGCGGCGGGGGATCAGATCGCCGGGCCATGGCGTAGCTCCCGGTCCGATTCACCGGCCGCCTCGGCCGAGAGTTCCTGCGGACCGTCCTCTGCACTTCCGGTCTCGAACGAGCGGCGGACCGCCCCGGCGCTGGTGACGGTGGTGCCGACCTCGCGAATCACCAGTCCGGCCGCATGATTCGATATCGCTGTCGCTTCGGGGGCGTCCGCTCCCGCCGCCAGAGACAAGGCAAACGCGCTGATCACCGTGTCTCCCGCGCCCGTGACATCGAACACCTCGGTGGCGACAGCGGGGAAGTGGAGCGGCGGCGCCTCGTCGCGGAAAAGCGTCATTCCCTGCTCGCCTCGAGTGATGAGCACTCCGCGGCACTCCAGCTCCTCACGCAGATATCGGCCGGCCGCCACGATCGATGGGAGATCGCGCAGACGCCTCCCCACGGCGGCTCCCGCCTCAGCGAGGTTCGGAGTGATCACCGCCACTCCGCGGTAGGAGAAGAAGTGGGTCTCCTTCGGGTCCACGCATACCGGCACGCCGCGGCGCGCCGCCTCGGCGAGGAACTGCCGGAGCAGGGTCCGGGTCAGGACACCCTTCCCGTAGTCCGAGATCACGCAGACGCTGGCCTTCTCGAGCGCGGCTGTCGCCCGGTCCAACACCGAATCCAGGACGCTGCCGGAGATCTCGTGCGCATCCTCGCGATCGATTCGCACCACCTGCTGATTGCGGGCCAACACCCTGGTCTTGGTCGAGGTGCGTCGTTCGCGGTCCGCCACCAGCCAGCCCGCGGAAATCCGCCGCTCCCGGATGAGCCGCACCACCTCCTGCCCGGCGGCGTCAGCGCCCGTAACCGCCACCAGCATTGCCTCGCCGCCGAGCGCCTGGACATTGTGGGCAACGTTCGCCGCGCCGCCCAGGCGGACCGTCTCCTCCCGGGCTTCCACCACCGGCACCGGCGCTTCCGGAGAAATCCGAGCGGTGTCACCCCACACGTAGCGATCAAGCATGAGATCGCCGAGGACCAAGACCCGCTGCCCGCGATAGGCGGCGAGAATGTTGTCCAGCCGGTCCAGCGTCGGAAAGGGCATGAGCGGATACTACCGGCGAGGCCGGAGAGGCACAAGTCGGACCCGGGCGACCCGGGAATGATCGAGGCGCGGGGCAGAGTCCGGGGTCCCGGATCCGCGTCACGGACGAGGATGGCCGCGCCCCCAGAGTCACGGGAATCGCGCGGCCGTCCGGGAGAGGGCCCGGCGGGGGCAAATCGCCCGCGCCGGGGGGGGCAGCCTCGGGTCAGAGTCGCGCAAAGAGCGCCTTGACGTAGCCCCACGTCCTGGCCTCGATCGGGGTCGGGGGCGGATCCACCTCCCCGCCGTTGGGTGCGCCGGGCGTCGGCGGAAGACCGGTGCCGAGCGGCTCCGTTGTTCCCGAATACGGATTCAGGGAGTCGAACAGCGCCCGCGTGGCTGAGCCATCGGGCAGCCTTCCGCTGGAGCGATCGTCCTCCGCCTCGTAGGTGTTGTAGGTGAAGCTGTCCAGCACCACGGTCAGCGTGTCGACCTGCTGCACGAGTTGCACGGTGTCGCCATCGTTGCCGAGGCGCAGGCCGGTCGCGGTCTCTCCGTTCGCCACTTCCCAGGCCACCGCGTCGCTCCCGTAGACCAGCTTCACCTCCCCCTCCGCCAAGGTGCCGGCAAACCCGTAGACGAGGCCTCCGGCGTCGTCGGCCAGATAGCAGCCATCCAGGCTGAGCGGGCCCGGGCCGGGGTTGAAGATCTCGACCCATTCATCATCGCGATAGCTATAGGTGCCGTTTCCGTCCCAGTCCTGGGCCGGGTCGGCCATCACCTCGTTCAGCAGCGGTCCGCAGGTCCCGGGCGCGGGGCGAGCCGCCAGGACCAGCAGCGGTACGAACAGGAACAGAACTCTGCGCATGCATCCTCCAGATCAGCGTATTGTGAATCGGACGGCGCCCGGATGCTGTTCCCCGGCCGCCGTCGTATCGACAGCAGAAGCAGGGAAGCGCGTTTCGTGCCGATCGTGAGCCCACGCCGACGGAGGATGGAAAAGAACGGGCGAGGACGAGCGAGGGTGCGCCGGCGAACCGTGGGGCGAGAATGAGAGACCGGATCCGGCGTGGCGGCAGCTTGCTCCGGGGCGTCATCCGACAAGAAAAACCATCCTATCCCGAAGGATAGGATGGCACGGTCAGGGATCTGGATGGACGGAGCGTGGGGAGGTTCCGTGACTCCCTCCCCAACCGTTCTATCGGCAGAGCGGGCCGGGCGGTCAACGAAAAACCGGTCCCCTCAGCCGCGGGCGACAAACTCCCCGACTCGTTCCAACGCCAGTCGGATGTTCTCCACGGAGTTCGCGTAGGAGAAGCGGAGGAATCCCTCCCCGTTCGCGCCGAACGAGGTCCCGGCCAGAGCCGCCACGCCGGCGCGCTCCAGCAGGTCCTGCTGCAGGGTGCGGCAGTCCGAGGAGATCCCGGTCACGTTGGGCAGGGCGTAGAAGGCACCCCGGGGGCGGGCACAGCGCATGCCCGGGATGAGGTTGAGCCCGTCGATCAGCACATCGCGCCGGCGCCGGAACTCCTCCCGCCGTTCGTGCACGAGATCCTGGGGTCCGCGCAGGGCCGCCACGCCCGCGTGCTGCACGAAGACCGTCGTGCACGAGTGGTAGTTGGTGCAGAGCCTCACCAGGTGGGGCACAAGCTCGCGCGGCGCCACGGCGTAGCCGAGACGCCAGCCGGTCATGGCGTAGGTCTTGGAGAAGCCGTCGAGAATGATCGTCTTTTCCGCCATCCCCGGCAGCGATGCGATCGACTGGTGCGCGCCTTCATAGAGAATGCGCGCGTACACCTCGTCGGACAGCACATAGAGGTCACGATCACGCACCATGTCCGCGATGGCGACGAGGTCCTCTCGCGTGAGGACCCCGCCGGTGGGGTTGTGCGGTGAGTTGAGGATGACCAGACGCGTGCGGTCGCTCAGCAACGAGGCGAATTCGTCGAGATCGATGCGGAAATCGTTCTTCTCGCGCAGGAGAATCGGCATCGGCTTGGCGCCGATGAAGTCGATCACCGAGCGATAGATCGGAAACCCGGTGTCCGGATAGATCACCTCGTCTCCCTCACCCACGCAGGTCTGCAGGCTGAATACGATGATCGGCTTGGCCCCGGGCGCGATGACGACACTCTCAGGTCCGACCGCGATCCCTCGGCTCTTCGCCACGGACTCCGCCACCGCCTCCCGCAGGATCGGGATTCCGGCGGAGGGCGCATAGTGGGTGTGCCCCGCCCGGAGTGCCTCCATGGCGGCATCGCAGATGTGCGGCGGCGTGTCGAAATCGGGCTCGCCGATCTCGAGGTGAACGATGTGGCGGCCTTGCCGCTCCAGCTCTCGGGCCCGCGCGAGAACCTCGAAGGCAGTCTCGGTTCCCAGCCGCGACATCCGCTTGGCGATCATGGCATCCCCCCGTTTCGTTCCTGGAGACGAGACTGCACCATCGACGCAACGCGCCCGCCTCCGCCGGCGCTCGTGCCCACGGACAAGCACCCGAACCGGAGCGTACCAAGTCCTTCCGGATCGCGCGAGTCGAATTGCCTCCGCGGGGGACGCGGAACACGACCGGTCGGAGGAGGCCGCACCAGCACGCGGTCGCAAGCGCATCGTTGCCCGCGGCCCGACGCCGGAACTGCGGCGGGACCGCGTTCAGAGGTTACCTGCCGCCCCGGAGGCGAGACGCTGTAGAGCATCCGCAAGCGCCTGGCCGTCCGTCAGATCTACGGCGTCGACCCGTTCCATTCGGTCGCGTTCGCGCAGATAGAAACGGACGGCGAGCCGGACCTCGGCCTCGTCCAGTTCCAGAACACCCAGCTCGGAGTCGGCGCGGCGAGGCTCCTCGTCCGCCAGGATCCGGTCCAGCCACGCGACGAGTGGTTCCGGCGGCGCGGCGTCGGCGCCCCGCGAAAGATGAAAGAGAAAACCGGTTCTCGGGTTCGAGAGCAAGAGGATCGACGCCCGAGCGGGATCGGCGCCCGGGGCCAGAAACACCAGGGGCCACCACCACCCCGGAGGCCACGTCTCCAGCTCGTGGACCTCGACCTGCACGTTCCAGGGAGGGCGAAGCTCGCGAATCGCGCGCGACTCCCGGAGCAGGGCCTCCAGTTCGGACGGCAGCGGCATGAACTCAAAACGCCGGATGGCTCGCAGGAGCTCCTCCCGTTTTGTAGGCTCGGGGGGAAGCGGACGAAAGTAGCTCGTAAGCCGCCGGCGCAAGGAGACCGCCTTCCCGACATAGAGGAGCACGCCTTCATCGCCGATGAATCGGTAGATGCCGCTGTCCTCCGGCACCTGGTCGAGGTCGCGCAGCGCGAAGTCAAACCGGTCCGTCGGAACCGGCCGCGGCGACAGCGCCTCGTCCATCCGCCGGGCCAGCTCTTCCTCCGCGACGTCGCCATATCTCTCGAGCAGGTGATCCAGAAGCATCTCCACGGCCGGGAGCGGCACACCTTCAGGCTCTTCCCGGATGGGGCCCAGCCCCCACCGGGCGAACAGGCCGGGCAGTCCGGCCGCGGCGGCGCTCTCCCCCGGCGGGACTCCGTCGTGAATCACCGCCAGCCGCGCGAGCGAGTGCAGATCGAGGATCGGCTCCTCGTCGCCTCCGAGCGCCCAACGGCGGCCCATCCATTGCCGGATGCGGCCGAACGGGCCCGGCTGGAGGGTGGCGATTCGCCGGGGCCCAAGCGCCCGGAACGCCGCATCCCATCGGACCGGATCGGAGGGAGCCAGCGCATCGATCGGATGCGCGGCACCGCCCCCTTCTGGCTCGCCGATCGGCCGGAGGTAGACCCGCCAGGTGTCGGGCCGGCTTCGCTCCGTGGTTTGTACCCATGCGACCGCAAGGCTTCGCGCACGCAAAGGAACGGCAACCGCGGTTCGCCGCGCGGTCCAGACCCCCGGCGCATCCTCCGCGAATCGGGGATCGAGATGCAGCAGAGCGCGCACGAGCAGCACCGCGGAGCCCCCGCGCAGCTTGAGGAACTCCTGTCCCAGTTCCTCGGCCGTCCACGGATGGTCCGAGGCCGCCATCCGGGCGTGGATGCGATCGTTCAATCCGCGCGCGCCGTCCATGGCGGATAGCTTCCCCGCGGAATCGCTTTCCGGCAAGCGTTTCGAGCGGGCGCGGCATCGACTCCGTCCCGGGCCGCCCCGCCATGCCGGCTACGTCTGGAGACGGATCGTAAGCGCCCAGAACGGGTGGGCGGAGGTCAATCGGTCCCGCGACAGCAGAACCGGCCAGGCACCACGTCCCTCCGCATGCAACCATCCGAGCCGCCCACGCCAACGCGCCGAGCACCACAGCCCGCCCCGGGTGGTCGAAAACCCGCTTCCCCCGCCGTTCCATCCCGGGGTGACCTGGAGCGATCCTCCGGCCGGGGGAGCAACGTCCAACAAGCCCAGGGAGGCTTCGCCCCTCCGGCCGAAGCAGATCCGTGCGGCGCAGCCGACCCAGTGTCCCTCCCGTACGGTCCAGCCGACGGCCGCCGATGGAGCCGTACGGCTCTCTCGTCGTTCGTACGCGGCGTCGAACGACCACTCCGCCAACGCGCCCGCATTCCCGACTGGCCGGCCTCGCGAAGCCGTCGTGCTCACCCGCGCGCGCCGGGTTGCCCGGGTGCGCTGCGCACCATCGGTCTCTCGGACCGTCCGGCCGTCACTCGCGGTCGCACGCATCACGAGGTTGAGCCCGGCTCGCGGCTGCATCGCGCTCCGTAGCTGAAGCGATCGACCCGCGCGCGGCGTGTCGACGAGGTTCAGCCCGACACCATCTTCCCACGCCTCGATCGCCACCGCCCCCTGCAGCCGCGCCCCGACGGCCGATCCCCGCAACCGCACACGCCGGTCGGGCGAAGCCCGGTCCTCGCCGCCGCTTGTGCCCGCTCGGCCTCGCGGTCGGGGGACGGCGGTCCGGGCCTCAAGATCCCACCAGACTCGTCCCCGCGCGGACCGGTACGCCGCCCCCGCACTGCGCGCCACGAGCCGGAGGGGGCCCGGACCTTCCACGCCAGCCTCGACCTGGTGGGTCATCCCTGATCCAACGTGCGAGGCCAGTACGCCGACCCGAGTCCCCGCCCGGCCCGCCGCGGCGATGATCCCGCCGCTCCAGGCGCGCGCCCGCTGTTCCCACGCCACCCACGTCCGCCCCGGGGACACCATCGCGGCCAGCCGGGCGGCTCCGCTTCCGAGCCACACTTCTCCCGCCGCGACCCGCTCCCGCCCGGCCGAGGAAGGCGCCAGAGCGCTGCCGCGAATCGATGCCGCACCCGGAGACTCGGTGGATTCCTGGGAAGATGCAGCGAGACCGGCTGACTCCCGCCTCTCGCCCGCAGGCTGAGAGCCCGACGCACGGACCTCGAGGGCTCGGGACCGAAGCCACAGGCCGCTTCCCCAGGTCAACGGGGAGCTCCCGCGCCCGGCAACGAGACGGACACCCTCGGCCTCCACCATCGCCATCCAGGACCCGTCGCGAAGATCGACCCCCGCCGTTCGCCGCCCGGCGGCGTGGATCGTGAGGCGAGACGGACGGGTGTGGAGCTCCCACCGGTCCGATGCGCGCAAGCGACCATTCTGGGAACAACGGTACTCCCGGGACCAGAGTGCGGCGCGAGGCTGGATCGACTCGACCCCCCGAAACGGGGAGGGCGAGGGGGCGGCGGAGGCGTAGGGAGCGGTCTCCAGCAGCAGACGGCGCAGCACCGGGTTGGCATTCGCTGCACATGAGTCGGCCACCGCCCGCGGTCCCACCGAACGGACCAGCCGGATGAATCGCTCGCGCTCCGCGGTGTCGACCCCTTCCACCACCGGGAGGTCCGCAGCCCGCAGTCGCGGCCAGGGCACGGTTCTCAGTGCCGGAGCCGCCCCTGGGTCTGCCTCCGGAGGCGTCGCGGCTGCCGTCGTCTCTGCCGGCGATCGTCGGACGGGTGCCGGAGTGATCGGGGCGGGAGGCGCCATCTCCCCCCCGCCTTCCTCGGAAATCACGTCATCCAGGGAGTCCGCGGACGCCCCCAGACTGTCGGAGTCCCATCCGGATGGCACCACCGCGCCGTCGATGATGAGGCGGTCCTCTCCGGGAGCTCGCTCCCAGTCCGAACCGCCGACGGCCGGCAATGCTCGCTCCGGGAGCTCGGAGCCGCTCCGCGGCGACTTGGGATGCCGTGGTCCCTCCTCGGGGCCGGACATCGCGAGAACCTGCTGGAGTCCCACGGCAACGCCGGTGGCAGGCGGGATGCCCCGGGCCGGGCGCCCGGACCAGACCGTGCCGACGAGGTTGCCGTGTTCGGCCTGGACCGCAGTTGACTCCCCTCCGGAGTTCGCGCCGCGGGCATGCGCCAGGCACCACGCAGATGCCGGACGCCACGTCAGCTCCAGGCGCGTCCGCGGTCCGCTTCGACTCCCGCCCCATTCCCGCAACAGGGCGACAGCGACGCTCGGCACGGGGAGATAGTCGAGCCTGCACCCCGCCCGCTGCTCGATTCCCAGCGCTCGATCGTCACCGCGCCTGGCGAAGTCCCGCACCCACGCCATCACCATCACGCCCGGACGCAGAGCGCGCGCCCACGATGCTCCCAGGCTGGCCGCGCTCCGGGGTTCGATCCCCGCATCATCCCGGACGAAGCCGCAGGGCTGCGTTCGAAACAAGGTGAGGTCCAGGACCGGGCCGGCCGAAGATGACGCGCCGATCTCGACCGTCCACTCGCTGTAGCCCGGTAGCCCCAGACGGGTCACCCCGGCGCGGCCCGCCCATCGGTGGCGGTCGACGCGCAGCCCCACGGCGTCGAACAACAGACCGGCCTCCGGCTCCAGCAACATGTGCAGCGCGCCAATGGCCCAGGCCGTCCGTGTCGCGGCCGGGGCGCACCGATACAGGGCCAACGCCCGTGGCAACTGCGGGGGTAGCAGCGGGGAGCGGAACTCGCCCGACGGTCGAATCTCGAACGCCGCTTGGACCGAAGCCGGCCCGCCCAGGAACATCAGCATCAGGCTGGTGCGCGCCAGGCCTCGCCCGGGTGCCGGCATCGGCCGGCCGAACCTCCGGGCGCAAGGTGGAGCGCCGCTCATCTCCCGACAACGATCGGGGAGAGGGTCGTTCTCTCCGCACCGTCGCTGCCGACGATCCGCGTCTCCAGCAGATAGACTCCTGCCGGACACGCATGGCCGCCCGGTGACCGTCCGTCCCATCGGGCCCAAGAGCGGTCCGCGCCGGCGGCCACGGAGAACTCACCGGCAATCGAACCGTCGAGCCGTATGAGCCGCAGGACGCGCCTCTCGTCGGACGCGGCCGGCGGGCAGGGAAGCCAGGCGCCCCCCGGATCGCGAGACAGGGAGATCGCAGTGAGACTTCCCCGCCCCTGCCCTTCCGCCAGCACCCGGGAAGACGCCTCGGGCGAATTCGGCCTGCCCGGCGTACCCCCTCCCTGGCCGTCGGCCGGCATCCACGCATCGAGGCCGGCATCGACCGGCGCGCCCGGGACCCGAACCCAGGTTTCCTCCGGTCGGGTCGTTCCCCACACGGCCCAGTCGGTGATGAGTCCGGTGGGATCCGCCAGCCAGAGCGTGTCGGCCCCGGCGCCGCCCGTTGCGAGGTCGTTCAGCGTCGGCCACGACCCGACCCAGGGCGCCGGCTCGAACCCCTCCGCCACAGCCGCCAGACTGTCGCGCGCCACGACCACGCGCGCTCCCGGGGACAACCGCCGTCGCCCCCGAAGATCGAGCCGCGTGCCTCGGCCATCCCGCAACGACCAGCCCTCCGCGTCGACCGCTCCGAACGCGGACTCGAGCTCGATCCACTCGGTGCCTCCCGGCCGCGGCCGAGGCGCGACTTCGCTGATGCGCAGCGGTGAGCCCCCGACCCAGCCGCACAACGTGTCCGTGTCATTGTCCGGCTCGAGGTCCCCCGGGCAACGAGTCGCGCAGGTCCACGTGCGCGACCCGGGATCCCCCGACACATCGAGCGACACGTCCAGATCCACCGCCAGCCCGGGGGTCAACCACTCCGGCACCCGGGCGGGATCGGCCGCCGCCGTCCGATCCCCGACGACGAGGCGGATCTCGTCGCGAGCCAAAGCGACTGTTCCGCGATTCTCCAGGCGGATCACTGCGCCCAAGCCGTCACCTCCCGGTGAGAGCGGGATCGGAGGGCCCGCGCGCAAGAGGGTCACCGCGAGATCACGCGCGGGATGATTCCAGCGACCCGGGGTCGGCGTCGCCTCCGAAAAGTCGGCGTGGTTGTCGTCGGTATCCCGCCCGTCCTCGAGCCGGGCGAGGCTTCGTCCGCCGGCCACCGTCCCGGCAGGGGGGCCCTCCGCGTACTCGGGTTCCGTGAGATCTCCCCAGCCGACGCGGTCGAGCACCAGCCCTTCCCGGACCAACCTCACGCCGTCGGGACCGTTCTGGAGGTCCAAGGTTCCCGGAGAGCAGGCCGCCTGCCCGTGCCACGGACCACCGACCAGACAGAAACCCTTCGCGTCGATCCACTCACCGCTCACGCCCTGCCAGGTCCGCGTCCAGCGACCCGGACCGGCGCCGTCTCCCGACTCGAGAGCCACCCCCTCGAGCGTCGCGGGCCACGGACCGGTGTTGTGGATCTCCACCCACTCGGCGCCACGATCGGCACCCGTTGGGTCGTAGAGGACTTCATTGATCACCAGTGCTCCGCGACCCTGCGTCGTCAGGCAGGCCGACATCAGAAGCAGCAGCCCCGACCCGGCAACGCCGGCGGGACCAAGAGCCGGTATTCCCGGCGACCGCGACGGCCTCGCCGGCGCATCCGTCTTCCGTTTCCCCATCGACCGCATTCTCGACGTGATCCTCCCCCGGGTGGGGTCGGGAACAACCGCTTCTGGCGGAGTCCCGACACCAGGAGGAGACAAGCCGATTCGGTGCCACTTTCGCCAATGGACGGAACAAGCCCAGCCCGGCCCCGACTCGAGTCGGCTTCGACGCGGACCCGCCGGGGAGGAAGTCGCTAGCCGTGATCCGGCGCGAGCCGAAGTCGGTTTGCGCCGTGGAGGAACGCCGGATCAGGGCTAGGCAAGACCTCTTCGCCGTCGCAGCAGCCACTCCGCCGACAGCACGACCACGAACGAGGCAAGGAGCAGCCAGTGATTCCAGACATCCCATTCGCGCACCCGTCCCAGGCGGCGGATCGCCCGGGGAATCGCCGCGACGAGGCCCTCCAGATTGTGGGCCTCGAAGAGCGCGCCGCCGCTGCGGGTGG
Source organism: uncultured bacterium (assembly GCA_964473865.1). Lineage (GTDB taxonomy): Bacteria > Eisenbacteria > RBG-16-71-46 > CAIMUX01 > CAIMUX01 > CAIMUX01. Next base: position 14,293 of record CAYYQN010000034.1, on the reverse strand, counting down.
CAACCTGCATGAGACCCTCTCGATCCGGCACCGTACGCGCGAATTCCGGACCCATCGCCTCGACCCAGAAGCGACCTTGCGCGCGCCCCAGCTCGCGTCCCTCGGCCCGGTCGGATGCGAGCGCCTCCCACGACCAGACGCCGGGGGGAAACGCTGCCTCGTCGCCTTCGTAACGTCCCGGCTCGTCCGCCGCGAAGAGCTCGATGGAACGCGCCGGTCCGCCGCCCGAGTCGGGCCGCACCTCCACCCGGACACGCGCGCCCTTCACGGGCGCGTACGCCGGGTCCCAAAGACCCGCGGCGAAGCGCACCGGCTCGCCATCCTGAAAGACCCGCTTGCCCGGATCGACCTGGAATCGCTCCCGGACCGCGGGTTCCGCCAGCCAGCGGACCAGCCCGAGAAGGAACTGCGCGTACAGGTCATCCGGGCTCGGAGTCCCCGCCGGCAGGAAGGCCCAGCGCCACGCGCCCCGCCCGAACAGCCAGGCGGTTTTCCCCCGGCCGGAGAAGGTCGCCGCCAGGGCCGGAGCGGACTCACCTCTTGGCCCTCGGTACTCCAGAAGCACGCGGGCATCGGCCGCGGGAACCATCCCGCCGCCGGAGCGTGCCAGCGGCGGCAGGGCTGCCCACCGCCGCGCGGTCTCCGCGGGGTTTTCGCTTGCGGCGGTGGCTGGGTGACGTTGGCCCTCCATGGTCACTGCGACCGGCAACTCGCGCGACTGCGGAAACGGGTCCCGGTCCACCACGCCCGGGAGCACGTCTGCCAACGGGCCGGTCGAAGCCCATCCGCCCGGCCGCGCCGGTCCGCCCAGCAGGAACAGACCGCCCCCGGCGCGCACAAACTGCGAGATCGCCTCGTTGGCAGCCGGCGGGGCACCGCGCTCTTCGTATCCGACCAGGATGACCGCAGCGAAGTCGCGGAGATCCGCGGCCGTGGCCGGCGGGCGTCGCAGGGCCGCGTCTCCCTGCACTCGGTAGCTGCCGGGGCGCTCCTGCACCAGGAACGTGTAGGAGAGCGTGGTGTCCGCGGCCAGCGTCCGGCGGAGGAACGCAAAGTCCCAGTCCAGGCGCCCGGCGAGCACCAGCACCTGGGTCTTTCGCTCCAGCACCTCGACGGCCACCTGGCGATGATCATTCTGCGGAATCGAGTCGCGCTCGGTCCGCAACGAGATGTTGAGCAATGCGGTGCCGGGGGCCGTGAGCCGGACGTCCAGCGGCACCTCCTGCTCCACGCCCTGGCCCCCCAGCAGCTGCACTTCCCGATACGCGAGCACCCGATCGCCCTCCCGGGCCTCCAACCGGGCCGGCGCGCCGGCGAGCCCGTACGAGGAGATCACCACGCGCACCGGCAGCGGCTCCCCCGCGTAGGCGTTCGGGTTGGTGCGCACGGAGCGGATCTCGGCATCGGTGAGCGGACGTGCCGCACCCACGGCCACAGTGAAGATCGGAACCGGAGAGGCCGCTGCGGCTCGCACCGGATCTCGCCCGGCCGTATTCACGCCGTCGGTGACCAGGACGATTCCGCTCACGGGTCGGGTGTCGCTCTGCGCGATCGCCTGCTCCAGGGCCGCGCCGAGCGCGGTGGGACCCTGGGGCGGCGGCGCCGAGTCGGATCGCGCCGGAAGCAGCATCCCGGCGAAGTCGTACCATTCGAGCCGAAAGCGGTCCCCGAGACGCGACCGGAGCTGCCGGCCGGCGGCCTCGACCTCCATGCCCCGCGTCCGCCCCGACGCATCTTCCCCCCCGGCCGGCAGCGACATGCTGGCGGAGCGATCGAGCAGGACGGCAAGACCCGGCCGCCCGGTGTCATGGATCACGGCCGTGAGGACCGGTTGCCAGAGCGCAAACAGGGCCAGGGCGAACGCGAGGCCGCGCAGGGTCCACAACACCGCGCGCGTGGGGCGCTCCAGCGGAGCCAGGACTCGATAGTAGGCCCAGAAGGCGATGGCCAGCGAAGGGATCAGCAGGATCACCCAGAACCAGAGGTGTGGAGCGGTGAGGTGCAGCGAAAGTCGTTCCAAGTGGATCTCCCCGCGTTCGCGGACCGGCGGACAACGGGGAATTCCACCCCCGCGGCACCCTCCCGGTTCCGTCCTCCCTCAGACCCGCCGGCTCACTTCCGGCCGTCCGGGCCCCGTTCTGCGTCTCGCCGTCGCGCCGCGCGGCCGATCAGAAGACCCCACCCGCGGCGGTACACCGCCACCCCCTCCTCCGCCGGGCGACGGAAGTTCGTGCGTCCGATCACCAGCACGTGGAGCACGGCGGCCGCAAAGAGCGCCGCCAACCCGGTGTCGATGGCTCGCCCCAATGCCGGAGTGAGCCGGCTCATCCCCAGCACCAGCAGGAGGAGCCCGGTGAGCAGCGAGATCAGCATCCCGGTCACCTTCCCGAACGGGGTCGGCTGGATCCAGATCTCACCCTTCGCCAGATAGAGAACCCCGCAGCCGCCCAGCAGCAGCGCGTATCGAACCACCACCAGGGCGCCGGAATACCAGGACAGGACTCCCACGGCGGCCAGCGAAACCAGGACCCCGGCGTGAAAGAGGATGTCCACAAACGGGTCGAGCACGAATCCGAGCTTGCTCTCCTCGTGCCGCCGTCGCGCCACCGCGCCGTCCACCACGTCGGTCAGCCCGAGCACGGCGTAGACCACCAGAGCCGCCGTCCAGTGCCCCAGCCACAGGAGGTAGAGCAGGAGCGGCAGGAACGCGGCCCGCAGCAAGGTGAGCAGATTCGCCGCTCCGAGCCTCTCGAGCCACCTCCCATCCAGGTGCTGGAGGAAGTGGGAATTCAGCAGCAGAAGCGAGACCAGAGCCGAGATCCAGACCAGGTGCCCGAGAAGGAAGATCGGTGCCCCCGTCAGGTGGATTCCCCGCCAGAGCCAGAGATCCATGCCGAAGGCGACTGCCGACAGCGCGTACCCCGTGTGCACGATCGACCGGATCGCCCCCGGACCGCCGGCGCGCGGAGCGCCGGGCGGCCCCGCCAGGGGGTGAGGCCGCCAGGCATAGAAGGGCCAGGAGGCCCACCCGAGGACGTCGCGCAAGCGCCGGGGCCGACCGCCCGCGCTCTCCGGCGGGAGCTCACTCCCGGGCGAGTCCGAACGCGGGCCAGGGTCCCCGCCCGGAGTGTTCGGCCCGCCTCCCGGCACCGTCCGTGTCATCGACCACTCGCGGCGCGCCCGTCCCGGCCTAGGCCGTGGACGAGGAAGCCGTCCCGCTCTGGCCTCGGATGGTCGACTGCGCCGCCGCCAGGCGGGCGATCGGCACGCGATATGGAGAACAGCTCACGTAGTCGAGCTTCGTTCGATAGCAGAAGTCGATCGACGCCGGGTCGCCGCCATGTTCCCCGCAGATCCCGACCTTCAAGTCCCGGCGGGTGGCCCGGCCCCTCTCGACGGCCAGGGCCACGAGCTGCCCGACACCCCGCTGGTCCAGCGAGACGAACGGATCGTGCTCGAGGATCTTCCCGTCCACATACTCCGGAAGGAACTTCCCGGCATCGTCGCGAGAGTAGCCGAACGTCATCTGGGTGAGATCATTGGTGCCGAAGGAGAAGAACTGCGCCTCTCCTGCGATCTCGTCCGCGGTCAGCGCCGCGCGCGGGATCTCGATCATGGTCCCCACCAGGTAGGGAACCTGGATTCCGGTCTCCCGCTCCACATCGCGGGCCACGCGGTCGACCACCGCGCGCTGGTTGCGGAACTCCGTCACATCGCCGATCAAGGGGATCATGATCTCCGGAAACACGCGCAGGCCCTCTTTGACGAGTCCGGCCGCCGCCTCCAGGATCGCTCGGGCCTGCATGGCGGTGATCTCCGGGTAGGTGATGCCGAGCCGGCAGCCCCGATGGCCGAGCATCGGGTTGAACTCGTGCAGATCCTCGACCCGGCGCAGCACGTCCTCGACCTCCGCGAGCCGCTGGGGGGCGTCGCCCTTCTCCTTGAGCACCGCCCGCTCCACCAGGAGTTCCTCCCGCTTGGGCAGGAACTCGTGCAGCGGGGGATCGAGCGTGCGAATCGTCACCGGCAGTCCTTCCATCGCCTTGAAGATGCCGCGGAAATCGTCTCGCTGGAACGGAAGGATCTTCGCGAGCGCCTCGTCCAGCTTTCCCTGCGGCACCGCCAGCTCCTTCTCGACCGCCGTCAGGTCGGCCTCGAGCCGGGCCTTCTTCTCGCCGACCGCCTCCGCCAGCTCGCGGCGCAGCCGCTCCCGGCGCGCCCGCTGGCGCTTGGCCAGGGGCGCGTAGATGATCATCTGCTGCACCCAGGGCAGCCTCTCCTCGGCGAAGAACATGTGCTCCGTGCGACAGAGACCGATCCCCTGCGCTCCGAAGTTGCGCGCCGCGATGGCGTCGCGAGGGATGTCGGCGTTGGCGCGCACGCGCAGGCCTCGCACCTCATCGGCCCAGCTCATGAACGTGCGGAACTCCCCGCTCTCCTCCGGTTCCATGGTCGGAACCCGGCCCAGGAGCACCTCGCCGGTGGATCCGTTCAGGGTCAGGAGATCTCCCTTCCGGACCTGGCGATCGCCGACCTGCAGGTACCCTTCGGTCTCGTGGATTCGCACCCCGGAGCAACCCGCCACGCAGCACTTCCCCATGCCGCGCGCCACCACCGCCGCATGGGAGGTCATGCCTCCGGTGGCCGTGAGAATCCCCTGCGCGGCATCCATGCCATGGATGTCGTCCGGGTTGGTCTCATTTCGCACCAGGATGACCTGGCGCCCGGCCGCCTTCATCTCCACCGCCTCGTCCGGATCGAAGACCACTTCGCCGACCGCAGCGCCGGGGGAAGCCGCCAGGCCCTTCGCCAGCACCGTGACCGCCGCCTGCGGGTCGATCCGCGGATGCAGGAGCTGGTCGAGCTGGGCGGGTTCCACCCGCAGAAGGGCCTCATTCTTCGTGACCAGCCCTTCGTTGACCATCTCCACGGCGATCCGGACCGCGGCCTGGGTCGTGCGCTTGCCGCTGCGCGTCTGCAGCATGAAGAGCACCCCGTCCTCGATGGTGAACTCGAAGTCCTGCACGTCCCGGTAGTGATTCTCGAGGCGGCCGGTGATCTCGCGCAGCTGCGCGTAGACCTTCGGCATCTCCTTCTCGAGCTCGGCGATCGGCTTGGGAGTGCGGATCCCGGCCACGACATCCTCGCCCTGCGCGTTCAGCAGGTATTCGCCGTAGAACTCCCGGGTCCCGGTCGCCGGATTCCGCGTGAAGCCTACACCGGTGCCGGAGTTCTTGCCCTTGTTGCCAAAGACCATCGCCTGGACGTTCACGGCCGTGCCGAGGCTCTCCGAGATGTTGTGCTGCTTGCGGTAGAAGATCGCCCGATCGTTGTTCCAGGAGCGGAAGACGGCGTCGCGCGCCATGTCCAGCTGAATGCGCGCATCCTGCGGAAAGTCGCGGCCGGTGTGCTCGCGGATGATCCGCTGAAAGGCCGTCGACAGGGCTTCCAGGTCCTCCGCCGTCAGCTCGAGATCGGACTCGATTCCCTTCCGGCGCTTGACCTCCCGGATCCCCTCCTCGAACTCCTCCTTGGAGATGTTGAGCACGACATTCCCGAACATGGACAGGAAGCGCCGGTACGAGTCCCAGGCGAATCGGGGATTCCCGGTCCGGGCGGCGAGTCCGCGCACGGTCTGGTCATTGAGGCCGAGGTTCAGGATGGTGTCCATCATCCCCGGCATGGAGAACTTCGCGCCGGATCGGACAGAGACGAGCAGCGGGTCCGCCGGGTCTCCCAGTTTGCGATGCAGGAGATCCTCGAGGCGACGGACGGCCTGGGCCTGCTGCTCCGCGACCTCCGCGGGGACTTTCCCGCCCGATGCGGAGAAGAGGTTGCAGGTCTCTGTCGTCACGGTGAATCCCGGGGGCACGGGCACGCCGGCGTTGGTCATTTCCGCGAGCCCCGCCCCTTTCCCCCCGAGCAGATCCCGCATGGCGCCGGTGCCCTCAGCCTTGCCGTCGCCGAAGAAGTATACGTACTTGGCACTCATCTCTTGCTTCCCCCCTGCCCGACTGCCGTCGTCCTGATCCCGCTTTCCGTTTGAAGGTTCCGTATCGCGCTTCTCCGGACCGTTCCAGCCGACGGCCCCGGGGAAGTAACTCGACGGCGGGAGAGGCTCATCCCCTCTCCCGCCTGATGCCTGGCCCGGACCTATCCGGCTTAGAATACGACCGTGAAGTATCCCTGCGCCACTTCACCGGGCAGGCCGTTTCCGGCTTTCGTCTCCACCTGGTAGACGTAGACGCCCGATGTCACGCGCCGACCCGAGGAATTCCGGAGGTCCCACGCCGAAGCGTCGCGAAGCTCCTGGTACCGGCCGCGACCATGCTCCAGGACCCGCACGAGGTCTCCGGCCAGCGTATAGATGCGAATCGTGGCCGTCTCCGGGAGGTTGCGGAACTCGACATGCATCTCGCCGGATTGCTCCCACGGAACCTTTCCCGCTTCGTACGGGTTGGGCACGACGATCACGGAGCCGAGGAAGGGAGGCTCTGACCGCGGAATCGCCTCCGCCACGATCGCAGTCGGGGGACCGTCCGCAAGATCGCGGAAGAAGCCGTTCCACACCGCCACCGTGGAGTCGGGGAAGACCGGGAACACGCCCCCCTCGAAATACCGCACGTCGAAACGCGTGACGCTGTAGTAGTACGGCACTCCGTTGGGGGGTCCGCTGACCTCGAAGTCGTCCATCGGCTCCTGCCCGGGCACCCGCGGGTTCTTGCGCGCAATGATCGAGTCCGGGTCGGAGAAGGCCCGCACCCCGCCGGCGAAGGTCCAGGTCGAGTCGCTGTAGTTGTAGATGCGCAGCAGCTTCTGGTCCTCGACCTTGGTCGTGCGCCCGCGCCAGATCATGTAGCCGCCGAAGCAGCTGGGTTGGCCGGCCCCCGGCCGGCAGTCTCCGGCCTGCACGACGGTGATCCCGCCGTCATCGTCCCCAACCACCGTGCGCACGCCATCGCCGGCGAGGATCGATTGCGTGACTTCCCGCGCACCCGGCGGCTGCATGACGGGCTCCGCTCGATAGACCATCCCGGTATCACCGCTGCGGACCTCGATCCTGCCATCCGCAGTCATGATCATGAGGATCTTTCCATCCGGGGGCGACAGAGACACCGCCGGGGCCGCGGCGCCCGTCTCCGCCGTGGCCAGCAGGGTCCCTTCCGGTATCTTCCAGATGCAGACCCGGCCGTTCTGGTCCACGGAGGCCAGCTTGCGGCGGCCCCGCGAGAAGGTCAGGCCGGTGACCGCCGCCCCGTGGCCCGTGAGGCGGAGCATCGGCGTGTCCGGCGGGGTCTCGATATTGTAGACGCGGACTTCACCGGTCTGCGTGCCCACGGCAATCAGCTTGCGGTCCGTCGTGATGTCGAACCCGTCGGTTGCGCCCCCGACGATCGGAATCACGTACCCCCGGCCGAGCAGTTGGCCTGGCGCGCTCCACACGCGCACCGTGTCGTCGACCCCGACCGAGACGAAGCTCAAGGCGGAGGTGTCGCGCAGGCCCGGAAAGAAACGGAGGGCGCGCATCCCGGTCCCTCCCGGTATCACCTGCGGCGGGCCCGGACGATCCAGCCGCCAGAGGCAGAGATCCCCGTTCGAGCGCGCACCGAGGATCCGGATGTCGGAGGAGTGCATGGTCAGGGCCACGGGCATCATGGTGACCGGATCACCGGAGCCGAGAGGAAGATCGACCGTGACCACGCCGTCGGCGACGTTCCATCCGCGCAGCACGTTCTCGCCCGCCGCCACGGAGTAGATCGTCGAGCCGTCGCCGCTCGATACCATCGACCTCACCGCTCGCCCGGCGGCGTGAATCGTCGTCCAGCGCGGCGAGATCTCCAGAATGGTGTTGCCGTTGTAGACCGGGTCATCGGCATCCGGTTGCCAGGTCAGTTCCACGCGCCGGTCGCCGAGCGTGGGGGGAACATCGAAGACCGCGGCCGCCCCGGGCCCGACGCACACGACAAAAAGAACGAGCCCGATGATCGGCCCTGCCGCCCCCGCCTGCCTGCCTCCCCGACCAATCCCAGGCTTCATGCAACCTCCCACCGTACCTGTCCGCAACGGACCCACCCTTCCCGGGAAGACCCGCCCGATCGAGTGCCGGGCGGGTCCGACGTTTCACGCTACTGGTCCCGTCCGGTGAACAGCCAGTTCACCGCCGCGGTCCCGGCGTCCATCATGCGATTCTCCTGGAACCACCAGGGTTGGAAGTCGAAGTACAAGGTCCGTCCGTGCTGCCGCCCCTCCAGAGTGTCGGCCGCCGTCGACTCGTAGCGCGCTGCGATGATGGCGCCCTCAACCGGCGAAGGATAGGTCCCGCACTGCGAACGGATCGAACGGTTCCAGGTTTGCGCAGTATACAAGGTGTCGAGACCCTCGTACTGGGCGGGAACCTGGTTCATCCAGACCATGTTCCCCTCCCAGCGGATTCCCCCCTTGTACTCGCCCTCCTGCACCAGCATCGGGTTCCACTTCTGCTCGTCGAGGAACAGATCCGGGTAGGCCGGATTCGCGGAACGAGCCACATAGAGCCCGCTCTTCGCGGAGTAGCAGGTCTCGCCGGTGCTCAGGATGCCCGCGACGATCTCGTTTTGCATGTACAGGAACTTGTAGTAGAGACGGTCCTTGTCCGTCGTCGACTCGGGCGGGTCTCGCGGGTAGGCCACCTGGTTGAGATTCATGCCGACGATCGGCTGGCCGAACATGAAGAGCCGCCCACCGGCCTTCAGGAAGCTCGAAAGAACCGCCTCGTTGCGGGCTACCCCCAGACCGTTGTGGATGCTCGTGCCGAGATTGAGGCTCCAGACCACGGTCTGATAATCCGCCACATCCTCGAGTCGGAGGACCTGTGGCGAGGTGCCACCCTCCCGGAACGCCCGCCAGATCTGGTAGTCGTTCACGTTGTCGAACCCGCGCAGGCGGTGCAGGATGCTGCGGTTGAGGAAAGCGTCGTGGGCTTCGTCGTAGACGCCCGAACCGAAGCGCGCGTCATCGACGACCAGCGCCGTCTTGGAGAACGTGAACGGCACCACCTTCATCCGGATGATGCATCGTCGCGTCGAGGAACGGCTGTCGCTGATGTCGCGCATCAGTACGTAGAGGTAGTGGGTCGTTCCCCCTTGTTCGATCGAAAACGTGAACGGCGCCTGGTTGTTCCGCCAGCGGCCCCAGCCGATCCAACCGCCGATTCCCTTCGGGTCGCGCAACGACTCGTTCTCCGGGTCGGGAATGTCCAACGCGTAGTTCACGTTACCCGGCAGCGAACCGTAGTCCCGCGCATCGCCGACCCAGCTGAATCGGAGCGGCACTCCCGGCGGCACGCTGAGCTCCCACACGCTTCCATCCCCGGGGAAGCTGAACGTCCCCAGCGACAGTTCCGTAATGCGGACAATCGGTTGCGACGCCGCCCCGGTGACAGCGAACGCGATGTAGTTGCGGTTGACCTCCAGGGACGGCTCGATCGCGCCGGCCTCGTCAACCGCCCGGACTCCGAAGGCAAAGAGGCCGTCGGCCGGGAGGTCTCGCAGGGTCACCTGCGTGGTCGTCCGCGGCACTCGGATCCACTTGCTCTTCGACCCGATTCCGAGGCTGTCCAGCAGGTTCTCCCCTCGGATCAGGGAGTCGATATAGGCCCGCTCCAGATCCGGGATGGTGGCGAGACGAACCAGCTTGTACTCGAAGTACTCGGGCTTGTGGTCCGGCCGAGAGGAGTCGGTGTCCTCTCCTTCCCAGCGCACGGCGACCGTCCGCTGGAGCTGCGCCGGCGACTCGAGGTCCGTCGGAAAGGTGATCCGCGACGTCGGGGCGATGGTCCGCGCGTTGAAGTAGCGCTTCACGGGCTTGGAGAACGAGTACTCGTTGTCGATCGCCCGAATGTAGAAGGTGTGCCAGTCGGTAAAGAGCGTCGTGCTGCCCGACACCTGCCGGGCGGCCTTGAAGTTGAAACGGGCCGAGAACCCGGTGGTGTCGCGCCACGCCCCTTCCGAGACGGTGTCGTCGACGGCCCACTGATAGAAGCTGATCACGCCATCGGCGTCGCTGCCGCTCCAGAAGAACTGGACCTTGTAGTCGACCCCGACCGGGTCCGGGGTCGCAGCGCCTCCGGTGATGCGGACAGATGGACGGAGATTGGCGATCCGCTCGCCCTCCACCTTGTCATCGGGAATGAGCAGGCACCCGGACTGCGCCAGGAGCAGCACCACCCCGATCAGGGCCAGGATCCGGGGAATCTGTATCTTCTTCATTGGTAGTCTCCCTAGTCTGCCGGCCGGCGCGCGGTCTGTGGCCGTGGCTACCGCAGGCGGAAATGGACCGTCCGTTCAGACACCCGGTACCCGTAGCGATCGACGTCCGCCGGCAGGGGGAACGCTTCGCGGGACCGCACCACCAAGGTGTAATCGCCGGGAAGGAAGGTCGGTCCCGGATCCAAGGGTGTCGGATCGGGCAGCCGGGCGCTCGTCAGCGCCTCGGAAAAGCCAAACACCGGGTCCGGACCCGGGATGCGGGTGCCGAGCGTCCAGTCCATGGAGAAAAGGACCTCGGTTCCCTGTCCGCCCTCGGGCAGCGGGTACGACTCCCAGCGGTACTGGAACCGCAACCCGTCGGTATTGACCGTCGGGTCGTAATCCGGGTCGTGCGCGGCGAACCGGATGGTCATGGTGTCCCGACCGCTCGCGGCATACTCGGCCCCCTCGAGCGGACGCTGAACGACCGGCACGGAGTTGAATTCCCACTCCCGGACGTAACGCGCCGACTTGTTGATGCTGAACCGGATCAGGGCCGGGGTCCCATCCCACCGGTCCCGTCCGTCCAGCGACCGGGCCATGAGGCGGTAGTCGCCCGTGAAGTTCGGCCGGTCAGCATCATTGAAGACCCGATCCGGCCCAAGCTCCGTCCAGAAGTCCGCGTCTCTCACGAGCCGAGCCTGCACCGCGGCGATCGTGTAGGGGGGGTCGGGGTCCGTCGCGCGGACGGTCGTCCGGATCGTCACTCCGGACTGCACCAGGGGAAGGGTGTCGCCCTCGGTGTAGGGCAGGTACTCACCCGAGGTACCGGAGATGCTGGCGTAGAAGATCGGCACTGAATCCGGATAGCCCGGCAAGAGGCCGCGTTCAAAGGAAGTGACGGGGTCATAGTTCCACACAAACGTCCGCAAGGCAGGGTCCGGCCCGGTCAAGCCGGCATCATCGCGCGCCCGCACCCGCATCTCGTAGCTCTCGCTGCGGAGCACCCCGGCCGCATACTGGATCGAAGTCTGCGTTGAGATCCCTTGAATCCAGTTCAGCTCGATCGGGAGCAGCTTACGATCGTATCCCACCACCCTTCCGACGAGCTCCACGCGCCCGTCGGGGCTGATGGCGCGGTCGCAGTCCGCACCGGTCCAGCTGAAGCGAAGTCCCCATCCCGCCGGTATCGTGTCGGAGGGCGCAAACGTGTCGGTGGATGTCAGCGGGCGGACTTCCCCGTTGGGGCCTACCGCCTCCGCCACGGTGAACCAGCAGGTCGGGACGCAGTTGTTGCGGACCGCGAAGAAGGTCCACTTCGGAATCGGGTCCCGCTTCCCCTCGTTGTCGACGGCCCGCACATAGAAACGATGGCCCAGGACTTCCCGGCTCTCCTCCACGTTGAACCGGAAGATCGAATCGGTTCGAGTCGTGTAGGCGTATTCGATGTCGGTCACGGGCGGCAGGGAGTCGGTGATGGCCCATTCATAGCCGACGACCTCGCCGTCCGGATCGTAGCCGTTCCAGTAGAGGTGCAGCCGGTAGAAGTTGGTCGTACTGTCACCCGGCACTCCGGTCAAGACCGTCTGCGGCGGGAGGTTGCGATCGACCGGCACGGCCAGGTCGTCCCGGCATCCCGGCCCGCAGAGCCCGACGGCAAGAATGGTGAGGAAGAGCAGGACCGACCCGACCGAAAGTAGCCTTCCCGCAGAATGCCATCGAGACCAGTGAGGACTCATGCGACCCCCCCCAAACCCGTCTGCCCAAACCCCCGGTATGTGGGCAATCTACCACCCCCCCGCGAGAGGTGTCAATTCCCCGATTCCCTTGGGCTCCTGCGCTTCGCGGGCTCCGGGCGGGGGCCGGGAGCGCCATCGTTCCGACCGCCGGAAGGCCCGCGGTCCCCTTCGCGCAAGACCGCGTCCGCCTCGTCCGGCCGGCCCAGGGCGCGCAGCAGCGTCGCCAGCCGCTCCCGCAGCGGGACCAACCGGGGCTCCTGCTGCAGCGCGCTGCGACAGGCAGCGGCCGCTTCCTCTCGCTTCCCCTGCTTCTCCAGCGCGCCCGCGAGAAGGAGAACCGCGTCCCAGGCCTGGGGCTGGTCCCGGAGGACCTCGCGGTAGGTCTCCTCCGCTTCCGGGAGCTTCCCCTGCGCCTCCAGGACCAGGCCGAGGTTCTTCCGCAGCGTGGGATGCCCCGGTTCCGCCGCGAGACCCGCGCGGTACGAATGCTCCGCCTCCGCCAGCCTGCCCAGCTGCTGCAGGGCGAGGCCCATGTTGTTCCAGGCGGCCACGTATCGCGGATTGAGACCGACCGACTGCTGGAAGGCATCCACCGCCGCGTTCCAGTTTCCCAGCTCGCTCTCGGCGTCCCCCAGATTCCTCCAGGCCTGGAAGAAGCCGCCGGAATCGACCCCCGCCCGGGGAGCGTACAGCAACGGGTAGAGCGCCAGCACCGCGGCGGCCGCGGGCAGCAGCGAACGCCATCGCCGGGCGCGAATCCACTGAGTTGCGGAACGAATCGCCAGCAGGGCGAACACCGGCAGGATTGGGGTCACCGGCAGACGATAGCGGGCGCAGACGAAGAACGGGACGATCGAAAGGAACCAGGCTGCCGCAAACGCGGCGAGGAGACGGAAACGTGCGCCCGCGCGACACGCCAGAACCAGCCCGACCAAGGCGAACGGTGCGAGCAGCCCGAACGAGACCGGAAGCCAGCGCAGGCTCGCCATCGTATGACGCAGGAAACGCGGGTCCTCGTTGTTCTTGATCTCGGCGTTGCCCCAGAAGAGGAGGGCTTTCGTCGCCGTGAGCCCGATCGCCCGCTGTGGATCCTGCCGCCAGAAACGCCCCGCCTCCCGCGCCCAGTAACTCGAGACCTGGGATGGCCGAAGAGTCGCGTCGCCGGTCCGCTCCACGGCGATTCGAATGGCGTCCTCGAATCCGCCCTGCCAGTCGGTGCGCATCTCCGGAGCCGTTGCGGACCAGCCGTTCGCAGCGGGGTTGTTCCCGAGATAGAGGTTGATGCCGCCTTGCCAGGCCAGGACGGTCGCCGGATCCCCGTGCCGGGCGTTGTGCAGCCAGATGGGCAGAATGGGCACGAGGAAGCCGAGACCGAAGACCAGCACCGGCCGCAGAAGCCATCGCAGCCAAGGTGCGCGGCTCCTCTTCGCTCGGGAAGGCACGCTTCGCGGACCGTGCCCGGCCGGCCGGCCCGAGGCCCGAGGCGCTACCGATGCCCGGAACGACAAGACCGCCGCATAGAGCGGAAGCAGCGGGAGCAGAACGAGCGCGTTCGGTCGGGTGGCCGTCGCGAGTCCGACAAGCGCGCCCCAACCGAGCAGCGCCGGGATCCCGGGCGGTCGTCCGGTGCGCACGGCCAGGAAGAGCACCAGGGTGGTCAGAAACGCCACCAACGGTTCCAGAAGCAGCTCGGTCTCGTACAGGATCGGCACCCAGGCCAGGGCGGCCAGCATCCCCGCGGCCAGGCTCCAACGGCCGGGCAGCAGGCGCAGCGCCAGACGGTGAACAAGCGCCACGGTGAGTAGCCCGAGCGCGATCTGCACCAGCCGCGCCGTCCACAGCACCTCGCCGGTGATCGATTGGAGCAGGGCAAGGAAGTACGGATAGACGGGAGCGCGGAAGAACACCTGCGGGTCGGCCCCGTGACCGTGCACCAGGCGCGCCGCCCACTCCGCGTGGTACTTCGCGTCCATCTGCAGAACCCGGAACCAGGGGAGGCGGGCGAACTCGGCCAGGTGCCACAGGCGGAAGAGCAGGGCCACGGCTGCCACGGCGGCGGTCGCACTCCACGATGGATCGAATCCCGGCTGCCCCCTCTCGGACCTGCCCGCTGACGAATCATCCATGGGGGGATTTGAACCCGGCCGAGTCTGCGCCGTCAACCGAATCGCCGGCCGCCGGCACGAGACGGCACGCGGCCGAGTGCCGCTATGCCAAGGGGGCCCGGGCCGCACGGCCCGAGCCCCCTTGCTGGATGGATCGTGGAAACCGGAGTCCGGCTACTTCAGCACCACCATCTTCTTGTTCGAAGAGTAGTCGCCGACCGAG
>CAYYQN010000033.1:0-50741 GCA_964473865.1 uncultured bacterium | reverse complement strand
CGGGCTCGTCCGCCGCACGGGCGGTGCCGCCGGCCGCCGGCCCCAAACCGGGCTCGTCCGCCGCGCCGGGGGTGGCGCCGGCCGGCGGTCCCAAACCGGTCTCGCCCGCCACGCCGGGGGAGGCGCCGGCCGGGGCAGCGATCGGGGTCACGAAATCCGTCGGCGCGCGCCCGACAACCGCCGAGCCAAAGAGCGGCACCGCCACCGCAATCGCCAGCGCGATTCCCGCGCCGACGAGCGCGGATCTCGGCCGGCCCTCCAGCCACGTCCGGGCCGCCGAGAAGAGAGCCGCATTCACCGCCAGGACCCAGAGGGTAATCCCCTCGACTCCGGTCCATGCCGCAAGTTGGATCACTGACGGGTGCGGAGCGAAGGCGTATCCGGCCAGGCCCCACGGGAACCCCAGGACGCCGCTGCCGCGCACCTGTTCCATGACGACCCAGATGACGGGGAACGACCAGGGAGCAGGAATGCCGGCATGGTCCTCAACCAGGCCGCCCAGGGCGGTAGCCACAGCGTAGAAGAGCGCCATATAGGAAGAGAGGAGGAGCAGCGCCGGCGCCATCAGCCACGGCAACGTCATCTCCTCTCCCGGGATCAGGAGAAGCCAATAGAGGAGCAGTGCGAAAAAGGAGACCCCACAAAGGTACCCAAGCAGGAAGCGCTGGCGAAATCCCGGGCCCGGGGCACCGTGGGCACCCCATCCGGACCGGCGGGGTGGAAACGCCGCCAGCAACAGCGGCACCAGGGCTGCCAGGACCACCCAACGCGCACCCACCGGAGGAAACGCCAGCGCCAGCATGACCCCGGAGAGGAGCGCCAGCCCCAGGCGGGGCCATCCGACGCTCCGAACGGCCGGCTGGACCCCGGTACGCCCTCCCGTCGGCAGCCCGGGTCGCGGCCGGAGTCGCAGACTGAGCCCGGGATCGGAGCGCGGACCCGGACCTTGACGTCCTGGCCTGGTGAATGGTAGCTTCAGACCCACTTTGCGTCCCGAACGGGGACCGGTCGGTGGACCGCGCCCGGGGAGGCGGAACGGATCCGAGAGGAGAGAGATCGATGCCCCATCATGCCTCCGCCAAGAAGCGGGTGCGTACGAACGAGCGGGACCGGCTCAAGAACCGGACGGTCAAGTCCCAGGTCCGCGGCGCGGTGAAGAAGCTGCAGGCCAATCTCGGCGCCGAAGAGGCGCCCAAGGCCCTCCGCACGGCCCATTCGGTGCTGGACAACGCCACCCGCAAGGGGGTCATGCACCGGAAGACCGTCGACCGGATGAAGTCCCGCCTCGCCAAGGCGGTGAACCGGGCAGCCGGCGAGTAGACCCTCATCGCGTTTCGGTCCGCAGGAGCTGATCCCCGACCCAGTCGCGCAGCGTGTAGAGACCGGCCGGTTTGCCCGCCAGCCAGCGCAAGGCGGTCAGTGCGCCCGCCACGAAGACGGACCGGTCGGCTACCCGGTGCGTCAGTTCGAGGCACTCCGCCATCGCGCCCAGCAGTACCCGGTGCTCCCCCACGCCACCCGGCAGGCGCACGGCGTGGATCCCCACTTCCCTGGGCGGACGCGGCCCCGGAAATCCGGATCTACCGTAGACGAACTCCCCGCCGCGCACCGCGGTCCAGGCCTCGCCGAGCGCCTTCGCCGTTCCGCTCGGCGCATCGAGCTTGGCGGCGTGGTGCGACTCCACGATTTCCAGCTCCCAGTCCGGGGGGAGGATGTGCGCGGTCTGCTCGACCAGCATCCGCAGGATCGCCGCGCCGAGGCTCATGTTCGGCGAGGAGAGCACCGCGACCTTGCGCCCCGCCGCCTCCAGCGCCGCCTGCGACGCCGCGGTCAGCGCAGTCGTGCCGGATAGCCACGCGCATCCGATCTCCTCGATCTGCGGACCGATCCGGGCCGGGGCGTCGCCGCGCGTGAACTCGACGGCAAGATCGACGGTCCCCGCCACGAACGCGAAGAGACCGGGCGCATAGCTGCCGGTCTCCTTGCCGCCGCGGAGACGGGCCCGATCCACTTCTTCCTCGGGAACGACCCCGGTCCCCCGCACATCGACGCGCGCCGCCAGCTCCAGGTCCGGGGCCGCTTCGATCGCTTCGCAGAGCAACCGCCCCATCCGCCCGGCGGCGCCGATGACCGCCACCCGCAGCGGCCGCCCCACCGGGTTCATCGCGCACTCGCCCCGCGCGGAGCGAACTCGGGCGACAGGGAGGAAAGCACCGTGTCGATCTTCTTCGCCGACTCCGGCGTGACCGGCACCAGCGGTAGTCGCAGCTCGTCTCGAATCAGGTTGAGCGTCGCCAGGGCGTGCTTGACCGGTCCCGGGTTGCTCTCGACGAAGAGGACCCGCCCCAGCGGGAAGAGCGCCTGGTGGATCCGCCGCGCCTCGGCGACATTCCCCTGCTCGAAGGCGCGGATCATCGCTTTCATCGGCGCCGGCACCACATTGCCGATCACGCTGATCACTCCGCGCGCACCGACGGCGAGCATCGGCAGGGTCAGGGTGTCATCGCCCGAGAGGACCGTGAGCGGCGTGTCCCGGCAGATCTCGCTCACCTGATCGAGGGACGCCGACGCTTCCTTGAGCGCGACCACGCCCGGAATCGCCGCCAGCTGCCGCACCGTCTCCGGCGCGAGCGAGACGCCGGTTCGACCGGGGACGTTGTACAGACAGACGGGAAGCCCGCCTTCCTCCGCGACGCGGCGAAAGTGCGCGATCATGCCGGCCGGGGTCGGCTTGTTGTAGTACGGAGTGACGACCAGGGCGCCGTCCGCCCCATCCTCCTTGGCCGCGCGGGTCAAGGCGATGGTGGAGGAGGTATCATTCGTGCCGGTCCCGGCCAGCACGAACGCACGCGTGCCGCAGTGACGTCGGGCCCGGCGAAACATCTCCCGCCGCTCGTCGAGCGAGACCGTCGGACCTTCGCCGGTGCTCCCCACCGGCACGATGCCGTCCACGCCTCCGGCCAGCAGATGGTCGAACATCCGGTCGGCCGCCTCCCAGTCGACGCGGCCGTCGCGAAACGGAGTGACCATGGCGACCGTCAGTCCCTCGAACATCGGATCCCTCCTGCCGGGACGCCCCGGCGCTCTCCCGTCGCGCGGTCCGCGCTTCCCTGGTTCCGTGGTTCGCGGATGCTACCGCTTGGACCGTTCCGCGGCCAGCCTCCCCTCGAAAACCACTCGGGCGGGCCCCTCCAGCCACAGGTGGCGCCCGCCGGGATCGGCTTCGAGGACCAGCCGGTCGCCGCCGACGGTGACCAGGTTCACCGGCAGCGGCACGCCGCACGCGGTGGCGGCCCAGTGTCCGGCGGCCACGAGTCCGGAGCCGCACGCCAGGGTCTCTCCTTCCACGCCGCGCTCCCAGGTGCGCACATGGACCACGCCGTCGCGAACCTCCACCGCGTCCACGTTCGTGCCCCCGGCGCCAAGCGCCGGCCAAGCCCGGAGCGGACGCGCCAGCGCGGCGAGATCCAGGGTGTCGATCGCAGTCACCGGCACGATCCAGTGGGGCACACCGGTGTCGTACCAGCCGCCGGCCGGCGGAGGCGCTCCGGCCTCTCGAGCGCGGACGGTCCGAACGGGCCTTCGCCTCCCCGAGCCCGGGGCCGCTTCCGGGCGAGACGCGAGCTCGGAATCGGAGATCGGCGGCCACCCCTCCGGGAGCGGCAGCGGACGCGGATTCGGGACACGCACGCGCACCCTTCCCGGACGCGAACGCCGGGCGATCACCTGGATCCGGCCGAGCCGGAACGCCACCGAGTCCCGCCGCGTCTTCTGGAGCAACACCAGACCGACGCAACGCGCGCCGTTGCCGCAGAACGTGGCGACTCCTCCATCGGGGTTCTGGAAGCGGACGCGAGGCACGCCGGAGACCGGATCGTCGCAGATGAGAAGCAGGCCGTCGCCGCCGACTCCCCGATGGCGGTCGAGCAGCCTCCGCACCGCGGCCCGCGACGGCCGCGGGATCGTTTCTCCGCGCGCATCCACAAGGACGAAGTCGTTGCCGGCCCCGTCGACCTTGAGAAACGGATACCCGGAGAGCGTCCGTCCGTCTCTCCGCGCCCCCTGGCGCTTCATGGCTTGCCTCCCTGCCCCGGTGGCGAGCCCGACGACGCGTCGCCTCGCGGCGTCCTCCGTGTCACGGACTCTCCCCGTTCTCACGAAGGGTATCCGCAGGAATCGCCCCCGGCGTTTCCGTCTCCACGCCCGACCGGGTCTCGCCGGAGGGCAACTCCAACTCGAGATCGCCCAGCGTCCGCAACGGCAGCAGCTCCAGGGCGTGCTTCCAGCGAACGGATGGTTCGTCGGCGCCGGGCTGGCCATTGTTGTCCAGATCGCGGAACCCGAAGAGCCGGTAGATCCCGGGCGGGACATCGGCCCAGGAGAAGCGGCCGCCGCTGGCCTCGCGCACCAGCGTGCTGTCCCCTTCCAGCAGGCGCACGATCAAAGGAAGGGCGCAGTAGACGCTGTCCGCGCGCGCCGCCACCTCCAGCGAATCGAGGCGCAGATACTCGCGGCCGATCAGGAGGGAGTCGTCCGCGGTGAGTTCCACCGCGGTTCCCCCCATGCTGTCGAAGTCCGCGCTCCCGGGCTCGATCCGCCGGGCCGCCGAGATGCCCGGCAGGTCCGGAGGCTCGGCGATGTCGCCGTCGAGCCAGCCGCGCAGGCTATCCCGCCGCGCGCGCGCATCGCGCAGCAGTTTGACCGCGTTCGAGCGCAGGCAGGAAGAGTCCGCGAGCGTGCCGGCGACCGTCCCGGGCTCATCGGCCGCGGCCAGGAAGAGGTCAATGCCCGTCTGCACCTTCCCGGTGTCCGGCACGACCAGAGGCTCGTCGAGCACCGCCCAACGATCCTGTTCCCGGTCAAACGCGCGGTTGCTGTTCCGGTCATAGAGGGCGCAGATCCGCAGCGGGCGGCCGCGCGGAAGATAGGACAGTTCGTAGATTCCCTGCGGATCGGCCTGCCCCACCCGCAGCGGATCGGGCGGCGGCCCTTCCCGCGTCGTATCGGGAACCGCCGGATCCCAGAGCCACGCGTAGACGGCAGCCCCGCGCCCCGGGAAGCGCTGGCCGACCACCTTGCCTGAGATCGACCCGGTGTCGAGCGAGTCGCCGGTGGAGAACGCCCAGCTCCACGGCTTCTTCAGGGCGACGCCATGATGGTCCTTCGCGCCGATGCCCAGGAGTCCGGCGTAGGTGACTCCTTCGCGCAACGGTTCGCGAAGCCGGAGGATCCAGGTGTTCTCCTTCCACGATCGCTCGCGGTACTCCACGGGCGGGGAGAAGACGAACGCCTCCTCCACGGCCCGGCGGTCAACCGACTCACTGAAGCAGAGTGCCAGGCTGTCCCCCCGCGGCACCTGGACCGCCGCCGACTCCGGGAAGGCCGCCGTGACCCGCGGCGGCTCGGTGTCTTCCGGGCCGCCGCTGGGAGGCTCGATCTGCGCGCAGGAACCGACGGCCAGGGCCAGGGCGGCGGCGAGGGCCGCCGTCGCCCATCCGGCCCGCGCCCGGTCCCCGGTCAGTTCGTCGGCGCCCCGAGGCACCGGACCAGGATCGCCTTCTGCCCGTGGAGCCGGTTTTCCGCCTGATCGAACACGACCGACTGCGGGCCGTCCATGACCTCGTCCGTGATCTCCTGGCCACGGTGCGCCGGAAGGCAGTGCATCACGATCGCCTTCGGGGCGGCCAGTGCCAGGAGCTTCGGATTGACCTGAAATGGCGGGAAGAGCCGCGCCCGCTTCTCGGCCTCGGCCTCCTGCCCCATGCTGGTCCAGGTGTCGGTGTAGATCACCTGCGCGCCCTTCACCGCCTCCGCCGGATCGCGCGTGATGGTGATCTTCCCCTTCGCCCTGGCTCGCGCCCGCTCGAGGAACGACGCCTGCGGGTCATAGCCCTCCGGGCCGGCGAACGTGAAGTCGAAATGAAACGCCATGGCTGCGGTCAGCCAGGAGTGGACCAGGTTGTTCCCGTCCCCGAGATAGACAACCTTGATGCCGTCGAGGGGCAACCCCTGCTCCTTGACGGTGAGCAGATCGGAGAACACCTGGCACGGGTGCTCGAGGTCGGTCAGCCCGTTCACCACCGGCGACGGGGCGGCCTCGGCCAGCTCCACGACCTTGGCCTGGTCGAAGGTGCGGATCATGATCCCGTCCAGGAAGCGGCTCGTGACCTGCCCGATGTCGTAGATCGACTCGCGCTTGCCGAACCCGATCTCGGCGTCGGTGATGTAGAGCGAATCGCCGCCGAGCTGCCGCATCGCCACTTCGAACGAGAGCCGCGTCCGCAAACTCGGCTTGTGGAAGATGCAGCCGAGCACCTTGCCGGCGAGCCGAGGCTCCGGCCGTCCCGCCCGAACCGACGCCTTCAACCGGACCGCAAGATCGAGCAGAGTCGTGAGCTCCTCGCGGGTGTAGTCCGCCAGACTGATGAAGTCTTTGATTTCCGCCATCGCCACAATCCTCCCGTCACCGCCTGCCCCGGCCGCGGGTCGACACGTCCGTTCCTTCGCACCTCGCCGGGATCCGCTCGGGGCGGGACCCGCAGTCGCGAGGGACGCGCGGACGCTGGGGGCCCCGGTCTGCCTCCGGCCGGGCGACGATCCGCGCAAGGCACGATGATGCATGTCGTTTGGCGAATTCGCAAGCCCCCTGGTTTGCGGGTCTCCGGAGCCGCCGAAGAGCGCTCACTCTGCTGACAGTGGCGAAAGCTTGCGGTGTGGCGAAGGGCATGAAATCGGCTCCGTGACATCAGGCGACTCAGAGCTGACAGCAGAGGCACGTCCCACCGGCACCCCGCAGCTTGGAGGCGGCGAGGGCGAATCTCCCCACCGATCGAGGATCCATGAGCGACTATCGGTTCACGTGGAATTTCGTGTTTCGGGTGCGGCCTAAACGACCGAACCTCCGCCCGGAGTGGTGCATCCGGGTCATCGAGAACTCGATCCGCGTGGAAGTCCAAACAGATGGCCGGCTTCGGTTCTGGGGGCTCATCCCCGAGCTTGGGGTGCGGCCTCTGCGCGTGATAACGTTGGCGGACGGAAAGACGATTCACAACGCCTTCCCGGACCGGAGTTACAGGCCATGAAGATCACCTACTTCGCCGACACAGATACGCTGGCGATCGATCTCGCCGACGAATTGAGCGCGAGGACGGATGAGATCGCGGACGGTGTTACCGTTGACTACGACGCGCAGGGCCGGGTCATCGGGATCGACATTGAGCATGCCGCCACCCGGCTCGATCTGGGCAAACTGCTCCTGACCGGATTCCCGGGAGAGATTCAGCGGGAGCCCGTGTGACCCGAATCGGACCGGGGCGCGAGCCTGAACGGTCCTTGCGTCACCGCAATGGCTGGGGTAGAGGCCCCCGCTGTTCACGCCTCAGTACCCTTGACTAGTGGGAATGGGCAGCCTTGATTGCCCCCCAGCTCGTGACGTCGGTGTCTCCGTCAGCACCCGGGGACCGTTGCGGTTGACCCGCGACCGTCAAGTGATAGGTGATGTCCGGAGCATATCCGATCATCGGAATCTCACCGTGGAAGTGGATCGTGTGCTCCCCCGCCGCCAGCGGAGCGAGCATCACGTAGTAGCCATCGCTCACTGAGGGGTAGTAGGTTCCCGCATCGGTCGGGACTCCCCAGAGATCGAACACATTGTCCTCAGGTACGGTCAGGCTGAACATCCCGGCCGACTGAAAGCGGTAGCGATCCAGGTTCTGCAGAGAGACCCCGTCTACCTCGCAGGTCAGGTTCTCGACACCGTCGATGATGCCGGCGGCCGCCGCCCGGAGCTCCTCCTCCGTTGTCCCGTATCCCTCTCGGGTAGAGGCCTCCATCGCGATCAGAGCGATGCAGAGCGCCTTCCCCGATGGGATGCAGCCCGTGCGCACCGAAGTGGCACCGGTGAAGTTGGGCAGGAGATACCAGACGGAGCCGGACTGACCCTGCCCGATATTCGCTCCGGTCTCATCGAGACCCGGATGCACGTCCAGTGGAATCGAAGCCATCCATTGCCATAGTGATTCCGTCCATTCCGCGTAGCTATGCCCGTGGGGGCTCGAGTTCGGAGGCAGCACGCCGGGATTGCCGGCGTTGCCGTTCGCCTCGGAGCGATCGGCCAGCACCGGCGTCGCAAGCCATCCCAGGCACAGCACCAAGAGAACCCATCCGAAGATCGTCCTGACTCGCATGGCGGAAGCCTCCTGTTCGGCCGGAAAGAGAGCCCCGACCTGGTTCGAACGTGCGCTATGAGGACCTTCTCCAGAATTCAGGGAGAGAAGCGTCCCGATCACGAATCCAGCAAGGAGTGTCGGATACGTCTCAGGAACGCACCTCGCCCACTCCCAAGCACCGCGGGCAATGGTAGCCGCGTCTCCTGCGGGAGTCAAGGCAGGCACCCAGCGCAAGAAGCAGGATCCCGAGAGGCGGGGGCTGGTCATCCGGTCCAGTCCGACGGTGGATGGAGCGCCGGTGCGGGCGTCCACTCCGTCAAGGACCCACCCCGCGAAGCCGAACGCCTCCAGTCGGGCGGAGGCACGGCCGGGGATGTTGATCCAGACCTCACCCCCGGTCACGGCCGGGTTCAGGAAACAGACGTTCCGTGCGCTCGACGGCCAGGCCGATGGGAAACCGGTGAGCGCGGCTCCGTTCAGCCTCCACTCCTGGCCCATTGGTTTCCCGCGGCCCAGAAGCGGGGCGGCGCAGCTACAAGATCCGCACCAGGGTGGCGGAACCGCGAATCCTCCCGCCCTCGCGCACGTCGACCAGGTAGATCCCGCTTGGGGCCTTGCGCCCGCTTGCCTCGCGTCCGTCCCAGATCATGGTTTCGAGACCCAGCGGTGCCGACCAGATCCGCCTCCCGCCTCCGACGCGACGTTGTCCAGAAACAAGCAGCCCTCGATCCGTACGCCGAAAACGTGATTGATGGAGATCCCTCCGCCGCTGGCGCTCTCATTGTCCCGAATGATGCTGTTCCGGATGACGGGACGACCGGACTCGAGCAAGGTCACGCCCCCGCCCGGTTCACCGGCCAGATAGAACTCGGTGGTCCGGGCATTGCGGCCACCCCGGATCGTGAAGCCGTCGATCACCGTGCTGGACGGAGTGCCGTAGGCGTGGATGACGCTCCCCCGCCGGCCTCCGTCCAGGATGGTCGCCTGCGGACCGGCCGACGACTTCAGGATGACGCCGGCGTGCCGAGGCAGCAGGACAAGATTCTCCGGATAGAGGCCCGGACCGACCAGTACGGTGTCCCCCCCACTGGCCGCATCCAGCGCGTCCTGGATCGGCTGCGGACCATACGGGACGATCGTGAACGGAATCGAAAGGAGAAGCTGCTCGAACTGGTCGTTATAGAGCGTGCCGTAGGCCGTGTACGGTCCGGAGGGCACGCGGTATCCTTCGAGCGCATGCAGGCGCCAGTCGAAGACGAACTGCGCCGTGGCCCCGGGTTCGATGTCCAGGACCGTCTCCATGTAATAGCAGAGGGTGGTGGAGTGCCAGACGCTCTGGCAACCTTCCACTCCGGGTCCACAAGTATCCGGGTAGATGGCGAACCATTCCTGGCAGGTCGTCGGAAACCCGAGGGAGACCCGGGTGCTCCGCTGATTCGTGATCGCATACACCATGCGCACCGTATCACCGAACGTGAAGACGGTGCCGGGCAGCTCGAAGCTGTAGAGGAGTGAGTCCGCCCAGAGCGTGTCCCGGACCGCGGTCCGCCATGCGGAGCGCGCGAGCGCCGTCTCATCAGCGCCAGGTTCGGGGTGGACCGGAAAGACGCGCGCGTCCGACGGCGAAGCGGCGAATGCGGAGATGCGAAGCAGCACAACCCACAGGAGAACCCGCAGCGACATGGGCAATCTCCTGATAGTGGGAGCAGGCTGTCCCGGCTCACTGCGGCCCGTCCGCTTGGCGAGTCGGGACGCGCGCCACACCTGGGACGCCACGATCATACCTCGGGCCAGGAGGGGACTCCAGCCTCTTCCCTCGGTGCCCCGGTAGGCGCGAGCGGCATGATCGCCCACTGAGATGTCAACCATCCTGTCGTGGAACGTGACGGGGTCCCCAGTCAGGCAAGAACGTGGTATCATACCGGGTGGATCCCTCCTGGTCTTCGTGTTCGAATTCACACTCGACGGAGTGCCGACCCAAGGAGGTCAAGACAATGCGCACCCTGCTCGCGTTCCTGGCGATCCTGGTAGTCCTGGGCACCGCGAGCCTCCCCGCCCTCGCGGGCCCCAATGAGAGCGGCGTGATCGTGGTTCACAACACGGGCATCGAGTGGTCAACAGACCTCCCCTTGCCGCCCGTGAGCCCGGCGCCTGCCTGTGCGGACATCGTCAACGAGATCCCGATGGGCGCGGCCCCCGGCGACATTTCTGCCGCGCTGGTGTGGAAAGTCTACGCGGCGTTCCCACCGTCCAGCAGCCCGCGGCTGAAGGGTTGCGGCTGGGGTATCGGCCTCACCAGCGACGGCGCCGGCCGAATCGTCATCCAGGGAAACGACGCGCCGGCCCCCGAAGTGTTCTACATCACCACCGCCGGTTGGCCGGGCGACAGCACTTACATCGGGATGAGCTTCACCGACAGCGCCCGGGTCGACACGGTAAACGAGCTCTTCTGGTTTGGCGGCTACGCGTATGCGGGCGCCGCCGGCGAGCCGCAGACGTTCTGCGTCATTCCGCACAGCGGCGAGGCGAATCGATTCTTCGTGGATGACGCGGTTCCGCAGAACGTTGATCCGATCGCGGGCTACGGCTGCCTCGGGTTCGGCCAGCCCGGCGACACGCCTTGCCCGCCCGGCCTCGTCACGGGTGCCTGCTGTTTGCCGAATGGCGATTGCACGATGGTAGCCGAGCCTGGCTGCGAGACGGCTGGAGGTTCGTTTTTCGGTGGCGACTGCGCGCCGGGCCTCTGCCCGCCGCCCGCGATCCAGAGCGCGTGCTGCGTCGACTACGTCTGCTCCCTCGAGACCCCAGAGACGTGCGCGGCCCACGGCGGCACTTACTACGGCGACGGCACGGTCTGCACCCCCTCGCCCTGTCCGCCTCCGCCCCCGCCGACCGGCGCGTGCTGCGACCTCGCCACGGGCGACTGCAGCATCACGACTGAGGCCGCGTGTCCGTTCGACTGGCTCGGTGCCGACGTACCGTGCAACGTAGAGACCTGCCCGCCTCCGACCCACGGCCCGAATGCGGGCGGCGTGATCGTGGTTCACAACACGGGCATCGAGTGGTCAACAGACCTCCCCTTGCCCCCCGTGAGCCCGGCGCCTGCCTGCGCGGACATCGTCAACGAAATCCCGATGGGCGCGGCCCCCGGCGACAGCTCCGCCGCGCTGGTGTGGAAGGTCTACGCGGCGTTCCCGCCGTCCAGCAGCCCGCGGCTGAAGGGTTGCGGCTGGGGCATCGGCCTCACCAGCACCGGCGGCGGCGGGGTCGTCATCCCCTACAACGGCGCTCCGTCGCCCCAGGTGTTCTTCATCACGACCGACGGTTGGCCCGGTGACAACACGTGTATCGGGATGGCTTTCACCGACAGCGTCCGGACCACTCACGTCGCCGAGTTGTTCGACTTCGCCGGCTACGCCTACGCGGGCCTCGGTGGCGAGCCGCAAACCTTCTGCGTCATTCCGCACAGCACCGAGATGAATCGAGTCTTCCTGGATGACGCGATTCCACAGAATGCCGACCCGATCGCGAGCTACGGCTGCCTCGGGTTCGGCCAGCCCGGCTTCACCCCCTGCCCGATCGGTATCGGCACGGGTGCCTGCTGCTTCCCGGCGACGGGCTACTGCCAGATGCTGTCCGAGGCTGATTGCGGGACGGCCGGCGGGTCATACCTCGGCGGCGACTGCGTTCCGTACCCGTGCCCGCCGCCCACGAACCGGGGCGCGTGCTGCGTCGCCTACGTCTGCTCCCTCGAGACGCCGGAGTGGTGCGCCGCCCATGGCGGCACCTACTACGGCGACGGCTCGGGCTGCTCCCCCTCGCCCTGCCCGCCTCCGCCGACAGGTGCGTGCTGTAACCTCGCCACGGGTAGCTGCAACATCACGACCCAGGCCGCGTGCCCGTTCGACTGGCTCGGCGCCGGCGTGCCGTGCAGCCCGCAGACCTGCCCGCCTCCGCCCGAGGCGATCGGCGCGTGCTGCGAGATCGCCACGGGCCACTGCAGCATCACGACGCAGGCCGCGTGTTCGTTCGACTGGCTCGGCGTCGGCGTCCCGTGCAGCGTGGAGACCTGCCCGTTCTCGGGTTCCGGCTCCAACGCGAACGGCGTGCTCGTCGTGCACAACACCGGCGTAGCCTGGTCGACGGATCTGGAGCTGCCCCCCGTGACCCCGGTGCCTGCCTCCTGTTGGCATGTCGTCAACGAGATCCCGATGGGTTCGGCCCCAGGCGATGTGTCGGCCGCCCTGGTTTGGAAGGTCTACGCGGTGTTCCCACCCGAGAACAGCCCGCGGCTGAAGGCCTGCGCCTGGGGCGTCGGTCATCCGAGCATCAACGGTGGTGAGATCAACATCGATTACAGCGATGCGCCCACGCCCGCAGTGTTCTTCCTCACGACGGACGGTTGGCCCGGTGACAACACCTACATCGGCATGAGCTTCACCGACGGTGCGCGAACGAGCACCATCACCGAGCTTTTCGCCTTCGCCGGCTACGCCTACGCGGGCGTCGGGGGCGAGCCTCAGTCCTTCTGCGTCATTCCGCATACCGACCCGACGAATCGATTTTTCCTGGATGACGGCGTTCCGCCGCATGCAGAGCCGATCATGGGCTACGGCTGCCTGGGGTTCGGCCAGGCCGGCTTCACCCCCTGTTTGGTCGGCCCCGCCGCGGGTGCCTGCTGCTTCCCGGATGGAAGCTGCATAATGACGATCCAGGCAGATTGCCAGACGGCGGACGGCTCATTCGTCGGCGGCGACTGCACGCCGACGCTGTGCCAGATCATCGCCTATGGTGCGTGCTGCTTCCCGAACGGCCTGTGCGATCTCGTGGCCCCGGCGACCTGCGCTGCCCAGGGCGGCACCTACTACGGCGACGGCACGCCCTGCACACCCGGTCTCTGCCTGCCCGTACCGGTTCTTCTGGCCGAGATGTCAGTGGAGCAGCAGGGGTACGGGGTGGAGTTGGGCTGGGTCATCACTGCCGATGCCAGCGTCTCGCAGTTCAGCGTTTACCGAACGGAAGCCCGGGAGGCTGTTCCCGCATTGCTGGCAGAAGTCCAGCTCACCGAAGGTTCTCGCCAGACCTACCGGGACAACAGCGTCGCGCCCGGCCAGACATACTACTACTGGATCGAGGCGATTGGCCGGGGCGGTGAGCGAGAGCGTTTCGGTCCATGGAGCATCAGCGTGGTCGGCCCCACCGAGTCGATCCTCTGGGGCAATCTGCCGAACCCGATGCGAGAGCGGACCACGATCCGCTTCTATCTGAGCCAGGGCGGCGAGGTGGCGCTCGACTTCTACGACGCCAAGGGGCGTCTCGTGCGCTCGATCGACTCGGAGAGTCTTGCCGCAGGTGCTCGAGGCATCGATTGGGACGGCCGGGACCAACAGGGGCGGGAGGTCGCGGGTGGCGTCTATCAGTACCGCTTGAGGACCCCGGGAAGGACTCTGAGCGGGAAACTGATCGTGGTCCGATGAGGTAGCGAGCGGATCGTTGGGCCGCACAGCGCGGCAGAAGATCGTCACGCGCTCCCGCGCGGATCCTCCCGGCCTCGTGCGACCGGGTGCGTCCTTGGCGCGGGGTCGTCGGCCCGATGCGCCGACCGGGCAGGCGCGAGACCCTGCTTCATCAGATGCGCGATCCACGGTCCGGCCTCCGGATGGTCGCCCGCGTCGATCACGAACTCCTGCCCGCGGCCGACGGTGCGTAACAGGACGCCGTCGCCGTCGCGCGTCCACCGCCTCCGATCGAGGTGATAACTGAGCGTCGAGCGCCCCCCGTCGGAATGAAACCACTTGGAGAGACGCCACGTCGAAGCACCGGCCGCGCCCGGCGCGGTGAGCTGCAGAGCCGGCACGAAGCGCGGGAACACGCCGGCTCCGGGCAGGCTCGCGTGCGATGCACTGGGCAGATCTCCGTGAGAGGCGCCGGGGAGACACCCACGGGACTCGCCGAGACGGTCCGCCTGCGCCGCGCCCGAGACAGCCCCGCGCCCGATTCCCGGAAGCCGCAGGCGATCCGCAGCCACGAGGAGGACGTTCGTCGGGTCCGCCCCGCGCGCCAGGTGCGGATGGTTGCCGGCCCAGCCGAGCGTCGCGCGGTTCGCATCAACCGGCAGGATCTCGCCGATCTGCATCCACCCCCAGATCACGTGCCGAGCGGCACGGCCGGGGACGAAGGCGCCGTCGTCCGCCACTTCCCGGAAGAGCCCGAAGAACAGGAAGAGGTCGCCGGGGCCGACACCCTGCTTCTGCAGATGTCCCCGGGCGCTTCCGTGCTGCCCGAAGACCGGCTTCCATCCGGGCCTTCGCTCCACAGCATCGGCTCGCAGATCGGGATCGAGGTGCGCCCGGTCATCGGCGCCGACCTTCGCGCCGGGGAGCCGGTCCAGCACCTCGCCCAGATGCCGACCGTTCCAGCGCACGTCCCGGTAGCGAACCATCGAGTTATGGTCCGGGATCGGCAGCGCCAGCATGGCGCCGTCCGGAAAGAACGGGCTCGGACATCCGCCGGACCCCGTGTCAAAGCCTTTGCGGCTGAGGATGAGCTTCACTTCCTTCACTCCGATCGAGTCCGCGGGTCGGAACGCCGGCACCCCGCCCGTGGCTGTTGCCTTCGGGAAGCCGATTCCGCAGGCGGTCGGCTGAACCCACGCCGGGTACTCGCCTTCGTCAGCTCTCGACTCACCGCTCGAGCACAATCAGCCGCGCCGTGCTGATCTGATCGCCCGCCTGCAGGGAGCCCGCCTGAGCCGTCGCCTTCACAGGCCTCCACCGCAGGAAGCAGCATCCCGTATACCGGGAACCGATCAGCCGGTCCTGCGCGATCGCGAAGGAGGCGCCGCCGCGAGCATCCACGCCGCCGAGGACGCGCCCCGCGGGGTCGAACACCTCCAGCCGGCCGGAGCCGGTGCCGGGGATGCGCAACTGGACCTCGCCTCCGCGCACGACCGGGTTCGGGAAGCAGCCGATCGATGCGTCCTGGCACCGCGCCGCGACCGGCGGCTCGTTCGGCGCGGCCGAGGCGATCGCCAGCGGATAGCAGCCGGTGTTAAACACGTCCCGGCGGATCTTCGGCCAGTCGGCGCGGGTGAGTCCCGGCTGGTAGGTGCTCCCGTTGATCTCGTAGGCCCAGACAAGGCCAGCGCCGAACGTCCCCCCTTGCGCACAGAGATCCAGATCGCCGTCTCCCTCCAGATCGGCAATGTGCGCGGAGCCGTGGGCATCGAGCTCGGACCCGGAATAGAGGAGCTTGGGGAATCCGGTGAGCACAGATCCCCCCAGCTTCCATCCCCCGACCCATTGGTTTCCCGACGCGTAGTAGCAGAGAAAGATCTCCCCGATGCCGTCGGCATCGACATCGATCACCTGGGCCGAGGAGATCGAGCCGCCCGGAAGCGTCCGCGGATACCCCGCGAATTCAGTCCCATCGATGCGCAGAATGTGGAGCCGCGCATCGCTTGTCGCGGTCACGATCTCCAGGGTGCCGTCGCCGTCCACGTCCGCGATGGCGGGGTTGGACCGGGAGCCTTCCCAGTCGTCCGAGATGCTTAGCGGCCATCCGGGAAGCTCGGTGCCGTCGTGGTGCCACACGTGCATGCGGCCGCCGTACCAGGTGGGATCTCCCTCCTGGACCACGATCTCCAAGTCTCCATCGTCGTCCAAGTCGCCGATCGCGGGAGAAGAGAAGATGTTCCTCGTGGATTGCGGCCAACCAGGCATCGCAGCACCGTTGGCGCGGATGACGTGGACACCCCAGTCATAGAGATTGTTGTTCCCGACCACGACCTCGCTTGAGCCATCGCCATCCAGGTCCCCCACCGCGGGAGCAGACCAGGGGATGTTCTGCGTGGTGGACCATAGGTAGGGCCAACCCGGCAGCGGGCGGCCGTGCCGGTCGAAGAAGGCGACTCCGGGTTCGCTCTGCGCGCCCACGTCCAGATGACCGTCGCCGTCCACATCGGCGACCACCGGGGCGGTGACGTTGAGCCAGTATTGATAGGGCAGCGCGACGGGAAAGCCCGTGACAGAAGTTCCGTTCAGCCGGTAACAGCGAATCTTGGGCGGCGCGCCGCTGCTCGCCACGATGATCTCGGGGTGTCCGTCTTCATCGATGTCGGCCACGGCCGGAGTGTTGTTGACCTCCCCGGTGTTCTGTGGCCAGTTCGGAAGCAGCGTCCCGGTGCCGGAGAAGATATACGTGCGCTGCCGGTCGACCGCGATGACCTCCATCGTACCGTCGCCGTTCAGGTCGTGGAACATCGGCGTGCCGAAGTTTTCGCCGATGGCGGCAGGCCAGGCGCGGGACGCCGCCCCACCGAGGCGCACCAGCGCGGAACGGCCTTCCGCGGCTGCCGGCAGGGCGTCGGTCGACGGGCCTGGAGTGGACCCCACCCCCGCGCGGCAGATCTGCCTTGCCGGCTCGGGGCAGATGCCGACCAGAACGACCGGAGAGTCCGCGGCGAAGGCTCCTCCCGTGAACGACAAGAAGACGAGCACAAGCAAGGCACGGACCGACCGGACGCGATGCATGCGGGACCTCCGAGCGGAGAGGGGGTGAGAGACTGCGAGATGAGGATACAATGGGCGACTATACAGTTCAAGATCGAGCGCGCCCCCGGGTCGCCGGAGCCACCGACCCCGCAGCGAAGCCGTTCGCCTCCCCACTTCCGTGGAAGTCCGGCACTGGGACAGCTCGGCACCAGGCTGACCCTAGCGACAGGCGTAGAAATCGGCTATAATCCCCGCGCTCGCTTCTGGAGCAGGCCGCTGACCACGGTGCGGGATTCTCCAGGAACCCTTGCAGGAGGAGACTGACATGAAGCGCTCCCATTGCCGGCTGATCCTTCCCGGATTGGCCTTGATCGTGATGTCCCTGGGCTGTTCCCAGGAGCCCTCGGCGCCGACCGGAGTCGTTTCCAGCGGTCCGGCGCCTCTGATCACCGGCGCCCCGGGTGCTCAGCCGGTCGAGGGTGAGTACATCGTGGTGTTCAAGGACAACGTGACCGACGTCACCGCCAGCGTGGACGAGCTCAGCCGCTTACACGGGTTCAAGGCCGGCTTTGCCTACGCGCACGCCCTCAAGGGATTCTCGGGCAAGCTGACGCCGGCGATGGTGGAGGCGCTGCGCCTCGATCCCCGGGTGGCCTGGATCGAGCGGAACCAGAGGATGCACATCACGGCGACGCAGGCGTCCCCGCCCTGGGGGCTGGATCGCGTCGACCAGCGACTCCTCCCGCTGGACAACGGGTACACCTACACCTATACCGGCACCGGCGTGAACGCCTACGTCATCGACACCGGCATTCGCATTACCCACGACGAGTTCGGTGGCCGCGCCCACGCCGGCGCCGATTTCGTTGAGGATGGCGGCATGGCCAACGACGGCCACGGCCATGGCACCCACGTCGCGGGGACCATCGGGGGAACCACCTACGGAGTGGCCAAGGGAGTCCAGCTGTACGCCGTCCGCGTGCTCGACAACGACGGCAACGGAACTGCCGCCCAGATCATCGCCGGCGTGGATTGGGTCACGGCCAACCACATCGACCCCGCCGTGGCCAACATGTCTCTGGGCGGGCCCGAGACCCCGGCCCTCGACACCGCGGTCCGCAACTCAATCGCCGCGGGGATCACCTACTGCGTCGCGGCGGGAAACGACTACGTCGACGCGTCGGGCGACTCGCCCGCCGGGGTCACCGAGGCGCTCACCGTAGCGGCCTCCGACATCTGGGATGGGTTCGCTTACTTTTCGAACTACGGGAGCTGCGTGGACCTCGAGGCCCCCGGAGTGGACGTGCTGTCGGCCTATCCCTCGTCGAACAGCGCCATCTCCTACATGTCGGGCACCTCGATGGCCACGCCCCACGTCGCCGGAGCGGTGGCCCTGTACCTGCAAGCGAACCCCACGGCACTGCCGCCCGCGGTGCACACGGCGATGATCAACCTGGCCACACCGGACATCCTCGCCTCGGTGCCCGCCGGCACCGCCAACCGGCTCTTGTACGCGGTCTCGGGAACGATGCCGCCCAGCTTCCCGGACGTGCCCACGCTTGCCCACCCGGCCAACGGAGGCACCGGCGTGCCGGTGGCGGCTCCTCTCGGGTGGAACGTTTCCTCCGGTGCTGCCACCTATCGCGTACAGATCGCCGCGAATGCGAACTTCACCCAGATCAAGTGCGATCAATCCGGCCTCACCGCCACCGCCACCACCGCCTCCGGTCTCGCGGGCAACACGCTCTACTACTGGCGGGTGAACGCAACCAGTTCCCTAGGCACGAGCGGCTGGTCCGCGGTGTGGACCTTCACCACCGAGCCGGCGGTGCCTCCCCCGGCGCCCCTGCTGGCCTCCCCCGCCAATGGTGCCACCGGAGTACCGAGAACACCGGCGATGATCTGGGGGCAGGCTGGAAACGCCACCTCCTACCGGCTTCAGGTGTCCACCCGGTCGAACTTCGCCACGTTGGTGGTCGACCAGAGGAACATCCAGCAACTCTGGCAGATCATCAGCGTCAACCCGAACACCACCTACTACTGGCGGGTGAACGCAACCAACGCCTACGGGACCGGCCCCTGGTCCACGGTCTGGAG
The DNA here is from genome assembly GCA_964473865.1 of uncultured bacterium. Lineage (GTDB taxonomy): Bacteria > Eisenbacteria > RBG-16-71-46 > CAIMUX01 > CAIMUX01 > CAIMUX01. The sequence continues at coordinate 31,984 of CAYYQN010000033.1, read as the reverse complement.
GTTCAAGACGGCGCGGTAGGACTTAGAAGCTTCCGAACGGCACCGCGTCAACCGATCGCGTCAAAGGGAAACGCTCCTGGCACAGACAGACCAAGAGCCCCTTCTCTGCTCTCTCCCCGAAGAGAGCCTGGAATTCCTCGATGCCGCGGGCGTCGGCCCGGGTCGGGGTGGCGGTGACCTTGGCCTCGATGGGGATCAGCCGGCGGCCATGCTCGAGGACGAAGTCAACTTCATGGCCAGCCGCCGTTCGCCAGAAACTCAGGCACGGCGGTTCTCCGCGATGCTGCAACAGACGCAGGATCTGCCCGAACACGGCCGTTTCGAAGACCGGACCGGCGGACATGCCGGCCAGGATCTGATCGGCCTCCGTGATCCGCAGCAGGAAGCTGAGCGTGCCGGTGTCCTGGAAGTAGACCTTCGGCCTCTTGACCAGGCGTTTCCCGACGTTCTCGAAATGAGGGCGCAGTACGGCAATCTGGCCGCTCGCTTCCAGCACCGAAACCCAGGCCTTCACGGTCTTTCCGGTCACGCCCAGGTCGCGGGAGAGGTCCTCGAAGTTGACCAGCGAGCTCGCACGCGCGGCCAGCGCGACCAGGAACCGCTCGAAATCGCCCAGATCCCCCACCGCGCGCAGGGACCGGACGTCCCGCTCCAGATAGGTGCTGACGTAGGAGGCATGCCAGAGCCGGGCATCCGCGCCCCGCTTCACCGCCAGCTCGGGATACCCGCCCCTCAGGATGAGCTGCGCAATCCGGGCCGGGGAACCCGTGCGGCCGGATGCGGCCTTTGGATAGAGCAAGTCACGCCATCGGGCCCCCTCATCGGGGTTTCGTTCCGCCTCACGCACCGAAAGCGAGAGAAGATCGAGAATGGCGACCCGCCCGGCGAGCGACTCCGAGACCCCCTGCATCAGGGGAAACACCTGCGACCCGGTGAGGATGTACCGCCCCCGCTTCGCGCGATGTTCGTCCATGTCCATCTTGATGTAGGAGAGCAGATCCGGAGCGTATTGGATCTCGTCGACGATCAGCGGCGGGGCAAATCGCTCCAGGAAGAGCCGGGGATCGCGGCGCGCCTGATCCCGAACCTCCGGATCGTCCAGGCTGCAGTAGCGGTGCGTCTCGCCGAAGAGCCGCCGGACCAGGGTCGTCTTCCCCGACTGCCGGGGACCGGTCAGGACCACGCCGGAGAAGCTCCGGGCCGCTCGCTGAAGCACCGGGGTCAGGGTGCGCGTCAGATATGTCTTCGCAGCCATGCGGAGAGCCTCGCGCGCGGAGGGGCCCGGAGTCAAGCAAATTGGGAATTGGATTCCTAGTTTGCAGGGCGGACGGGCCCGGCGGCCGGGCGGTCGCGCCCCGGATCCGCCGGCGGACCTGACTCCCCTTGCGCCCAACCCCCACAAACCTCGGGCGCCAGTTCGCGGGTCTCCTTCGAAACCCTGGACGCCGCTTCACCCAGCACCTCGATGCCATGTATCACTGGGCGTGATCTGCCGACGCGCAGCGGCTGACAGGTCCACGCCCTGGTTGGGTGGCCTTTCAACTACCTCGGTTGACCGGCGCCAGCTGTGCGATCGCTGCGGCATTCTTGCTCCGCATGGCATGCCACAAATCCCAGTCGATCGGGAGGCCCATCCAGAAGTCGGCGGACATGCCGAGCACCCGGGCCAGGCGGAGAGCCACCAACGGACTCGAGAGCCCCGGTCAGGGGACTCACCGCCTTGGGTCTCCTAGTGATAGTCCGCGATCTCGACTTCGTAGGCATCTCCAGCCTCCCAACGGAAACAAATCCAGTACTGCTCGTTGAACGTCTCAGCCGACTCGGCGGCTTCGACCATGTGAAGAAGGGGCACCCGGTCATCCGGCCGCATACTACACCTCCTCCCCCTCGCCGAAGATGCCGGGCTGCTGAACTGCGGCCGGGCTCGGTCCCGCCGCCAGACGCACTCCCCCAGAGCGTCTATCACGCAACCATGCATCTCACCCGCATGCCTGAATCTCACCCGCGCAGATACATCTCACCCGCGTGCATGAATCTCACCCGCCCGGGTATTGATTCGCCCCAATCACATCACGCGACCGTGCATCGAACGCCGGAGCCTGCTCATGCTCCCTCGCTTGCCGCAGGCCCCAACTGACGGTTCCAGCCCGCCGGCTGAATGCACGAGTAGACCAGTTGACGCCGGAGGATTCGATGAAAGAGCTGACGTTTGAGGCGCCGGGAAGCGGCGTCTGGGAGCAGGATGGAACCCACTTTCCCCGGCCCATGACCAGATTCGCACGCGAAACTATCGCGGCGGGATTCGTGAAGGGCTTCCGATCGGGGACCTCCCGCTATGGATTGCTGCTGGACTATCTGGAACCGGGGTTCGTGAACGGATTCTTCTATCACCGGGCCCGGATCGTGGGGGCGCCCAAGGGCGCCACCGGAGGGCCGCCCCCGAAGCCGGTCTTCAAGCTCCTGTCTCTGCTGCACCCCGAGATGCGCCGGCGGCTCAAGCGGGCCTCGACCGTCTTGCAGGAAAAGCCCTGGCGGGAAGACATCCGGCACTGGGACACCGTGCTCAAGCCCGAGGCCACCCAGGTGCATCTGCGGCTCCAGTCGGTCGACCTGACGACCCTCTCGGACGCACGGCTGGCGGAACATCTGACGGAGTGCTTTGAGAACTCCAAGGCCATGGTCTTTCAGCATCACGTCTACACGATTTCCTGCTGCGTCCCGGTGGGTGACTACATGGCCTCCGTTCAAGAGTGGACGAAGCTCCCAGCCGCGGACATCACCCAGGCCCTGCGCGGCAGCACTCCCGTTTCGGTCGGAGTCACAGACGAATACCTGGCCGCGCTGGAAGCCGTCGCCGCGGATCCCGAGGCACAGGAGATTCTGCGGAGTGCCGCGAGTCCCGGCGAGATCCTGGACCAGCTCTGCGCGTTGCCCGGGGCAGCCGGAGTCACCGTGAAGACGTATCTGGACCTGGTCTCCCACCGGATCGTGGGCGGGTTCGACGTAGTCTGCCCCACCGCCGCGGAGACGCCGGAAATCCTCGTGAAGTCGCTCCAGCGCCGTCTGCCCTCTGGGAACGGGGCGAAGGAAGACGAATCCGTGCAGGCGCACATCGCGAGAATCCGCGCCGCCGTGCCCGCGCCGCACCGGGCGCTCTTCGATGAGCTCTTGGCGGAGGCCCGCCTGGTCAACCGACTGCGGGACGAGCGCGCCTATTGGAGCGATCTGTGGGCCACTGGGATCACCCGTCGGGCGCTGCTGGAGGTGGGGCGCCGTCTGGTGGCCCGGGAGAAGATCCACCAGGCGGAGCACCTGTTGGAGGCTTCTTTTAGCGAAGCGCGGTCGTTCCTGACGGGACAGGGCACGACTCCCAGCGCCGATGAGCTGGAAGATCGCTGGACGTATCGCACGAGCGTTCCGGCGGAGGCGGCCCCTCTGTATCTGGGAGGTCGGCCGTCGCCGCCGCCGCCGCTGGAGTGGTTTCCCCCGAAGACGAGGCGGACCATGCAAGCCATCGATGCCTTCATGGGCCACCTCTTTGCACCGGCCGCGGTACCGAAGAACGAGGCGAAGGTGGTGAAGGGGATCGCCGTCAGCGCGGGGCAATACGAGGGGGTGGCCCGGGTGATCGATCGCATCGAGAACTTGAGTCAACTGCAGCAGGGCGAAGTGCTGATCACGGGCTCCACCTCGACGGCCTTCAACTATGTCCTGCCCCTGGTCGGGGCCATCGTCACGGATCGGGGCGGCTTGATGTCTCACGCCGCCATCGTGGCCCGGGAATACGGCCTGCCCGGCGTCGTGGGATGCCGGGACGCCACCAAGAGCATCCCCGACGGGGCCCGGGTCTGGGTGGACGGGTTGCGCGGCGAGGTGACGGTGCTGGCATGAGAAGCCCGGTCCCGCTCGAGCAGGTCTCGGACGCGAGCGCGTTCGGGGGCAAGTCCACCCAGTTGGGATCATCCTTGCGCGCGGGACTCCCCGTCCCGCCGGGCTGGGGCCTCTCCGTCGAGTTCGTGGACGCCGCCGCGGACGGGGATGCCCAGACGCTGGAGACCCTGAAGACGTTCCTGGAAGACAAGCCCTACCCACTCGCCGTCCGGTCCTCCGGGGTAGGCGAGGATGCCGCAAGCGCCAGCTTCGCCGGCCAGCACACCACCGAGCTCAATCGATGTGGCTTCCCGGACGTGCTGGCGGCGATTCGCCTCGTCTGGGAATCCGGTCAGTCGGAAGGCGCCCTGGCCTATCGCGCAAAACAGGGAATCGCCGGGAGTGCTCGAATCGCCGTGACCTTGCAGAAGATGGTGTTCCCCGATTGCGCCGGCGTCATGTTCACCCGTCACCCCATCACCGGCGAGCCGGAGATCCTGATCGAGGCCTCCTGGGGACTGGGCGAGATAATCGTGCAAGGAATGGTCATTCCCGATCGGTACCGCCTGTGTCCGGATGGGACCTTGATCGAAAAGGAGGCCGGTACCAAGGAGATCTGCATCACCGCGCGGCCGGGCGGCGGGATCGAGGAAGTCGCGGTCACGGATCCGGGCCGGGCCAGCGCCTTCTGCCTGGACGACTCCCAGTTGCAGAAGTTGGTGGAGCTGGCCCGAGCCTGCGAGAGACATTTCGGACCCGGACGAGACATCGAGTGGGCGGTGGAACGGGGGGTCCTCCACCTTCTCCAATGCCGCCCCATTACCACCGGGCCGCTGGCATGAACGCAGGTATAGACGTCCCCCGCGCCTTCTCCGTCCGGCTCGCGGCCCTGGGCCTGTCGGCCATGCTGGTTCCGCTCGGTTCCACCATGATCGCGGTGGCCCTTCCCTCGATCGGTCAGCGGTTCCACGTTGCCCCGGGGGAGTTGACCCACTGGCTGGTGAGCAGCTACTTGCTGATCGGTATCGTCGGCCAGAGTCCGGCCGGCCGGCTCGCGGATTTGTGGGGCTATCAGAAGACCCTGCGGTTGGGCCAGCTTTTGATGGGGGCCGGGAGCCTGCTCGCGATCTTCCTCCCTTACTTCGAGGCGGTCGTCGCCAGCCGGGTCCTGATGGCGCTCGGCGGGGCCTTCCTGGTCCCCACGGTCATGGCCGCCTATCGCCGGGCCGTCCCGGCGGAGAGACGCCACCGGGTGTTCGGTTACCTCGGCGCCATGATGGGATTCGCCGCCGCGCTGGGCCCATCTTTGGGTGGTCTGCTCGTCCGGCACCTGGGCTGGGAATCCATCTTCTTCGTGAATCTACCTCCGCTCGTACTGTCGGTCCTTCTCTCCTGGCGGTCGTTTCCGAAGGAGGTGCAGATCAGATCAGGGGCTCCGTCTTCGTATGATTGGCCCGGCTCCATCCTCATGGCGGCGGCCCTCGTCCTGCTGATCACCGGCGTAAGGGGGCACTTCGTCCTCTTGGTCCCCGCCCTGGCGGCCTTCGGCCTGTTCCTCTGGCGGGAGAAAAGGACAGCCCAGCCGGTTCTGGATCTACGGCTGTTCGCCCGCCGGTCCTTCGCCGCCGGGTGCGCCATGGTGGGACTGCAGAACCTGGGCATGTACGCGCTTCTGTATCAACTGCCGTTCCTGCTCAAGCTTCTGTACCAATGGGGTCCCGAACACGCGGGACCGTTCATGACTTCCTTCATGATCAGCATGATGGCGGGATCGGCGTTGGGTGGCCGGATCTCGGAGAAGACCGGGGCGAGGGCGATCTGTCTCTTGGGTTCACTCCTATCGGTGGGCGGAATGGTCCTCCTCTCCGCACTTACTCCCGGCGAGGACTGGCACCGGATCATCTGGGCCCTGATCCTGGGAGGGCTCGGGCTGGGCCTCGCCAACGGACCCAGCCAGGCGACCGCCTTGAGCGCCATCGAATGGCGCCAGAGCGGTATCGCCTCCGGCGTTCTGTCCACCTGTCGGTACCTCGGAGGAGTGATCGGGATATCGATCGTCGGGCTTCTTCTGGCCGGCTCCCGTTCCGCGGCACCGCTTCCCCAGTACCGTCTGGCCGTCTTCTTCTTCGCGGGGGCGTTCTCCGCCGCGGCCGGCGTGTCGCTGCTTCTGCCCGGCCGCGCCCCCCAACGGATACCGGCCGAGTCTCCGGCGGCGGCGATGGATTCGGCGTGAGGGGGTGGGATCCGGGCGATGGGGGGTCGAAGGGACTTGAACCCGCGGCCTCTGGCTTGACAGGCTGGCCTTCTAGTCAACTGAACTACGACCTTGTTCAAGCAGGCACTTACGGCTTGGCGAACTGGCGTGGTGGCACGGCGTTCCGAGGTCTCTTGGTCTACAGAAGTCGGTTACGACCGATGGGCGATTCCCCAGGAGTCCCCCTGATTTCCCCAGAGTCGACCCGGGTAATGGAGAGATAGTGGAGGAGGTGCCCGGAACCGTGGGGCTCCGGACCTGAATTGTCAGGGTCGACTTGATTGGGTGTCACCCGCCCGCCGGCAGAACCTCCAACCGGCACCGGCGACGGTCTCAGCCCGGTTCGGGTCGCCTCCCTCGACGCTTTATCCCCGACCCTTAGAATGGGAAGTCCCCCTCAGAGTCCCCTTCGTCGGCTACCTCAGATTCCGCTTCAGCCAGACTCGCGGCACCCAGCATCTCCACGAGGCGCTCTCCTTGGCTCAGCAGGTGGTCGTAAGTCATCACGGTCATGCCGGTGAGCCGGGAGTTCAGACCATGGAGCGCCCGCTGTTGCTCCAACGTCCAGTCGCCTGACCGACCGATCACGATGATCGCTCGTGGATGATAGGCCACGATCTCGGGGTGATCCCTAAGCCCTGCATCTGCCGCCTCGGCAAGAACATCAAGGTACCTATGACACTGCCCAATCGCTTTGGAGAGGTCTGACGAGAAGTAGTGGTTTCGGTGAGCCGAATCCCAGACCAGCACCTCCATGTCCGGTCTCTTCAGTTCGACGAGATCCCGCAGACCTGACATGACGGTTGGCAGGAGCAGATCAAGCCGATCACCGGCCGTGATCGTGCGCACGGCGTCCCTCAGCACGTAGGCGTTTCCGAACGCCCACGAGTGCTTTTCACACCACCGCTGATAGACGGCCTCTGACGACTCTCCCGCATCAAGGTGCATGCGCAGCTGAGCGACGGCTTCCGACATTTCCCGAAGACGGATCGCCCCACGCATGGCGGCAACCAACTCCGTACTCAACTCGGACTGTCTCAAGTGCTTTGCGATGTCGGGCTGACCAAGCACTCTCGTCAATGCTTCGGCGACCGACTGCGGGTCGTGCTCACCCAACGCCGTCGTCCCATCGCCAAGACGGACCAAGAAGTAGTCACCGGCCTCACTCGTCTCGTCCGCCACAGCCAGGTGATCTCCGAGCGCTCGCTGGAGCTTCCGGGCGGCAGCCTCGTTCATCGATACCGACTTGTCCTCAAGCAGCACCCACTCGTGGGGAGGATCTGCCTTACGGTAGGTCTGGATCTTGACGGACAGATCCGTTCCCTCCGAGCGCATGATGAAGAACGGCAAGAACGTGATCCGCTGCCTCGACGACTCATGGAGGATTATCGCGTCGCCGTACTGCACTCCCGGTCTTTGGGCCTGATGGCGCGAGATTGGTCTACCGGCTTCCTCTTCTTCTGGCAATGGAGGGCTCCTTCGTGGGATCAACAAGTTCAAGACACTGCAGGGTGCCGGGGAGTCTGCCCTCTCCCGGACTCTTTCCTCAACTGAGCGGGCGATGTCATGCCGCCTTGATCAAGGCGACTCCAAACGCCTCGCCCGTGGTTCCCGGCCGGTGAACGACGAAGCTCTTCGTCAGGTCTTCTCTGACCTCAATGTTGCGCTGAATGAGACCCCTTCGCGGAAGAGCAAGGCTGTGTTGGATTCCGCTCCACGGGTCCATCGCCTCGGCCCCCTCCCGGAAGAAGGCAAGGAACCAGTTGGCCCCCTTGGGATTGATGGCCTTGAGCTTTGCGAGATCCCGGTGGACCTTCCCGGCCGTGAAGTCGCCAGCCTCGAAGAGATGCGGGTACCCTCCGTTTACCGGCCGGATCCAGAGATCGACCCGCTTCGGCGCGCCCCGGGAACTCGTCAGCTTGAACGGCATTTCATGACGGATTTCTAGGTGGGCGAGTGCTGGACTCATGAGTAGCGTCTCGTAGAGAGCGGTCACGATGCCTGTCTCGTAGAATGTCGAGACCGTCGGTTTGAACCTCGAGGAACCGCTCCGTTGGCTCGTAAGGATGAACAGACGGGAGGCGAGAGACCAGACCGCCGGTTCAACGGATGCGAGGACCGTGCGTGGTATGACCGTTACGTTCATCGATCACGCCGCCCGTCACTCAGTGCAGCGGTTTGCTTTCGCACCGCCATCGCCCCGGCGACAACACAACACCCGCCGGATGTCGAATCCGATACTGGCCACCCAAGGTCAATCCCTCGGCCTAAGCGAACTGCGCTGACCATGCGTGGGCTGTTCTTCTCCCAACTTCGTGCTCACTCCCTCTCAAACCCCTGACTCGTGAACTTCAGCGTCCGGCTGTTCTCGGTGACCGTCCGGACGACGTTCTCGGGCGCACCCCCCGGCATCTCGGCGGTGATCTCCAAGGTCACTTCGACCGTCGCGCCGTCGAGCGTCGTGAGGTGCTGAACTATCTCCTCAGCTATCCGGCTCGCGTCCCGGCCGACTCTGGCAGGGTCGAGGACGACGCTCCCGTGGAACCGCTTGGGACCGGGAGCTGGCGGGGGTGGCCCCGGAGGCTTCGGGCCAGGCCCCGTGCCCCCACCCGGCCCTGGTCTCGGCCCATCGGATCCGGCTCCACCACCGGTCCCCGCCGGGACTGGAGGAGCAGCCTCCGCATCCTGCTGCCTACGAGCCACCTCGGAGCGGACGAGGAGCCCGGCGTCGCCGGAAGCAATCGCCACGTTGTGCCCGGCACGAAGCCCCAGATACCGGCCGGCGGCCTCGTCGAAGCCCTCGGCGTACGCGAAGCTGTCCTGAACCCACGTCAGGAGCCCCAGTCCGCTCCGGACCGAATCGAGCAGGACTCCCGAATCGGCCAGCCTCGGGAGGTACACATACTTCGCGAAGTCCTCCGCGATCTGCTTGATCGCGACGTGATCCCCCCGCCAGAGTGGGATCCGGTCCAGCTCCATGCGTAGACGGGTCCCCCCCAAGGCGGTGATCAGAAGCTCGTCGTTCCGCAGCTTCTTGCTCGCCCGGACCGCCAAGGCATCGACTCCCGAGAGCCGAGTCGCCTGCCAGGTCACAGGGTCCTGCGGCGAGGCCTGAACCGGCACTAGCAGCCACTGGTAAGCCTCCGGCAGCCTCGCGGTGACCGAGGAGTCGGCAGAGGACCTCTGCATCTCTGCCTGCTTCACCTGGTGCGGCGAGAGGTCCAGCGTCTCCTTCTCCGCGAGGATCGAATCCCACGCCAAGAACGACCGGGTCGCCTCGTCGAGGTCCTGCAGCCGGGATTGGTCGACAGCCAAGAAGACGAGTGTGTTCCGGAAGAGCCGGGGTGTGTTGCCCCGGGTCTCCAGAATCGCCTTGGCCGCCGCCTCTGCCTTGCTCCCCGGCTCCTTGCTGTGGGGATGGTCGGTGCTGAGCACCACGAGTCGGGCGTCCATGTCGTCCGGCACGTCCTGACCGGACTGCGGGAGCGGGTGAACCCGGTGGAAGTCACCGGTCTTGCGGAGATCCGCGCGCAGACGCTTGTCGATCTCCACGACCACCGCGTCCGGGTTCCGCTTGAGCTGCTCCGCCCGGTCCTCGGCCATCTTCGTGACCGTCGCCTGCGTCGAGTACCAGTAACGCGAGCCGTCCTGATAGAGGTACGTGGCGGCCGTCGCCATCCGCCGGAGGGCGTCCCCGAAAACGTTGGGCGACTCGCCCGGCATGACGCAGCCGAGCTTGATCCGCCGGTCCTCGATTCCGCGATTGGCGGCCGTCACGGTCGGAGCGGATCCGAGGTAGATCGTCCTCGCCACCCGGCGCGATGCAGCATACTTGCCCAGATTCGGGACCTCCGCGTCCATCTTCAGCGGCAGGGCGTTTGGCCCGTCCACGTCCTTCTCGATCACCGGCACCCAGTTGTCGGACAAGTACCGGGTCAGCTCCTCGCGAACCCGGTAGTCGTCGATCGGGATGTTTGCCGGGAGGATCAGGGGGTTCCGGTCTCCCTTCTCCCACAGGCTGTGGATCACGGCGGCCATCAGGCGCAGGACACCACGGGTGCGCTGAAACTTCACCAACGTCGACCAGTCGTCGTAGAGCCGGTCAAAGACCTCGGGGTGGATTGGGTAGGCGGCCTTGAGGCGCTTCTCGTAGTCCGTCTCCCTGCACTCTGGCGGGAACTCCTGACTCTGGGTTCGATAGAGGTCGTAGAACGATCGGGCCACGGTGTCCCGGGCGAGGAACTGCCCCTGATCGACGAGCGGCTCGAAGAGACGCCGCCGGACGATCTCGAACCCCTCCTCCGCACTGGCCGGTCGCCACGGCGCTTCCACCCGACCCACGGCATTGCGGAGCCGATCGAGGGCCTCCCGGCCGCGCTTTCCTCCGACCTCCACGTCGTCGGCCACGGTGTGCGGCGAGCCGCCCGCGTCCGAGGCGGGAAGGCTGATCACCAGCATGCACTGCTTGGCGAGCTTGGCCGACTCGGTCAGGGCCTGAGCGAATGTGAAGTGCGTTTCGAAGCTGCCGCCCGGGAGATCGCTCTCGTCATGGAGCTGGCGGGCGTATGCCACCCACTCGTCGATCAGAATGAGACACGGGCTGTACTGGACCAACATCTCCCGCAGGGTGTCGCCGGGGCAGGTCGCCTTCTCATCATCAGCCTGAATGCGCTCGAACGCCTTCCTGGCCTCCTTGGCTCCCCCTGCCGCTAACCCGAGCTGCCACGCGAGTTCGCCCCACAAGGTCCGGACCACGGTGCCGTCGGACTTGGTGACCGGGTTGCCGGGAGAAATCCGGTTCCCGACGAGAACGACCCGATTGACGCGAGGCAGCTTCGTGGCATCCGCCGACTTCATCACCGCGTCGATGCCCAACAGCTCGCCCGGGGCGATCCCCGAGAAGAGGTGGTAGAGCGCCAACATGGAGTGGGTCTTGCCGCCGCCGAAGTTCGTCTGAAGCTGGATGACCGGGTCTCCGCCCTGACCGGTCACCCGCCGAACGCCGCCGGTCAGCAACTGGTTCAGGCTCTCCGTCAGATACGTGCGACGGAAGAACTCGGCGGGATCGCGGTATTCGTCGGAGCCCTGCCCGAGATGAACCTGCCACAGGTCCGCGGCGAACTCGGCGGTCTGGTACTTGCCGCTGGCGACATCCTGATGGGGGCACACGACCTCCCGCCATGGTTTCAGATTACCGGAGGCCTGTCCTTCAATCGCCTGACCGGATGACTTCCGCTTCTCAGCCCGAACCTGCTCGTCATACTTGAGGCGAAGCAGCTCCGCCTTCATCTGCTCCACTTCCTGCGCCTCCGCAGCGGAGACCGCAGTCAGAAGCCGCGCGACGGAGTCGAGTGCTCGATAGGTGTCGTCGGTCGTGAACGGCTGTTGGTGCGCCCACCGATTGCGGACATCGCGAAGTTCGCTCACCAAGGTCCGCTCGGCGGATCCGAGCGTGTTGCGGAAGACCTCGTTCCACGCCTCCCACATCAGTTTCAGCAGAGCTGCCGCATCCCATTGCTCCACGGTTTTGCCTGACAGGAGGAGGTCCTCGCCCATCATCCGCTCCGCGCGGGCGGCAGCTTGGCCTTTGAAGATGCTCTGCATCTCCCGAGTCACGTACGGACCCAGACCGGCGCGGAGAAGCTCGAGAGCCTTCGAGACACGTTCATGATTGCTCAATGCCATGGGCTACTCCTCGAAGAGGCCAGTCTGCTCAGGGGCTTTCTGGCCACCCTCCCGTGCAAGACGCATGATCTCCGGCCAGCTCTGGACCAGACCGTTATAGGCGAGCGCCTCGGCCGCGCGCTTCTTCCGCTCGCACAGCGTGTAGAGGCGGTAGGCGAGTTCGCGGGCGATCTCGGCCTTGGCGCCGAGCCTGGCGACGAGCGCGGCCGCCGCGCCTTCGCCGCCGCTCTCCAGCACGCGGATCAACTGGTGGACGATCTCCCACGCGGTGAGGCGTGGGTCGGTGGCCGGGTCCCAGCCGGCGGGCAGCTCTTCGGGCTTGAGCAGCCGCACGTTGCCGCGCTTCGATTCGAGGAAGCCCGCCTCGACCATGCCGGCGACGCTCGTGTTCTTGGACTTGGAGAGCTGCTCGGCCACCCCGTACTCGCCCGCGTCGAAGCCCGACTGCTCGAACCAGGTGAGCGCCCAGCGGCTGTCAGAGTCGAAGTCGCCCTCTTGCTCGGCCAGCGCTTCGTCGAGGGTCTGGTTGATGAGCGCCAGCGCCTCGCGCACGCTGAGCGGCTTGCCCTCGGCGTCGAGCACCTTGGCGTAGCGGGTGTAGACGGCCATGCCCGGCCCGATGGCCGCCTGTGCTAAGTCCACCGGCGCGATGTTGCCGCGCTGCAGGTGAGCGAGCGCCACGGGCAGCTCGGCGTTGAGCGCGGTGACGAACTCCCGGCGCGTGGCGGTGGCAGCGTTGGCGGCGCGCGGGCGGCAGACGAGGATGATGCTGGAGGCAAGGGCGTTGGTACCGAGGCCAACTGCTCGGGCGCCGCGTTCGGTGCGCATCGGCCAAGTGCCGCTGATGGCGAAGCCTGCCTCAATGACAGCCGCGAGGAAGGTGTCCCAACCGGTGCTAGCGGTGCCCTCCTCTTCGTCGCTCTCCGACTGCTTGAAGGCGTAGTAGATAGTGACGGGAAAAGCCGGATGCGCCTGATCTGCGAGGCGATGCATCGCTTGGGTCATGCCATCGAGGAAGAATGTCTCGGCATTCTCCTTGCTGCCATGGCGGTAGGGCGTCGCCACCAGTTCCTCGGCTTTGGGCACGGCGAGCGTGGCGAACAAATCCGGGAAGACGGGTCGGAGCGAGCGACGCAACCAAACGTAGAAGAAGTCGGACAGGTCGGCGTAGCCGATGTTGTCATAGTACGGTGGGTCGGTGGAGACGAGCGCCCCGTCCGCCAGACCTGTGCGCACTGCATCTCCCTGACGTCCTTTTCCAGGCGGGCAGTCAGCAGCACATCCACTTAGTGCACCGGCAACGATCTCGACGGACTTGGAGAGGCTCCCGCCGATGTTGCTAAGCGGGTTCACTTCTGCGAAGTCCCAGACCATCGGAATCGCTTGTCGCGCGAACAGTCCTTTGGGGCGGTCCTCCTTGCTGTACCAAGGGACGATCGTGCAACCGTACTCGCATGTCTTGTCATGAGAGAAGGCCAGATAGACACATACCGCTTCGGCGTAGGCGGTGGCGCCGCCGCCGCCGTCGCGGAGGGGCTTGGCGTCGTCGGGGAGGCCGGCAACGAGGGCGTCGCGCTTCACCTGCTCCCGCGCTTCCTGCACCAGGTCGGAAAAGGTCGTCAGCGCCACGAGCTGGCGGGGAGTGAAGAGGTCGGCAAACGTTTTCAGGCCGTAGTTGGGAGTCTTGAAGTCGCGCGGGTTCACGGGCAAGGCGACCTCCGGCTTCCACTCCGGCTTCGCCTTGAGCGCAATCGCCTCGTGCTCGGACGTCGGCGAGAGATAGACGCGTCCGCGATCACCTTCGACCACGATCGCCATCAGCAGCGCATCCATTCGTCCCGCTCGGCCCTCGCTTCGGATATGGTCGTATGTGACCGGCACCCCCGACATCAAGCACCGAAACGCCGCGCGCTTGCCAGCCGTGGTGCCTAGCTTCGCCCCCTCTGAATCCTTCGGCTTCCCCACCTTCACCGTGAAGCGGTAGCCGCTGTTTTCGATCACTGGCTCGACGTACGTCTCCTTGCCCGCCTTGGTGGAGAGCATGAAGGTCGAGGCGAGCGGCACATCCACCTTGGCGAACGCCGGGTTCGGGCTCTTCACCGTGCGCGCCCAGAGCCAGGCGATCACGGTGAGCTTGCGGCCGACGTATGGTTTCAGGTCCGGCCGCGCCTTCGCCATCTCAGGCGTCACCTCGATCTTGGGGTAGAGGTGGCCGATGCGCTTCTCGGCCTCGTCACGCATCCACTGGCCGTAGTAGCGCACGTCCTCGGCCAGGCCCCGCGCGCCCTTCCACTCCCGGTCGATGAGCGACTTCTCCTTGCGCGCCTCGGGGTTCACCGGGGCAAGCCCTGCGAACTTCGGCGGGATCTCGATCATCGCCTTGTTGATCAGCACCGCCACCGGGTTCAGGTCGCTGGCGTAGCTCTCGAGCCCGAGCCGCTGCGCCTCGAGCGGCAGCGCCCCGCCGCCGGCGAAGGGGTCGTGGAAAGCGGGCAGCTTCTTGCGGTCGAACAGCTCTTTCGCGCGCGGATGGTCGGCGTTCTCGGCGCAGGCGCGCCGCCAGCTCTGCCAGATTTCGTCGCGCGCCGCCTGCAGCACCGTCTCGTTGGTGGTGTTCTCCCACAGGACGAGGTCCTCGATGATGCGGAAGAGGCGCTGGCGCTCGATGTCGGCCAGCATCTCGTCGAGCGTCGGCCGCGGGCCGGGCTCCGGCACGGCCAGGTGAGTGCCCTTGGTCTTGGCCGCGAGCTCGCGCGCCGCTTCCCACAGCTTCAGGCGGGCTTTGAGCGCGGTCTCGGCCTTGCGCTTGAGCTTGGGGTCCGCGCGCAGTGTGTCCACGTAGGCCGAGGGATCATCCACCATCTGCGCGAAAATCACAGCTCTCGCCGCCGCCAATGGTCGTTGAGCCCACCACTTGTGCAGCGCTGAAGGGTTGCCCCGATATATGTAGCCTTCGCTCACAGAAGCCTTGTTGATGGCCTCGAGCGGGAGGGCGACCTCGATGAGCTTCTTGCGGGGGGTCATTTCGGGATCCTGTTCTCGGCCGCGAGCGCGGTCGATTCCTCGATCCTGCGCTTCAGAGTCTCGAACTTGTCGACGAACCCGCTGATCCCGGTTGTCCCGTCGGAGCCGTCGAGAAAGGTCGATGCGTGCATGATCTGGTCGCGGAGATCGCGAAGACCATTGAGGTCCGCATCAAACCGAGACCGGCTGCCGGGGATCAGCTTCCCGCACAGGGTCCGCTTGTCGCCGAATTCCGTCAGCTCGATCTTCGGGGGGTTCATGCCGCGACGGCGCAGATCCTCTTCCTTCTGGTCGATCTTCAAGCGACGTTCTTCGCCGAGCATCTTCATCCAGGAATCCGCAGGCCACTGCGCCGTGATCAGATCGGCCATGACCTGCTCGAAATGCGTGAGAAGCCCGAACACGACCAGTCGCACCGGCAGCTTGAGCAGGTCGCTCCGGGTGACCAGACCATCGATCCGACCGCCGCGGACTACGAGTCGGTAGGATGTCCCGCGCAGCTGGGGGATCAGCTCGGTAATGGGCATGTCAGCGGAGACCAGGAGCCCCTCGCTCAGTGGCTGCATGATCTCACGCACGGACCTTGCCCCATGGTCGCGGTCGCGAAGCAGGATTCCCACGGTGGTCTCGCCGCGCCGCACCGGAAACTGGTCGAAGTCCGGATCGCTGTCCGCCAGGAACGCGTCGGCCAAAGCCTCGGCCGGCGCCCAGGCCAGGTCGGGACCGAACGTGGCGATCAGCCGCACGTGGAAGCTCGCTTCCATCGCCTTGAGGGCGGCTTCCAGCTCTGCGTCCCGGTGCCTCATCGGGCGTCCTGCCGGTTGGTGAGAGGGAAGGTGTGAGCAGGCCGTCGGTGGTCCATCAGTCCTCCGCCTTCGGGTCAGATTCATCGAGCTCAACCATGAAGCCACTGGTCAGTTCCTGCGCGACATTCTTGCCGGCGATGTCACCCCGCCCCCGCGGAGCAGCCGCGTCGGGGTACTCCGCCACGACCTCGGCGCGGAGCCGGTCCGCAGTGGCTGTGTCCGCGTTCAGGAAGTACCCGTTCCCCTTGCACATGGGACAGGTGGTGTACGAGTGCTCTGAGGGACCATCCAGAAGGCCGTTCCCCCGGCAGTAGAAACAGGTGGTGGTGAGCTCGGCAAACAGCCGGTCGGCCAAGGCGCGATGCGTCCCGACCGGCTTCAGACCGTGGATCTTCTGATAGATCGCCATCGATTCGACCCGGTCGTAGATCCACCCGGCGTATTCGCCTGGCTGACCGCAGGTCGGGCACGACTCGGTCGTGGCGAGGACCTCTTCGGCTCCCGAGCAGCAGGTGTATCGCCATCGCTTCAGCGGCATAGGGGTGATGCCTCCACCCCCGCCGCGACCAGCGGCCGGCGTGCCCGCCAGAGTAGGAGCGTTCTCAGGTGGAGGTGGCGGATCGGCTCTTCCCTTGCCGAGGCCATGGTGATGGCGCCCAGCGGACGGACGCCTCCGATGAGTGCTTTGTGGACGGTCACCATTTCTCCGATCGGCCGGGACGACGGGCCGGCCTATGCGACCCGCCTGCCTTGTCCCCTCGAGGCGCAGCTTCCGGGGTGACTTCCGGGGTGACTTCCAGGGTGACTTCCGGGGTAGCTTCCGGGGTCGCTTCCGGCGGGACCTGAGGGACCACATGAGGGGCGACTTGGGGGGTCACTTGGGGGGTGACTTGAGGGGTGAGGCGGAGGGGCGCCCAAGTGACAGGTTCGCTAGTCACTCGGTCCGTCACCCGCGCGGTGACTACGGCGGCGACCTGGGTGCCGACTTGGGCGCCGACTTGCGCACCACCCATTTCCAGTTGCCTACCAACAGGTTGGACACTTGCAGGTCCGGCGACTTGGGCGGTCACCCGGGCGCTGACTCGGGCGCCCATGTGAACCGAATGGACCATAGAACCTATTTCCCCACGGATGGTTACGGACAGCCCTGCAATTCTATGGCTCACTCTATGGCTCCTCATGGCTCATGGGACTGTCCGTGGCCGGCCCGCGGGCAGGGCTGTCGTGGTACCACCGAGCCCAGCGGCGCGAACCTTCGAGACGTGCCCGGCCTTCCTGGCGCAGCTCCTCCAGGAGCCGCTTTATCTGAGCTCGCGATTGCCCAGGAAGAACCTGCTGGAGTTCGGCCATGGGAATGCCCGTGCCCGCCTGGTCTCGCAGGTGGCGGTGAAGAAGCTCCTTGCTGGCCTCACGATCCAGTCCGCGGCGACGGGTGTAACGTCCGCGCTCGCCCAGCGCGGCGTGAAAACGGCGGCTTAGGAGATAGCGCGTTCCCCGTCCCCGACCGATGGTCTCCAGAATCCCAGAGTCAACGAGCTTCGGCAGGTGGTGTTCGAGCCCCGGCGACACGGGGCGCTCTCGTTGGACGAGATCGAGGACCAGGAGCTCATGGGTGCTGAATGAGATCTGTGTTTCGCGCCCGACGCGTTCCAGGAACCTCACGAAGCGAGGATCTCGAATCTGTCCATGCAAGGTTAGCGACACCTGCCAAGCATCGGTGTTGCTGAAGTCCGGCAGGCCCTTCCCTTCGCGAATGCAGCTCTCAAAGATCCGATTCGCTCCTTGGCCCGCTCGTTCTACGAGCCCACATCGGGCCAGGGCGTCTGCGATTCGTCGGTTCCTCGGGAGCTGGCGATCGATGATGTTGTCGGGGGTGATGCCCTCCGGCAAACCGCCCGGACTCACGATCTCTATCCTGCGCGCGAATTGCCGGACGAAAACGGAGCCCGCCAGTCGGTAGTCCCGGTGTGCCACAGCATTCAAAATGGCCTCGCGGACCGCACCCTCGCTGAAGGTCGGGATCTCCACCATGAACAACCCGTCCTGGTAGTGCTGCCGATCGTTACGCAGATTGATCAGCTCCCAAAGACGGTCGTAGCAAAGGAAGAAGCCCTCCCGGAACTCCTCGCGTTGACTTGCTGGCCCCGCGGCCTCCGACGACCGGTACTCAAAGACCAGCTCCGCCTGGCCAAGAAGGCGCCCCAGCGCCGGTCGGGTACCGAGAAGCACTAACGCTGCGTACGTCACCCCAACGTCGCTAAGTAGTTCCGCATCTCGGAGGAGCTGTTCCCCCGTTGCCGCCAGGATCGCATCGCGCTTTTCCTTCAGGTGCCACCTTGCGCGAAAGACCTCGATGGCCCTGGGGTCAAGGTCGAGCAGCGTGGCATCGGGGCAGGTCTCGGCGGAGAAGTCCGGGCCGGCTTCGTCGAAGATCCGCCGCAGCATGTCCGGCGTCATTGGCACCAAGTCTTCGCCGGCCCGCATCCAGTAGGCTCCGTCCACGGGGATAGGCATGCCTAGCGGGTGCCCGGGCGCGGTAATGACGAGGAGGCGCCGGCCAGCACATTGAACCTCCTCGACCAGGATTCGCAGACGGAGCTTCTCAATCAACCCAGCCTTGGTGCGTTCGATCTCTCGGAACGCCGCTGTCCCCACGATCTGCCGCGGTGTCTTGTCGGTGACACCGAGCAGGATAGTTCCTCCACCCTCGTTGGCAAGTGCCGCGCAGTACTTCACGAGCTTGTCGAAGTGGAAGTTGTTCTTGGCTTCCTTGAACTCGAGGTGCTCATTCTCCCTGCCACGGAGCCACTCCTTGATTTGCCCTTCGGTCACTGTCACCTCGGCACCTCCGCCCTCGCCAACAGCTCGCCAAACCCGTAGTTCACGCTCGTCACCCCAAAGTCCGGCTCCCGCTGGAACGGGCACCGGACGTAGTGGACCCGGTGCGCGTCCCCGTCCAGGAACTCGACGATCGCCAGGATGTAGTCCTCCGGCTTGTTGAGCGAGTAGAGGATCTCGTTCTTGGTGACAGTGATCGTGGGGGCGCCGGAGATCCGCCCCTTGACCTCGATGAACCGTAGCCTGCCCGTGCCCGGGACGCGGCTCTCGATGTCATAGCCGACCTTCTCCGTCTCCCGGTCAATCGGCTCGAACCCCAGCTCGCGTTCGATCTCCATGACGATCTCCCGGGCGCGTGCCGCGGCGGCCTGCGTGTCCACGCCAGAGGCCGCCGCACTGTCGCCCCCCGACGCCGCCTGGGTGTTCGCGCCCTCCGCCATCGACGCCAGGGTCTCGCCGGCCATCAGCGCCAGCAAGCCCGCCGGCACCACCAGCACCCCTCCCAGAATCACCGGCGGCAGCGGCGAGATCTGCCGCTCCAGCTTGAGATCGGCCAGACGCTTCTCCATGCGACCCTGGAGAGCATCGGCCCGCTTGCGAGCCTCTCCGGAGTTCAGCTTCGCGTTCGGTTTGTTCGCCTGCTCCTGGAGCTTGAGTTGCTCCGCCCGATAATCCCAGTAGTTGATCTCCTTGGTCAGCCGCTCTTTCACCGCGACCTCGGTCTTGGCCACGAGCGCGACCTTGCGAGATCGGACCTCCCCCAAGTGCTCGGGCACCACGTGCGCCACCGCGTAACTCTGCGCCTTCTGCTCCAGGTCCCGGCTGATCCACGAGCATTCCGGACGGTTCAGGATCGCCGCCACGTCCGGCTCGTTGACGCCGAGTGGCCGATAATCGAGATACGGCGCATAGTGCAGATGCCGAGCCGTGCCGTCCGCGTCGACCTCGACAAAGAGCATCCGCTTCGAGATTACCCTCCGGTCACCGGAGCGGGTCAGGCTCGCATCCTGAATGGCGTGCTCGAGGTAGAACATCACCCGTGGTTGCACCCCAAGATCCCGCTCGTCCACGAGGATCGATCCCCGTCGGAGCAAGTCCCGGTGCCGCTCCAGCGTGAGATCGATCGTGGCATCCAGGAGCGGATGCCCCGGGCACACGAACGCGGCTAGAGGTTGTCCAACGGGTGCCAGTAGCGGCTTCTCGAACGCGATTCGCTCATATCGAGGCAGCACCGGCTCGCCGACGCCGATCATCCGGTCCCGTTGCCGAACCGGGGCAGGGACATGGGTGACTTCGTACCGGCGCGGCTCCCGCTGCCGGACGGAACCGCCGAGCCGCTTGAACCCTTCCAGGAAGAAAGACTCGATGTAGTGCGGCTGGAGGCGTCGGGCTTCCGCCCGCTCCATCTCTTCCCGGATGCGAAAGACCCGGCTGGCGTCCATGGAATCGTGCGCGAGCGCCCGTTCCTCGACGAGCGCCTGCAACTGCCGTGGGTCGAAGGCACTGGCCACGACCTGCGTGAGGCGCGCCCGCACCTCCGGCTTCTCCCCGTAGCGAATCGCCTCGATGAGCAGGTCGCGCAGAGGCTTCCCCTCGAACTGGAGCTTTCCGAGCACGTCGAAAACCTGACCGCCGAGCGCCCGACGCGCCTCCTCCAGCTTCTCCAAGAGCTTCTGGTAGACGTCGCCTTCCCGGGTCTCCTTGGCCACCAGGTTCCAGAGGTGGCAAACCTCGGTCTGGCCGATGCGGTGGATCCGGCCGAAACGCTGCTCGATCCGATTGGGGTTCCACGGCAGGTCGTAGTTCACCATCAGGTGTGCCCGCTGGAGGTTGATCCCCTCCCCGGCGGCATCGGTGGCGAGGAGGACCTGCACCTCCGGATCGAACTTGAAGGTCTCCTGGGCCTTCAGGCGGTCTTCGCGCCCCATCCCTCCGTGGATGATGACGACGGACTCGCGCCGGCCGAGCAGTGTTGTGATTCGATGGTCGAGATAGTTCAGCGTGTCCCGGTGCTCCGTGAAGATGACGAGCTTCTGATGGGGCGACGGCTTGGGCGGAGGGATCGCTCCCGCCCCGTACGGCGGCGACTTCTCCGCCCAGCGGTCGGCGATCGCGTTCGTGGTAAAGATCTCTCCCAAGAGGCTCGCCAACTCCCGCCACTTGGTGTCCTCCCCGCTGCGCCGGACGGTGAGAGCCAACGCTTCCAGCCCCTTCAGGATCTCGATCTCCGCCCGTAGCTCGGCGATCGTCCGCGCGGCGGTGGCCTGGTCGAGCACCTCTTCCTCGACCTTCGCGACCTCGTCGTCCGGAGCCTCCTCGAGATCCTCCAAGTCCTCGCTGTCCAGATCTTCGAGGTCTAGGCCGTCTCGCCCCTTCGCGTCCCGGTCGTCCATATCCTGCGTAGCCGTTGGATGAGCGGGCGTGGCCAGGCCGGCACGCTGGAGCAGGCTCATCTCCCGGAGCTTCTTCTCCAGCTTCTCCCGCCGTCGCTTGAGAGACTGGTAGATCGCTTCCGGCGACGAGGCCAGCCGTCGCTGGAGGATCGTGAGGGCGAAGCCAACTGTCCCCTTGCGCTTCTCATTGTCCAACGCGTCCGCCCGGTTGAACTCCTCCCGGACGTAATCCGTCACCACCTTGTAGAGCTGGGCCTCGGCGTCCGAAAGCTGAAACGGCACCGTGTAGGCGATCCGCTCCGGGAAGAGCGGCGTCGCGTCGAATTTCAGCAACCCTTCCTTGACCATGCGGCGCATCAAGTCGGAGGCATCCGTGGCGTGGACCCCGTCCCGGAACTTCCCCTCAAATCTGTCGCCATCCAAGAGCGCCATGAAGAGCTGAAAGTCCTCTTCCTTCCCGTTGTGCGGCGTCGCGGTCATGAGGAGGAAGTGCCGGGTGAGCGTCGAGAGAAGCTGGCCCAGTCGGTAGCGCTTGGTGAACTTGATTTCGCCGCCAAAGTAGGTGGCCGACATCTTGTGGGCTTCGTCGCACACGACGAGATCCCACCGGCAATCCGGAGCCATCAGCTTTTGCTGGACCTCCTCGTTCCGGGAGAGTTTGTCCAGGCGAGCGATGACGAGGTTCGTCTCCAGGAACCAGTTGCCGGTCCGCGCCGCTTCGAGCTTGTCGTTGGTCAGGATCTCAAACGGCAGGTGGAACCGCCGGTAGAGCTCGTCCTGCCACTGCTCGGCCAGGCTCCCGGGGCAGACCACCAGGCAACGCTGCAGATCTCCCCGGACGATCAGCTCCTTCATGAAGAGCCCAGCCATGATCGTCTTGCCCGCGCCCGGATCGTCGGCCAGGAGAAACCGCAGCGGATGGCGCGGCAGCATTACCTCATAGACCGCCGTGATCTGGTGCGGCAACGGGTCGACAATCGAGGTGTGGACCGCCAGGACCGGGTCGAAGAGGTGGGCCAGGCGAATCCGGTGGGCTTCAGAGACCAAGCGGAACAGGTCGCCGTCCCCGTCGAAGCTCCACGGGCGGCCCTGCTCGACCACCTCGATACGGGACTCGTCGTGGCGATAGAGCAACTCGTTCGCCACCTTTCCCGCCGGGTCCTTGTACGTTAGCTCGAGCGCCTCGGAGCCGAACCACTGGACGGTTACGACCGTCACGAGGCAGTCCGGGAGGACGCCGCGCACAGCCGCATTTGGTTTCAGCTCTTCGAGTTTGCTCATCACCTGTCCATGGCCAGAACGGGTGCCTCGTCGGACGCGGTGGATCGCCGTCGACCGCGCGGCCCGGGCGTTCGGGCGCGGTGACACCCTACTCCCGATCGTCCATTCAGACAAGAGCTTAGGTCGGGGGGGCAGACATCCGTTGACGTGGCCCCCCTACTCCACATCCTTCCCCGTCAGCACAAACTCGAACCGATCGCTTTCCGCCGCCACCGTGCGCACGTAAAGCTGGAATTCCTCCGCGGTGAGCCCGGCCTTCGGAACCCAAGACTCGGCAACCAGGCGAGACTGGAGGTCAATGCGGAATCCCACGAGCTGCGTCGCTCGGTTCTGGATCCAGATCCGAGTCGGCAGATCCCGGAGCGACTTGAGCACGTCCCGTCGGACGACGATGGCCTTGAGCTCGTAGGCCTCGCCCACGTCGGCGACCGTGACCCGATGAGCCCTTTCCTCCGCGATCCGGACCTCGATCCGGGAACCATTAATCCGGAGGTCCTTGGCCCGGCACAGCTTCTCCCAGCTACCGGCCATCGTTCCCCTCCTGGCCCAGCTCTCCTTGCAGGGTCGCCATCGTCTCATCGCGGCCGGGTAGGTGTTCCTGCTCCAACGCGTCCGCCCACTCCACGACGCGCCGCAGGAGCATGCCGACCCGTGATGCGCCCGTGTCCTCGTCTGCGCCGAACAGCACGTCTTCTTCAACAGTCAGGTCGTAGGTCCCTTCCTCCCTTGTCTCGAACGCACCGATCCGCACAGGCGCCATGGCGGAACTGGCCACCAGGTCGGCCATCTCGGCATCGAGATCGATGTTTCCGACGGGGCTGACGCACCGCACCACGGGGTGTGCCTCCACCGATCGCAGGATCAGCGCGAACGGCTGATGCCGCTCGCCCAGCCGAGCTGTCCCGAGCAACCGGCCGGGTTCGGTTTGCGGTTCCCAGGCGATGCGAAGGCCCGGGAGGTCCTTCTGTGCGATCCGGGCAAACCGCTCCTTCAGATCCCGGGCGACTCCTCGGTCGACCGCCAGCGCCCCGGGCCCATGCCCGAGCTGCTCGGCCCGCACCGGAAACGCGCTCTTCAATCGCTCACGGATCTGGGGCACCAGCCGGACGCCACGGACGAACTCCTCGACCGTGTGGAGAGACCCGTCCCGGCCACCCTCCGTGATCAGCCCCTCGTGTATCAGCCGCAGGAATACATTCATCCGCTCCAGCACCCTTTGCACCTGCAGGATCTCGATCGTGTCTTCCAGGTGCGGGAAGTAGACCTGCAGCAGTTCGTCGCCTTCCGGCATCCTCTCGAGCATCGCGGTAAGCCGGCGCTCGGTCTGCGAGCGCACCCGATCGATCCTCCCGATCCGTTGCTCCATCGAGGACGGGGTCCAGGCAATGCCGTAGTGGTGCACCGCCGAGCAGAAGGTGTGCAGGTCCTCCCCTTCCTGCAGCAAGTCCGTAGAAACGAGCACCAGCGGGTACCCCGGCATACGGAACTGGCGAACCAGAGTCTGATTCACCTGCCCGGACATCCCTCCGATCGGCTGCTGCTGCCCCAACAGCCGGCCGAACACGCGCGCGGTTTCGGCCAGGGGCTTCTCCAGCGCGTCGGGTTCATTGACGTCGATCAGCAGGTTGAAGTTGTCCGCGATGTCGGCGAGCTCGTCGAAAGATCCCCAGTCGCGCTCGCCCCGCGGTGTCCGCATCTGGTTCTCGAGGAGATCGAGGTACTCGTCGATGCGGCTGACCTCGAGATCCTCGCTTTCGGCATCCGCGGATTCCTGCACCCGCTGCTCGAGGCTGCCCAGGCGACGGATGATCATCGTGTAGAGGTCGATCAGCGGGTGACCGAGACGAGCGGCCGAGGCGAGCAGCTGTCCCCGCAGCTCCGCCTCGCGAAAGGCCCGGACCGGGTCGCTCTGCCGTGACTGCGGCCACAAGTGCTCACGAAGCTCCTTTCTCTCGCGCAACGCCGTGAAGAAAGTTCGCGCCGTCAGCCAGTCGCCGATCTCCGGCGCCTCCGCGGCCGGGGCCCGGCGAACGGAAGCCTCGAAACGCTGGTGCCAGACGATCCGCGCCTGCTCCTGGTGCGTCCCGGCCTGCTCCTTCAGCCACTCGATGGCCGCGCCCTGCACCGCTTCGAAGCGATCCGCCCGTGCGTGCTTCTTGGCCCGCGACAGGAACTTCTTGGACCGTTCGCGCAGGAGCCGGCGCAGCTCGCCCGACTCGACGCCGAGCACGGCCGAAAGCGTGCGCTCCACCTCCCCGGGCGGACATCCCAAGACTTCGGCGACGTAGTTGTCCTCGAAGAACGTCGCATAGGCCCCGCTTCGCTGGATGAAGCGCTGTTGGATGTTGGCGCCGCTCACCACGCCCCGCGGACCCTCGCCTCGGAAGAACCACGCGAAGAAAGTGTCCCGGCCTCCCAGATCCATCTCGATCTCGTCCGCGCCTTCGCGGCGTTCGCCGGCCGCCGGGGGCCGCCCGTCCCGGCTTCCGGCCTCGACCTGCTCCTGCTGGTACTGCGCAAAGCTTCTCTGGAGCCGATCGTGCAAGTTCTCCGGGAGATCCTTCAGGAGACGGGCTATCAGCCAGGCGTCATAGCGTTCGTCCAGCTTCCGTTTGAGCTCCTTCACCGACGCCACGCGCCGCACGAAGATGAGCGCCTTGTCCCCGCGCCTCCAGGCGTCGGAAAGCGACTCGACGACCGCATCCATCTTGGGGTGCGGCAACTCGGAGTGGAACCTGGTGCGGTAGGACCGGCTGATGCGGTTCACATCGGCAACGTCGATCCCTTCCCGCTCCAGCTCATCCTCCGTCTGGTCCACCCCATCGAAGTTGCTTTCCTCTTCCTCGCCCCGCTTCACCCGGGTTGTCTCGAGGAAGCTCTCGAACGAGGCGAGCATCCCGACCTGGAACGAGTTGTTGAATCGCTCATGGCCCAGCAGCTCGCTGACCTTCTTCTGGATCAGCGCCACGATGAGCCGCTGCTTCGGATCGTCCACGCGGACCGGCTGGTCATGGACCTTGACCCCGCCGCGTCGCCACTCCCGCCGGTACAGGTTCTTGGTGTAGTCGGTCTCGCCGATCTTGACCACGGTCACGCGCCGGACCAGGAACTGCCCGGCGATCGCCTTCTTCTTGTCTTCCTCCAGATCATCCGCGAGGAGTCCGTCGAACGGTCCGGCCTGGCCGAACACGTGCAGCTGGTTCCACAGGTGCCGGTACGACTCTTCGACCGGCGTCGCGGAGAGCAAGAGCACCCGCCGGGCGCGCGGACCGTATCCGGGGAAGAGCCGCTTGTCGGTACGATCATCGGGATAGCCCATGGCGAGGGCCAGGACCCGGTTACGCGCCGCGACACGTTCCCCAAAGCCATGCCGGAGATTGTGTCCTTCATCGACGATGACCAGATCGAACGGCGGCAACCCGCAACATACCGCCTTGGCCATGTTGTCCTTGAAAGCGCGCCGGTTGCGCAAGTCGAAGACCTCATCGCGCATCCACGGGAGGGACTGTCGCAGGCTGTCCCGGAATCGACGGGCGGCCTCGGGATCGATCGTGTCCTTGCCGGGAAACGGCAGGCTGAAGCTCGACAGACGCAGGAAGAAGTCCCGATCGGGATCGACGGTGGCCTGGTGGACCAGCTCCCGTAAGTTCCCGCACGCCACGAGCGGCACCACCGGACGCTCGTCGAGCGCCTTCACCCGCAGATCCGGGAAACGGACATTGTGAGCGACGAAGTTCCGCAGCTCCTTCATCCACTTGTTCTGGATGTTCTCCCGCGGCGCGATGATGAGGACCCGAAACCGCGGCTGGTAGTGTCGGAAGAGCGCCAGCGCGCCGAGCGCGACATAGGTCTTCCCCATCCCGACCTCATCGGCGAGATATGCGATACGGTGCTCTTCGAGGATGTTGTGGATCGCCACCGCCCCTTCGAGCTGCTCTTGGGCCTGCTGCCCGCCACCGATGCGGGCGCCGAAATCGAGGAGCTGGTTCGCGGTCTTCAGGTCGATCACGACTCCTCCACTTTAGGGACGGCCCGCCGGAGAAACCAGTCATCGAACCAGCTGAGGAACTCGCCGAATCCGCCGCCGTTCGTCTCGATCAGTCGCTGGCGGACCCGGCCGAGGTTCTCGAATCGACCCTCGAGTTCCTTCACGCCCGCTGCATTCCGGGTCCAGTAGTCCGGATAGTCCTCACTGACCTCCCGGCATAGTTGTCGTGCGCAGAGAAGCGTCACATAGTTGTCCACATCGTCGCCCCTCGCGCCGTCGGCGTCGATTCGGTCGAGCAGGCTGCCGAGCGAGTCGTACTTCTTGCCGAACAGGCGGTAGTCCACCTCCTTTTCGTGGCCGGCATCGAGCGCGCTTCGGGCGGCGCGTTCCAAGCAACCGAAGGCATGGAAGACTCCGGCGAATCGATCGAAGAGAGTCTCCTCTTTGAGCAGGGGCCTGAGCGGGGAGATCAGGTCCATCCCCTGGTCGTTTCCGGACGGCGTCGGGAATCGGCTTTCCATGAATGCCGCGCGCTGCTCCGGCGTGAGGAGCGACCAGTAGCGCAGGATGTCGGCCACCGAGAGACGGAGGAGCAATGACGGCTTGTGCGCCATGCCCTCTTCCTGGACGAGCAGCAAGGCGGGTACCTCACTCTCTACCTGCACGGAGAAGAGCGAGGTCTCGACGAGGTACTCGGCGGTCTTCTTCCCGAGTTCCT
Source organism: uncultured bacterium (assembly GCA_964473865.1). Classification (GTDB taxonomy): domain Bacteria; phylum Eisenbacteria; class RBG-16-71-46; order CAIMUX01; family CAIMUX01; genus CAIMUX01. The sequence goes on along the minus strand of CAYYQN010000033.1, from coordinate 5,127 downwards.
CCGGGAGCGAGGCCCACGTGCGTGACGGCAACGGTGGGATCGTTCCGATTTCGAGGCCCCGGGCCGCGAGCTTGAGCTGGGGCGAGGCGCCGGGCGCATCCCAATACGCCTCGGCCAGTGCCGTGTCCCAGTGATACCGGAGATTCAGCGGCGTCCCCCCTGCATCCCCCCCGTCCCCATTCTCCGTCCGGGTCACGAACTCGGCCGGGCGTCGTTCGTCCGTACTGAGCCAGAACTCCGGCCGCCGGGGCGGGACGAAGTCGACCAGGAAGCCCGTCTCCGCGTTTCCGCCGGCTTGGTGGGCAGCCGTCGTCAGGTTCGCCGATCCCACGAAGCAGATCTCGCGCTTGGGGCTCTGGGTGAAGAAGCGGTAGACCTTCGCATGGACGAAGCGGTCTCCCGCATCGTCGCTGCGGCCGAGGCGGAGGATTTCCCGTGGCAGCCGCCCCCACTGGACACCGGGCAGCGCGCGCACGGCGTCGTAGACCTCGGGTCGGCAGAGGCCTTCGCCCGCTGCCGACCGCGGCAGAAAGACGCGGACCTCCCGAGGTCGAAATCGCTCGATGAGGATCTCCAAGGGGCGGCACTGCGCGGCGTCGTCGAAGTACGGAGAGATCACTTCCAGGTAGGTCTCCTGGAGTAGACCGCCGGCGGTCTGCTGCAGGAAATCCGCCAATGGCTCAGCACCCGCGTAGAAGTGGGGGTGGAGCTGACCCCCGGACGATTTCTGGAGCCGCGGCGTCACCTGCCTCAGAAACGCGAGGATCTCGCGCAACGCCAAGTGATCCCGCTCCGCCGCCACGCGTCGCTGCAACCCCTTGAGAAAGGAATCCAGGTCGTCCTTCAGGCGGGTTCGGTCTCCCTCGGCGATCTCCTCCAGGTGGCAGGCCTCCACGTTCTCCCACCACCCCGATCGCGTCAGGTTCGCAGACAGGCTCGCGACAATGAGCGTCTGTGCGTGCTGCCCCCCCTCATCACCCTCTTCCTCCTCGACGAGCAGGAAGACGTTCTTGGGGTGAAAGATCCCGGTGCGATGCTGGACGGGGATCCTGCGCACATCGAGCCGGGCCGAACCGGCATCGCCGGAGACAAGCCCGTTGGCGTCGTAGTAGACCGCGATCTCGCCCGGGAGCCCGCGCAAGGCGTCCTCCAGTTGCACCAGCCGGATCGAGGCGGCATGGCTGACCGGCGTGTCGAGCAGGACCGGAAGGACTTCCTGCTCGAAGAAGCCGGGGTCGAACTGGTAGGTCAGAAACACCGCGGACCGCAGGCGGCGCCCTTTCAGACAGTCCTGGAAGCGCTCCGAGAGCACCGCGTGCGGGATCTCGGCCACGTCAGTTCTCCTTCAACGTCGCCGCGACGACTCGCAACGAGTCGAGGAAATAGGGAGAGCGCCACAGCGCCGCAATGTCCTCGCGCTTCGGCAGCTCCCCTTGCTGCTCCTGGAAGCGCACATGCAGCACGCCCTGACGGATCTCGATCCAGGGCGCACCCCCGCGGGCAGCCATCACGGACTTGTTCTGTTCCACCAGCAGATCGAGGAGGTGCGTGTACTCTCCCTTGCCCAGAGCCTCTGCAATGTGGAGCCAGCGATCTCCCGTCGCCGGGTTGTCCGCCCCGATCTCACCTCGCAGGTGAGCGAACGATTCCGGGTCTACGGTCCGCAGACCCGGTCCCCACGCTTCCTTGAGGCGCTTGGCCACCACGGTGACCTGCTTGCCGTCGAGGCCCAGGAGATGGTTGATGAGCACCGAGGCCGGACCCAGCACCGACTCGCTCGTCCGAATCCGGGCCAGCCGATCGGCCAGAGCGTGCCAGTCCTGGCCGCGAGTCCGGGCCTCCTTCGCTAGGGCAAAGACCCTCGCCGGAGACCAGGCGAAATCCTCCTGCGCCAGCGTGCCCTCCAAGAGCTCCGCAAACTGCCTCTGCCGGCCCTCGGTCGGATCCTGGGGACCGCCATGGAGAAGGTGAAACCGATAGAACTCCCGTTCTTTCGCCTGGAGACGACGCTGGAGCACACGGCCGATGGCCTCGATCACCGGCCGATCCGCGCCGTCGACATCGATGCGGCTCTCCGGGCGCCGAAGCGCATCCCGGATCCGCCGCGCATCCTTCCCCGCCCCCTTTTCGAGAATCGGCAGGTAGAGCCCGTCGACGATCTCCCGGGCGGGTGGCGTCAGTCTTGGTGGATCGCCATCGAGGAGCCCGGATGACCGGCCTGGTACCGTGTAGAGGCCCCAGAGCCCATAGATCTTCTGGCTCGCCAGAATCTGGTGGGCCCGGTCGGCCGAAAGTGTGACCCGGGGGCCCTCCGCGAGGTTCTTCCGCACCCGCTCCGTGCCTCGGAATGCGAAGTCGTGGTTGACCGCGGCCCGGGCATACGCCGCGAACTGCTCCCACTTCAGGAACGTGGCCAGATCCGAGCCCGGCCCGAGATCCTCCACCAAGACCTCGGCAAAGTGGTAGCCGAGGAGAAGCGTGGTGAAGTCCCGCACCGAGCTGCTGACCGTGGTCAGGTTGCCGACCACATGCCGCCCCAGCCGGACCCAGATCGACTGGAGGCCGAGCGGGTCCCGCGAGCCCTTGACCGCCGCCCGGGAGTCGAGATCGGTGAGGAAGGGAGTCGTCAGCATGGGGTCGTGTCGCTACCATCGACGGCCGGTGTCGTCGGCGGAGCGGCATTGCTCCCGCTTGTGCTCAGCAGGCCCCGGCGCTCCAGGATTCGCTGCAAGATCCGGTTCTCCTCCCGAAGTCGTTCCACCTCGTCGTCATCCAGTTTCTCGATGGACGGGGAAACGAACCATGAGGCGAGAAAGCCGGCAAGGGTGGCGCACAACCCGACGCCTGTAATCATCAAGATGGTCGCGACAACCCGCCCTGCCCCGGTCACCGGGAAGCGGTCCCCGCAGCCGACTGTGGTCAGTGTCGCCAGCGCCCACCACAGGGCGTCCCCCGGACCGTGGATGTTCGCGCCGGGCACCTGCTCAACCTGGAGGATGGTGACGGCACCGAACACCAGCGCCAGGAGGGCGACCAAGGCCGCCGACATGAAGGCGCTCTGAGCGCGGCGTTCCAAGACGAATTGAAGGAGAATCTTGAAAGAGCGCACCCCACGCAGGAGTCGAATGACCCGAAGCACTCGCACCAAACGCCCCGCACGCAAGACCTCAATCGCCGGGATGCTCGACACCAGATCCAGCCAGCCCCAGGTGATGAAGTACCTCCAGCGATTCTGAGAACGGACGAGCGTCACCAGGAAATCCGCAAAAAACATGATGCAGAGCACCGTGTCGGCGACATCAAGGATTGAACGCGTGGCGGGATCCAAGTTCACGGCGACGTCCACACCGAGGATGATCAGGCCAAGGATGCTGATGGCGAGCACGAAGAGAAGGTAGAGCGGGAGGATCGAGGTCTTCCTGGTCTCTGAAGTCATATCACTCCATCCCCTCGTGGGTTCGGCTCGATGCCGTTCGCGGCCACGTTGTTGCGGGGTCCCACTCCAGTGCCGGTTCTCCCGGGCGCCCAGACACACACTGCGATCGTACGGCGGGGCCTACGACATCCGCTGACGGCCCCGCGGCGGCCGGCGCCCCCGCTGGGCCGTCCGAGCCTCGGCCACTCCGGGCGTCGGACAGCGGCCGCAATCCCTCGTCAGGTCTCCCTCGTCCGCCAGAGGACCAGATCGAGCATCTTGGTCTCCGTAATGCGCGCACGCGGATAATCGGTCTTGAACCGCTCCACCAGTAGGCGCCCGATCGATCTGCGCAGCGCCAAGTTGAATGATCAGCTTGGCGGGGTCCGCCCCCCGCGTGCCGCGCCCGGCAGGAACCCCGACTTCCGTGAGGCCGTCGCCTGGAACCGAATCCATCATGGACGGAATGCCTTCGTGTCGAGTTCTTTGATGGGGCTGTAGTGACGATGGTTCCCGGTGCAGAGACGATCGTTGTTCTCAACCGCCGTCGCGGCAATCAAGGCGTCCGCAACGCCCAACGCCGTACCAAGGCCGTACTCCTCGATGTAAATGGACGCGCGGTGGCCGATTCCATCGGAGAGCGGCAGGACCCGGAACCCGGCATCAGAGAGAAACCCCTTGATCTGTCGCAGCTCCTGGCGGCTGCGCGCACCCTGGACGAGTTCCATGTAGGTCACGATGGATATCGAGCGATCCGGTTCCGCGTCGACAACCCTTGCGGCCTTGGCGTTCCCGCGCAGCACCCAGATCACGACGTCGGTGTCAAACAGCATGGAATCGACTCCGCCGGAGCTTGCGAACGTGAGAGGCAACATCCGCAAGCGCCTCGTAGTCCTTCCACATGCCGAACGCGGGAAGACTGGAGACGCGGCGCCGCTCGCCGTCCGGGGGCCCTGCCGGAACCAGAGTCGCCCGGTGACGACCACGGTAGAGGATCTTCACGGATTCGTTGCGATCCAGGGCGCGGAGAACCTCCGCCATTCGGCGCCGGAGATCAAGAATTGATGCTTCCATGGCTACCTCCTTACTGCACACATAGTGTGCGCGTATGAAGAACCCGTGTCAAGCCTCCCGCAGCGACCGAGAAACGCGGTGCGCACCCCGTGCCTTCGCCGTCGCGAACGCTGACCCCGGCACCAACACCCGTGGTCCCCGCCCTGTCCCCCTCTCGCCCTCCAAGTCGCACGCTTTCCGGCATCGTGTCGAGGCCTCGACACCGGCAGAGGTCCCGGCGCGAGCGCTGCTACCCGATCCGGAAGGTGCCCCCGCACCGCTGGCGACGGCGAGGTCGAACCGTGCCCGTCTGGCGAGATCCCGTGCAGCCACCCAAGCGGAGGGCGCGTCACCCCCACGCCCCTCTGACCCCGAGCTTGACACCCTCCCGACACCCCCGTCCCCGAGCGTGCCTGGGCCCTGTCGACAGACCTGCGGCCAGTCCCCCGGGGCAACTTCCGCAGATCCGCAGCGCGTTTTCTGCGCCGAGGTGTTCCCCGCTGGAAAATGTGAAACCAAATGGTGGGCATGGCAGTGCGCAACGGCGCACTGCGCTCCCTAACAGATATCCCGGCAGTACCCCGCGGGATACGACCCTCCCCACCATTTCGCCCGGCAGTGTCCCGCGGGATACGACCCTCCCGAGCATTTCGCCCGGC
>CAYYQN010000032.1:0-51648 GCA_964473865.1 uncultured bacterium | reverse complement strand
GGATCCGATCGGAGGCCAATTACCTGCTTGACGGAAGCCGTTCCATATCAGCGAATCAGCACCAGCGGCCGGCTCCACGCCCCCGCGGCCGTAACCACGCGCACGTAGTACACCCCCGCTGGGGCCCGGTCCGGATTCCAGCGGAGCCGCAGCTCCCGCTCCGGCGCGGCTCCTTCATGAAGCGAATCCAGGCAGCGGCCGCTGACATTGCACAGACCCACGCGTAGCCATTGTGGCTTGCTCAGGCGGACGACGATATCCGCCGCGCCCTGGGCCGGACTCGATACACAAAGCTCGAGGCCACCCGCCGGCGGGGGAAGAGGAAGTTCCGGCGCCGGGGCCGGGGAACCGACCTGGAAGATGCTGAGCGCGCCGACTCCCGCGGTGAAGGCGTAAGGGCCGTCGACCGCGACCTGCGAAGCCCCTCCCATGAGGCTGCTCCCGACGATCTCCGGGTGGCGAGGTTCAGAGACATCGATCACCCGCAGGCCCTGGGTGGCGAGATAGAGTCGATTCCCGCTCAGGCAGCTGCCGCGGGTGTTCCAGCCGAAGTGGAGTTCGGTCACGTAAGCGGGCGCGTCGGGATCCGTGACATCGATGACGAAGAGGCCATCGTTACCGACCGACGCGTACGCGTAGGTGCCATCGAATGTGGCGCGGAAGATGCTCTCGGTGGGGTCGAACGTTCCGCGCAGAGTCGGTTGCGTGGGATCCAGAATGTCGACCACGTACATCGCCGAGCCGTTGCAGACACAGGCATACCGGCCGGCCACGGAAACCGAGGACGGCCAGTTCGGCACCGGGCAGGTTCCGACCAACGTGAGGTTTTGCGGATCCAGGGCGTCGATCACGCGCAGCCCCTGGAATCGCGCGGTCACGTAGAGATAGCGGCCGTCGGAGGCGATCGCGTTCGCCTGCTGCGCGATATGCCCGACGATGGCCGGAGCTTCGGGACACGACACGTCGACGGCGAACACGCCGGCGCTGTCGTCTGCAACGTAGACGTAGGGTCCGCCGGCAGTCAGCTCATGCGGACCGTCGGGAAGGGGCAGGTGAGAGAGGATGACTGGACTCTCGGCCGCCTGAACATCGACGACGTGCATCCCGTAACGGGCGTCCGCGACGTAGGCCAAGCCGTCGTGTACCTGTACGTCGCACGTGTTGCTCGACTCCCACCATCGGCCGAGAAGGGTCGGGGTCGTGGGAACATCGAGGTCAAGAACAGCGAAGACACCGTGGTCCGAGCTGACATAGGCCCGGTCCGCCGCCAGGCAGAGCCCGGTCGCGTACCCTCCGATCTCGACTTCGGAGACCTCCCGGGGCGCATCGGGATTGGAGATATCAAGCGTCGTCAGCGACCCGTCGGCATTGGCGATGTAGGCGAGAGTCTCGCGGGTCCGCACCGCGTTTGCGCCTTCCTGGCTGTGGTAGGTGCCCCGGCGTATCGGCGCGTCGGGATCGGAGAGGTCATAAACGGTCATTCCACTCGGGTCCCAGATCGACTTCTCTCCTTGCGAGCCGATCGCGCACAGGTACGGACCGGAGATAGCGAGATCGAACGGAGGATATGCCACGTTGGTGAGGTGTGGCCCGCAGATCGGGTTCGTCGGATCCGCGACGTCGATGACCGCGATTCCCTCGAAGAAGGCTGCGCAGTAGGCGCGATCGCCGGATACCGCGACGGCGAAGCAGCTGCCGTGCGTGCTGCAGCTCCCGAGAAGGCGGGGCCTCTCGGAATCAGAGATGCTGAAGATCTGAAGGCCTCCGGCGTATCCGTCGGCGATGTAGGCCCGATCACCGACGATTTCAAGGTCCAGGGCATCCCCGGGCGTGTCGCACGAGGCGACAAGAACCGGGTGCGACGGCACGGAGAGGTCGTAGACCTGCAGACCGGACGAGCCGGAGGCCACAAACGCATGGTTGCCCAGGATCTGAACCGCGTTGAAGCCGGGAGGTTCGTCGTACTCGTCGAACCGCTCCAAGAGCGACGGCGTGGTCGGATCGGAGACATCGAAGGTGGCCATGCCGGCCGTGAAGAAGACGAGAGCGACATCGTCGATGGCGGCGACGGCCCGGGCACTGCTCCAGAGGGTCGAGGCGAGGAGATCGGGATCCTGGGCGGCGGCGCGGGTCGCGGGGCCGCAGACGCTGCCGGCACCGGAGGCTCCAAGCCAGATCAGAGCGGTCAGGACGGCTCTGATCCGTGGGGGACGCGTGGCGCGCGAGGAGACGAAAGGTGGCCATATGGCGGCGGGGAGCGCGTCAAGGGGCATGGGGACCTCCCTCGTGTGGGGTTCGCGAGCGCGTGGCGATTCTACCTCAACCGGAGATCGAGTGCAATCTGCGAGTCCCCGGCTCAACCGGAGATGGAATGCGATCGGCGAGTCCCCAGCGCAATCGCGCCGGGCTCCCGCAGAGTCGTGGCGGCGGCTTTGCGATTCCTCGTGACAGGGGCGATCTCAGTGAGCGGCCTGGGCGACCGTGAATCTCGGCCCGCGAAACGGATCTTCTTACGGTCTTCGGCTGCGAGCGCGCATCTGCACCTGGAATGTGCCGCGCGGCAACCCGAGAACGAATCCGGCCGTAGGGCACTCGGCGGAACCAGGAATCCAGAAGGTGCCGCCTTACCACGAAACATGGAGGATGGATCATGCAGCGTCTTCGCCTATGGCTTCCCGTCCTGTTGGCTGCGCCGGCATTCCTCGCCGGATGCGGCGACGATGGCGACAAGAACCCGGTAACCCCTGCTCAGAAAGCGGATCTCATCGTCGAGACGGTCGCGTTCAATCCGGCCGTTCCGACGCCGACCGAGCAGGCCACCGCGACCGTCACGGTCAAGAACAGTGGTAGTGCCGCATCGACCGCTACAGTGCTGGAGATCAAAGTCGACGGCGTGGTCAGCGGTACCGCGGTCGCGGTTCCGCAAGTCGCGGCCGGCGGTCAGGCGACGCTGACGCAGACCCTGACCGCGCTCGCCGCGGGAGACCACGAGATTCAGATGTGTGTCGACAAGGGGGGCAGCGTCGAGGAGTCCGACGAGGCCAACAACTGCCGGATGGAAACATTGACCGTGAGCACCCCGGCCGCGGGTCCCGACTTGATCATCCAGAATATGAGCTTCAGTCCGCCGGCTCCGACTTCGGCGCAGTCCGTCACGGTGACCGTTACGGTGAAGAACACCGGTACCGCGGCGGCCGGGGCCTCGACAGCGGAATTGAAGGTGGACGGCGTCACCCGCTGCGCGGCCATTGCCGTGCCGGCCCTGGCGGCCAACGCCGAGGCGAACGTCACCTGCGTCCTCGAAGCGCTCCCGGCCGGCGGACACACGTTGCTGGCGGTCGCCGACCCGGCGAACGCCATCCCCGAAGCGGGGGAGGCGAACAACTCGCACGCCTGGTCACTCAGTGTGGCGGTCGGCGACGACATGGAGTTTCCGATGATCCCCGCGGTCCCGATCCTGCAGACAGTGAACCTGAACAGCACTGATCCGGATGCGGTTGCGGCCGAACAGCAACTCGAGCAGTTCTACCTGGCCCCGGCCGGGATTCTCAGCTCGCTGGGGCCGGCGTTGATCCAGGCGATCGAGGGATTCGAGTGGCAGAGCGAGGGGGAGGACTGCTGGATGACGACCGAAACGGAGGGGGGTTGCACCTATACCTACCGGATGTGCAAGGCCGGGGAGGACTACGAGCTGGAGGCGAAAGCAACCGGAACCTGTGACGAGGGAACGGGCCTGACGGACTTCGTTACCTGGCGCGGCACGGTGAGTCTGGATGGCCGCACGGGCGAGGTTTCTTCCTTTGAGCCGGAACTCACGGGACCGGCTTCCACCTGGAGCTGGCAGGTCTCCGCGGACCGGAGAACCGGAGAGTGGCGCGGCTATGCCGGCGCGGCTGCTCCGGGAGATCTGGAGTGGAGTTTCGACTTTCAGCAGGAGGTTGGCGGCACGCAGCACCTGGTCTGGGAGATGCCGCAGGCGGTGCGTTGGGTTCTCGACGCGGACGAGGCCGGCACGCAGGGAACCCTGAATGTCGACGTGCCGGGTGAGGGCGGCTGGGAAGATCTCGAGGAGATCGAGTGGCAGGCGAACGGCCACGGCACCTGGACCCAGAGTTTCTCCGACCCGCCCACCGTCCGGGGTTGGTAGACCGGCCGACCGTGGAGCCCGGGTACGCCGGGACGCGGGGCGTGACGAGGGTCCCGAGGCCAGGGAACCAGTCCACTCGCCCGTCCGGCCTCGCGGCCGGGCGGGCGCTTTCTCTGCGCCGGGTAGCTCGCTTCAGAACCGGCGCCAGAGCTGCGTGGCGAGCCGCAGCGAACGTGCGGCGACCTGAGCCTCGTCGATCCCGATCTTCAGTTTCTTGCGCTCCATGAGCACGCGGCCGCCGCAGATCGTGGTGTCGACGAACGACTGGGAAAGCCCGAAGCACACATGGCCGAGGATCGTGCTCTCGTCGAAGGGCGTGGGCGGTTGGTAGTCCATCAGGATCAGGTCAGCCGCGTATCCCTCCTGGAGGGCCCCGATCTTGGGGTCCCAGTAGCGATTGGCGATCCGGGCGTTGTTGAACAGAAGCGCCGACAGCGCCTCCGCGAAACCCGCGCTCGGATCCCGCCGCGCCAAATGCTGGGCCCAGAGAGCGACCCGCACTTCCTCGAGCATGTTGACGGTCATGGCATCCGTGCCCAGGCCGACGAGCACCCCCTCCGCGGAGAGTTTGACGAGATCAGCCACGCCGACCGCGTTGTTCATGTTCGACTGCGGGTTGTGGACGACGGCCGTGCCGCTGTCGCGCAGCAGTTCGATCTCGTGCCCGTCGACATGGACGCAGTGCGCCGCGATCGTCTTCGGCCCGAGGATGCCGAACCTGGAGAGACGTTCGACCACGCGCAGACCGTGTTGCGCCTGGCTGGAGTCCTGGTCGGATTGCGCCTCGGCCACATGTATGTGGAACCCCGCTCCCCGGGCGCGCCCCGCCTCGGCGGCCGCCGCCAGCGTCTCGTCTCCGAGCGTGAACGAGGCGTGCAGGCCGAAGAGCGCCTTGAGCTGCGGATCGTTCTCGCGGGCGCAACGTTCGATGAAGGCGACGTTCTCCTGGAGCCCGGCCTGGGCCACGTCCGGGCCATCCCGATCGGATAGCTCATAGCAGAGGCAGGCTCGCAGTCCGACCTCTTTGACGGCGCGGGCGATCCGATCCAGGGAGCCTCGGGCGGCATACGGGCTGGCATGGTGGTCGATCAGGGTGGTGGTGCCGCGCCTTACGGAGTCGATCAGGGGCAGCAGCGCGCTGCAGTACGTATCCGACAGGGTGAGCTTCTTGTCCAGGCGCCACCAAAGGTGCTCCAGGACCTCGGTGAAGTCCCGCGACGTCTCGGCCTTGCCCAGGCCGCGCACCATGGTGCTGTAAAAGTGCATGTGCGCGTTGATGAAGCCGGGCAAGACCACCATGCCGGAGGCGTCGATCACCCGGCCGTACTTGCCGCGGAAGTTGCGCCGCGGTCCGATCCTGGTGATGATCCCGTCTTCGCACAGCAGAGCATGGCCGCGCAACACACGGTTCTTCTCGCCCAGAGTGACGATGATACCGTTCTGGATCAGCAGGGTGCGGGACATCTCAGGCCTCCTTGAGCGCCGCCCGTTCCTTCGTGGTGCGGTCGCGCATGTGGAGAGCGCCACAGAAGCATTTCTGCGCGCAAATCGAACAGCCGACGCATTTCTCCGGATCGGTCTGCGGAATCCGATCGGCGTTCAGGGTGATGGCGAGATAGGGGCACCGCGTGCAATTGCCGCAGTGCAGGCAGAGCTCCTCTCGAACCTGGGAGATTCGCTTGACCGCGGGCAGGTCCATGAATCCCCGGATCGGATCGGGCAGAGCGCGCCCGATGAGCGCGGCCGTCGAGCGGATGCCACGCTGTTCCAGCAGATGGCTCAATCCCGACTGCAGCTCATCGATGATGCCGTACCCGTGCTTCATCACCACGGTGCAGAACTGCACGGTCTTGGCGCCCAGGGCCAGGAAGTGGGCTGCGGACAGGTAGTCCATCGGCCCACCGTTGCCGGAAACGGTGATTCCCAGCCGCGACACGTTGGCCAGGGTCAGATTGCTGATCGGAATGACTCCCTCGCCGCTCATCCCCACGACCACCCCCTCTTCCCAACCCGGCTTCGCGCCCTTACGAAAGCCAAGCGTCGGGAACGTATTGGCCAGAGTCACTCCGGCCCGGGCCTGGGGGTGGCGCGCGAACACGGTCTGGATCGCCGCGATGATCGGATAGATCGAAGTGACGGCCGCAGTGAGTTTGAAGAGCTTGGGAATCGCGGGATCGCCGGCGGCCAGGACCCAGTCGATGATCCTTGCGGTGAGCTCGGCATCCTGGGAGACGATGTCGCCCTTGGTGCCATCGCCTCCCTGCGGGCACGAGAGGCTGTACTCGATCCCCATGATTCCGCAGGCCTCGAGCTTGCGGGTGTTCGACTGCCAGCTCCTCCGATCCCTCTCATCGTCGCCGGTCACAGGCCCACCGGTCGAGGCCAGGGTCAGGCGGTCCGGGAACCGGCGGATGAGGCGCTCGGCCTCGCGGCGGACCCGATCGAGCGAATGACCGGATACGTTGTCGCAGTTGGCGTATGTGGATGGAGAGAAGGCGAACATGTAGTCAGCGGGTATGTGGATCGGTACGCCGTCGAACGCGGTCTTCATGACGCCGCCGGCCCAGCCCGCCTCGTAGGCCATCTTCATCTGGGCGTAGCCGTCGGTCGGAGGGGCGGCCGAGAGGAGGAAGGGGGAGAGGATCGGACGCCCGAAGAACTCGGCGTTCAGCGCTACCGGCATCAACCGCCGGCCCGGGAGGGGTGTCCGGCACTTCACCTTGCGGGCAATGCGCGGTCGGGGCGCTCCGTTCAGTTCTGCGTCCACTTCCAGCGCGGCGTTCTTGCCGGCCGCCACGGCTTCGACCACGGTGGTCGGACCGTTTTCCAGATCGCCGGCGAAGTGTATCTTGCCGCCCGGGCGCGCCGGGAACGTCGACCGGCTGCCGATCGCGACGATGACGGCATCGATGTCGCCGCGCCGTGCTTCGGTCCCCGGGACCGGCTTCACTTCGCGCGGATGGAAACGTCTGCCCCCGGGCAGCCGCACCTTGAGAGTCTCGAGTCCGGCAATTCGCTCGCCTCTCCGGTGGATTGCGGTCACGCGCGTGCGCCCCGTCACATGCGCGCCGCAGCTGCGCAGTTCGCGCAACTCGATGGCCGTGAGCGGCATCTCGCCGAGCTTCTCCAGGCAGAAGAGTTCCACCTGCGCCGCGCCCTCCCGGAGCGCGGTAGTCGCGCAATCCACCGCTACGGCGCCGCCCCCAATGATGCCCACGTGACGGCCCTTCACGGGATGTCCGGCCGGGGCCTTGAGGTAGCGATGCCAGTTGACGGCGGCGTCCTCTCCCGGAATCCCCAGGTTCAGGGGGTTGTCCAGTCCGGAAGCGACGATGACCGCATCGTACCGGGCAACAAGCCGGGCGGGAGAGGGGACTGTGCGGCCGGTCTTGATCGCGATGCGGCCGAGCGATTTCACGAACTCGATATCGGTATCCAGGACCTGTTTGTCGAGCCGCGCATCGGGAATCAGGTTGCACATGCCTCCGGGCCGATCGGCGTCGTCGAATACGTCGACCGCGTAGCCCTTCTGGCCGAGATAGGACGCCGCTCCCAGTCCGGCGGGTCCGGCTCCCACTACCGCCACCCTGCCGCCGTTCGGCTTGCCGCGGACGAAGCGGGGCATGACGCCGCGCTCCTTGGCTCGCTGGATGATGGTGGCCTGGATGGCCGGGATGTTGAGCGGCCGGTCGAAGTCCTGGTGGACGCAGACTCGCATGCAGTGCCGGTCGGGGCAGACCACGCCGCAGACGCCTCCGAGCGGATTGCTGCCCATGATCAGCGCCGCGGAACGCCGGAAGTCGGAGTCTTCTCCCACGCGAACCGCCATGATGAAGTCGGCGGGGGAGCAGTCGGCGGGGCAACCCTCCCGGCACGGCTTCTGCGCGCAGTACTCGCACCGGGCAATCTCCGCTTTGAGCTGGGCATCCGTGAGAAACGCGGGGTCGGTCTGGTAGGTCTTCATGTTGCTCCATTCCCGTCAGACATCCGATCTGCCGTGCCCTGGAGGGAGTTCCGGCGGACAAACCGCGGCAACTTCAGGAACGCTACCACATCGAAACCGCTCTCGTCGCGGGCCCGGAGAGGCCCCCGCATCCGCAACGTCTCGAGAGCGAGATCCGATCGCCGTCACGATCCGCCGGCCGGCAGCGACGGCCGGGGTCGCGGTCGGGGTCGCGGCCGGGCCGCGGCGTTCAATCGACCGTGCGCGCGATCCGCACCCCGAGGTGGTAGCTGCCGAAGGCCGGGTCGCCGTCGCCCCGGGTGGCGGATCGGCAAAGACGGGCATCATTGAACCATCCGCCACCGCGAGTAACGCGGCGGGAGCCCGACGCGGGGCCGGTGGGGTCTGTGGCGACGGTGTCGTAGGGCGCATAGGAGTCCCAGCACCACTCCCAGACGTTACCGTGCATGTCGTACAGGTCCCAGGCGTTCGCCTGCCGGCTCTTCACCGAGTGCACGCGGGATCGGGAATTGCCGCAGAACCACCCGACATCGGTCAGATTCGGATTGGCCCCGCAATAGAGCTCCGCGATGGCGCCCGCGCAGAACGCAGTGACGCTACCGGCGCGGCACGCATACTCCCACTCGGCCTCCGAGGGCAGACGGTAGCCGTTCTTGGTCCAATCGCAGACCACCGAGTCTGCGGCTGTGATGTGGACGCCGGAGAACCGGGGTGACGCCATCACATAGACGGAATCCAACCCCTCCTTGATGGATCGGAGGTTGCAGTAGCGGAGGCAATCGAACCAGGTCACGGTCTCCACGGGAAGTTCGGGTCCTTTGGAACGGGCGTCGTTCCAGCCCATGATGCTGTCCCACTCCGCCTGCGTCACCTCATGGTCGCACAGTTCGAAGCTCCGCGTGAGGGTCACCGGGTGGGCGATCTCTCCGGAGTCCCGCCCCGGCTCGTCCAAGGGGCTGCCCATCAGGAAGTCGCCCGCGGCGATCCGGATGAGGCCGGGAGGGAGCTGCGGGATCTCGCCGACCATCACGCTGCGAGTCGCGCGAGCGGTCAGTCCTCCGGTGTCCTGGACCTCGACGGTGATGATCTTCGGGCCATCCGACTCGTATTGATGCTGGGCGGTCTTGGTGGTCGAGAGTTCCGTGTCCCAGTTCCCGTCGCTTTCCCAGTCCCAACGCACCTGGAGCGCCGTCGTCGCGTCCTGCTCGTCCGTGCTGCAGGAGGCGCTCACCTGGAAGGCCGTTTCCAGCAGACCGCTCGCGGGGGAGACGGTGAGGCAGACATCCGGAGGGGTGTTGGCCACCGAGTCCAGGTCGTCCCCGCTCACGCAGCCGGCCAGGGCCGCCAGTATGAAGATCCACAGCGTGGTCTGTCTGCGCATGGTCCAGGCTCCCTCCGGCCGCTCCCGGTTCGCTCGCCGGGGCGAATGTACCACCGAACCGGAGCTCGGTCGCCGTCGTTGAGGCCGGGGAACCACCAGCGAAGCCGCGGGCAAGGCCCCGGGTAGAGTCCCGGGAAGTGCCCCGGGCGCGGCAGCACCGCCGGGCGGGTGCTCGCGCGGCGCCGCCCTCGGTACCAGGAGCGAGGCCGCCCGCTCCCGCCGCGACCAGGTTCTACGAGATCCTGCGCCTGGGCCCGACAGATTCAGCTTGACAGACATCGAATCACATTCATAGGATCAGATCGATCGATCGGATATGGAATCGAAACGAGGTGCGCCGACATGTAACGAACTGTCGGCGCAAGGCCGGGGGAGGCGGGCCGGCGCGGGGCGTTCGCTCCGGCGGCGGAGGCCTCTTCCCGCAAGAGGGGGGTCTCATGCAGCTCGATCCGGCGGGTCTCAACTTCCAGGCGGAATTCCGGGCGCTTGTCGCTTCTGATCTGCCGGAAGCCGAGAAGATTGCCCGGGCGTTCGGCGCCCTGACCCAGAGAGTGATCGAGTCCGCCCGCGGGCAGGTCGAGCTTGCCCATGCCCTGGGGGACCGCGAGGCCAAGATCAAGCAGCAGATCCTGCTCGAGACGATGGAGCACGCTCGGAGCATCTACCGGTTGTGCCACCGCCAGATCACGGGAGTGAGCGCCTGGGACGAACGGGGCGGGGCGATGACGGAAGAAGGAGGCCCCCGATGAACAGGGTGGCGGCGGAGGAGAATCTGGAAGCCCGGGCGGAGCTTTTCAAGGGGCTCGGTCACCCGGCCCGGCTCCTGATTCTCAACCTGGTGCGGGCGAGACCGCGACATGGAGAGGAGCTCGCGGCGATTCTCGGCCTCAGTGCCGCGACCGTCTCCCACCACCTGGCGAAGCTCGTGGAGGTTGGAGTGCTGGAGTCGCGGAAGGACCAGTACTACCAGGTCTACTCCTTGCGGGGCGGCGCCCTGGCGCCAAAGCTCGCCGACCTCGTCTTTGTCCCCCAGCCGGGGATTTCCGCGCGGGTCGAGGCCGACGCGTATCGGGACCGGGTGTTGCGCGCCTTTCTCAAGCGCGGCCGACTGGTGTCGATCCCAGCCCAACGCAAGAAGCGGCAGGTCATTCTGGAACGCCTGGTCGAGGAGTTCGCGCCCGACCGCGACTACCCGGAGCGGGAGGTCAACCAGGTCCTGGTGGAATTCCACGACGACGTCGCCACCTTGCGGCGGGAGATGATCGGATATCGGCTGATGAAACGCGCGGGGGGGATCTATCGCCGAGTGATGGCCGGCGAGTAGCCGGGGAGCGCCCATCCGTGCGGCCGGCCCCGTCGAGTCGTCGCGCGGCAGACCGGCCGAGCGGCCAGAGATCTCGCGGGCGCCGAAGTCAGCGCGCCACGAGCCGCGCCGCCTCCGCGCGAAGAGACTCCGCATCGGCCCCGCGGCCCTGCGCGTCGCGGACCTCCGCGAGGTGGGCAAGCGTCTCCGCCCGGATGGCGGCCTCCGCCGGGGTCAGCATCGACAGGGCTTCCTCCAACGACTGCGCGGCCTCGGGCAGCCGTCCCTGGCGATAGAGGACCCGGCCGAGGCTGTCCAGGTAGTAGCGCTGGCGTCCGGGGGCAAGCGCGATCGCCGAACGAATCAGCGACTCCGCGCGCGCGAGCTCGATCCCTTGTTCGGCATAGAGATAGCCCAAGGAGTTCATGACTGCGGGGGACCGGCCATTCCGCCGCAGCGACTCTTCGAAGGCGCGGGTCGCCTCCGGGATGCGCTCGGTGCGGTAGTAGGCGTCGCCACGCAGGTAGTGGTAATGCCAGGTCGTGTCCTGATGAATCCCCAGCCAACCGGTGTGAGCGAATCCGAAGACCGCCGCGATCAGGAGCAGGTGCGGCGCGGCGCGCCGCCATCCCTGACGCAGCGCCGCATGGACCGCCGGCAGCCCGGCCGCTGCGGAGACGGCAAGGACCGGAAGAAGCGGCAGGCGGAAGCGGCCGAGAACGAAGAAAACAAGGGGAGCGAGCCCGGTCGCGATCCCGTAGAGGAGGAGGAGCCGGCCGCCCGGGGATCGGCGCAGCACCGCGATTCCCGGAAGCGCGAGGGCCAGAAGAAGCCCGTAGCGGAGCGGCGTCCAGCGCAGCGGCCCACTCACTTCCGCGGTGGCGCGGAAGTCGATGTTGTCGGCCAGGTCGCGATCGTTCAGCAAGGCATAGGCCTTCCGCCCCAGGAGGGCGAGAGCGCCCCCCGGATCGGATCCCATCCAGCTCGCGGCTCGACGGAGCCAGTAGTTCGAGACCGCGGACGGCTTCGCGGAAGTGCCCCGCGCGCGCTGCGCAATCGCTTCGGCGGCCCGGCGCGCCTCTCCCGGCTCGTTGGGAAGCTCGGGCGCGCGAGCCGACCAGCCGTCGGCCCCGGCGTGGTTCCCCATGTAGAAGTTGATTCCTCCGTTGGAGGAAACCGGAACGAAGTCGCCGCCACGCGCGTTGTGAAGGAGGGCGGGGAGAATCCCGAGAAGCGTCCCCGCGGTGACGAGAAGCAGGGCGCGCCGGGTGCGGCGCAAGTGCAACAGGAGGAGCGGCAGGAAGAGGAGGATCGCCGGCCAGGCGAGCGCGGAGAGTCCGAGGAGCAGGCCGGAAACGCCATACCAGAGCGGTCGCGGCCTCGTCTCGGCCGCGCGCAGGGAGATCAGCAGGAGAAGATTGAGCAGCAGGGTCAACGAAGCGGGAAGAAGCTCACCGCCATAGAAGACCGCCGGCGCGTAGAACGCCACGATGACTCCCGCGAGCAAAGCGGGTCCTGCGCCGATCAGGGGACGGGCCAGTCTCGTCGCCAGAGGGGCGGCGAGGGCGGAGAGCCCGAGAAGGATGAAGCGCGCCCCGGCCGCGTCGACTCCGAGGCCCCGGGTCAGCCCGGCAAGGAAGTACGAGAACAATGGCGGCCAGTAGAAGACCGGATCCGGAGCGAGGCCGGACGCGATCCGCACCGCCTCACCCCAGTAGACCGCCTGGTCAATGAGCGGGAAGTTGAACATCGGCTCTGCGCGCACCGCCAGGCCGTGAGCCAGCCGGGGGAGCAGAGCGATTCCGAAGATGGCGGCTTCCCAGAGCAGATCGCGGCGGCGACTCCCCATGCCCTCCCTCCCGGCAAGTGATCGGAATGAGCCGCGAGGCTAGCAGCGCCGCGCCGGCTGGATCAAGGCGCAGCGTGCCCCACGTTCACCCAGGTGCACGGGCGCTCGCCCGCAGTCAGGCCTCACCCGGGGAACGTTGCGGCCGCCGGCGGCGGCGTCTACACTCGCCTACCTGTGCCCGCGGACCGGACGGCGGCGCGGCGGTTTGGGCGCCGCGCCTTGCCGCCGCGCGGACTCGGGAGGGGGGGTCGCATGGCCGAAGCGCCTCGGGTTCGACTCTCATCGGGCTGGGTCAAGAGGCACGTGCGAGAGCACGGAGGCACGCTGTACATCGTCGACCGGCTCAGCGTGGTGGGGTGATGAAACGCCTTTCGGGGCCCGGTGGGCCTCTTTGAGATTCCGAAGCCGGACGATCCGGCCGCCGAGATTCAACTCCTGTCCTGCGTGAGCGAGGACGCCGAAATCCGGATCGCGATCGATCCGGAGTTGTTGCGTCCGGAATACGTTCGGGACGGCTGCCTGATCTTCAACCTCGAGGGGTACGGACGATTTCGGCTTGAGATCGCGCCGGTGGAGTAGCCGGGCCGGCGGTCCGGGGAGGTCCGGGATGCGCTTCAAGTTCGTTGGAGGCGAGAATGCGTCGCTCGGCCAGGCGCTGCGCGCCCTGGCCGCCGCGCGGGGTTGGGGCGCAGAGGAGGCCGAGCGGGTGCTGGCGGACTTCGCCCCGGCCACAGGGCGAACCGGCGTCACGTCCGTCGATCCACGTTCCGGCGAGCCGCGGTCCGCAGCCGGCCGGGAGGATCCAGATCTGGTCCGGCTCCGCGACTTCCTCCGAAGCCGGCCCGAGTACCGAGCCGCGCGCGAGCGCCTTCGGGAGGCGGCGATCGGCCAGCGGATCATCCTGTTCGGTGACTATGACGCCGACGGCATCACCTCGCTCGCGCAGCTCCATCGCTTCCTCGCCGCAGCCGGGTACGCCCCCTCCTGGTTCGTGCCCGATCGGATGCGTCATGGGTACGGCCTCACCCGAGCCGCCGCGGACGACTGCCTCGCGATGTGCCGAGAGTCGTGGTCTCGCCCGCCAGAGACGGCGAGCGGAGCCCACAAGCGAGGAGGCAGGCGGCGCCGAGGGAACAGCGCCGAGTCGCCGGAGCCGCCCATCCTCCTGATCGCGCTCGACTGTGGATCGACTTCTGTCGACGTGATCGCGAAGCTGGGAGCGCAAGGGATCGACTGCATTGTCGTCGATCACCACCAGCCGCCGGACCCGGGCGGGGTCGCGCATCCGTCTGCCGCACACCTCAATCCGCACGCGTGGGACGGCAGCGATCCGGATCTCCACGCACTCCGGCTTCTGAGTGCCGCGGGGCTTGCGTACTGCCTGTGTGATGCGCTCGCGGTCGACCTGGAGGTGGCGCATTGGGACGGGGCGGCCGGGTTGGTGCTGGCGGGACTGGGCACGGTGGCCGATGTCGTACCGTTGACGGGACCGAACCGGCGGCTCGTGCAGGCTGCCCTCCGGTACGCGAACGAGAAAGGGTTTCTGGCGGCACGGTTGCCCGGACTGGCCAGGCTGCACCAGGTGAGCGGCGGCGGACCGGTGGACGCCCGGACTTTCGGCTATCGATGGGGGCCCCGTCTGAACGCCCCGGGCCGAATCGAGGATGCCCGGGGGCCGGCGGAGCTGCTCCTGGCGCAGGATCGGGGTCGCATCGACGAACTGGCGACCGCGTGTGAGAGGGCCAATGATGATCGCAAGGCCCGCACCGCGGAGGTCCTCGATGCCGCGCTGGCGTTGGTCCGGCAGCGCCGGGACTCCGGGGCCCAGGACCGGGTGCTCGTCCTGTGGGATGCATCATGGGAACCCGGCATTGTCGGCATTGTGGCGGGACGTCTGTGTGAACAGCTGCAGATCCCCGCCATCCTCTTCGGAAAGCACCCGGGCCAGTCGGTCTGGAAGGGATCGGGTCGCAGTGTGGGCGATTACGATCTGGGCGCCGAAGTGCGGCGTGCCGTCGAGGCCGGACTCGCGATCCAGGGAGGTGGACATCGCCAGGCGGCGGGCTTGACGGTGGCGGACTCCCTGGTCGCCGCGATCGGTCCGACCGACGGAACCGGCCGGCGCGACCCGAGCGTTCCGGCGGAGAGGTCCGCGGGCGACGCGGCACCCGGCGCGGAGTCGTCGAGGCGATCCGAGCCGGGGGTCGACTCCGATGCCTCTGCCTTGGGGCTGGGCCGGCTCCGGGACTGGCTGAATGAGCGCTGCACCACGGATGGTGTTGACCTGGAGCCGGTGCACGAGGTCCTGGCCACGGTCTACACGGCAGAGGCCTGGGATCGCGCGGGACAGGCGTTCCGAGATCCCGGTGCTCTGGTGAGATTCTGGTGCGATCTGTACGACCGCCTCGAGCCGTTTGGCGCCGGGAATCCGCGTCCCGGGCTTCTCCTGCCGAACGCGGAGCTGGTGGACCGTCAGGAGAAGACGACCTGGAAGGGGGTCCGATCCGCCGGAGGATCGGAGGGCTCAGCGTCCGCGCCGAAGCCGAGAGTCTGGGCCCTTTCGGCGCGGTTTCGGTGGAACGGCGTCAACTCGCTGGTCGCGGACTGGACCGATCCCGAAGCGGCCCAAGCCGTCTGGGCCGAGCCTGAGCTTGCCGGCTCGGGTTCGACCCAGGGTGTCCGTTACGATGTCATCCTGGAGCCGCACCGCTCTTCACCGGCAAGACCGGAAGGGCAGGCTTCTCGGACCTGGTATGACTGGCGCGTGGTGGCCTGCGCGCGCCGCGACCCTGAGCGGTAGGCCCGCAGCTCCGGCAGGCTGCCGGACCGGCGTCAGAAAGGGGCGGTCGATGCACGCGGAGCGATCGGGGGGTGGCCCCCATCCGGGACCCGGCAGGAGGCGTGACCTCCTCGTGCTCCTGCCGGCACTTGCCGGAGTACTGCTCTCCCTCTACCTCGTCCTCCACGCCCGCGCGACGAACGGCGCCAACGGGTTTCCCCTGGACGATCCGTGGATCCATCTGACCTATGCCCGGAATCTGCACGATCACCAGACCTTTGCCTACTTTCCGGGCGATGCGTCCAGTCAGGGATCGACCTCTCCGCTTTACACCATGCTGCTGGCCCTGGGATTCAGCATCACCCGCAACGAGAAGGTCCTGAGCTATACGCTCGGGATCGTCTTTCACGCCTTGTTCCTCGGACTGCTCACGCTGTGGGCGCGCCGGCGGCTTGGCGGCGGCCTCTGGGCGGCGCTCGCGGGGGCGTTGGTCGCCCTGGACGTCAATGTCGGGCTTCTCTCGGTGTCCGGTATGGAGACGAGCCTCTTCCTCTTCCTGGTGGCGCTGGCGTTCTGGGCGCGGGCGACGCGCCGCGCACTCCTGACCGCAGTCAGCTTGGGATTGTCGATCTGGGTTCGGCCCGATGGCCTGATCCTGTCGCTCCTCTTCGCCCTGGACGAAGCGTGCAACCGCCGTTGGATCAGAGGGCCCGCCGCCGCCGCGGAAGACCCCGGTCCTGGGGTGGTCCGGGGCGGGGGAGCGGGGCTGCGCTCCGCCGCATTTCGCGCGCTGGTGCCGTTTGCCGGATTGCTGGCGGGCTACTTCCTCTTCAACAGGATTGTCGGAGAAACGTGGCTGCCAAGCACGTTTGGCGCCAAGACCGTCGGTTATCAGGCCAATCCTCGGAGCTTGTTCCTGGCCATGGGTGTCGGCGCCGCCTTCTTTCGAAACGGATGGCTGGTTCTGGCGCCGTTCGCATTGATCGCCATCGGTGGTGAGGTCTGGCGTCTGGCGCACCGTCGTCCCGGGCTCGTTCGCCCGGAGGTGGGGTGGCTGCTCGGACTGCCGGTGGCGTACCTGGTCCTGCTCCCGTTTGCGCATCGCTTCAGCCGGTATCTTGTGCCGGCGGTTCCGGCGTTGGCGATCGTCGGCCTGGCCGGGCTCAAGCAGGCGACGGAACGGACCGCGCGCCGGCGAACCGCGCTGTCGATTGCCGTCGTGTTGATCGCCGGTGCGCTCGGCCTGCAGCTGCGCGGCGCTGCCGTGGGCGTGCAGATCTACTCCGAGCTCTGCCGGTACCACCAGGCGCGACACGAGCGCACGGCGGTGTGGCTGCGGGAACACACCTCGCCCGACGCCGTGATTGCCACGCACGACATCGGCGCCATCGGCTATTACGCGCATCGGCGCGTGATCGACATGGCGGGCATCGTACAGCCGGCGGTGGTCCGGCACCTGCATCGACCGGACTATGTTTCCTACCTGGCGGAGCTGTTCCAGCGCGAGAAGGTGACCCATCTCGCGGTGCTGCGCAGTTGGATCGTTGTGGACAATGTGGCGCCCCTCTTCACCGCGGATCCGCGACCGGAGGTGATGGAGGTCTTCCCCTGGACTCCCGGGAAGACGCACCTCTTGCCCGAGCGGGCCGGAAGCCTGTCGCTGCAGGCCGAAAACGCCTTGCGAGCTCGCCGGGCCTCCGCTGCGCTCTCAATGCTCCAGATCGCCTGCAACGAGGACGGCCGCAGCGCCCGCCTCTGGACGCTGGCCGGTGATGCCTGGCTCCTGGCGGAACGCCCCGATCAGGCGGAAGAGTGCTACCGTCGAGCCGTGGCCCTCTTTCCCGAAGCGGACGACCCCCGGTATCGCCTGGCGGTCGCCCTGGCGCAGCAGGACAAGCGGACCGAGGCGCGGGCGGCCGTTGACCCGCTGCTGAGACGCCAGCCACCACATCGGGGTGCCGAGGAGCTCGCGCGGCGGCTCGGATCGTGATGCGGATCAGTCGCGCGAGAGGCGCCCCCTCGCGACTCCGTACTCCTCCCAACGCCGGTCCACGAGCCGCCGAGTTTCCTCCGTGGACTCCACCGGATCGGGATAGCCTGGCTTCCAGGTGGCATCGATCCCCAGGGTTCCCCGATGTACCGGCGCGGCTCCCACGAGCCTTGACTCGGCGAAGAGGGTGTCGCGGGCCGCATCGAAGCGAGTGAAGATTCCCCAGAGCAGATGCGTCCGATCCTGGATCCGGACGTCCGGGCTCACGGCCGCGAGGATCGGGACGCGCCGGAGCACCGGCAAGGACGCGAGACTCTCGGGCGACAGGAGCTGTTCGAGCACGGCGCGTCCCGCCGCGCCGTCCACGGTGATCGCGAGAAGCGAGCCGGCCAGCAGCCGCTGTCCGCGGATCGCGGGATGCAGCGTCCGGAGGTCCGGTAGTTCCTCTTCGGCCAGCGGCGGACGGGGTGCCCGTCCCGGCGTCGGGCACGCGTCCAGGATCATCTTGCTGCCGAGGTTCATCCGAAACGAGGTGAAGTCGAGCGTGTCCATGGCCGTGCCGGGGAGCAGCAGGAAGTCCTCCTCGGGATCGAACCACGCCCCGATCTCCCGGAGCACCGATTCCGGATCCCGGGCGTTCACCTCGGATCCGACCGAGACCACGACCTTGCTCAGCGACACTTGCCCCGTTCCGAGCAGGCCAAAGGCGGCCTTCAACGACTCCTTGGCGTAGCGCGCTCCGACCGACACCGCAAGGAAGTTGTGAAAGCCGGCTTCCGGGAAGGCCCAGGCATCGTGGACCTCGGGGTGCATGATCCGCAGGAGGGGAAGCAGCATCTCCTGGAGCGCGTCGCCGATCCACCGGTCTTCCTGCGGCGGCTGGCCCACCACCGAAACCGGGAAGATGGGGTCCCGGCGGTGGGTCATCTTGGTCAAGCGAAACACGGGGTGCTCGCTCTGATGGGAGTAGTGCCCGAAGTGATCGCCGAAGGGTCCCTCCAGACGCCGCTCGCGCGCAGGCACGATCCCCTCCAGCACGAAGTCGGCCGACGCCGGCACGAGAAGCGGCACCGTGACCGCGCGCACCACCGGGAGCGGGGAGCCGCGCAGGAACGCCGCGAACGCCAGCTCGTCGACATTCTCCGGCAGCGGCGCGACCGAGGCGAGCATCAGGACTGGATCGCCCCCGAGCACACAGCAGGCCGAGAGCGACTGGCCGCGGGCCTCGGCGACGCGGTAGTGGAATGCGCCGCCCTTCTGGATCTGCATGTGCAGACCCGTTGTCCTCTGGTCGAAGACCTGCATCCGGTAGGTGCCGAGGTTCCGCCCCCCCGTGACCGGGTGCTGCGTGAGAACCATCGGCCAGGTGATGAAGGGGCCGCCATCCTGCGGCCAGCAGGTCAGGATGGGGAGCCGGCCCAGGTCCGGATCGGCCACGACCTGCCGGCACGGCCCCTTGGAGACGACCCGGACCCGCGCCGAAAGGGCGCGACGCAGGAGACCGCGCGAATCCCAAAGCGCGCCGATCGTCGGAGGCTGCAGGCGCTCTGCGGCGAGCGCCAGTTCGATTCCGACCGACTCCGGTTCGCGACCCAGCGCCAGACGGATCCTCTCCCGACTCGCCAGCAGGTTCGCCACGACCGGGAAGTCGAACCCCTCGACCCGCTCGAAGAGCAGGGCGGGGGCGCCCAGGGCGGCGGCTCGCGAGGCGATCTCCGCGATTTCGAATCGCGCGGAAACCGGAACGGTCACCCGGAGCAACTCGCCCTCCTCCTCCAGGTAGCGCAGGAAGGGACGCAGCCCGTCGAAGCGCACCCGGCGCGGCGCCGCGAAGGCCGGAGTGGGGGTGGGGGCGACGCTCCGGCGGGCCGATGAGCTGGAGGAGCGCGCGGGCGCCGGTCGGCTGATCGAGAGCGGCGCGGGCTTCGGATGCGCGGGGATCAGGCGCAGTAGCGGAACGCGCTCGGGGCGGCGCCGCCCGCGATCCTTCATCGGGGTTCGCTCCTTTCTTCACCGGCATCCGATCCGGCGCCGGGTGGCCGGGGCCCGAGACGATCCTCGCGCCAGCCGGGTCGCGCTTCGACGCCACAGAGCGCCAGCAGCTTGGCGGTGTAGCCCGACACCATCTCGTCCAGCGTTTCCGGCCGATGATAGAAGGGAGGGGTAATGGGAGCGATGATTCCGCCGTCCCGCGACACCCGCAAGGCGTTCTCCAGCATCCCCGTGGAGAGCGGCGTCTCGCGCAGTGCCAGCACCAGGCGCATGCGCTCCTTCAGCGCCACAGCGGCGGCGCGGGTGATGAGCGTGTCGGCGATTCCTCCGGCGACTTTCGCCAGCGTGGAACCGCTGCACGGCACGATGACGAACGCGTCATGCCGGATGGTGCCCGACGAGAACGGCGCGGCGAGATCCCGGTCTGCGAACGTGCGGGTCACCCACGGGGCAAGGTCGGCCGGAGTGAGACCCAGCTCGTCTTTGAGGACCGCCTGACCCCAGTTGGACACGATGAGGTATCGCTCTCCGGGACAGCGCTTGAGGAAGTCGACGGCGAAGGCGGCGCCGGATGCTCCCGTGATGCCGACGAGGATGCGCACCGTTGCCTCCGGCCTCAGCGCAAGGCGCCGGCCGCCGTGAAGAGGAGCACGGCGAAGCCGATCAGGATGTTGATGGTGAAGAAGGGGGTTTCGACCACTCGCGAGAGTCGTTGCTCCCACCAGAGGAGCGCCCCGGCGGGAGCCAGGAGCGCCAGGCTGAGACCGGACCAGCGGTTGACCCACCAGAGCGCCAGCAGGCAGAAGACGGCGGTAAAGTGCAGCCAATAGGAGATGCGCAGCGCGCCGGCACGCCCGAGTGCGGCCGGGAGCGAGTGTACGCCGCAGGCTCGGTCGAACTCCTCGTCCAGGGTTGCGTAGATGATGTCGAACCCGCTCACCCAGAAGAACGCGAAAAGCCCCAAGGGAAGGACCTGGGAGAGCCCGGCCAGCGACTGCGTGACCGCCACCCAGCCGCCGAGCGGCGAGAGAGCGAGGCCAAGCCCGACCCCGAAGTGACAAAGGGGCGTGAAACGCTTGAGGAACGGATAGCCGGCGAAAACGACCAGCGGGATCGGTGAGAGGAGAAGAATCAGCCGGCTGCCGGGCCGAGTCAGGAGCGCCGCGGCGGCGAGGTAGAGCAGGAGCCCCGCCGCGGTCACACCCCAAGCCTGGGACGTGGTCATCCGCCCGCTGGGAAGCTCGCGGGCGGCCGTGCGGGGGTTCAAGGCATCCAGGCGCCGGTCGATGATGCGATTCAGCGCGAGCGCCGCGGTGCGCGCGCCGGCCGCCGCCAGGAAGACGAGCAGGACGGAACGCAGAGACGGGAGTCGTGTGGTCAGCCCGGCCCGATGCAGACCATCCACGGCCAGGAGCATTCCGGACAGTATCAACGGCAGCGAAAAGAGCGTGTGGGAGATCCGGACGAATCGCGAATAGGCCCCGACGGCGGACCAACCGCGAACCGGGCCCGCCGGTCCGGAGGAGGCGATGGCGTTGGCGTGCTTCAAGGCGCGCTCCTTCTTCCCGGGCTTCGGTCGCAGTCCGACCCGGTAGCGGATTGTGACCCGTGCACGGGGGGGATGGCAACCACCCAGGCAGCCATCCCGGCCGCACTCGGACCCTGCGCGTCCGTGGCCGCCCGGCGCAGGGAGGATCGCGAACGGTCGCGGTCTCGCCCTTGCCGCGCCCCGCACGTTGCCTCTATTCTGGGCCCACGAAACACCGGAAGAGGTGGTGCATCCGGTGAGAGCCGTGCATCCCAGGAGGTGCTCCCATGATCTCGGTTCTGCCGCAGCGCATCGAAAACCGCATTCGCGCGTCCTCGCGCCGGCGGGAGGGCACCGCGAGGCGGAGGTTTGCGGCGATCGGCCTCCTTCTCGCCGCCGGGCTGGTGCACGGTGCGGGGGGATGCGGCGAGGGGAAACAGGTTCCGGAGCGTCGCGGCGAGCTGCCGTACGTTGATCTCGACAAGGCGTTTCAGCCGCTGCGGCGAGATTTCGAGGCCGGGGACGGGCGGGTGAGGCTGGTGGCGATCCTTGCTCCGACCTGCGGTGAGTGTGTCGACAACGTGGCCGCCATCGATGCGCAGCTGCTCCCTGCCGTTCCCGGGGATGACTTCGAAGCCTTCCTGGTCTGGGTCTGCAGCAGCCCTCCCGACGTGGCGGCCGCCACGCGTCGGTTCGCCGAGAGGTATGCCGACCCGCGCATTCGGCACTACTGGGACGGGTCCGGGAGAATTGCCCGGGCGTTCGGGCGCCATGTCGGGTTGCCGGACGGCGCACCCGTGTATGACCTGTTCTATCTGTACGGTCGGGCCGACACCTGGGACCCGGAGGGGCGGATGTCTCGAGAGCCCGCCGACTACAACGCCATCCTGGATGACTGGCAACCGGCCGAGCCTCGGTGGCGTGCCGGAAAGCACCCGCGATTACGGCTCCCCGTGTTCGACGTCCACTCGCTCCGGGGGGAGATCCTTCGCCTGCGCGCCGAGCCCTGACCCCGGGCCGCGGAGCGATCGCTAGAATCCGGACCGGGAGCCGCCCGGCCCGACACGAATGCGGCCGGTGCCGGCAACCACCCTCCCCACGAGTGCGGCTTCGGGTTCGCCGTCCGCGGACAGCGCGGCGACGAGGCGGTCCGCGGCGTCCGGCGGAAGGGCGACGAGGAGTCCGCCCGAAGTCTGCGGGTCGTACAGCAGGTCCAGTCGGGGGTCGCCCTCGGTCTCGACGTCGAGATGGGCCGCCAGGAACCGGCGATTCGCGCCCAGGCCGCCCGGCACACTTCCATCTGCCGCCGCCTCGAGAGCCCCGCGGAGGAGAGGCACGCGCGACAGGGCGATCTCCGCATCGACACCGGAGGCCGCGGTCATTTCACGAAGGTGCCCGAGGAGTCCGAAGCCCGTCACATCCGTGGCGGCGTGCGCCCCACACTCCACCATGCGGCGCCCGGCGTTGCGGTTCAGCCGCTTCATGCACTCGGAGACCCGCGCGAGACCCTCGGCGTCGAGCCGCCCTCTCTTCAGGGCCGTGGTGAGGACCCCCGTGCCGAGCGGCTTGGTGAGCACCAGGCGATCGCCCGGCCGCGCGCCCGCGTTGGTGATCACGTGATCCGGGTGCACGCGGCCGAGCACGGACAGCCCATAGAACAGCTCCGGCGACTTGACCGAGTGGCCGCCCACCAGGACCGCATCCGCTTGCGTGGTCATGGCCTGCCCGCCCCGCAGGATTTCGCCGAGGACCGAGAGATCCAGCTCCTCGGCGGGGAAGCCGACGACGTTCATGGCGGTGACGGGCACCCCACCCATGGCATAGACGTCGCTCAGGCTGTTGGCGGCCGCGATCTGTCCGAAGGTGAACGGATCGTCCACGATCGGAGTGAAGTAGTCGACTGTCTGGATGACCGCGAGATCCGGCGCGAGGCGGAAGACCCCCGCATCGTCGTGCCAGTCAAGTCCGACGAGGAGGTCCGGGTGTCGCACCGGCTGCAGTGTCGAGAGCGCCTGCTCCAGGTCCCCTGGAGAGAGCTTGCTGGCTCACCCGGCGCAGGAGACCATCTCGGTCAAGCGGCGAATCTGCTCGCGAGTCATTGAGTCTCGGCTCCTTTCCGTTGCAGGGCCAGACGGGCCACGAATCCGGATTCCGCGGCAGCCCGGAGTCTACCCGCGAAGACCGGGAGACGAAAGGTCCGAAGCGCGGGACCGGCGTCCGGGCCGGGGCGTCCGCTCCTCGCGCCCCGTCGACCGGAGTGGCACGGTCTGATCCCGGCCTGGGTGTCTGGTCCTCGCGCCCGGTCGATCGCGGGGGCGCGTCTCCCATCCGGGCTCTTCCCTGGGCCGGACCGTTCCCCTATCCTGACCCGCATGACGGACCGCACATCTCAGCCGGCACCCGCACCGGGCACCGCTCTGGACGAAGACGCTCAGGCCGACCTGGAACGCCGCGAGGGCCGGGTGCGAATGCGGGCCGCGCTGATCTCGCTTGGCGTGGGAACGGCGCTGCTCGGGGCGAAGTTCCTCGCCTTTCATCTGACCGGGTCATCCGCCGTGCTTTCGGATGCCCTGGAGAGCATCGTGAACGTCCTGGCGGCCGTCTTCGCCGTGGGCGGCGTGATCTTCGCGGGGAAGCCGGCCGATCGTTGCCATCCCTACGGGCACGGCAAGATCGAGTTCTTCACCGCCGCATTCGAGGGCGGGCTGATTGCGTTCGCGGCGGTCATCGTGATGCTCCAAGCGGCGCGCGGACTCGTCAGCGGCGGTGAGATCAACCACCTCGACCGGGGTCTCCTGCTGATCATCGGCGCCGGCGCGGTCAACGGCGTCCTGGGCTGGTACCTCGTACGTACCGGCCGGACCTATCAGTCCCTGACCCTGGTCGCCGACGGAAAGCATGTCCTGTCGGACTTCTGGACCAGCGCGGGGGTGGTCCTCGGCCTGGTTCTAGTGCGCCTGACCGGAGTGCACTGGATTGACCCGGTGGTGGCCGCCGGATTGGGCCTGAACCTTGCCTGGACCGGATGGAAACTCGTGCGCCACGCGGCGGGCGGGCTCCTCGACGAAGAGGATGCGGAGATCGTGCGACGCCTGGTCGCGGCAGCCGACGCCAGTTCCGGCAGCGGGATCATCCGGGTGCACAACCTGCGGGCGATTCGCGCCGGCCGGTTCGTTCACATCGACACCCACATCGTCGTGCCGATGTTCTGGGACGTGGGTCGGGCCCACGATGCCACCGACGCGTTCGAGCGGCGAGTGATCCAGGTCTGCGGCCTGAAGGGAGAGATTCTCATCCACACCGATCCGTGTCGACAGCTATACTGCGCCCAGTGCGACTTACCGGAGTGCTCCATACGCGCCACGCCGTTCCGGGTGCGGCCGGCGCTGACGGTGGAGGAAGCGGTGCACCCGGATCCGCCACTCGTTCTTCAACCCTAGGAAAGGACCCCTCATGCTGAGCAAGAACCTCGTCGGAAAACTGAATGACCAGATCAATCTCGAGTTCTTCTCCTCCAATCTCTACCTGCAGATGGCGGCCTGGTGCGAGTCACAAGGTCTGCGCGGGTCGGCGTTCTTCCTCGCGAAACATGCCGGCGAAGAGATGGAGCACATGAGAAAACTCTTTGACTATGTGAACGAGACCGGCAGTCTCGCCGTGCTGGGAGCGATCGCGGCCCCGGCGACCGACTACCCCTCGCTTGGCGACCTCTTCACCAAGGTCCTCGCCCACGAGCGCGAAGTCACTGCGAGGATCAACGCCATCGTCGACGCCGCGCTCCAGGAGAAGGACTTCGCCACCTTCAACTTCCTGCAGTGGTTCGTGGCGGAGCAGCACGAGGAGGAGAACCTGATCGGAGAAATCGTCGACAAGGTGAAGCTGGTGGGCGGCGACGGGCGTGGGCTCTTCCTGCTGGACCGGGAGATTGCCTCGATCGGAGCGAGGGCGTAGCCCGCGGGGCACTTCGTTGATGCCGTCGGCGGAGGGTGCGATCGCGTTCCTCTTGCGAGCCCTGGAATTCGCGGCCCGCAAGCATCGGGATCAACGGCGCAAGGGCGAAGGCGCCGCACCCTACATCAACCATCCGATCGCGGTGGCGGCGGTGGTTGCGGGCGTGGGCGGCGTAGACGATCCCGTAACCCTGGCCGCCGCCGTGCTGCACGATACCGTGGAGGACACCGAGACGACACTGGAGGAGCTCGAAGCGGAATTCGGCG
This sequence comes from uncultured bacterium, assembly GCA_964473865.1. Lineage (GTDB taxonomy): Bacteria > Eisenbacteria > RBG-16-71-46 > CAIMUX01 > CAIMUX01 > CAIMUX01. Next base: position 26,498 of record CAYYQN010000032.1, on the reverse strand, counting down.
CCGAAGTCCGCGAGGTCGTGGATGAAGTGACGGACGACAAGGACCTCGCCAAGGAGGAGCGGAAGCGCCGGCAGATCGAGCACACGCCGTCCGCCTCTGCGCGAGCCAAGGAACTCAAGCTCGGAGACAAGATCTGTAACATCCGCGACCTGGTGCAGGCTCCGCCCGGCGGCTGGTCGCTCGAGCGCAAGCTCGAATACCTCGGATGGACGGAACGAGTCGTGGCTGGCTGCCGGGGCACCAACCTCGCACTCGAGGCGCTCTATGACGAAGAGCTGCTTCGGGCGCGGAACGCCTTGGAGACGGCACGCCGGACCGGCGACGAACCGCAGGACAAGTCCGGCTGAGGCGGCCGCCGAGGCCATCTCCGAAGCAGACGGCCGACACCGCGCCAGGCATCACTCCTCCGGAGATTCCTCCTGGAGGCCCCGGCGCAGCGCCCACTGATGGATCGACTGATAGGCGCGACGGAGCGCCGATTCACCGGCGGAGCCGGGGACCGTGCCGGGGGGCGGCCCCAGCCGGAGCAGCACCGCCTCCGGCACGACGGGCGGCTCGATGCGGGGCCGGACCTGCTCGATGACCGGGTCGGGCTCCCAGAAACGCGCCAGGACCTCGAGTTCGCTGCTGCGTTCCGTCGGCGACCGCGGGCGCGCGCGCGGCAGCGGGGGGGGATCGGCGGGGGAGTCCCCGGTCCAGAGGCGCCGGATCCCATCCAGCAACTCCACCCTCCCGATTCCGCGAAACAGCAGGAGCTGGAACGGGTCCTCATCGAAGCGGGCCGCGAGCAGGCGAAGAGCCGCCATGGCGTGCGTGCAGGGCACGTCCTCCCCGGGTCCATCGCAGCGGATCGTCACGTCGGCACGCTGGTGAGGGAAGAGCTGGACCCCGGCCTCGGAGAACGCGGGCTCCACCCCTTCCGGCATCTCGCCGCCCAGCAGGCGCGCGGCGTAGATTGCGCGCCGCGACAGGATTTCCATGAGGCGGTCCCAGGAGGCTGCGGGAACAGGCTGCATCCGGACCTGGACCGATCGCCATTCGCCGCGGGGGCCGCCGACGCCGATGTCCGCTTCGCCGGGGCGGATGTCCACCCGGAAGGAACGTGGCAAGCGGAAGCCCGGCGCGTGCCCCACCCGGGCCGGCAGGAGGGAGATCTCCGCCAGGGCGGTCAACCAGCGATCGGACCACCAGGTGCGGCCGTAGCGCGGGCGGCCGCTCGCCCCGGCGCGACGCTCGCCGCCGGCTCCGCTTCTCGTCCGCCGGCTCGGGCTACGTGCGGCACCACCCGGTCCCGTCATCGCTTTCAGTCCTCCGATACGGCATCGCGAGAGAGCCGCAGCACCTCGCGCAGTTGACCGGTGTCGAGTTCCACCAGCCAGTCCTCTCCGGCACCCACGACCAGGTCGGCCAGCTCCCGCTTCTCCCGGATCATCCGATCGATCTTCTCCTCTAGCGTGCCGATGCAGACGTACTTGTGGACCTGGACGCGCCGCGTCTGGCCGATGCGGAAGGCGCGGTCGGTGGCCTGGTCCTCGACGGCCGGGTTCCACCAGCGATCGAAGTGAAAGACGTGCGTCGCGGGTGTCAGGTTGAGCCCAGTCCCGCCGGCCCGCAGCGAGAGGAGGAAGACCCGGGGCCCTTCCGGCGCCGCGAAGCGGTCCACCATCCGGTCGCGGTCCCCTTTGGGCGTGCCCCCGTGCAGGAACATGACCTCGGTGCGCAGACGCTCGGCCAGAAACGCGCGCAGCAGGTGCCCCATCTCCGTGAACTGGGTAAACACCAGGGCGCGCTCGCCGACCGCCAGCACCTCCTCCAGCATTTCCGCGAGGCGGGAGGTCTTTCCTGATCGGCCTTCGATCGGGCCGCCGTCCCGCAGGTAGTGCGAGGGATGGTTGCAGACCTGCTTCAGCCGGGTCAGCACCGCGAGGATGAGACCGCGGCGGGCAATCCCGGAGGATCGTTCGACCGCGCCCAGCATCTCGTCGAGCACCGCCTGATAGAGGGCGGCCTGCTCGCGGGTGAGGTTGCAGTAGACGACCATTTCGAGCTTTTCGGGCAGATCACGGATGACGTCCGGATCCGTCTTGAGGCGCCGCAGCAGGAACGGCTGCACCAGCCGTCGCAGCCCCTCGCGCCGGCGGGGATCGCGGTTGCGCTCGATCGGCACCGAGTAGCGGCGCCGGAATTCGGCTCGCGTCGAAAGGTAGCCCGGATTCAGCGTGTCAAGGATGGACCAGAGTTCGGAGAGCCGGTTCTCCAGGGGTGTGCCGGTCAACGCCACCCGGGTCCGGGCGCGCAAGGCGCGAACCGCCCGCGCCTGCAGTGTGGCCGGGTTCTTCAGGTTCTGGGCCTCATCGAGGACGATCCGTTCCCAGTTCACCGTGCGCAACTGGGCGCGATCGCGGTGCGCCAGGGCATAGGTGGTCACCACGGCGTCGTGTTCCGCGGCCTCTTCGGCAAACGTGTGATCCCGCCGGCGATGGAGCCCGTGATGGACCAGCGTGCGCAAGGAAGGCGCGAACCGTTCGATCTCGCGCTGCCAGTTTCCGACCACCGACATGGGGCACACCACCAGGGTCGGACCCACCGGAGGGCATTCCGGCGCGCGTTCGCGCAGCAGCAGGGCGATCATCTGCACGGTCTTGCCGAGCCCCATGTCATCGGCGAGGCAGGCGCCCAGTCCGCAGCGGCGGAGGAATTCCAGCCAGCCGACGCCGCGCGACTGGTACGGGCGCAGCGCCCCTTTGAACCGGTCGTCAGTCTCGACCAGCTCCGGGACCTGATGGCCGCGGAGCCGGGAGAGCAGATCCGCGATCCAGCCATCGGCGATCACATCCGGTCCGGACTCGTCCAGCAGCGGATCCGGACCGGCCGTGCTCCATCGCACCGCCTCGGCCAGAGTCAGCTCTCTCGTCCCGTTCTCGTCTTCCAGCACCTTTCGAATCGAGGCGGTCCGATCCGGATCGAGTTCGATCCATCGGCCGCGAACCAGGACCAGCGGGCGTTGCTGTTGCGTGAGGCGCTGGAATTCGGCCGGGTCCAGGATGGCGTCACCGAGCGCGATCTCCCAGTCATACGCCACCAGCGCAACCGGGCTGAGCGCCGGGTCGCCTTCCGGTGCGACGCGGCTACTGCCGGGCCGGCCGTCGTATTCCCCGCCCGCCTCTCTCCGTTCCTCAAAGTCGAGACCCGAGCCACGGAGCGAGGCGGACAGGCTGGAAGCGGGCCGGAGCCGCAGACGCAGACGGGGACGCGATGACGTCTCGCCCCACCAGGCCGGGACGATGATGCCGAAGCCGCTCTCTTCGAGCAGGGATGCCGCCTTGCGCAGAAACGTGTGCGCTTCCTCCGCGGAAAGACGGCAGGCCGACGGCCGCGTGCCCTCCAGCGCCCGCTCCAGCGGAGGGAAGAGCCGGGACGCCCGGCCCAGGTCGCCCAGGAGTCGGTCCTGTGGACGCTCGAGCACGCACCCATCCCAGACCATGGATGGCCCGCCGGCCTCCCAGACCCCGGCCGCGCCGATCACTCGTTCCGGCTGCGCGCGATCCTGGAGAAGGAACTCGAGGTTCCACTCTGAATATGTTGTCTGGTCAGAAGATAGGATGTCGGTCGGCTGTTCGGGCCCGGTATCGTCCACCAGGCTCGCGCTCGGCGGAGTCGAAGCCGGCTCCGTCAGGCGAAACGCCGTGCGGTAGGAACCCGGGGCCGGATCGTGCAGTACTTCGCCCCAGCGCCGCACCGCTTCCGTGAACTCGTCCAGGCTGCGGGTATCGCCGTCGAGCTTCGGCTCGATCCACCCGAGCGCGCGCAGCCAGCCCCCGAGCGGCCCGGTCAGGTTGCGAACGCCGTCCGAGCGGCGCCCTCCGCGATCAGGAAAGCCGTCTTCGGCGAGAACGAAACGCGCCGATGCGTCCATCGTGGTGGTGAGAAAGTCCCTCACGACGACGTCCGCTTCCGGAAGGTGGAACTTGCCTCCCGTCCCACGCGACGCGGCCGCGGCGCGACAGATTCCGGGCATGGCGCGGGCCAGCAGTTCGAGCGCGTGCCGGTCTTCCGGATCGACCAGCACCGGCCTCCATGCGGCGAGTCTCTCGCGTCCTTCCGGTCCGTGGGTGACGGCTACGGTGGGCACCAGCCGTTGACGGGCGAGAAGCCCCAGAGCCAGCGCGCCGCACTCGATCCAGAATCGGAGCGAACCGCCGTACTGCAGCCCCACCGGCGCTTCGCGCGGCAGCCCCGCAAGGAACGGCAGGACATCTCCCGGCGGCACCGCCAGCCCGCGAATCGACCAGTCACCCAGCCGCGTGCCGTCGCCGGCCCGGATCGCGGTCTGGTGAGGAAGAGGCCGTCCCCGGCGCGTCGGCCAGGGCAGCCTCGTGGCTTCCTCCTCCGCGCACTCATAGAGCACACCGCCGGAGAGCCGCCCCACGAGCGGAAGCAGCTCTTTCGGTGGAACCACCCCGCCCAGAGATGGCGGCGCGCCGGGCCCCGGGGAACGGGCATCGTCTCCCCAGAGAAACAACGCGCCTCCAGGCGTCTCGGCGCCCGGAAGCCAGGCGGCATGCATGTGTACAGCCATCAAAAACCCCGTTCGGGTATCATAGCCCGTCGGGAGCCGCGGGAGCGAGGAAGAAGCGATCGAGCCTTGCCAGAAGCTGGGCGGATTGGGGAAGCGATGCCCGGGGCCCCAACGCCTTTTCCAGTTCGGATCGCGTGGCGCGCCCCATCCCCGTGAGGTAGAAGAACGCGGCGGCTCGACAGAGGGCGGCCTCCTCAGGCGGGATCAGCGGGTTGAGGTCTCCCTGCTGGATGATGTCGAGGTCGGCCTGCAGACGGATCAGGAGCCCCTGTTGGCTCGGTCGATCGAAGACCGGCTGGAATCGTCCGCTCGCATCGCGCCGAAGCACCATGGGGACGAGGCAGCAGGAACGACACGCCTCCTCGCCATGAACCTGGAGTCTGGATAGAAAGCGGCAGTTGTAGAGCGGGAGGAACTGCGCCTCCAGGACCGGATCCCGGGCTTCCTCCGGGAAACGAATCGCCGTGATGATGCCTTCGTCGAAGCGCACCGTCCCGACGAACTCCGATGGCGGCACAAGCCTCGGCCGGCCGGACTCGTCGGCCTCGAGGATCAGGATGGCGGATGCCGCCGGGTCAGGTACGGTGACGGTGCTGCGAAGCGCGAATTCCGGCCGCCCATTCTGGTTCAGATCGAGGTCGCGGCCGAGATCGTGCAGGGCGAGGGTGCAGACGTTGGGCCAGGGGCGCAAAGAGTCATCACTGGCCGCGCCGACCTGGAGGAGCCGAGGATCGCCGGACTTGAGGATGGAGACTTCGGTGTTGGCGGTGTGTTGCAGCCACGCCAGGACGGGCCGCTTTCCGGCGCGCCGAGCCTCGATGCGCAGACGCGTCTGCCGGATCTCCCGACGTTCTTCCGGCCGAACCAGCCAGCCCGTGACCGCGGTCTCGGGCACCAGGCGCCAGACGCTTCCCGGTCGCCAGCGAACCTCGGAAGGAGGCCCGTCGACCCAACGGAGCGTCGCGGCCGCTTCGCGGTGGCCCGGCGCCGGCGGTCGGGGCAGATCGGCACCGACCGCCGCAGCGGGGGCGGCGAGACCAGCGTCCGCCGGTTGCGCGCACGGGGGGCCCGCAAACGCCGCGCCGCACAGGCCGGCGAGCAGGAGCACCGTCTCGCGCCGCCAGGTCCGGAGCGAACTACGCGATCTCCTCAAGTCTGTTTCCGGCGCGGGCGTTCTGGGCATCCTGATTCCCCCTTCCTCGACGGCGCGAGGGCAATAGGGGTGAGCATAGCACTCGGTTGGCTAGGCGGCGCGACGGTGGCTTTCAGGAGTCGGGGGACTCGTCCCCGCGAGGGACTCCGAATCCGCCAGAGGCAAGGTGAACCAGGCCCGCGTTCCTCTTCCCGGTCCGTCGCTCTCGATGCCGATTTGACCGCCCATGCCCTGGACGAGATGGCGGCTGAGGGTGAGGCCCAGTCCGGTGCCGCCGAATCGACGGGTATTGGAGCCGTCCGCCTGCGCGAAGAGGTCGAACACCTGGCCGAGCTTGTCCGACGCGATCCCGACACCGGTATCGGCCACCTCGAGGCGAAGGTACCGGCAAGGACCGGGCTCGATCCGGCCGGTGACACGGAGGGAGCCCTGGTCGGTGAACTTCACGGCGTTGGACAGCAGATGGCGCAGAACCTGCGTCACGCGCTCCGGATCGCCCGCCACCCGGGGCCAGCCCTCGCTCGGCGGGGTCACCAGAAGCACGAGACCTCGTGCCGTCAGGGTCGTGCGGTGGCCGGCCAGCTCGCGTTCGAGAATGCCGCGGAAGTCCACCGGGCGACAGCGCAACGCCAGATTGCCTTCCTCCAGGTGACAGAGGTCGAGCAGATCGCGGATCAGGGCAAAGAGGCGTTCCGCCGCCTGGTATGCCTGATCCAGGAACCCTCTCTCTTCCTCCACGGAGCGGCAGGAGCCGCTCCGGATGACCTCCAGCGAGCCCATCACGCCGTTCAAGGGTGTCAGCAGCTCGTGGGAAGTGTTGGCCAGAAACTGCGTCTTGAGCAGGTTGACCTGTTCCAGCTGGACGTTCATCGACTCGAGACGCCGGCTGTAGGCCTCCAGCATGTCTTCGACCAGGCGCGCGCCGCGCCGGTGATGGCGGCGATTCCGCTCCGTGTGCGCCATGAGGGCGATGAGGGCCAGGATGACCCCGAACGAGACGACGAGGGCCGAGCGCCCTTGTTCCGCGTCGTCCATCGCCTGGCTCAGGTCGAACTCGCAGCGCGCCTCCAGCTGAGCGATCCAGGAAGCTGCCTCTGCGAGGTCCCGCTCGAGCGCCGGCGGGGAAGCGACCGGCGCCGCGGAGGCGGCCAGTGAAGCCGCCCGGCTCAGGAACGCCGCCCGCGCGGATTGCACGGCCTGCCGGCGCAGACCGATCGTTCTGTCCAGCACCTCCAACGCTTCCGGCTCATCTCGGAAGTAGTTCCGCGCCTCAACGGCGGCCCGTTCGGGATCGAACCCGGAGGTTCGGGTAGGACCCCGTGTTGGCCCGGTCTCGGTCAGAGTGGTGTCTGCACTCCAGAGTCGCTCGAGATCCGCCCCCAGTGCCTTTACCGACGCCAGGGTGGCCGCGGCTGAGCGTCCGCGGGCGGCCGCCCGGTGGACCCGTACGGTCACCGCTGCGTCCCAGACGAGGAATCCGCAGACCAGTGCCATGACGCTCGGAACCACGGCCCGGCCACCGTGGCGGGCCAGCAATTGGCGAATCATGGGCCTCCCACCCGAGACAGAGCTCCCGGGTGTCGTTGTTATCGGCCCGGATGGGAGGGCTGTTGAGCAACGGGTTGCAACGCCTCCAGGGCTCTGCTTCCGACGTTGTTGAGTGTCTTTCTCAGCGTGAATCCCGTTATTGAGGCGATTGCATCTCGGCTAGGATGCCGGACGTTGAGCGGGGATGGATCGCCGGCCCATTGGGGGGACCGGTATCTACCGCTCGGGGCAGTGGGGGTGGACTTCATGCGCGGTGGAACAGGCACGCATTGCTACTGGTGGCTCGTTGTCGCAATCCTGCTGGTCGCGCTCAGCGCCGTCGCGCGACCCGCGCAGGCGGGGGATGAGGAAAAGCCGGGCGTTACCGGCAAGAACGCCAAGATCCAGCTCAGCGGGACCGGGTGGTTCGTCTACCGCTACCTGCTGGCCGATGAAACGCGGCAGACCGCGCCCAAAGGCTTCCTTTCCCGGGACGGCGTGGATCGCAAGGACGCCGCCAGCTTCGATCTCGATCGCGTGCACGTGACGGGAGATTATCTCTTCAACGATCGGATCAGCTGGCGCACGGTCCTCGAGGGGGACAATCAAGGCGGGGCGTACCGGCTTTACATCAAGAACGGGTACCTCCGGGTCAAGGAGCCGTGGGGTCTCAAGGCCGCGAGCTTCAAGTTCGGGGTCTTTGGACACGGCATGACCGGAACGATCGACGATCTCTGGGGATACCGGGCGGTTTCAGAGAACAGCCTCAATCGGTATCTCGGCGTGAGTTCGGTGTACGCCGGAGCAGGAGTGGACGCCAGGCTGGCGCGCGGCCTGGTCGATCTGGACCTGGGAGTCGCGAACGAGTTCGGCTATAGCACCCCGGCCGCAGACGGCAAGGCCAACCGGTCGAAGTACGAGACGTTCATGGGACGCGCCATCCTGACCCCACCGGGCGACGACCCGGTGCTGCGGTCGCTCCATCTGGCATTGTTCGCGCAGAGAAACGGCAAGGAACCGGTTTCTCAGTCCGACGCGCGGTATCGACCGGCGAGTGCGCTGCCGAGAAGCGCCTGTGACAACCGGAACCTCTGGCTCGAGATCTTCCCCTACTTCAAGACCGAGAGGATCGCGCTCGGTTTCGAGTTCGTCTCTGCGTGGAGCAGCTACACGCGACAGGACGTGCGGGCCTCGGCCCCTCTCGAGAAATTCGACATCAGGTCGCGGTACATCGGCGGAGTGGCCACCTATCAGATCCTTCCGAAGATTGGCTGCTTTGCTCGCATCGACCGGTACGATCCCAACATCGACACCGATGGATCATGGAGCAGCAAGGAAACGAGCCCGGCGGTCGCCGCGAACGCCGAGAAGCTCAAGGAGCTCACGGTCACCACAGTGCTCGCGGGGATCTCGCATAGCTACGCCAACGGAGTCCGCAGCATCCTCGATCTCGAGTACTCGACCTTCGAGAGTCCGAAGCACCTCCGGACGAAGTCCGAGCTCTCGTTGGATCCGGATGTCACGGTTTCGGCGCGGATGGAACTGAAACTCTAGCGGGGTGGCGCGAGCTGTGGCGCATACGCCTCGATCCGTGATCCGGCGGCCGCACCGGCCCTTTGCGGGTCTGGCGGGACCGAGGCGGGGTTCGTCCGGAAGAGCCTGCTTCCCAAAGGGTTGATCGTACCGCGGAAATCGAATCAGGATCCGGCGACACGGCTCGGGAGTTGCCTGCCCTGCCGGGGTCTGGTATCTTGCGGGCGCTGCGGGTGAGCGGGGGGGCCCCGGTGCCCGCGGCGGGCGACGAGGAGGCAACGATGTATCGCTGCACGGTGGTTGCGGTCCTGGCGCTTGTGATGGGGCTGGCCGGTCCCGCGCCTGCCCAGGAGGCGACCTCAGCGGAGACCTCGCCGGTCGTGGTGATCGAGACGACCCTGGGCTCGCTGACCGTAGAACTCGACCCGACCCGCGCGCCGATCACGGTGGAGAACTTCCTTCGCTATGTCCGGGCCGGGTTCTATGACGGCACCATCTTCCATCGGGTCATCGACAACTTCCTGGTCCAGGGAGGCGGGTATCTGGCAGAGATGAAGCAGAAGCAGCCGCTCTACCCGGACATCAAGCTTGAGTCCCGGAACGGGCTGAAGAACCGACGCGGTACGATCGCCATGGCGCGATCGCGGGCCCCGGACAGCGCGAACTGCCAGTTCTTCATCAATCTGGTGGACAATCCGTCGCTGGACTACCACCCGACGACGAACCCGCTCGGGTATGCGGTGTTCGGGCATGTCCTCACGGGGTGGGAGACGCTGGACAAGATCCGGTCCGTGAAAACGATCGCGAGTTCCGTGGATCTTCAGGCGGACGGAAGTCCGGCCCAGACGCTGCCCGCAGGTCCGGTGGTGATTCGGACCGTGAGGCTGCGCGAGACGACCGCGGCGCCGGGTGACGACCGCTGACTGCCACCCGCCGGGTGCCTGACACCGGCCACCGGAAAGCCCGGACCGGCCCACAGTTCCGGCGCCGGCTTCTCGAGGATTGGTACCGGGCGCTGCGAGCGGCGTATGGCCATCGGGGATGGTGGCCCGGGCAGAGCCGCACGGAAGTGATTCTCGGCGCCATTCTGGCTCAGAACACCGCCTGGTCGAACGCCGAGAGGTCGCTCGCGGCTCTCCGGGCCAACGGTCTGCTGGACTTCGAGCGACTGCGAAGCCTCACGGAACCGGAGCTCGCTTCGCATCTCCGGTCATCCGGAGCGTTCCGTCAGAAGGCGCGCAAGGTACGGGCGTTCCTACAGACGCTCGATGACGTTGCCGGCGGCTCCTTGTCCCGCATGGCGCGGATCCCCACTCCGCAGTTGCGGTCGATGCTCCTCGGTACCTGGGGAATCGGACCCGAGACGGCCGACTGCGTGCTCCTCTACGCCTTCGGCCGGCCGGTGTTCGTCGTAGATGCCTACACCCGCCGGGTTCTCGCGCGTCATGAAATGTGCCCCGAGAACGTTCCTTACGGCGAGATCCAGGCGCTCTTCCAGGACTCGTTGCCTCGCGACCCGGCGATGTGGAACGACTACCATGCGCAGTTCGTCCGGCTGGGGCAGGAGCGCTGCCGCCGCGTCTCGGCCCGTTGCGACGGGTGCCCGCTGGAGAGATTTCCGCATCGGAGTCGATAGACCGAAACCGGCCTCGGGTATCGGGGTATCGACGCCAATGCGGTACCGACCGGGGGCCGGATGGTGTACCCTGGTCGAGAGGTGAGATGTGAGCGCGCGGGAATGCCGGCTGCGCTCGCCTCGCACTACCAGCCCATGGGCAACGATTCGCCTCGGCCCGGCCGGGGCTTGAATGGAAGGAGAGTCTCGATGACGCAGAGAGGCCGTGTGATCCTGGGGATCTTCCTGACCCTGACGCTGGCCGCCACGGCCGGTTGGGTGGCCAGCGGCCACGCGGGGCCAGGCTGTGGTTCCAGCGAGAAGACGATGGCAGCAGGCGGGTCCGGCTGTCCGGCGGCGAAGTCCGGCGCGTGTGCTGCGGCGACGAAGGCCGGTGCCTGTCCGTCCGCGATGCAGAGCGCCCACGCCGGCGAGGCCGCATGTGGATCGGCGACGGCTGCGGGAATGCCGGGCCTGGTACTGCCGAAGGGCACGAAGATGACCCGGATGGACGTCGAGAACGGCATCGACCTGGTCTTCACAGGCAAGGACCTGGCGGCTATCCGTACCAGCCTCGATGAACATATGGCGGCATGCGCCGGCATGGACGGAAAGCCTTGCGGCAACCAGACCTGCTCGGTGGCAAGCACGGAGAACAGCGTCGTCCTGTCGGTGCGGGGTCCCGACGCCGCGGCGTGCTGCACGATGATGTCGGCGTCGCTGGGCGACGAGGCGGCGGCGAAGCCGGAGAAGCAGAAGCGGAGCTGGTGGAAGCGGATCTGACCTGGACCGGCGGCGAGCCGGCCGCGCGGCGAAGCGCCGCACGGAGCTGATCTGGAGACCCACGGGGCCCGGCCGGAAACACGGCCGGGCTCCTGCTATGATGCCGGGGTGGGCCGAGGGCACGGGTGGAGGTGGGTCATGTCGAGTCCCAAGGAACCGAGGAACGACCCGGGGCCAGAGCTTGAAGCCGGGGACTGGCCGCCCGAGGTCTTCCGGAAGGCCGGGCACCGCACCATCGACTGGGTGGCGGACTACCTGGCGCGCGTCGAATCGCTGCCCGTCCTGCCGCGGGTTCGTCCGGGAGACGTGCGTCGGGCCTTTCCGGCGAGCCCTCCGGAAGCGGGGGAGCCGTTTGCGGACCTCCTGGCCGACCTGGATCGTGTGGTGCTGCCCGGCGTTACCCACTGGAACCACCCCGGATTTCTGGCCTACTTCGGCATCACCGCTTCGGGCCCCGGGATCCTGGGTGAGCTGGTCGCGGCGGCGCTCAACACCAACGCCATGCTTTGGAGGACCTCCCCTTCGACCACGGAGCTGGAGCAGGGGGTCCTGGACTGGCTCCGCAGAATGGTCGGGTTGCCGGAGCCGCGCTTCGGATTGCTCACCGACACGGCTTCCACCAGCACCCTCGTGGCGATGGCCGCGGCACGGGAGTCGGTTTCCGGCCTCCAGGTTCGCGAGCGCGGGCTGGCGGCGCCGGGGACGCCCCGGCTCCGCCTCTATACCTCGCCGGAGGCGCACTCCTCGGTGGAAAAGGCGGCGATCGTACTGGGCCTGGGCCGAGAGGGGGTCCGCAAGGTCGCCGTGGACGAGGCCTTCCGGATGGACGCCGCGGCGCTGGAGTCTGCGGTGCGGGAGGATCGGGAGGCCGGCTGGTTGCCGTTCGCAGTCTCAGCGACAGTCGGCACGACATCCACCACCAGCGTCGACCCGGTTCCGGCGATCGCCGCAGTCTGCGCCCGCGAACGGCTCTGGTTGCACGTCGATGCCGCGTATGCCGGGAGCGCCGCCATCCTCCCCGAGAAGCGCTGGTGCCTCGCCGGTTGCGAGCAGGCCGACTCGCTGGTCATGAACCCCCACAAATGGCTCTTCGTGCCGATCGACGCGAGCGCGCTCTTCCTGCGGCAGCCCGAAGTCCTGCGCCGCGCGCTGCAACTCGTGCCCGACTACCTGCAGACGAACACCGCGCCGGAGGCGGTGAATCTGATGGACTACGGGTTCCAGCTCGGGCGCCGATTCCGGGCCATCAAGCTCTGGTGGGTGATCCGATCCTTCGGGGTCGAGGGGATCCGCCGGCGCCTCGCCGAACACTGCCGCCTGGCCGAAGTCTTCGCCTCCTGGGTCCGGTCTGATCCGGGATTCGAGCTTGCCGCGCCGGTGCCATTCTCCACGATCTGCTTCCGCGCAACCTGGCCCGGGGTGGATGCGCCCGAACGCGACGCTCGCAACGAGCGGATCCTGGAGAGGGTCAACATCGACGGGCGGGTCCTTCTCTCCCACACCAGACTCCGCGGCGCGTACACGTTGCGGGTGGCGATCGGCAATCTGCGCACCCAAGAGCGCCACCTGCGACTCGCGTGGGACCTCTTGCGCCAGGCACGTACCGTCGAGACGGGAGTCTAGCCGCGGGCCGGCCGGCCCATGGAGGAGGTGATCATGAAGAGCGTCCTGCAGTCGGTGGTTGCGGCACACGAGGGGTTCCTGGAGCTGCGCTATCATCGGAGGATCCAGAACACCTTCGCCATGCAGAAGGGGCGCGTCGAGCAATCCTCGCACCGCGCGCGAGCGGGGGTGGGAGTTCGCGCCTTGCGTGATGGAGTGTGGGGATTCGCCTCCACTTCCGACGTGAGCGCTCCGGCCATCGCCGTCGCGGTGGACCGCGCCTGGACCCAGGCCGGCGAGCTCGCCCGGGCCGGAGCCCCGCGGATTCCGCCGCTTCCGGCGGTCCCCCTGGCGCAGGGAGACCACGTGGGGGAAGGTTACACGGAGCTCCTCTCCCAGCCGGTATCGGAGAAGCTCGCCATGGTGGTCGATCTGGAACGAAGGATCAAGGCGGGCTCGGTCCGGATCCACACCGCCTCCTCCCGGTACAACGAGATCTTTGAAGACAAGGTGATCGTCACGACCGACGGGGCGGCCGCCTCGAGCCGCCTCGTCCGCGCGGAAGTGCGGGCCGGGGCCTTCGCGGAGAAAGACGGCGTGCAGGTTCTCGGATCGAACTCCGTCGGGGTGACCGGCGGCTGGTCGTGCCTGTTCGGGCATCCCCGGGCAGTCGAGCTGGCGGAGCAGACGGCGCGGGATGCGGTGGAGCAGATCGACGCCCCGCATGTTCCCGGCGGCGTGCATACCGTCATCCTGGCGCCCGGCATGGTCGGTCTGCTCTCGCACGAAGCGATAGGGCACACCGTCGAGGCGGACTTCGTCCTCAGCGGTTCGGTGGCGCAGGGAAAGATCGGCCAACGGGTCGGGACGGAGCTGGTCGGCCTGTACGATTCCGGGGCGGACGAGTTCATGCCCGGGGCTTCGGGGAGCATGCCGTTCGATGACGAGGGCGTGCCCGCCGGACGCACCGAGATCATTCACCAGGGGAAGCTCGTTTCGTACCTGCACAACCGGGAGACGGCCGCCCAGTTTGGCGTCGCGCCGACCGGGAACGGGCGCGCATGGGAGTATGCGGACGAGCCGATCATCCGGATGCGCAACACCTACATTGCCCCCGGGACGACCAGCCTGGAGGCCATCATCGCCTCCACTGAGTCCGGCTACCTGTTGGACGGACCCCGGGGAGGGCAAGCCGACGCGACGGGGGAGTTCATGTTCGGCGCCGGACGGGTCGTCGAGATTCGCCACGGCAAGCTGGGTCGTGTGTGCCGCGAAGTCAGTCTCTCCGGGGTTGCTTTTGCCCTGCTGCAGACAATCGACGCGGTGAGCTCGGAGTTCCGCTGGGACCTTGGGGCCGGTTATTGCGGCAAGTGGCAGGCGGCGAAGGTGGACGCGGGAGGACCGTACGTGCGGTGCCGGGCGATGCTCGGCGGGCGGTCGTAATCGGAGGGGATGTGTGATGGCCGACTTGATGGACGGTGCCGAACAGCTCCTGGGCCTGGCGCGCGCGCGGGGCGCCCAGGAGGCGCAGGTTCGCGCGATCCGAAGCGAGGAGCGCAAGATCGGGATCGAGAGGAACTCCACGCGTCTCTCCTCCTCCGGGGACGAGACGATCTACACGCTCAGGGTCCACCTCGATCACCGCCTGGGGTCCGCCCAGACCAACTCGCCGCGACCCGAGGATCTGGGCCGGTGCGCGGAGGCGGCGCTGGCGATGGCCCGCTTCGCCGAACCCGATTCGGCGTTGAATCTCCCGGGACCGGCCCCGACGACCGGGCAGACGCCGCGCTTCGACGCCGCGCTTGCCGAGCTTCCGGTCCGCCGGCTGCACGAGATCGCCGCCGCGTTCCTCGCCGAGCTGAGGTCAGACCCGCGCCTGTCCGTGGATTCGGGTCAGCTCGTCTGGAGCCGGGACGAGGAAGGAATCGTGAACAGCCATGGTGTGCAACGGCGCGACTCCGCGACTCGGCTGGGCTGGGCGGCGATGGGCATGGGCGTGGACGGCGACCAGGTGACCGCGTTTGATACAGAGTCCGGCGTAGCCCACACACTGGCCGACGCGGAGCAGAGAGTGCCCGCCGCGGCGCGGAAACTCCGCGAGCAGGTCATGCGGACATTCGGGCCCGGGCGTTGCCCGTCCTACCAGGGCGCGCTGCTGATCTCGCCCGGCGCCTTTGTGGAACTGATCGCCTACAATCTTGCCTATCACCTCTCCGGCCTCCAGGTGCTCTACGGCAAGTCGATGTGGAGCGACAACTGCCTCGGGACTTCGATCGCCGCTCCCTCCTTCTGCCTGTCGGACGATCCCACGGACCTCTCGTTGCAGGGCTGCTGCAACTTCGACGGCGAGGGGGTGCCGACGGGCCCGATTTCCTTGATCCGGGCCGGCCGTCTACAGACCCACCTGGAGAACGCGTACTCCGCGCGGCGGCGGAATCGCTCTCTGACCGGGCATGCCGGCCTCTCGCCGCATTGCCCAACAGTGGATGGCGGACCCGATCGCCTGGAGGAGATGCTGCGCGCGCGCGACCCGCTTCTGCTCCTGCAGCGTTTCAGCGGACAGTGCGATCCGGCCACCGGCGACTTCTCCGGGGTGGCGAAGGGGAGCTTCCTCTTCGAAAGCGGCGCGGCGCGTCCGGTCCAGGAGACGATGGTGGCGGGCAATCTCTTTTCGGCATTGCGGTCCATTCTGGCGATCTCGTCGGTGCGCGAGCTGCCCTACGGGTATGCGCGCGTGCCCTACATGCTCGTCGACGGCATCACGGTCACTGGCGGCTAGGCCCCCCCGAACCGGTTCGGTTCTCGGACCGCCGCGAGTTCGCGGCCGCGCGGATCCGCCTCCGGATCCGGGCGGGGCCTGCTTTCACGAAGCGTTTGCTCCCCTCCGGTAGATCCCGCGCGCTCGAGAAAGCAGCCCCGCATCGACCAGTTCCCGGCGGAGGGTGCAGACGTCCGGGTGCATCACCTTCAGGAGTTCGTTCAGCCGAGCTTCGGGAGTCTCCGGGGGAAGATCGAGGCGGCGGAGCACCTCGGCGAGCACGAGACGCCTTTCCCCCTGGCGTGCGGGCAGGGCGACGAGACGGGCCCCATCGAACCAGCGGTGCGCGATCGTCCCGCGCGCGGCGCGGGGGCCGGGCACCAGTACCGTTCCTTCGATCTGGGGCACGGTGGTGCTGGCGGCGGCCTCTGCCGCGAGCCGCACGTCGGGCGTAAACCCGCGCTCCGCGAGCTCGCATCCGGACCGGGTGGCGCGCAGGGCACGCTCGAGGTCACCCCGGGCCGCGCGGAACGAAGCCGCCGCCTGCGCCGCCCGCGGTGTCAGCGGGAGGCGAAGAGCCTCCGCCACGGCACCCGCGCCGATCCAATCTTCCCAGGCAAAGCGGATGCTCCCATCCCGGCGGATTTCGCCGGCGGCTACCAGTCCCGGGCGGTGGGAGAATTCGCGGGCGGCGTCGGCTACCGCTCCCGCGTTCCGTACGCAGGCCACGAAGACCACGAGATCCCGCCGACCCCTCGCCGCGCCGGCCGCGAGTGCGCCGCCGTTGACCGAAGGAAGCACGAAGCGGGATCCGCGAGGAAGACCCAGCAGCGAAGCCGGCGACAGGGAGAATCCGGATTCCCCCCGCCGGACCGCCGGAAGACCATGGACCTTCGAAGCCAGCGGACCCGCCTCCTCGTGACTGCGACAGGGGAACACCGTCGCGCCGGCGGTCAGGGCGATGTCGACCGCGGTGCCAAAGGAGAGCACATCGACGATGATCAGACCGTCGCACGCGACGGCCAGGGCATTGAGCCCGCGGGGTCCCCAGTGGAGCGGCACTCGCCAGGGCGCGGTCTCCGCAGCAGCGCGATTCAGGGCTAGAGCTCTCCCTCGCCCTGGCGCAGGCTGCAAGCGAGGTAGGCGGCGAGCACCACCAGCGCCGTGGCGGTGTCCCGGATCATCCGGATGCGGCGAAGGGGATCGATCCAGCCTCCATGGACGCGCAGCACTTCCACCCCGTCCTCAACGGCCAGCAGGAAGGAGTGGCGCGCCAGTCCCGTCCGGAAGAACCGCAGCGTTCCATCGCCGATCAGGACCCGGAAGTTCCCGCGAAAAAACTCCCGCAAGAGCGGCGACGACTCGGCCGCGGCGATCGCCTCGGAGCCGTCGTGCAGCAGGTAGGCATTGCCGAGGAGGCCGATTCGGTCCACGGCCCACTCGCTTCCGTCCGCCCCGAGCCAGCTGCCGCCTCCGTTGAAACGACGTGACAAAACGCCGAGAAAACCGGCCGGCGTCACGAAGCGAAACTCGGTGCGCACGAGACCGCGGGAGCGGACTTCGATTTCCGTGCCTGCGCGGATCAGCGGCCCCGGGGAAGGCGGCGGCGTCGGTTCCGACCCGGCCGGCCAGGGCAGGGCGCCGCATTCGGGACACTCGAGTGCGAACCGCCGCGAGTCATACCCGCAACTCCGGCAGGGCCAGCGGCGGAAGCGGGTGGCCATGACCTCGCGCCGAAGCTGGGGCGGTACGGTACGGCTTGTCGTTGCGTCCATCAGTGCTTCCCGTCCAGCGTGTCGCGCAGGCGCTGGGCCCAGACGGGATTGACCTTGAGCAGATCCTGGTACACCTGCTCCGCCTCACCCTGACGTCCCCGACCGGACAGGACCACGGCGAGGTTCATGTATGCCAGCCCCTGCGCGTAGCGAGGGTCGAGCTCGATCGACTTGCGGAACGCCACGAGAGCCTCGTCGATTCGCTGCATGTTGTAGTAGGCGCCACCGAGATTGCAGTAGGTCCCGGCGTTGTTCGGCTCGGCTTCGAGCGCCTTGTGGTACATCTTCTCCGCCCCGGCATAGTCGCGAGCCTGGTTGAGGGCCGCGCCGGCCATGTGCCAGGCCATGTGAAACGTGGGGTCCTCCGTCCCCGCCACCTGGAACTCCTCGGCGGCCTGGAGGAACTGCTCCTGGGCGAAGAGCGCTCGACCGTTCCAGAAATGCACCTCCGGGGACTTCGGGGACCTGGTCAGCGCCAGACCCAGAAAGTGGCGGGCGTCGTCGTACTTTTCGACCTGGGTGAGCACCGCGCCGCGGAACAGGAGGCCGGTATCGGCATTCCGGTCCTCGAAGGGCGGGGGAATGGCGGCCGCCAGGCCGGCAATCGGCTGGGCCTGTTGGAGGGAGGTCGCCAACACCTGGATCGATCCGGTCGGCACGATGTACCCGGCCCGGTAGGGACCTTCGGAGAGGTCACAGGCCACACCCAGGAATCGACCGGTCCCATCGACGGCCGGGGCGGCCCCGGTGATCCCGATGTCGGTCGGACAAAGATCCGGCGAGCCCTGGATCATGAAATTCTCATGGATCCGGGCCGACAAGGAGTCAGGGGTGAAGCCCGGACCGTTCAGGAGGTAGACGCGGCTGTTCGCCATGTAGGACCGGTTTTCCGGGAAGACCACCGGCCGGGGCGGCTTCCCGGGCAATTCCAGCACGCACAGCCCCAGCAGCTCGTTGACGGCGAGCGCGCGTTCCGATTCCCACTTGCGTCCGTCGCGCGAGGTGGCGCGGACGCGGGTCGCGCCGGCGAGGGCCGATGTCTGGACGATGACTCCGGCATCGACCAGGGTGCCGTTCACGGCGCGCAGCGTCTTGCCTCCGGAGTCGAGGACTTCGACCCGGGCGGACCAGGCGAGCGCGGCCCTGACCCCCGGAATCGGGGACACTCCGCCGGGCGTCGCGCCCTGGCCCCAGCCGGCAGTTCCGCTGACGGCGCTCAGAAGTGCGAAGGCTGTCACTTCCAGCAGCCGCCGCATCCCGCCCCTCTTTCGAATCATGGCGACCTCCCTTGGATCTGAACCGATGGCGTCACCCCGCCGGCTCCCTTCGGTTCCCGGGAACCCTAGCACCCGTCTCCGCCGCCAGCAACCCGCCCACGGGCGAGGCCCCCCGCCGCGACCCGTACCGAACGGGGATCCGGTGATCGGCCGCGCCGCTCGAGGCCGGCTCGTCGGACCGTGGAACCCGGATCGGGAAGCGGAATTGGGCTGGCGAAGCCCCCCCGTGGCAGTCGATACTCGGCGGGTGGTCGAAGCGGCTGGACGCGGGATGCCCGCGTAGATCGCCCCGGGCTCGGAAGCCGCTTGCGGCGTGGCGATCAGGGAAAGGCGCTCGGCGGTGGTCCCGCCCGGACGTCCGGGGATGACCGGGGATCACTGCCCGCGTCTCGCATCATGAGCCTTGCGTGAACCGGAAAACACGCGGGGGGGAATCGCCGGGCGGCGCGCGGAAGCGGAGCGCGCGGCGTTTGGCGACCGGCCTCCGGCCGCGGGGGAGGTGAGATCATGGCAGTGCGCATCGCGATCAACGGCTTCGGGCGTATCGGACGCGCGGTTTTTCGCATCCTGGCGGAGCGAAGCGATATCGAGATCGTTGCCATCAACGACATCGCGGATAATCAATGCCTGGCCCATCTGCTGAAGTACGACACGGTGATGGGTCGGTTTGCCGGGTCGGTCCGGGTCGACGGGACCACGCTCCTGGCCGGTAAGCAGAAGTCGCAGATGCTGGCCGTGCCGGATCCTGCCCAGCTCCCCTGGAAGCAGCTGGAGATCGACATGGTGGTGGAGTCAACGGGTCGCTTCACCAAACGGGCCGCTCTCGAGCCCCAGCTGGCGGCCGGTGCCAAGCGGATCATCCTGACCGTTCCGGCCAAGGACGAGATCGACAACACCGTGGTGGTCGGTGTCAACGATGCGACCCTGGAGGCGGGACAACGCATCATCAGCAATGCGTCTTGTACCACGAACTGCCTGGCGCCGATCGCCAAGGTGCTGCATGAGAAGTTCGGCATCGTCAAGGGGATGATGACCACGGTGCACGCCTACACCAATGACCAGCGCCTGGCTGACGTCCCTCACACCGATTTCCGGCGGGCGCGCGCCGCGGCGGCAAACATCATCCCGACGACGACCGGGGCGGCCCGCGCGGTGGGGAAAGTCCTGCCTGCCCTGAAGGGCAAGCTGGACGGCCTGGCGATCCGGGTGCCGGTGCCCGACGGATCGATTGTCGACCTGGTCACGCTGATGGAGAAGGAAGTCACGGTGGAGTCGGTCAACGCCGCCATCCGCGAGGCTGCGGCCGGTCCGATGAAGTCGATCATCGAGTACACCGAGGATCCGATCGTCTCCTCGGATGTGATCGGCAATCCGCACTCCTCGATCTATGACGCTTCCGCTACCCAGGTGATCGGCGGGAACCTGCTCAAGACGCTGGCCTGGTACGACAACGAGTGGGGCTATTCCTGCCGGGTGGTCGACCTGATCGGCCTGGTGGCAAAGCTATAGCATCCCGCTAGCGGCCGGGCGGTCGCGATCACCGCGGGGTCGGCCCTCCGGAGAGGACGGACATCCCCAGCTCCGGGCCCATGCCGGGCGGGTCAGGCCCACGCCCGAGCGCACTGCGCTCGGGCGTTGAGGCGACCCCGGGAGATGACCGGTGGGGATGGAGCGGCGGGACTGGGGGGTGACGGAGGTTGAGGCGGTGCCAGGCGGTACCGCCTCAAGCGCATCCGGGCTACCCGTTGGCCTTCGCGAACTCCTTCATGAACGCAGTCACCGCCTCTGCGGCTTCCATCGGGCAGGAGTTGTACACGGACACTCGGATGCCACCGACGGAGCGGTGTCCCTTGAGGCCGATCATCTTGCGTGATTTGGCCTCGGCGACGAACTTCTCCTCCAAGGCCTCGCTGGGAAGGCGGAAGACGATGTTCATCATGGAGCGGGCGTCGCGGGCCACCGGAGAACGGAAGAAGTCCGGATTGGCGTCGATCGCCGAGTAGATCATCCCGCCCTTCTTCTCGTTGTATGCCTTCATGGCCTTCAGACCGCCCATCTCCTTCACCACGGCCAGGACGTTGCGAACCATGTAGATCGCGAAGCAGGGAGGCGTGTTGTAGAGGGAATTCTCCTTCGCGTGCGTGGCGTACTTGAAGATCGCCGGGACGTCGGTCCTGGCCGTGTCGAGGAAGTCCTTGCGGATGATGACCGCCACAACTCCGGCCGGCCCGATGTTCTTCTGGGCGCCGGCATAGATCAGCCCGAACGGCTTCGGATCGAACGGAGCCCAGAGAAAGTCGGACGACATGTCGCAGACAATCGGCACTCCATGCGTGTGCGGGAAGGCGTGGAATTGGGTTCCCTCGATCGTGTTGTTGCTGGTGACGTGAACGTAGCGAGCGCCCGGCGTGAGGTTCAGCTCGGTCTGTTTCGGGATCTTGGTGGCCTCGCCCTTTTCCCCGCCCCAGGCCAGATTGACCGTGCCGAACAGCTTCGCCTCGGCGATCGCCTTCTTGGCCCAGGTGCCGGTATTGATGTAGTCGGCGGTCTGTCCGGCCGGCAGGAAGTTCATCGGGACGACCGCGAACTGCTGGGAGGCTCCCCCCTGGAGGAAGAGCACCTGGAAGTCGTCGGGCAGCCCTATCAGCTCCTTCATCAGCGAGATTGCCTCGTTGTGAACCGCCTCATAGTCCTTGCCCCGGTGGCTGGCCTCCATGACCGAAGTCCCGGTACCCGCCCAATCGAGCATCTCGCGCTGGGCCCGCTCCAACGCGGCGACCGGCAGTACCGCCGGTCCGGCGGAGAAGTTGTACGTGCGTGCCATGTTCCCGTCCTCCTCTACTTCCCGTACTCCCGGCCGAGGATCTCGACGATGGCGTCACCGATCCGCAGCAGGTTCTCCTTGGTCGACGCCCCGATGTGCGGGCACATGAATACGTTCTTCGCTTTGAGCAGCGGAGAGGTCTCCGGGGGCGGATCGCTCTCCCACACGTCCGTGCCGTAGGCGGCGACCTTGCCGCTTTCCAGCGCGGCGGCGAGATCGGCCTCCACGATGATCTTGCCGCGGCCGGTGTTCACCAGAACCACGCCGTTTTTCATCTTGTCGACCAGCGAAGCATTCACCATCCCTTTGGTCGAGTCGTTGAGCGGCGTGTTGAACGAAATGAAGTCCGCCCGCGCGCAAAGGTCATCCAGCGAGGTCATCTGCACGATGTCGTGACGCACGACGACCGGATCGAAGCCGATGCACTTCATGCCGAAGGCGACGGCGCGCTTGGCCACCTCGGTGCCGATCCGTCCGACTCCGACGATGCCGAGCGTCTTTCCGTAGAGTTCCGTGCGTTTCAGCTCCTTCTTGAGGAACTTTCCCTCCTTCATCGAGACATGTCCGTCGATGATGCGGCTGGGAATAGCGAGAAGAAACGCGAAGGCCAGTTCCGCGACGGCGATGCTGGAGGCGGCCGCCGTGTTGAAGACCTTGATGCCCCGCGCCTCCGCCGCCTTGACGTCAACGTTGTCGAGACCGACACCCCCGCGAATGATCAGCTTCATTTTCGGCGCGGAAGCAATGTAATCGGCGGTCGCCTTCGTGGCGCTGCGAATCAACACCACCTCTGCGTCGGGAAGCTGAGCCTTGTCATCCGTCACTTCACCGAACTTGCGCAGCCGGTCCGGAAGCGACGCGTCGAACGAATCCGAAAGCAGGATCTTCATGGTTCCTCCCGGCCCCCGGGGCTCACCCGGGGGGTCCTCACCGCCCAGAGCAGAGTCGGTCGAGCGAATCACTCAGGGGCCGAACAAAGAGCCCGGACCGCAGCTTCGGCTCGAACCAGGTCGACTTCGGCGGCATCACCTGCCCCGCGTCGGCCACCTTCATCAACTGGTCTATGGTCACCGGGTGGAATGCGAACGCCACCGCGCAGCCGCCGTCCCGGACGCGGCGCTCCAGCTCGGCGGTGCCTCGGATGCCACCCACGAAGTCGATTCGTTTGTCCCGGCGGGGATCTTCGATCCCGAGGATCGGCCCCAGCAGGTTTTCCTGGAGGATCGCCACGTCGAGGGAGCGGACTGGATCGGCGGCCGGATAGGTGGCCGGCTTCGCCTGCAGCCGGTGCCAGCGCCCCCCGAGGAACATGCCGAACGTGGTGGGTCGATCGGGCTGGGGGCGGTCGTGCGGCCCGCACTCGAAGCGCTCGCGGATGCGCGCCACGAAGTCGTCTTCGCTCAGTCCGCGCAGATCTTTCACCACCCGGTTGTAGGGCATGATCTTCATCTGATCATGCGGGAAGATGACGGCGAGGAAGTGATGAAAGGCCTCCCGTCCGGTAACGGCCGGTTCGGCCTCCCGGCGGCGGCGACAGACGCGCGTGGCCGCGGCGCTGCGATGGTGGCCGTCTGCGACATACAGCGTGGGCACTCGGGCGAACGCGGCCCGGATGGTCTCGACCTCCCCGGGGTCCGATACGACCCAAAGGGTATGACCGATGCCGTCTGCGGTGACAAAGTCGTAAACCGGCGGACGCGCCTGGATCGTGGCCACGTGTCGGTCGATGGCGGGATCGGCCCGGTAGGTCAGGAAGACCGGTTCGTCGTTGGCGTCCATCTCGTCGATGTGCCGCGTACGATCGTCTTCCTTGTCGGTGCGTGTGAACTCATGCTTCTTGATCTGGTCCTGCTCGTACTCCGCCACGCTGGCGCCCGCCACCAGCCCGGTCTGCTCATGATCTCCCATGCGTTGCCGGTAGAGGTAATAACAATCCTGGGGATCCCGTGCCAAGACGCCGCGGGATACGAAGGCGCAGAGGTTCTCGCGACCCTTCGCGTAGACGGCCGGGTCGTAGGGATCGAAGGTCGGCGGAAAGTCGATCTCGGGCTTGCTCACGTGGAGGTACGAGACGTCGTTCCCGTGGGCCATGGCCCGCGCTTCTTCCGTGTTGAGGACGTCATAGGGTGGGGCGGCGACCTTCTCGGCGATCGGCCGGGGAGGACGCAAGCCCCGGAAGGGACGGATGTCCGACATGCCGGCAGCTCTCCTGTTCGGGGACAAAAGGGTCCGATACCGACCCCGGATGCTAGCAGAGGTTCCCGGACGTTGCCACGCCTTCATCCGCGGGGCCGGGCTCCGTCCCGTCAGCCTCAGGATGGTCCTTCGACGATGATGCGAATCTCGTCGAACTCGGTGGGAGACTCCCCGGTCGCGGCCCGGATCCGGTGCGAACCCGGTGCGAGCAGCCAGAAGATGCGCTGTCCCGGACTGGTCGTGCCCAGCTCCCGGCCATCGACCTGCCACCGGATGTCGCTTCCGTCCCCACTCGCCTCCAGGGCGAGCTGCTGTTGGGCTCGGGGGAGCGAGGGATCCAGGGCGAAGATCGACTGATCCAGCGGCCGAAGGATCCGGCAACGAGGAACGCGGTTCGAGGCCGTGGACGCCGCCCCCGCGCCCTGAGGGCCGGGGGAACCGGCGCGGGCGGCCGGGGCGTCATCGGGCCGCAGCCTGGCGTGGCCGGCAGTTCCGGCCACCGTCGCCGTCAGGATGGCGTGCGCGCGAACCGCCGGATCCGCCGCGGCCAGAGCCGGCGCGTCACTCCGATGCCCGGATTCCGGCAGCGAATCGATCGCCGCGCAGTCCGGACGACCGCAGCGGCACTCTGCGACCTCGGCCGGCGGCGCCGCCCAGCCGCGTTCCGCACTCCAGACGCGCACTTCCTCCAGGGTCCAGGGCATGCCGGCCGTGATGCCACGCCCTCCGAGCCGGTTTGGAGTCGTGAAGAGAACTCGTCGCACCTGGTCCCCCGGCGTGCACGGCCTCGCGAGGCGGCCGGTGCCCCACTCGATGGCGAGGGTCCGATGCCACGTGCACGCCGGCCCGTTTGGGTCTTCGTCACAGAACCACTCCTCCAGAGTCTCGGGACAGTCCGGCCCGGCCTCCATGCCCGAAAGCGCGCAGATTGTCCGCTTGCCCACTCCGGCGGGAGGAGGGAACTCGTCCGAGAATCCTCGGTCCGGGTGCCCGCTCTCGAGATAGAGCAGGATCTCCTGGAGCGCCAGGATGGCGCCGTTGGTGCCTGAGACCCGGTCCATGCGGCCACCCCCGGCGCGACCGACCCAGGTACCGACGGTCCACTCGCGGGTATAGCCGAAGGCCCAGTTGTCCCGCCAATCGCTCGAGGTGCCGGTCTTGATCGCGGCCGGGAATGGCAGGGCGAACGGACCATCCAGCCCGAAGGCGCGGGCCCGCGCCAGAGGATCGGCAAGGATGGCGGTGACGAAGAAGGCAGCGCGGGGATCGAGCAACCGGGTTGTGGTGAAGGGCGCGCCCGCCGAATCGATTGCCGCCGGGACCGCCGGCATCAGCGGACCGTCGGGCCCGCACGCGGAGCGCACTTCGAGGCGAGGTTTCCAGGATCCGCCGCGGGCGAGCGCGGCATACGCGTTCGTGAGATCGGCGAGGGTGACTTCGGCATCACCGAGGGTGAGGCCGACGCCGTAGTAGCCACCGGGGTGCTGCAGGGTGGAGATTCCGGCGGCCTGCAGGAGGAGGCGCAGGCGCTCCGGGCCGATGCCCGAGACCAGGGCCACGGCGGCGGCGTTCCACGAGTTCGCGAGCGCCGCGCGCGCGCGCACCGGACCGTGGTACTCACCGGTGTAGTTTCGCGGGCGAAAGCTGCCGGTACCGGCGCTGTACTCAAGCGGCAGATCTGGCAGCAGCGACGACGGACGCAGGCCCGCCTGGAATCCCAGGGCGTAGGTGAAGGGCTTCAGCGCAGACCCGGGTTGGCGGGGGGCCCGCGTTGCATCGACCTGCCCGTGCACCGGGTGGCCCCAGTCCGGTGACCCGACCCACGCGCGGACTTCTCCGGTCGGGTTGTGGATGACCAGCGCGGCGCCGTCATCCGCGCCTCGCGCGCCGAGGGCGCCGAGCGCGGAAACGAGCGCGGCAGTGGCGCGTTCCTGCAAAGCGGGGTCGAGCGGAAGGGTTACGGAAACGGCCGTGGGGAGAGCGGCTTCGACGTGGGCCAGCCAGTGCGGCGCGAGGCGGGCGCCCCGAGTGGGAGGGGCGATGAGACCGAGAGGGCGTTCCCGGGCCGCGGTCAGCTGGGTATCAGGCAGGCCGAGGCGCGCAAGGACCCGGTCGCGGGCGCGGCGCGCCGCATCCGGATGGCGGACCGGATCGAGCCGAACCGGACTGCGCGGGATCGCGGCCAGAAGCGCCGCCTCTTCCAGGGTCAGCCGCCCGGGTTCGCGTCCGAAGTAGAGCAACGAAGCGGCGCCCACGCCCCGAACGGTGGCGCCATAGGGCGCACGGTTCCAGTACGCCTCGAGAATCCGTTCCTTTGGCAGGTGCGCTTCCAGCACGAGCGCCCACCATGCCTCCCGCAGCTTGGCGGCCAGATTGCGGCGGGCCCCGGTGGGGTCGACCTGCATCTTGACGAGTTGCTGCGTGATCGTGGAGCCGCCCGAAACCAACCGGCCGGCCCGGACGTTCTGCAGCGCGGCTCGGGTCGTGGCGAGAAGATCCACGCCCGGGTGCAGGCGAAATCGGCGGTCTTCGGCCGCGCACGTGGCCCGGGCCAGGAGCGGATCGACCGCCTCGAAGCGGATCGGGAGAAAGGCCTCGTCGCCGGTTCGCCGGATGGACAGGAGCACGCCATCGCGATCTCGAATGGCGCAGAGCCCCCCCGGCACCGCAGCGCCGGAATCGGTCCGCCACCAGGGTGGCAGCGGAGTGAGGCGGGCGCCGAGGAGAAGGGCCGCGGCCGCCAGTACCAAAATCGCGACGGTGACCAGAGACGTCGTTGTGCCGGCTCGCAGGCGGGCGCCACCGCGGGACCCTCCGGCTGCGGGCCTTTCCGCTCCGGCCCGGCTTGTCGTGGGGGAGAACTCGGTCCGATCTCG
>CAYYQN010000031.1:21713-52965 GCA_964473865.1 uncultured bacterium | reverse complement strand
ATGAAGGCGTCTGCGCCCGGCTTCCCTTGCGACCAGGAACCGGTCGAGGGACCGCAGGGCCGCTTCCGCTCGTCCATAGGGATGACCGAGCGCGCGCTTGAATGACAGGAAGGCGGTCAGTTCAGCGGCCCAGGCGCTGGCAAACGGCGCGGTCATCTCGGCACCGGCAAGCCCACCCCGCGGAGTCGCCTCCATGCGACGCGGATGTAGACCGAAGTCGAAGCCGGTCGCCGATGACCGAGAATGTCGCCCACGATCTTGGCGTTAGCACCGGCATCGATCTGGCGGGTGGCGTGGCTGTGGCGCAGCGTGTGCCCGCTCACGGGACTGGCTATGCCCGCCGCCCGCGCGCGCTGCCGGATGAGGAACCGGACGGCCCCCGTAGACAGGGGACCATGAGGCAGGGTCGAGGTGAGGAACAGGGCTCGCGATGTCACCGGACGGGGGCGCCCGCGACGGAGGTACGCGGCGATGGCGCGGCCGACCTCGGGAAGCAGAGGAAGGGCCGTGGCAGCGCCGGTCTTGGGCCGGTGCATCCGCAGCACGCCCGTCGTCCAGTCGAGGTCGCTGAGTCTCAACACCACGACCTCGGCCGAGCCGAGGCCATACGTGGCCATGAGAAGCAGAATGGCGTGGTCCCGGAGGTCAATGGAGCCCTCACCGCGGGTCGCGCGGACCAGACGACGGACATCGCACCACGGGAGAGCTCGGGGCGGGTGGTCGACACGACGCACGCAGGGAGCTGCCACGACACCGGATAGATCCCGGGGCACTCGGCCCGTCGCATGGAGGAAACGAAGGAGTGCGCGCAGGGAGCTACAGATGTCGGCGATGGTGCGGAGGCCACACCGCGGGGCGAGGTGCGCGATGAAGGCATCGATGTCCCTCACACGGACACGAGCGATGGTCCGCCCGGTGGATCTCAGTGCTGCAACGAACTCCTCCGCGGTCTGGATGTCGCGGAGCAACGTACCGTCGGAAACACCGCGATGTCGCTTCCGGTAGGCCACGTACTCCGCGGTCAACGGCGAGAGCCGGGCGGGCGCCGCCACGGCTTGCCACTCCGGCACCGGGTGTCCCAGGATCCGCAGTGCATATGACCACGCGAACAGTGCCGTTCGCGCGGGTGCCGTCACGCGGCGGGGACTACATCGGGACATGCGGGGACCGCGGTAGCGACGCGCGAACTCGTCCACCTCGCCGCGGGTCAGGTGCTCGTGGTCGCTCCACCCGAGCGCGCGGCAGTAGGTCCGAAACCGCCGCGCCCAATACAGATAATGGCGGATGGTCTGCTCGGTTCAGTGGCTGTCCTGCCAAAGCCGCACGACCGCGGCCTCCAGCTCATCCTGCGGCGTGCGTCGGCGCTGTTGGAATGAACGGGCCATGATGACCGTTCCTCCGAGATCTGGAGGTTCCCAACTCCCGTCGTTATCCGGGGTTGCTGTGCCGTCCTCGCACTCATGCCGCACGAATCATGCCCGGACTCGCGATAACCTTCGTCTCGGGATAATGCGACTTATCCGGAGCTCGGCATAAGGCGCATGTTCGGCGCAAGTGGACGGAGTGCGAGCCGAACTTCCCCACGGAAAGCCGGATCATGCTCGACTGGATCGGTGCGCTCTACGCGATCGAGAAAGAGGCTCCGCGCGCCGGTCCGAAAGCGACCGCGGAGGAACGGGCGGAACGGCTGAGCCGGCTCGCGAAGTTGCGGGACGAACGCTCCCGCCCGATCATCGAGGAGATCCGGGCCTGGATCTCGGTCCAACCGGCCCTGCCGGAAGGGGGCATGGGCCGGGCGATCACCTATATGGTCGGGCTCTGGGACGGGCTGGTCGCGTTCCTCGATGATCCTCACGTGCCGCTGGACAACAACGCCATTGAGCGCGGGCTGAGAGGGGTTGTGCTCGGAAGGAAGAACCATCTCGGCTCCAAATCCCGCCGCGGGACGGAGGTCGCAGCCATTCTCTACAGCCTCATCGAGTCCGCCAAGCTCGTCGGCGTGGAGCCCAAGGCCTACCTGCTGCGCGCGCTGCACGCGGCCCTCGCGGTGCCGGGCACGGCCACGCTCCCCTTGGCGGTCACCGACTCCGTCGCCTGATCGGGTCTGGTCACCGCCGGACCTCCGCCCAAGTCAGGGTATCGGGGTTCGGCGAGGACTTACGAAGCACATGAGTTCGGCTCTCAGCGTGCAGGGTTCGAGAGTCGTGCCCCAGCCGTCCCCAAGGCGTGCTGGAATGGGCACCGGGACTCGAACCGTGGCACTTGAAGAAATACCTGAACCGTGCCAGGGGGAGGTGTGTGATCGACTCCCGTCGGCGTATGTTCGCCGGGCGCCTCACCTCCGCTCCCCCTCCGGCCCTCCGCGACGCCGCTCGGTGCCCGCCGGTATCCATGCAAATCGGGAATTCAATTCCCAATTTGCTTGACAGGGATCACGCTCGGAGGCAAGGTGCCTCCATGGCCACGGCGACCTACCTGACCCGCACTCTGACCCCGGTGCTGCAACGGGCGGTCCGGGAGTTTCCGAGCGTGGTGGTGACCGGACCCCGCCAGTCGGGGAAGACGACTCTCGTGCGACGCGTATTCGGCCGAACGCATCGCTACTGCAGCCTTGACGATCCCGAGCTGCGGGATCAGGCCCGCCACGATCCGCGGCTCTTCCTGGAGCGGTTTCCGCCGCCTCTCATCGTCGACGAGATCCAGTATGCGCCGGGTCTGCTTCCCTACCTCAAGATCGACATCGACGAGCACCGGGCCCGGCGGGGGAGCTACATTCTCACCGGATCACAGCTCTTCCCGCTCATGCAGGGAGTCACCGAGTCGCTTGCCGGACGGATCGCGGTGTTGAATCTCCTGTCGCTCTCCATTCGGGAGGCGGAGCGGCATCCCGACAGCGAATCCACGTGGAAGCAGCTCCTGTACCCGTCGGGGCCTTTGCGCCGGCCGGCGTATCCGACGCGGGTTGCGCAGGACATCCTGCGGGGAGGCTTCCCGGAGCTGACCGTGAAGCAGAATACGGATTTCCGGCTCTGGCACTCCTCCTATGTGAGCACGTACCTGGAGCGAGACGTTCGTTCTCTGCGCGCCGTGGGAGACCTTGGCGACTTCCAGAGATTCGTCCAGGCTCTGGCTTCGCGAACCTCCTCGCTGGTCAATTTCGCTGACCTCTCCCGCGATCTGGGAGTGACCGGTAAGACGGTCGCGGCCTGGGTGTCGGTCCTGGAGGCGAGCGGGCAGGTCCATGTCCTGCGTCCGTTCTTCGAGAACATCGGAAAGCGGCTGGTGAAGCGGCCCAAGATCTACTTCCAGGACACCGGAACCTTGAGCTTCCTGCTGCGGATCAGCGACCCGGACCAGATCCTGGCCGGGGTTTCCTCCGGACCGGTGTTCGAGGCGGCGGTATTCGGTCAGATCCTTCGGCTGTTGCAGCATCGGGGAGAGTCGCCCCGCCTGAGTTTCTGGAGGACTGCGGCGGGCCACGAGGTCGACTTCATTCTCGAAGATGGCCGCCGGCTGATTCCGATCGAGGCCAAGGTCACGGCCACGCCCACGCGAGCCGACGCTCGCGGCATCGAGGAGTTCCAGGCTCTCGTCGGGGCGCGCGCCGAGAAGGGGCTCTTGGTGTGCCTTTGCCGGGAGCGCATTCCGCTGACGCGCACGGTCGATGCCGTGCCGTTCGGGACTTTCTGACCGGCCGTCACATTGAAGCCCACGAAACGCTGCCGGAGGGGCCGTGCCCGGGATCCTCGGCACAAACGCACGTCGGGCGACCGGCGCGCGCTTCCTACGGCATGCCCCCTCCACGGTCAACCTGCGGGAGACGCTCCAGACGTCGGCCTCCCAGCAAGTACTTCAGCCGCCCCCAGCTTGTCCGGAGGACCGGCGTGGCGTTGCATCCCACGTCCAGTGCTCCGATGAGGTCGCAGCCGGGCGGGGAGTGATCCGGCGCACAGGGACTCTCTGCGGCGATGTGCAGATCTCCCAGCGCCTCATCGCACAGGAGCGGGTCGGCGACCAGGTTGTCGGCAATCGAGACCGGTGATCCGGCGTCGACCCGGATTGAGTCCGGCCAGGAGCAGTTGCAGCGGATCTCCCCGGATTGCCAGGCGTCTGCGCTACAGGTCGCCTCGGAGAAGATGTTCCTCTCCAGGCGCAGGTCGACCCCATCTACCTCGAGATCGACCCGCGAGAAGGTGTTGGAGACGGCGCTGAAGTGCATCCGGACGCCCCCCGTTCTTACATGCCAGTTCTGATCCGGTCCGCCGGCGGCCTGGTCGCGCCAGAACCTGTTTCGCTCCAGGATCACCGTGACGTCGACGTCGTCCAAATCGCCTCCGAACTCCAGTACCCCTTCCCGGTAGTTCAGGAACTGACTGTCCCGAATCGTGGTGTCGAAGAACCCGAATGCAAGCTGCGCGCCTGCCTGGCTGTCGAGTCCGCCAGTGACGTTGCAGCGATCGAGCGTGGCGTGTCCAACCATCTCGGAATAGCCACCGTAGCAGTAGATCGTGCTGAATTGAAGCTGGTCGGGGGTTTCCACGTGGCAGTCCTCAAGCGTAAGCGCATCGCAAAACTCAGCGTAGAGAGTGCCTCCGTCTCGGGTGCAGTTGTTGTTCGCGAAGTTGCTCCTCCGCACCGTGGCTCTCGGACTGCCCAGGATACCAATCGCGCCCCCGTAGGAGAGAGTCTGCAGCACCTGGTTGTCGGTGAACCGACAGTCCGACACCTCCAGGTCTCGGGACGAGCAGTATACGGCGCCTCCGGCCAGCCCCGGCCCGTCCCAGGCGCTGCCTTGTCCATGCTGGAACGCCAACCCCTCGAGCCGCAGCGTGCCCAGCCCTCCTACGCCGCTGATGATGCTCCCCTGGTGGAGGGGGAACGAGCGCTCGCCATCCAAGATCGTGACCTCCGCGCCTTCCCCGCCGATGATCGTGAGGTCGGTCTGTGGGACCGCGATGTGCTCGTAGAAGAGACCCGGGCCGACCAGGATGGTGTCGCCGGAGGCCGCCTGCTGCACGACCGCCTCGATCCTCTGTTCGGGGTTGGCCGGATCGGCCTCCACCGTCCAGGTGGCGGCCGGGGCCGCCTGCCCGGTCGCCATGCACACGATCACGAGAGTCGCTTGCCGAATCGGGAGTACGGCTTGCCGGCGGCTTGAGAGGCGCTGCTCACTCATCGCCTCTGCCCTTCATGTCGACCGGTTGCCCCGTTCGACCGCGCCCTCGCGGTGGCTCGCATGATCAGCGCATCAGGACCAGCGGATGCACGCGACGCTGCGCCCCGGCCCGCACGTGCAGGAAATACCGTCCCGAGGAGAGTGCCGCGCCGCTTTCCGCGCGTCCGTCCCAGCAAACGGTCGGCTGGTCCGGACCTGCCTGCAGAGCGCCCAGACTCCGCCCCTGCGCATCGAAGATGTCGATCCGGACCGTCGATCCTGCGGGCGCCGACAGGGCAATCGGATCGTTCGGATGGTACGGGTTCGGCAGCCGCAGGAGCGGAGGCGATGCGCCTGCGGGACCGTCCGCGCCGGCGATCGAACCGGCCCAGTGCGCGAGGTACCAGGAGGGAATGCCACCCGCCCGGCGGAACTCTCCGGCGGCGATGAGGTCCCCGCCCCAGGATTCGAGCGCGGTGACCCGCACATCCTCCGTTCGATCGACGCCGGAGTCGAGCGCGTACCACTGCGACCCCGTCCACCGGGCGATCCGCGAAGCCGGGATGGAACCGATCATGGTGAACTGTCCCCCGGCATACAGCTCCCCGTCGAACGACCGCAGCGTCTCGATCGGCCAGTCGGCGCCGTCGCCCGGCTCCGTCCACGTGGACCCGTCGAATCGGACGATGTTGTCCCCGGGCGCGCCGAACGCCTGGTAGAAATCGCCGCCGGCGTACAACTCCCCCTGGAAGAAGGCCAGCGCGTTCACAGAGATCCCGATGTAGGGGTCGTAGGGGATCCCGGGCCCCACGGGGCTCCAGCTCGTGCCGTTCCAGCTCGCGATGTTGAAGGCCGAAACGCCGCCCGCCTTCACGAAGCGTCCGGCGGCATAGAGCAGGCCGTCGTTCCAGGCGAGGCTCCGCACCATCGCCAGGTCCTGACCGTAGCTGTCTTCCTGGACGAGGCCGGCGCCGAGCGGGTGCCAGGCCGAGCCGTCCCACCGGGCGATGTGGAGTGCGTCGACCCCGCCGATCTCCCGGAAGCGCCCGCCGGCGATGAGTCCGATGGGAGTGTCGAGCAGACAGATGACGGTCTGATCCGCTCCGGCGGTGAACGGAGCCCACGTCGTTCCGTTCCAGCAGGCCAGGTTCCGCGCCGGCTCCCCGCCGGCCCGGTTCAGACTGCCGCCGGCAATCAGCAAGTCTTCGTACACCGCCAGCGCATGGATCCACCCCGGCAGAGCCTCTCCCCCCATGGGCAGCCAGGTGGAGCCGTTCCAACGCGCTTTCCCGCGCGCCTGGACCTGCCCCGCGAACTGGAAGCTGCCGACCGCGATCAGTTCCTCGTGGTATGTCGCGAGCGCTTGGACGAATCCGTCGACGCCTTGCTCTCCGGCCGGACCGAGCGCGCTCCACTGGTCTCCCTGGAGGAGGGCGACGTGTCCGGCCAGCACGGGTCCGGCATGCCGGAAGCTGCCCCCGGCCGCGAGGCCGGCCGCGTACTCCGTGAGGGCCCAAACCATGTCGTCCGCACCACCCGCGTGTTCGATCCAGGAGCTGCCGGTCCACCGGGCGAGGTGGCGCGTCGGCTCCGAGCCGGAGGCTGCGAAGTTCCCTCCGACCACGAGCTCTCCGTTCCGGGAGAGAATCGCCGCCACCGAATTGTCGAATCCCGCGCTCATCGGGAACCAGCCGGTTCCATTCCACCGGGCGATGCGCGCCGCCGTCACGCCTCCGATCTGCGTGAAGGTGCCCCCGGCGATGAGGTCTCCGTCATGCAGGCCCAGGGCGTAGATGTAGTAGTTCGGGTCCGCGATCAGAGGCGCCCAGGAGGATCCGTCCCATCGCCGCAGGAACTGCCGGCCGCCGGCGATGAGATTCCCCCCGTAGGACGCGACCGACACAACTTCCCGCGGCACCCCGGGACCGATCGCGGTCCAGGTTTCCTCGTCGAAGGCGGCGATGTTGGCGGCCGGCTCGCCGCCCGCCTCATCGAAACAGCCGCCCACGATGAGCCGGTCTTCGTGCACGGTGAGGGTGAAGGCGATGTCCGTCTCGTCCATGCTCGTGAGCCCCGGGCCGAGCGGATACCACTGCGCGCCGTCCCAGCAGGCGATGTTGCGGGCCGCGCAGCCGACGGCCTGGCGGAACAGCCCCGCGGCGTAGAGCTTTCCGTGGTAGACGGCCAGGGCGTAGACGTACCCGGGGAATCGGCCGCCCAGAGGTTGCCAGGTGGTTCCGTCGAATCGGGCGATGCCTCCCGTCTCCTGGTTGCCCGCCGTGCCGAACTCACCACCCGCGATCAGATCGCCTTCGTAGACCACAACTGCGCGCACGAGTTCGTCGATCCCGGGAAGCGGGTAGCCGTGGCCGGGAAGCCAGGGGCCGTCTCCGGCGTGGGCCGCGACCGGCGACGACAGCAAGAGCGTCCCGAAGACCAGAACGCCGGGGCGAAGAGACGCACGCAGGATCATGGCCGCCCTCCGTGGGAAGAAGAGAGTCACGCGAACGTTGGCCCAAGCATACGCCTCGGTTGTACAAGGCGCAATGTCCGAACGCGGCCTATCCCAGCGTCTGCAACGCCCGTCCGATCCGCCGCCGGCAGACCGGACGGCCCAGCACCTCCATCAACTCGAAGAGGCCCGGCCCACCGCCGACGCCCGTGACCGCCAGACGCAGCGGGTGGACGAGATCGCCGAGCTTCCCGCCGCGTCCCTCGGCATAGGCCCGCCCCGCGGACTCCAGCGTCGCGTGGTCGAACGCACCAAGCGACTCCAGCACCGGCACGAAGGCCCGGAGCCAGTCCGCGCTCTCGGGCTTCCACCGCTTCTTCACGGTCGCTTCCTCGTACTCGGCCGGATCCGCAAAGAACCAGCCGGCCTTCTCCGGGATCTCGTGCACGAACGTGGCCCGTTCGCGCATGAGGTCGATGACGCGGGTGAGGAAGTCATCATCATGGTCGGCCCAGCCCCGAGCGGCCAGGATCGGCTTCAGCGCCGTGAGCAGGCGCTCGCCCGGCATGGCCTTCAGGTACTGCTCGTTGAACCAGCGGAGTTTTTCCCGGTTGAACACCGCGCCCGACTTGCCGACGCGCTCGAGGGAGAACTCCTGCGCCAGCTCGGCGAGAGAAAGAATCTCCCGGTCGTGTCCGGGGTTCCAGCCCAGGAACGCGATGAAGTTGGCCAGGGCCTCGGGAAAGTAGCCCTGGTCGCGGTAGTCCTCGACCGCGACGTTTCCCTGCCGCTTGCTCAACTTGCTCCGGTCGGCATTCAGGATGAGCGGGAGATGCGCGAACTGCGGCAGCGGATAGCCCAGGAAGCGGTAGAGAAGCAGGTGCTTCGGCGCGCTGGAGAGCCACTCCTCGCCGCGCAGGACGTGGGTGATTCGCATCTCGTGGTCGTCCACCACCACCGCCAGGTGATAGGTCGGGAATCCGTCCGACTTCAGCAACACCTGGTCGTCCACCAGATCGCTCTGGAACTCGACGTGGCCGCGGATGAGGTCGTCCAGGAGGAGCGTTTCCCCCGCGGGAACGCGAAGGCGCACGGTGTGGGGCTCGCCGGCGGCCAGCCGGGAGCGGATCACGTCCGTGTCGAGCTGCAGGCAGGTGCGGTCGTACTTCTCCTCCCGCCCCTCTGCCTTGGCCGCCTGGCGCATCGCCTCCAGCCGTTCGGAAGTGCAGAAGCAGGGGTACGCATGCCCCTGGACCAGTAGGCTGTGGATCGCCGCCTGATAGAGCGGCAACCGCTCGGACTGCCGATAGGGGCCATACGGGCCGCCCTTGTCCGGACCTTCGTCCCACTCCAGGCCGCACCAGCGCAGCACCGTCATGAGGGACTGCTCGGCGCCCTCCACCTGCCGGGTGCGGTCGGTGTCCTCGATCCTCAGGACCCAGGAGCCGCCGAACCGGCGGGCGAGCAGATAGTCGTAGAGGGCGGTGCGCAGGTTCCCCACATGGAGATATCCGGTGGGACTGGGTGCGAAACGAACGCGGAC
The DNA here is from genome assembly GCA_964473865.1 of uncultured bacterium. Lineage (GTDB taxonomy): Bacteria > Eisenbacteria > RBG-16-71-46 > CAIMUX01 > CAIMUX01 > CAIMUX01. The sequence continues at coordinate 43,815 of CAYYQN010000031.1, read as the reverse complement.
GGGCTCGTGCATGGCGGCTCCTCGGGGGTGGTGCGTTGATGCGCCGCCAGCCCGGGGAGAAGCGAGTGCCGTTCTCGTGGCCGGGACTGCGACGCTGGACGGCAAGGGTAGCCGGATTGACGCGGCAGCCACAAGGGCAGCAACGCCCCCCCGGGACGCCGGCCGGCTCGGCCACGCGCCGGGCGCAATGCGACGCCAGACCGGGATCGGCCGCCCGGTTTCTCCGGTTGGGCACGGAGCCACGAACCCGGGTGCCGGTTCCATCGTTCTGCTTCACATCCCTTGAGACGCGGACGACAACAAGGGGAGAGGGCCGGTCGGCGGACCGGGGCCCACGGATCGACGCGCCCGGCACCGGAGGAGGGACGACCCCCATGCCCGTAACCGCAACCATGAACGCAGTCAAGACCGGATGGAGCGCGGCGGAAGACCTCGGCGCCGCAGTGGCCGAGCTGGCCGAACAGATCGCTCAGCCGAATCCGGAAGTCGTGCTCTTCTTCTCCTGCACCCGCCACGATCCCGACGTGCTGGCCCGGGCGATGCACGAGCGGTTCCCCGGGGCGACGGTCGGCTGCACGACTGCGGGCGAGCTCGGGCCGGCCGGATACACCCGGCACACCCTGGTAGGCGTGAGTCTCGGGCCGGGTCCGATCCGGGTCCACCGCTTCCCGATCGAGTCGATCTCCACGCTCGATCTCGAGAGCATCGCGCGGCACCGCCGCCGGTTTGACGAGCAGAGGTTCCATCCCGGGGCGAGCCTTCTGGAGGACTGTCTGGGGATGCTGCTGGTGGACGGGCTCTGCTTGCAGGAAGAGCATCTGGTCGCGGCACTCTACCGCCAGTTCAATCCCATGCCGATCGTAGGCGGATCAGCCGGTGACGATTTCGCATTCCGGCAGACACAGGTCTTCGAGGCCGGCCGGGTGATCCGCAACGGCGCCGTGTTTCTGGTCTTTGAGATGGCCGGCGTGCCGTTCCAGACCTTCCGGCTCCAGGACTTCGCTCCGGTCAGCGATCCGATGGTGATCACCCAGGCCGATGCGGCGCGGCGGCTCATCCAGGAAATCGACGGCGAGCCGGCGACCGATGTGTACTCCCGCCTGGTCGGGGTCCCCATCGACCAGATCACTCCGGAGCTGTTCGCGTCCCATTCCCTGCTGGTCCAGGTCGGCAGCGAGGAGTACATCCGCAGCGTGCGCAGCATCGGCGCGGACCGCAGCCTCTGTCTGCACTCGGCCATCGACGAGGGGGTCGTGGTCCGGCTCGGCCGATCGGACGACACGCTGGTCAGCCTGGCTCGGTACCTGAAGGAAGGATCTCCGCGAGTCGCGGAGACCTCTCTGGCGATCTACTTCGACTGCATCCACCGCCGCGTCGAACTGACCCGGCAGGGCCACCTGGAGCGGGCCGGGGAGATCATGCGGCAGGTGCCCTCGATCGGATTCTCGACCTATGGCGAGGTGGTCGACTCGATTCACGTCAACCAGACCTTGACCGGAGTCCTCTTCGGCTGGCGCGAGAGCCCGCGGGAGCAGCGGTAAGCTGTGGACTCGCCTGACCTGAGCCCCCGCATCGCCGAGCTCGAGCGGGCTCTGGCGGAACGGGACCAGACCATTGCCCGACTGGAGAAGATCCGGCACGCCCTCATTGATCGCGCGATGCGGACTTCCGGCGGGGACGCCAAAGGGTACGGACTGCTCGAGAGTCAGGTTGTGCTCTCCGAACAGGTTCGCCGCCGCACGCGCGAGCTCGAGGAGCTGAACGAGAAGCTGCGCGCCGCCAAGGAGGAGGCGGAGGCGGCCGCCCGCGCCCGCACGACGTTCCTGACCACGATGAGCCACGAGATTCGCACCCCGCTGAACGGCATCCTTGGCATGACGACGCTTCTGGTCGGCACCGAGCTCAGCTCCGAGCAAGTGGAGTACGCCGATACGATCCGCACCTGCGGCAACTCGCTTCTGGAGCTGATCAACAACATCCTCGACTTCTCCAAGCTCGACAGCCGGGGGCTGGAGCGGGAGTCGCTGGAGTTCAATCCGCGCGATCTCATCAACGAAGTGGGCCTGATCGTGAGCGAGTCCATCCTGGCAAAGGGACTCCACCTTCTCGAGGAAGTCGACCCGGATGTGCCTCCACTGGTTGTCGGAGATCCCGGCCGTCTGCGCCAGGTATTGCTCAACCTGGTCGGCAACGCCGTCAAGTTCACCGCGTCGGGCGGAGTCACCGTGCAGCTGAGAACGGAAATCGACGATCCGGTCCGGCTGTGCTTTCGCGTGACCGACACCGGTCTCGGCATCCCGCCGGAGGTCGTTCCGCGGCTCTTCTCTCCGTTTGTCCAGGCCGACGCGTCGACGACCCGTCAATACGGCGGAACCGGACTCGGGCTGGCGATCTGCCGCCAGATCGTCGAGCTGCTGGGCGGGGAGATCGGGGTCGACAGCCAACCCGGGCACGGCAGCACCTTCTGGTTCCATGTGCCGGTCGGGCTTCCGAAGGCCGGTTCTTCGGATCGCCGGGCGACACCGCAGCTTCGGGCGCCGCAGGCCTCGGTGGGCGGCACTCCCGGGCTGGGTTGCCGGGCGCTGGTGGTCGAGGACAACGCCGTGAACCAGCGCGTGGCGGTTGCCTTCCTGCAGCGGATGGGAGCGCGCGTCGATGTCGCGGCCAACGGGCGTGAGGCGGTCGAAGCCTGCGCCAAGGTCGGATACGACATCGTGTTCATGGACTGCCAGATGCCGGTGATGGATGGATACCAGGCGGCCGCGGCGATCCGCTTCGACGAAGCGCGCTACGGCCGAGAGCGCCGGATCGCAATTGTCGCCCTGACGGCCAACGCCATGCCCGGGGACGGCCAGCGCTGTCTGGACGCCGGCATGGATGACTACGTGACCAAGCCGGTCTCGCCGCGCGAACTTCGGGCGATGCTGGAGAAGTGGGTGAGGCCGGCGGCCGAGGCGCAGGTTCCGCCGGCCCCGTGAGTTCGAAGCCCGGGGATCGACTTCGGGGCGCGGCCGCGTGGTAGCCTAGGCGCATGTCCACAACTGCGTCCGGGCCCGCAGGCCTCTCCATTCCGCGCTCCCGACCGGAAGTCCTCGCCCCTGCGGGTACGCCCGAGGCGCTTCAGGCTGCGATCGGTGCGGGCGCTGATGCCGTCTATTTCGGCCTGCACGACTGGAATGCCCGTGTCCGGGCCCGGAACTTCGAACTGGGCGACCTGCCCGACCTCCTCCGCGATCTGCGCGGGTGGGGAGTGAAGAGCTACCTCACGTTCAACACGCTGGTCTTCCGTGACGAGATCGCGGGCGCGCGCGATGCGCTCCAGGCGATCGCGCAGGCGGGACCCGACGGGATCATCGTGCAGGATCTGGGAATCCTGCGCCTGGCGCGCTCGCTGGTTCCCCCCCTGCGGGTGCACGCCTCGACGCAGATGACCGTCGCGAGTCCGGACGGCGTGCGGTTGGTGGCCGCGCTGGGGGCCACCCGGGTGATCCTCGCCCGGGAGCTGACCATCCCCGAGATCGCGCGCATCCGGGCGTCGGTCGAAACCGAACTGGAAGTCTTCGTCCATGGCGCGCTGTGCGTGTCGTATTCGGGGCAGTGCCTCTCCTCCGAAGCGTGGGGCGGGCGCAGCGCCAACCGCGGCCAGTGCGCCCAGGCCTGCCGGCTGCCGTACGACCTGATGGTCGATGGCGAGCGGAAGCATCTCGGCGATCGTCCTTATCTCCTCTCTCCGCGGGATCTGGAGGGGTGGCGGCGGATTCCCGAACTCACCGCGCTCGGCCTGGCGGCCTTCAAGATCGAGGGCCGGATGAAGAGCCCGGAGTACGTGGCCGCGGCCACGAGCTTGTACCGGGCGGCGGTCGACCGGGCCTGGGAAAACCTGCAGCGACATCGGGGAGACGAGCCGAGCCCGCCCCGACAATCCCTGGGGCGGCTCGCCGCCGAATCCCGGCAGGTCTTCAGCCGCGGAGTGAGCGAAGGATTTCTCGGCGGCGTCAACCATCAGCTCCTGGTGGACGGCACGATCCGCGCACATCGCGGTCCGCGCGTCGGCACGGTGATCAGCCTCGAAATCGACGCCCGGGGCACCGCTCGCGGGGTGATCATGGAGGAGTCGTCGGGCGAGCCGGGCGCGGCCCGGGTTGCGTTGAAACCGGGGGACGGCGTCCTCTTCGCCGTGAGCCCCCTCGAGGAAGACGAGATCGGCGGCCGGATCCTCGCCGCTGACCCGATCGGGCGGGCCGGGCACCGCATCCTGGAGTTTCCGCGCGCCTCGATGCCGGAACTCGATCGCGTCCGGCCCGGGACGCCGATCTACCGCACCTCCGACCCGGCGCTCATGGAGCGGATCCGCCGCGACCTTGGCCATCCGGAACGGAAACGTCAGGTGGAGCTGCGAGCCGAGGTGTGGGGCGCGGAAGGGGAGCCGCTCCGGTTGCGGCTGATCGATCCCCAGGGACGCGCAACGGAAGTCGAGTCGTTGGTTCCGCTGGAGCGGGCGGCTCGGCGCCCGCTCGACGACGCCGGCCTGCGCGAACATCTGGAGCGCACCGGCGGGACGCGCTATCGGATCGCCCAGCTGGACGCCAGGATCGGGGAACGTGTCTTCCTGCCGGTGTCGGAGCTGAATCGGCTGCGCCGCGAGGCGCTGGCGATGCTGGAGGAGCTGCGCGGCGCGTTTGCTGCCGGAGCTCGCGCAGAACCCGGCCGGGTGAGCGACGCACCGGGGCGTGCAGTGCATCTCTCGCCGGGGGGAGCGGCGGCGGTGGCGCGGGATTCCCGAGTCGCGGACGGCGGGCTGCGGGAGGAGACCGTTCCTCCTGTGCCGAAGGAGACCGAAGGGCTCCCGTCGCCGGTCCTCTGGGCGGTCGATCGCGCGGAGCACTCCGTGGAGCACACCTTGGAGGCCGGCCCCGGAACGATTCGGGAGAACCCTGTCGGACCGAGTCCCGGTTCCGGTGTCGCGGTGCGCGACGCCGGCGATCCCGCGCCCGCGGCACGGGACGCGCCGCATGCCGCCGCGCATTCGTCCGATCCTCTGGCGCACGGCGGATCTGCCGGTGCGGATGCCTCACGGTCGTTCGAGGAGTCGTTCATCATCCTCTGCCGGAGTCCGGAGCAGGTGCGCGGCGCGCTGGACGCCGGCGCGCGACGGATCGCCCTCGACTTCCTCGATCTCGTGGGGTTGAAGGAGGCGGCGCGTGATCTCAAGCTCGCCGGAGTGCGGCGGACGCTCGCGCTGCCGCGCGTGCAGAAGCCGGGCGAAGAGCGCATCGAGTCGTACCTCCTTGGTCTCGAACCCGAGGAGATGCTGGTGCGAAGCCTCGGGAGCCTGGAGCGGCTGCGCGGACTGCGCGCCTTGCATGGGGGGCGGACGGACGGCGCTGAGATCGGCGCGGCGCGGCGCGGGGACGGCGGGTTCCCGCTTCTGGTCGGCGATGTCTCCCTGAACGCGGTCAATCCGGACACGATGGAGATTCTCCTTGGTCTGGGCCTCGACCGGATCACGCCGGGAATGGATCTGAACGGCGAGCAGCTCGAAGGGCTGGTGGAGGCGTTTCCGCGCGACCCCGGTCCGGGCCGCTGCGAGATCTCCCTGCACCACCACCTGCCGCTCTTTCACACCGAGCATTGCGTCTTCGCGGCCTTTCTCAGCGATGGGGCCGACTATCGCAACTGCGGTCGGCCATGCGATCGCCATCGGATCGCGCTTCGCGACCGCACCGGTCAGACGCATCCGGTGGTGGCCGACGTCGGATGCCGCAATACCGTCTTCGGGGCGCGGCCGCTGAACTCGCTCGCCCACCTGGCGGCCCTGCGCCGGCTGGGCATCGTTCACTTCCGCATCGAGATGATCACGCAGGACCGAAGGAGCGCGGCCCGGCTGGTGGAAGTGCACCGATCGGTCTGGGAGGGCCGCGTCGCGGTTGCCGAGGCGCACCGGACGTTGCAGGCCGACTCGGCGTACGGGATATCCGCCGGTTCTCCGGAGCTGCCGCGGGCGCGGACCGCGCGGCCCGCCGGATCGCGGGCCAAGCCGCCCGGGGCGGGAGCGGGACCGAGAGAGCGCGGTCGGCCGGGTTCGCGCCGGAGCCGTCCCGGGCGCGCGTGAGGGGCGACGGAATTCCAGGCGGAGTCTTCGGGAGGAAATCAGCGGGTCGACGCGGAGGCGTTGTTGAGCAGGGCCATGAAGCCGGGCTCCTCCCGCAAGGCGTCCAGGTCCGGGTCGGTCAGGAGCGCTCGCGCGTTGCCGTAGCCATGCCCGGCGGCTGTCTCCAGGGCATCGAGAGCCTCGGCACGCCGGCCCATGCGGGAGAGGACGCAGGCGCGGTTGTAGTGCACCACCGCGAGCCGGTCGCGCGTCAGGGAGAAGCCGGCCAGGATCTTGTCGTACGCGCTCAGAGCCTGGTCCAGCTGTCGGGTCTGCAGCAGAAGGGCGGCCCGACGCACCTCGCGCTCCGGAGTGCGGCCGTCGAGGGCCATCAGACGGTCCAGAGTGGTGAGCGCGAGATCCGGACGGTCCAGGGTGATGTACAGGTTGCCGAGAAGGGTCAAACGGAGCGTCTCGTTGGGGCGTGCGGCAAGGGGGTGCGTCAGGATCCTCTGTCCGGCCGCAACCAGCCCCAGGCGGATCGCGATCGCCGCCTCCCGTAGTCTCGTCGTGTCGGGAAGGACGGGACTCGCCGCCAGGGAACGGTAATCGTCGAGTTCACGCTGCACGGTGGCGAGGTACTCCCTCTGGTCGGGATAGGCTCGGGCCGCTTCGCTCAGACATCTCTCGGCCTCGGGCTGGTTTCCGCGCATGGCGGCGCAAACGGCCTGCCGGGCCCACATGATCGGTCCCTGGGCGAGGATCCGCTCCGATGTGCGGTAGAGCCCGGACGCCTCTCCCCACTGCTTCAACCCAAAAAGAGCGTCCGCCAGACCCGTGATGGCCGTCGGGTTCTCCGGCCGCAACCGGACGGCCCGGCGATGGACCGACTCGGCCTCATCGTAGCGTCCGGTCCGGTTCAGCGCGCGTCCGAGGCCCAGCAGGGCGACCATGTTCTGATCGTTGACGGCCAGCACGCGGCGGAACGGCTCGAGGGCGTCCCGATAGGCTTCTGCGTTCATGGCGCGCTTGGCGGTTTCGAGGTCTCCCTGCAGGGAGATCATCCGCTTGGGGTCCGGGAGCCCCTGCTCATCTCTGGACGCCAGGTCTCCCGCGGAGACGTACCCCAGCGAACGGAGACGCTCCGCGAGTTCCGGAGAGACCGAGTTGACGGCCGCGCCACGGGCTCGCACCTGTCTCGCGTAGACTTCCAGCTTCTGGTCGAGCGAGCGGGCCGTGTCCGGCAACTCGGTCGCGAGGTTCTCCTGCTCCATCGGTTGCCGGCCCAGGTCGTAGAGCTCGACTTCCGGCGCGCGGACCCACTTCCACTTCGGGGTTTCGAACGCGAGGAGTGGCGACCAGCCGTAGTTGTCCTTGGGAAGGACGGTCTCGAGGAACACCCCCTCGCGGGGAGGCAGCGGCTTCCCTTTGAACGCGGCGGCCAGGGAGGAGCCATCCGGGTCGACGAGCCGCTTCAGGCCGGCCAGGTCGCACAAGGTCGGCGCCAGATCGACGGTGGACACGAGGTCCGGCAGGCGGGTCCCGGCGCCCTGTCGTCCGGGCAGGCGCACGATCCAGGGGACGCGCGTGGTTTCCCGGTAGAGGAACACGCCGTGCTCCATCTCTCCGTGATCGTGGAGACCTTCACCGTGATCGGATACCACCATGACGATCGCGCGCTCGAGCCTGCCGCGCGCGCCGAGCCGCTCCAGGAGAAGTCCGAGCGCGCCGTCCGCCGCGGCCACTTCCTTCTCGTAGCCGGATCGAAGCGGCAGGCTCAGGTAGGGCGGGGGCGGGGTCCACGGCATGTGGGGCTCGTACAGGTGGATCCAGACGAAGAACGGACGCTTTCCCACGCTCTCCAGCCAACCGAGCGCACGACCCACGGTGCGGGTACCGGCGCGCTCGGTGACCAGACTGTCATCGTAGGCATCAAAGCCACGGGCCAGGCCGAACTGCCGGTGGAGCACGAAGGCGCTGAGAAAGGCCCCCGTCCGGTAGCCGGCCTCCCGGAACCGCTCCGCCAACGTGGCGATCTGCGGGGACATTGCGTAGACGTCGTTGTTGGGGATGCCGTGCCTCGCGGGGTAGAGTCCCGTCAGCATCGTGGCATGAGACGGGAGCGTGATGGGTACGGGCGTGACGGCATTCTCGAGGACGATTCCCTCCCGCGCCAGCCGGTCGAGATTCGGCGTCGAAGCGCCCGTGTCGCCGTAGCATCCGACCCGGTCCGCGCGCAGGGTGTCGATCGTGACCAGGATCACATCCGGGCGTGCGTTCCGGAGCCAGACGCACCCGACAAGAAGGGTCGGCAGCAGAAGCGCAACGCCGGCTGCCCCGCGGCGGACGGCCCGCGCGCCGGGCCTCCGGCCTGCGCATGCCCGGTTCCGTGGAACGGCCAAAAATCGAGCCTTCCTATCTCGCATTACCCGCCGACACGTCACTTTCCGGGTTCGTTCCCGGCCGGGGCGGCCTGGGCCGGCAGCTTCTCGAGAAAGGCCTTCACTTCGGCGGGCAGATCGAACCGGTCCTGCGGGATCGTGGGATTGCAGGCTACGCTGTCCATGGTGAAGACGACTTCCTTGTCTCCGCCCATCATGGAGATCACCCCCCGGCTGCGGAACGGCATCTTCACCCCGCAGACTTCGCGATAGTCGTCGTAGAAGATCTCATTCGGGACTTCTCCCGTCTGCACCAGCCTCCACAACGAGTGCTTGAGGAGCAGATTGCTGGTCTGGTCGACCCAGATCGCGTGCTTCGCTCCCTCCTTGGTGACCAGGTCGACCTTCCATGCCGCGTGGCCGTCCACGGTATCCACGCCCGCGGTCGTCGCCGAGTCGTAGTACGTCTTCCAGTTCGACCAGGACCCGATGTCGGACTCCCAGAGCACCAGGGCGCGCTCCCGGCCTCTCTTGATGCTCGGATCGTCCTTCGGCCCCTGCTCCCAGACCGTCGTGCCGTCGCTGCCGCCCACGATCTGGCCGAGCTTGGGCGACTCGATCAGGACGTAGTGCTGGTTGGGCCGCTGCGCCCAGACGCTGCGCGTCATCTCGAGGTTCGCCCAGGTCAGATGCATGACACCCCGGGTGAAGCGGGTCTGCAGCCCGGCATAGGCGTCCGCGCCTCCGCAGGCGTCGATCATCTTCTGGATCACTGTCTCGGCCGGAGGCAGAGCATCCTCGGCGAGTGCCGGTAGCGCCGGTCCCAACGCCCCGATCGCGCCGACGCCCGCCCAGCCCAGAACGAGGCCGGTCGCGATGGCGCGCGGGCGCCGGTTGGGGCGATCCACACCATGTCGGCCCGGCCGCCGCAGCAAGTCGTGCATGAATGACATCGTCTTCTTCCTCTCCAACTCCGGGGAGGCGCCTCCCCGACCGGTCTCGCCCGGCCCATCCAGGCGCGCCACGGACGATTCAGGAGCCGTCCCTGCCGGCCGCGGCCGGTTGGGTCGGCGCCGAACCCCTTGTCGTGCGCCGCGATCCGCAGTTCCCGCGCCGGCGCCACCGTGGCTACGGGCACGGAATGGATACCCCTGATGATATCGCCCTTCTCCCGGACGCAATTGAGCCCAGGATATTGGAAACCGTCGCAATTGGGCAGGTCTTTGATCCTCGACCCCGGCAGACGGCGGGAGGTGCCGGTAGCCGGGATCCATGGCCGGAGCCGGGTGCGACCGATCGCCGGCGATTGGGGTGGAGATGCGCTGGCCGCGAGTGGATTCTGGAGCAGGGCGACGTCAAGTCCCGGCCCGGCGAGTCACGCGGACCGCACACCTGCCGGCGCGGGCTCTCCGCGCGGCGGACGACAGGAGGACTCCGGTGGAAAGCCTGCTTCGCGCCACGCGCCGACGCCCCGTGCACCGCAGGGGGGGGCGGCTGCTGGCCACGATCCTGGTGCTGCTCGCTTGCTCCCACGCCGACCGCCCCGCCTCGGTATCGGGCCCGGCCGGCTCGGATCTCGCCGCCGTGAGGAGCGAGGTGGTGCTCCTCGAGGACTTCAGCCAGCGTCAGGTCTTTCCGCCCGACAACTGGTGGAACCTCGACATCACCTCCGCTCCGGTCGATCCGGGATCGGCTGACTACATCGACTTCATCAGCAATCGCACGCCGGAGAATCCGACCGCGCGCCGGGCGCTGCACCCCGACTTCGGCCCGCCCCCCTATGGCATTCCCTATGTCGGCGTGGGCGGCGACCAGCCGCTCGTCCCGGTGACGTTCGTCGACTACCCCGAGGAGAGCGATCCCGGAGCGCCGGGCTTTCCACCGGGCTACCCGGTGCCCGAGGAGGCGCGGGTCCTGCCGAACCATATCGAGGGAGGGATCCCCGGTGGCGGCGAGGACGGTGACCGGCATCTCCTGCTCATCGACCGGGACCACTGGCTGTTGTTCGAGACCTGGGCCACGCGCTTCAACGAGGAGACGTGGGGTTGGGAGGCGGGCTCGGGCGCGGTGTTCAATCTCGCCACCAACGACCGGCGGCCCGAAGGATGGACCTCGGCGGACGCGGCGGGTCTGGCCGTCTTCCCGGGCCTGGTCCGCTTCGATGAGGTGGCCGGCGCGGGAGACATCCAGCACGCCTTCCGCTTCACGACCCGGGCCACCAACGGGCACGTCTGGCCCGCATCGCACACCGCGGGTCATACCGCCGGCGCGCCGCCGCTGGGCGCCCGGCTGCGGCTGAAGGCATCCGTCGAGATCTCGGGTTTTCCCGTTCCGGTGCAGAGGATCTTCCAGGCGATGAAGACCCACGGGCTGATTCTCGCGGACAACGGTTCCGACATGTACATCCAGGGGACGATGGACGCGCGGTGGGACAACGACGTGCTCAATCCTGCGTTCGGGGTCCTCGACGCGGATGACTTCGAGGTGATCCAGCTTGGCTGGAACCCCGTTCCGTCCGGAGTGGGGGAGGCGCTGCCCGGCGGGAAGTGAGTGCTGGCCGCGCGCGCAGCCTTCCCCCGGCGGCGCATCGCCAAGGCGCCATGTGAGCATGGGGGAGGGCGAGCACCTGGCCGGATGTCGCGCTGGGGTCAACTCCGCCCGTACACCGGGATGGCCGCGCCGCTCACCGCGGTGGCGGCCTCGGATCCGAGGAACAGGATCACCGCCGCCAACTGCCTCGGCGATACCCATCGGGTGTGATCCGCGTCCGGCATGCCCGCGCGGTTCTCCGGCGTGTCGATCGTCCCGGGGAGGATGCAGTTCGCCGTGATGCCGAAGTTCCGGTTCTCCGCGGCGATGCTCTCGGTCAGGGTGATCACGGCGGCCTTGGAGATGCGGTAGGGGGCCATGTTGGGGATCGCCTCCCGGGCCGCGCGGGCGGAGACGTTGACGATTCGCCCGGTGCCCGCGGCGCGCATGTGCGGGAGTACGGCGCGGCAGGCCAGGAAGGCGCTGCGCGCATTCAGATTGAGCATAAAGTCCCAGGTCTCCACAGGCGTCTCGTGGCATGGCGGGCCCATCGTGAATCCGCCGGCGATGTTGGCCAGCAGATCGATTCGTCCGAAGTGGGAGATCGCGCGTTCGACCGCGGCCTCCACCTCCGTGGGACTGGTCAGATCCGCTCCCAGCAGCAGGGTGTCATCGCCGGCGGAGAAGAACTTCGCCAGGCCTTCGGCCTTCCGTCCCACCAGCGCGAGCCGGGCGCCGGCCGAGCGCAGTTCTTCGGCTACGGCTCGTCCCAGATTGCCGTTTGCGCCGGTGACCAGCGCGACCTTTCCCGAGTAGTCGAACATCGTGGTCTCCTTGAACCCGCCGGCGAACAGAGTCCCGCACTCCGGGTCCGGCAAGTCGCCGCCGGCATCGATCGTGGACGTGGAAGCAGAGGGCGGCGGCCGAGCCGCCGCCCTCCATCGAGCCGGAGCCTGTGCCCGGGTTCAGGTCACCAGGCGTGGTGCTCCAGAAGCTGGCCCGTGTCGTCATAGGTGTCGTAGAACCCGGTCCCGTCGGCATTCCAGGCAATGTCGGTCTGCGGCCAGGTCTGCCACTGGCTGGCGTCGTTGTCCCACTGGTACAGCTTCAGCCATCCGGAACACGGGGTCTTCGTGAACGAGCTCTCCCACTTCGTGTCTTCGGGCGTGGTGAACGTCACGTTGGTCGTGTTGCCGTCGGCCGTCTTCGTCCAGGCGATCGTCGCCTGCACCGGGGCCGTCGCGGGATCGCCTTCGTAGAAGGTGTAGCTGCCGGAAAGACCGTCAGCGGTTTCGCTCCAGACCCAGGCTCCGGCGATGATCGTCGTGTTCGGCTCATAGAAGTAGAAGGTACCGGTGTGAGTGTCGATGTTGAACAGGGACCGGTAGGCAACCCAGTCACTGTAGTTGCTGCCGTAGCAGGGGCCGTTGTAGGTCAGGGTGTACTCGTACTGGGATCCGGTCTTGCACACATGGTAGCGGGCGTGGCACTCGCCGATGTCATAGGTGTAGTCCCAGCAGTCGCCGGCATGCTGCCAGTCGGCGCTCTCGAGCGGCGCGAAGAACGCCGCGCCGAGGCTCGAGTACAAGCGAGCGATCGCCAACTGGCCGGTGGCATATAGCTTGGCCATCTGCGCGTAGGGGTCGTCGCTGCTGATACAGACCGTGTCGGGCAGATCCAGTGCCGAGATCATCGGCGGACTGGTCGGGCCGGTGGGGGTGGATGCCGTGGCGACGTTCGAGAGCGCCGAGGCGTTCGGCACCTCGTCGGCCGTCTTCAGGGCAAAGAAGTAATCGGTCCCCGGCGCCAGTCCGGTGACGTGCATGCTCTCTGCAGTCCCGTTCGGCCCGGGGACCGGTTCTCCGGCCACCTGGGTGGCCGCGTCCCAGTTCGCCTCGGTGATGTTCGCCAGGGAGTAGCGGATGTCATAGAACACCGCCGTGCCGGTGTCTCCGTCGTCGCCGGGCGCGGTCCAGGTCAGCAGGACATCGGTCGAGTCGGCGGGAATCGCCTCCAGGTCCGCGACCGCCGCGGGCGGTGTCGCGTCTGGCGGCGGCGCCGTGGTGGCTTGCGCGACGTTCGACAGACCCGACCAATTGGGAACTTCGTCCGCGGTCTTCATGGCGAAGAAGTACGGCGTGTCCGGGGTCAGGCCGTTCAGGGTCACCGACTGCGCGGTCCCGGCGGCCGCCGGAGCGGGAACTCCGTTCACCACGGTCGCCGCGGAGAAGTTTCCTTCCGTGATCTCGGAAGTCGAATACCGGATGTCGTACTCCCCGGCGGTGCCGGCGTTGCCATCGTCGCCGGGTGCGGTCCAGGTCAGCCGCACGGACGTCGCGGTCACGTCGGCGGTCTCCAGGTCCATCGTGGTCGCTGGAGGTATGGCGTCCGCGGCCGACGCCGTGGTGGCTTGCGCCACGTTCGACAGATCCGACCAGTTCGGGACTTCGTCGGCGGTCTTCACGGCAATGTAGTACGGCGTGTTTGGGGTCAACCCGTTCAGGGTCACGGACTGCGCCGTCCCGGCCGCAGTCGGGGCGGGGGCCCCGGGAAGCGCCGTAGCGGACGCGAAGTTCGCCGCGTTGATCTCCGAGGTCGAGAAACGGATGTCATAGGCATGCGCGGTGCCGCCGTTTCCGTCGTCGCCCGGAGCGGTCCAGGTGATCTGTATCGACGTGGCCGTCACGGTGCCGGTGGCCAGGTCTGTTACCGGGGCGGGAGGCGTGACATCGGGGGGCGGCGCCGTGGACCCTTGCACCACATTCGACATGACCGACCAGTTCGGAACTTCGTCGGCGGTCTTGAGCGCGAAGAAGTACGGCGTGTTCGGAGTGAGTTCCCTCACCACCAGGCCCTGCGGGGCCCCAGCGGCGGACGGCGCCATGACCCCGGTCACGGCTGTCGCCGCGGCGAAGTTGGCTGGTGTGATCTCGGACGTCGAGTACCGGACATCGTATTGGCTCGCCGTGCCGGTATTGCCGTCATCGCCCGGGGCGGTCCAGGTCAGGTTCGCCGTCGTTGCCGTCGCCACCGCCAGGGTGAGGTTGGTCACCCCGGCCGGCGGCGTGGTGTCCGCAGGCAGGGCCTGGGTCGTGGCCTGCGCAATGTTGGAGACCGCGGACCAGTTCGGCACCTCATCGGCGGTCTTCAGGGCAAAGAAGTAGGGGGTGCCCGGGGTGAGCCCATTCACGGTGAACGACTGGGCGGTGCCGGCCGCGGCGGGACTCGGCTCGCCGGTCGCGGCGGTGGCCGAGGCGAAATTCTCGGCCGTGATCGCGGAGGTCGAATACCGGATGTCGTATTGGCCGGCGGTGCCGGTGGCGCCATCGTCACCGGGAGCGGCCCAGGTCAGCTGCACCGAGGTCGTGGTCACGGTACCGACCGCGAGCGTCACCGCCGCCGGGGCGGTGGTATCTCCGGGAGAGGTCGGATTGTCATCGTCGTCTCCGCAGGAGCCGATGAGCAGGGCGAGAATCAGCAGAGGAGCGGCCGCAGTCAGGCCTGCGCGCCATCCGCTACGTGTCATGGGTGCCTCCATTCGGTCTCGTGTCCCAGCCGCAGGGCCTCCGCGATCGCGAAGTGCGCCGGAGCCTCGCTGGCTGACCATCCCCTGAATGCCTTCCGTCGTGCGGCGGTCGCGAGCGCGCCTCGGGAGACCGAGTTGCGCCGTGATCCAGAGACCGCTACGCAGGATACCACACCGCCGGGCAACCCCGGGTCCCAGCCGGCCTGCCGGCGACGGACGCGAAGTGCGGCAATGGATTGCCGCTTCGACGCCGGCGGCGGAGGGGGGCGGACGGGGCGCTCCCCCGGGATTCCGATCCCACGAACCTGCGGTTTCGCCCGCGCTGTACCGATAACGTCATCGGGCGTATCATGATGAGGCAGTCGGTCCGCCGGATGGGGGACTTCACGCGGACCACGGGAGGATGCGGTCATGCGACACTGGCGCCTTGTTCCTCTTCTGGCTCTGTTCCTGTTCCTGCCCTTCGCCTGTTCCGATTCCGAAGCCCCGAGCGATCCGGGCGCCGCCGGCGGGGTCCTGAAGGGGCGCGTCGTCGATTCGTCCGAGGGGCAGGCCCTGGGAGGCATGGTCGTCCGCATCGAGGGAACCGACCAGACCGCCGTGACCGCCGCGGACGGCACGTTTGCATTCACCGGACTTCCCGGCGGCAACCTGACAGTGGTTGTCGAGCCGGCACCGGGCGCCGCGTATCAAACGAATCGCATCGAAGTCAGCGTTCGCCCCGGCGACACCGTGAATCTGGACTGCACGGTCCTGCCGGAAGGCGCCATCGCAGGGCCGATCGCGATCTACCCATCGTCCGCGCGCGTCGGGGTGTTGGAGAGCGTGCAGTTTCACATCGGCGGGACCGGTGGGTGGATCGGCGTTCCGGAGGACGGAACGGGGGTGGTTCCATACCGCCCAACCTGGTCGATTCGCTGCGATTCTGCGATCGGCGTCGTCTCGCGCGAAGGGATCTTCATCGGCACCGCGCCCGGACGAGGCCAGGTCGTCGCGTCTCTCAGTGACAGCGTGAGCGCCGTCGCCGAAATCGAGGTGGTCGCGGACGGCGACATCGCACGGATCGTTCTGCATCCGTCGTACCTGATCGAGGTGCCGGAAGGAGAGTCGCGATATGTCGCGGCGTATGCGATCAACGGTGCCGGAGAAGCGGCGGGCGACGTCTCGTTTGTCTGGAGCGTGGAACCCGTGACGCTCGGGACCATCGAAGCGGCGACCGACCTCACCGCGGAACAACAGGCGGAGATCATCGCCCGACTCTGGTATGGCTGGGAGGGCGGATCGGGAGGGCCAATCGGGTCGGATCCGGAAGGGAAGTGGCTGGACGGCCGCGACAGCACGATCGTCGGGCCGGGTGACCCCGACACCACCGGACCCATCGGACCGCCGCCCCCGGACATCGATCTCGCGAACATTGCGTTGGCCCGCTTCACTTCGAGCGCGCGCGTGCCGGGAGAGGCCCGGGGCGAGATCAGGGTGGGTGCGGCGGGCGCCAGCTGGACCGAGTCGGTCGCCGTCATCGTTCTCTCGCGCGGAACTCCGAGCGACCTGCGTCTCTTTCCGGAGGAGGCCACAGTCGCGCCGCGGGGCGAGGCCTGGTTCTTTGCGAGCGCCGTGAACGAGTGGGGCCGCTCGGTCGATGGTCTGACCTACGCCTGGTCCGTCGAGCCGGCCTCGCTGGGTACGTTGGAGGAAGTCCGCGGGCCATGGATCGATCCTGCCGATCCCGGGCACTCCGGGGGCGGACCGGAAGGGCCCTGTGTTCCGAACGTACCCCTGCCGCCCAGCGGGCCCGATGGAACCTTCTCCATGGGGGGAAACGGCGTGATGTTCCTGGCGGCGTCAGAGGGAGAGGGGGTCATTCGCTGCGTGGCGAGCGATCCGGTGACGGGCGTGTCGCTGGAAAAGACCGCTCGGGTGCGCGTGGCTCCGTCGCCGGCCCTGGACCGGATCGTCGTGCGGCCCGATCCGATCGAGGCCGCAGTGGGCGATTCGGTCTTCGTCGAGGCCGCGGCGCTGAACTCGAGGGGCGATATCGATCGGAGCGCCCGGATCGAGTGGCGTCTTGCGGGTGACGCCGGCGTCTTCATCCCGGTCGACGGTCGAGGCTGGGGGGACCCGGATTCGAGCGGTTCGCCCGGACTCCCCGACGGGACCTCCGGGGATGATCCCGATGAGCCGCCGACTCCCGGGGTCCACGGCATGGCTCATGGGTACTTCTTTGCGCACAACCCCGGGGGCACGGGAACCCTGACCGCGACGGCCGCCAACGAGTCCGGGGCGATCGTCACCGTCGACGTTGCGGTCCGGGTCCGGTCGCGCTGAAGAGCGGGGAGGCCGGCGGATCCGGTTCGTGTCCGCCGGTCTCTGTCTGCCGGGTCCCGATGGGGTCGAAAGGGCCCGGATCGAGTACGCGGTGCGGTCCGGCCTGCGTGATGCCGGTTCGCACGCAGAAGGAGCTGCTGCATGATCCTGGATGAGCTCGAGAAGAAGCTTCGCCCCCCCGCGCGCGTGATGCCGCCCTATCCCCCCAAGTACATCGTGGTCGCATCCGGACAGCCGCTCGTGATCCGCCAGGCCCGGCACGACGACTTCCCGACGTTGCTGGAGGCGGTCGAGCCGCTGGCCCGGGTCCGCAAGGACTTCTACGACATTGTGGCGTCGCGGATGTACGCCGAGCTGCTTGGGCAGTACATCCACCGCGTGGTCGACCCGTACACCCTGGTCGGCACGATCGACGGCGTGATCGCGAGCATCGTCAACGGCCGGATGATCGATGCGAAGCGCGGCATGAGCTACCACACGCTGACCATCCATCGCGGGCTGCGTTGCGGCGCGCACATGTTCGCCGCCAAGATGGAGTACCACATGGAGCATCTCGGGCAGGACGAGGTTTTCATCGTCGCCGAGAGCTTCATCGGTTTCAAGCGATGGATGATCGAGTACCAGCTGGAGTCGCGGCCCGAATTCCAGCATGAACTGGGCGGCGCGCCGTCGTATGTGCTCACGCGCTTCCTCTATGACCTGTACAAGCCCAGGCTGGTGACCGGGACCCGCCCGGTGCCGCCGGAGATCCTGGCCACCGCGGATGAACTCATCCTGCCCGATGAGTATCCGCAGCTTCCGGGGTTCAAGCGATGAGAGGCGTAGGAATCGTCGGGATCGGACACACCAAGTTCGGTCGCATGGATTTCGATCTCGTGGACATCATGTCCTGGGCTGCGCTGGAGGCGATGAAAGACGCCGGGATCACTGACGGGATCGACCAGGTCTTTGTCGCCAACATGGGCGCGGGCGCCGTCAATCACCAGACCGGCGTCGCTTCTTCGCTGGTGAGCCGGATCTTCCTCGAGCCGGCCATGGCCGAGAGCATCGAGAACGGCCCGGCGTCCGGCTCCTCCGCGGTGAAGTGCGGCTTCATGGCGATCGCCTCCGGCCTGGCAGACGTCGTCTTGGTGGTCGGTGGGGAGCGGATGCGCGAGGTGACGGGGTGGAAGGCGACCGACTTCGTCGCCACCCTGGGCCACCCCGACGCGGAGTACGCCTACGGGCTGACGCTGCCGGCGTTCGCCGGGATGTTCACCCGCGCCTACATGGAGCGGTACGGCCTGACCGAGGCCCATCTGGCGAAGATCGCCGTCAAAGCGCATCGGAACGCGGCGCTCAATCCGTTCGCCCACATCGAGGAATCGGCCGCGCTGAGCGGGATCTGGGACGGGCCCCATCGGGAGGTCGTGAACCCGATCATGGCGGATCCGCTGCGGCTGTATGACTTCTGTCCGGTGTCGGACGGAGCCGCCGCGGTTGTGCTCTGCGGCCTGGACATCGCGAAGCGATTCCCGAAGCACCAGCCGATCCGCATCGCGGGGGTCGGCCAGGCGACGGACACCCACTGCGTGCACAACCGGGCGGACATGCTCGACCTCCAGGCGGTGCGTCTGGCGGCCGAGCGGGCCTACGCCATGGCCGGAGTCGGGCCCCGGGAGATGTCCCTGGCCGAACTCCACGACGCGTTCCTGATCCTCGAAGTGGCGGAAAGCGAGGAGGTCGGGTTCTTCGAGCGAGGCCGGGCGAAGGAGGCGGTCGAGCGCGGAGAGACGGAGGTCACCGGACGGATTCCGATCAACACTTCGGGCGGGCTCAAGGCCAAGGGCCATCCGGTGGGCGCGACGGGCGTGTCCCAGATCCACGAGCTGGTCAAGCAGCTCCGCGGACAGGCCGAGGCCGGCCGCCAGGTCGCAGACCCGAGGTTCGGGCTGGCGGTCAACTTCGGCGGGTTCGGCAACAACGTGGTCGCGACGATCCTGGCCAGGGAGTAGCGGATGGTTTCCACCAAGGAGCTCTATACCGAGGACCGGAACGTCTACGCCTACCGGTGCCCGAAGTGCGGGATGCTGTACCATCCGGCGCCGATGGTGTGCCGGGGCTGCCGCACCCGCCGGGATCCCTCGGAAGCGGTCTTCGCGGACTTCGAGAAGGTGCCGATGGGCGGACCCTGCCGGCTTCTGACCTGGACCCGCATCTATGCGCTTCCGGAAGGGATCGATCGGCCCAGTCTGACGTTCGGGATCGTCGAGTTCGAGAACGGGCTGCGGGCGGCCGGGCAGCTCATGGTCGCGAATCCGCGATCGGGCGCGCGCCTGGTGGCCCGGAGCGGTCTGGTGCGCGAGCTGGTCGGCCGCGACTTCTACGGGCTGCAGTTCTTCGAGGCCTGATCGAGGCCGGGGCCCGGCGCGGTCTTCGCCGGCGCAGCTGCCGGACTGCCGCGGGGAGGGGGGAGCGCCGCCGGTGGGAGTGAACCGGCTGCCGGTGGCTCCGGGATGATGCGGGCTTCCGGCCGGTCGTTGGGTCTTCAGCATCCTGCTGGGCGGAGGGTGCCATGCCGTTGCCGCGATTCGAGTACGTTGCCGCGCGCACCGTGGACGAGGCGCTCGAGCTTGGGCGCCGGCGTGAGAACGCCTCCTATCTGGCCGGCGGCACCGACCTGCTGCCGCAGATGCGGCTGGGCCGCCGGGCGCCGGCGACAATCATCGACCTCAAGCGAATCCCGGCGCTGGACCGGATCCGGGTAACCGAGGGAGGCCTGGCGATCGGGGCTTCGGTCTGCCTCGCCCGGGTCGAGACCGATTCCGCGATTCGGACCGCGTTCCCGCTTCTGGCCGAGTGCGCCCGGGTGGTCGGAGCTCGCCCGCTGCGGAACCGCGCCACCCTGGCGGGCAATATCTGCAACGCGTCTCCGGCGGCCGATACCGCCGTCGCGCTGCTCGTCCTGGACGGAATCGTGCGAGCGGTGAGTCCCGGTGGCGTGCGGGAGCTGCCCGCGAGTGAGTTCTTCCGGGGGCCGGGCCAGTCGGCGCTCCGCCCCGGCGAGCTGGTCACGGAGATCGTCCTGCCCCACACCGCGGCGTGGGGCGGATCGTACCTGCGGCTCTCGCGCCGGCGCGGAATGGACCTCGCCACGGTGGGAGTCCTCGTCGCGCGCTCCAGTCACGGCTCCTCACCCCGCTACCGGATCGCCCTGGCCGCGGTGGCGCCGGTTCCGCTCCGGGTCCCCGAGGCGGAGGCGGTGCTGGATGCCGGAGGCGGCGGCAACGGGGGATGGGCCGCGGCGGTGGGCCGGGCGTCCGAGATCGCCCGGAGGGCGTGCAGCCCGATCACCGACCTGCGAGGATCCGCCGAGTACCGGCGGGACATGGTTGGAGTGCTCGTGGAGCGCGGCGCGGCGGCGCTGGCGCCGGCGTAGGCGCGGAAGGCGGAGTGGCTCGAGCGGCCGCGGTGGATGCCGGGTGTAGGCAGGGGCGAGGTGAACGATGAGCACAACGATCACCGTACGGGTCAATGGCCAGGAAGAGCGACATGACGTCGAACCCAATCAGACGCTGCTCGCCTTCCTGCGCGACACCCTTGATCTCACCGGAGCCAAGGAAGGGTGCAACGAAGGCGAATGCGGCGCCTGCATGGTGCTGGTCGACGGCCGGGCCATGAACTCCTGCCTGATCCTGGCGGTCGAGGCGGACGGCCGCGAGATCACCACGATCGAGGGGATCGGCGACGCGGCGAACCTCCACCCGCTGCAGGAGGCGTTTCTCAGACACAGCGCCGTGCAGTGTGGTTTCTGCACGCCCGGCATGATCATCACCGCGTTGGGTCTGCTGGCGGAGAATCCCGATCCCGACGAGGCCGCGGTGCGGGATGCCATGTCGGGGTCGCTCTGCCGCTGCACCGGGTACCGCCAGATTCTCGATGCGATCCGCGAGGCGGCGGCCATGATGCGGGGGGCGGCGGGGACTCCGGAGGTGGCGCCATGAGCGAGACGCGCTGGGTCGGCCGGACGGTGAGCCGCGTCGACGGCGTGGAGAAGGTGACCGGCAGCGCCCGCTACACCGCCGACCTCAAGTTTCCGCGCCTCTTGCACGCCCATGTCATCCGCTCCCCCCACCCGCATGCCCGCATCCGGGAGGTGCGCCTGGACCGGGCCGCGCACGCCCCGGGGGTGCGCGCATTGGCCTCCGGGCGGGAGTTTCCCTTTCACACCGGGATCTACCTCAAGGACCAGACGGTTTTCGCGACCGATCGGGTGCGCTACGTGGGCGATCCGGTGGCGGCGATCGCAGCGGAGAGCGAGGACGCCGCCCGGGCGGCCGCCGCGCTGGTGGAGATCGAGTATGAGCCGCTGCCGCCGGTCTACGATGTCCTCTCCGGAATCGCGCCGGACGCCCCTCTCATCCATCCCGACCTGGGGAACTACGAGTGTGTGCCGTGGATCACGCCGAAGCCGGGCACCAATATCTGCAACCACCTGAAAGTGCGGAAAGGGGACTACGCCGCGGCCCTCGCCTCCTGCGCGCAGGTGTTTGACAACACCTTCGAGGTGCCGCAGGTGCAGCACGTGCCGATCGAGCCGCATGTATCGGTGGCCTGCGTCGATCTCGCCGGCAAGGTGATGGTCCACACCTCGGCCCAGAGCCCCTTCACCGTCCGTCACCTGCTCTGTGCCTGCTTCTCGCTCTCCCACGGCGATGTCCAGGTCTCGGTGCCGGTGGTTGGCGGCGGGTTCGGGGGGAAGGCGGGCATCAACCTGGAGCCGATCGCTGTCGCGTTGGCGATGAAGGCGCGAGGCCGCTGGGTGCGCGTGATGGTCGACCGCACCGAGGAGTTCTACGCCACCGTGGTGCGCCAGGGATTGACGGCGCGTCTGGTTACCGGGGTCGATCGCGACGGGCGGGTCCAGGCGCAGAAGATGCACTACCTGTGGAGCTGCGGGGCCTATGGGGGCTACGGCGTCAACGTCGTGCGCGCCGCCGGCTACACCTGCGGCGGCGCCTACGAGTTCCCGAACGTGGAAGGCGACTCGATCGGCGTCTACACCAACCGGCCGGTCGGCTCCGCCTACCGTGGATTCGGCATGCAGGAGATCCACTGGGCGCTCGAGCAGCAGATGGACATGGTGGCGCGCGGAATCGGCATGCACCCGGTCGAGTTCCGTTTGCGGAACTGCCTCGGGCCGGGAAAGGCGACCGTGACCGGCCAGGTCCTGGACGAACATGCCGGGCGAGTGGACAAGTGCATCGAGCA
>CAYYQN010000031.1:0-21613 GCA_964473865.1 uncultured bacterium | reverse complement strand
GGCATCGACTACGGTCAGGGACTGAAGACGGTCGCCGCCCAGTTTGCCGCGGAATCGCTCGATCTGCCTCTGGAGGCGGTGCGCGTGCGCGGCAATCCGAACACCGACCTGTCGCCCTACGACTGGCAGACCGTCGCCTCGCGCCAGACCTGGGCGACCGGAAATGCGATCCTGAAGGCGGCGGAGGAGATCAAACGGCAGTTGTTCGCGGTCGCCGCCCAGGCGCTGAACGTGCCCGCGGGCGAGCTTGCCTGCCATCAGGGCGCGGTGGTCCACGCGTCGAGCGGGCGGAGCATTCCCCTGCCGCGCCTGGTCATGGGCTACCAGTTTTCCGACGGACACGCGATCGGCGGGCCAGTCGCGGCGGCCTCTTCGTTCCTGCCCGAGGGGCTGCTCTTCCTCGACCCCCAGACCAGCCAGAGCGCCAAGCCGGTCGCCAAGTGGACATTCGGCGCGCAGGCGGTCGAAGTCACGATCGATCCCGAGACCGGGCAGTACACCGTGGACCGGGTGGCGGCCTGCTATGACGTCGGTCGGGTGATCAATCCGGGACTGATCCAGGGGCAGACGTACGGCGGCATCGTCCAGGGTCTGGGCACCGCCATGATGGAGGAGCTGCGTCTCGACCCAGCCAGCGGTCGGGTCGCGAACGCCTCGCTCATGGACTACAAGATCCCCTCGAGTGCGGACGTGCCCGCCCGGATGCAGCTGTCGTACGTCGAGACGCCGCAGGCGGACGGACCAATGGGCGCGCGCGGTATCGGGGAGCACACCATGATCCCGACGCCGGCCGCGGTCGCCAACGCGATCTTCGATGCCTGCGGCGTGCGCATCCAGGAGATGCCGATCACCGCGGAGAAGCTGCTCGCCGCGCTCCGGGCGAAGAGAGCCGGAAAGTGAACGGGGCTGCCGGAGAATCGGAGCCGGGCGGTGCGCCGGCACCCGCGGTCCGGGACCTGCTCAAAGGTCAGCTCGGGTGGATCCGCCATCCTGCCCGCACCATGGCGCTGCTCGATGACGGCGCCGAGAGCGACCCCGGCAGCATCGAGGCGTGGGCGACTCGTCTCGTGAGGAGTCGCTTGCGGCCGCTGGTGGATGGACTCTGTGGAAGCGCGGATGAGGCCGATCTCACGATGCGCGTTCGGGCACTCTCGGGCCTCGGCCCGGGCCTGACGCCGACCGGCGATGATCTCCTGGTGGGACTCGCGGCGGTTTGTCACCGGCTGGTCGAGCTCGGATGCTGGCCGCGGGCCCGCCGGGATGCGTTCACTTGCGCCCTCGACGGGATCGGAGAGACCGGCACCACCGCGGTCGCCCGGGCGATGGTCAGCCAGGCCGCCGCCGGCTGTCTTCCCGCCGAGCTGGATCGCTTCGTGACGTTGTTGGGAGATGGCGCGGCGGACCGCGCACAGATCCGCACCGCGGTCGCGCGGCTGGCGGCGGTCGGCGCCCACTCCGGGTCTGACATGCTGGCGGGCGCGGTGGCGCTCTTCGCGCGCGCCTGCCGGGAAGGAGAGTCCGGATGACCCAGGAGGTCATTCTGGAACGCGGCTGCTACTACGACTCGGCGCGGCTGATGGCCGTCGCCCGTGCCCTCCGGTCCGTGACCGGCGTCGCCGACGCGGAGGTCATGATGGGCACGGCGATGAACCGGGCGCTGCTCAAAGACGTGGGCTTTGCGGGCGCCGAGCTCGACACGGCCGGGCCGATGGATCTGATCATCGCGATTCGGGCCGAGTCCTCTGAGGCGGTGGGGGAAGCGAGGAACCTGCTGGCGACGCTGCTCTCCGGCCGGGAGGCGCTGTCCGGCGGCGAGGCCGGGCCGGCGGCAACCACGCGGTCCGGCGGCCCGGTCGCGCTTCCGCACGTTCTGGCGGCGCACCCCGCGGCCAGTGTGGTGTCGATCGCGGTTCCGGGTGATTACGCCGCTTTCGTCGCCCATCGCGCCCTCGATTCCGGACGCAGCGTGTTTCTCTTCAGCGACAACGTGTCGATCGCCGAGGAAGTGGCCCTGAAGAGCCGGGCGGTCGAGGACGGGCTTCTGCTGATGGGGCCTGATTGCGGCACGGCGATTCTTGCCGGTGTCGGCTTCGGCTTTGCGAATCGGGTACCGCGCGGTCCGGTCGGCATCGTCGGGGCTTCGGGGACCGGCACCCAGGAGTTGAGCTGTCTCCTGGCGCGCGCCGGCATCGGCATCTCCCACGCCATCGGCACCGGCAGCCGCGACCTGAGTCGGGAGGTCGACGGCCGCATGACCGAGCTGGGGGTGCGCCTCCTGGCCGCGGATGAGATGACCCAGGTGATCGTGGTGGTCGCCAAGCATCCGCATCCCGATGTCGCGGCCCGCCTGCACCGCGTCTTTGCCGATCTCGGCAAGCGGGTCGTCGCTCGCTACCTGGGTGAGCCCGGCCCCGGCGCGCGGGATGGCGTGTTCTATGCCGATTCGCTGAGCGAGGCGGCGGCCGCGGCGATGCTGCACGTTCGCTGCCGGCCCGGCCCGGTGACTCGGAGAGGGCCCGCGTCTCCCGGGCCGCCGTCGGTCGCCGGCCTTCCGTCCTCCCGCCTGGCGCTCGCCACTCCCGAGTCCGGGTCGGAATCGCCCGCCATCGCCGGTCGTCTGGTGGGGCTGTTCGGCGGTGGCTCGTTGGCGGCGGAAGCAGCCCACGTTCTGGCCGGCCACGGTCTGTCGATCAGCGCGCCGCAGGCCGCTCTGCGGCCCGGTGAACCCCCGCCCGGAACGGATCATCTCGTGATCGACACCGGTGACGACGTCTACACCGTGGGCCGGCCGCATCCGATGGTCGATCCTACCGTGCGCTGCGGGCTCATCGGCTGCGCCGGCGCGGATCCGGGGGTCGGCGTCCTGCTTCTCGACCTGGTGCTGGGTGACGGCGCCCACCCCGATCCCGCGCCGGAGATCGCCGCGGCGGTCCGCCGCGCCCGAGAGGGAAGAGCCCATCCGCTCGCGGTGGTCTGTTCGGTCTGCGGCACACTCGATGATCCGCAGGGGCTGCTCCGCCAGGAGCAGACACTCCATGACGCCGGTATCATCGTCACCGCGACGGCGGCCGAGGCCGCGGAAGTCGCCGCGGGCCTGCTCGGCGCGGTCGGCACTTCGGGGCGGGGTCAGAGGGGGCCGGCATGAAGGCGGGCGAGTTGCTGTCCGGGATCGCCGAGGTCGTTCACCTCGGGCTGGACACCGTCGCCGAGGCTGCCGCCGCGAGCGGTGCGCGGGTGATCCCCGTTCCGTTCCGGCCTCCGGCCGGCGGCGATCCCGCCCGCGTGGCTCAGCTCCAGCGCGTCGCCTGCGGGCCGGTGGGCGCGGCGATCGATCTGGCCAACCGGCGGGCGATCGGCCGGCTTCTGGGGAGCCGCCCGCATCTGATCGGGATCGGGCGCGCGGGCGAGGTGATCCCCGGCCTGGCCGGCGGCCTGTTCCTGCATGCCGGCCCTCCGATCGCGTGGGAGCGGATGTGTGGTCCGCTGCGCGGCGCGGTGATGGGCGGGATGCTGCTCGAGGGAATGGCCGGCTCCGCGGAAGAGGCGGCGGCCGGGGCGGCCGCGGGGCGCGTGCGCTTCGAGCCCTGCCACCATCACCGGGCGGTCGGTCCGATGGCGGGACTGATCACGCCGTCGATGCCCGTCTTCATCCTCGAGGATGCAGCCGGCGCCGGCCGCGGCAACCGCACCTTCTGCACGCTGAACGAGGGGCTCGGCAAGGTGCTCCGCTACGGCGCCTACAGCGATTCGGTGCTGGCGCGATTGCGCATGATGCGCGACGAGCTGGCCCCGGCGCTGGCGGCGGCGATTGCCGCGCACGGTCCGGTCGACTTGCGGCTTCTGATGGCGCAGGCGCTGCAAATGGGCGACGAGGGGCACAACCGCAACCGCGCGGGGACTTCGCTGCTGTTGCGCGAGCTCGCCCCGTCGATCGTCCGCACCGCGTCTTCGGCCGAGGCGGCCTCGCGGGTTCTCGAGTTCATCCACCGCAATGATCACTTCTTCCTGAACCTGTCGATGCCGATGGCGAAGTGCATGTTGCTCGCCGCCGAGGGAGAACCCTTGTCGTCGATGGTCACGGTGATGGCTCGCAACGGCACCGACTTCGGGATCCAGATCTCGGCCCTGCCGGGCCGTTGGTTCGTCGGGCCCGCCGAGATGGTGCGCGGGCTCTACTTCCCCGGCTTCACGGCGGCGGACGCCAATCCGGACATCGGCGACAGCGCGATCACGGAGACCGCGGGCATCGGCGGGTTCGCCATGGCCGCGGCCCCCGCGATCGTCCAGTTCGTCGGCGGCTCCGCGGAAGACGCCCTGGCCACCACGCGCGCGATGGGGGAGATCACCATCGCCCCGAATCCGACCTTTGCCATTCCCGCGCTGTCCTTCGCCGGCGCGCCCACCGGCATCGACATCCGCCGGGTCGAAGAGCTGAATCTGCTGCCGACCATCAATACCGGAATCGCCCATCGCGACCCCGGAGTCGGACAGGTGGGGGCCGGCCTCGTCAATC
Organism: uncultured bacterium; assembly: GCA_964473865.1. Lineage (GTDB taxonomy): Bacteria > Eisenbacteria > RBG-16-71-46 > CAIMUX01 > CAIMUX01 > CAIMUX01. The sequence goes on along the minus strand of CAYYQN010000031.1, from coordinate 17,100 downwards.
CGCCCTGGGCCTGCTTCCATGACGCCCTGGCCGCGTTCACCGAGCACTGCCTGGCGCACGGCTTTGAGCCGGTCGCCTGAACCAGCGCGCCGAGGAAGGAGCACCATGCATCCGGGATTGGCCCAGAGCCCCGATCCGGTTCCCTGAGAGGCAGGGCCGCCGCAGAATGTCGTCCGTCGCCAAGACCCGGATCGGCTGCCCGAGAAAAGGAGAAACCATGCGCCCCATCGATCTCTCGATCCCGATCGGCATCGGCACTCCGGCCTGGCCGACCTACGAGCCGCTCCAGATGAAGTACTTCAAGCGGCTGGCGCCCAACGGCGCCAATGGCCAGATCCTCACCCACTCGAATCATGTCGGCACCCACCTCGACGGCGAGATCCACTTCTACACGCCGGGGAAGGACATTGCCGGACTGTCCCTGGACTACCTGATGCACGACGGCGTCATCGTGGATCTCTCGGATGCCGCCGGCGACTACGACGTCTACACCTCCCGGATGATCGAGGACCGCGTGGAGGTGCGGGAGGGCGACATCCTGATCATCCACACCGGCTATCACCACTACGGGTGGGATCAGCCGACCGCCGACGAGATCCGCTACATGGTCAAGCATCCCGGGCCCGACCGCGAGTTCGCCGAGTGGTGCCGGCAGAAGAAGCTGCGCTGGCTCGGCGTCGACTGCGGATCGGCCGACCATCCGATGAACACCATCATCCGCACCTGGATGCCGCGGCAGGCCAAGGAGGCCGATGCCCACTTCCGCACCCGGTACGGAAAGCCGCTGGAAGAGTATTTCTCGGACGACAAGTACCAGCTGATGCACATTGAGCTCTTCAACCACTCGATCATCCATGCCGAGTGCCTGGGGGGAGACATCGATCTGCTGCTCAACCAACGCGCGGTCATCGGCGCCTTCCCCTGGCGGCTGGTGGACGGCGAGTCGTGCATCTGCCGGATCCTCGCCTTCGTTCCCGATGCGGAGCACGTGGCGCTGATGGCCAAGAAGGCCCGGGCCAAGCTCACGCGATTCGGCGATATCGCAGGCGCGGAGAATGCGTGGCTCCACGACGAGGCGCGCGGGAGGAAGTAGGAAGCGACGAGCGGCGCAACGGAGCCGAATCGGGCAGCGCCGCGGTCCAACAGGGACGCTGGCAACACAGGTCGATCTCGGGGGGGGAGGATGGACAGCTCGACGTGGCAGCAATGCATCATCTGCGGCAAGCCGATCGCCTACGGGCAGCGTTACTACCTCTGCTCGGTGTCGACCTGCAACCGCAAGCGCCGCACCTACCGCTTCTGCTCGCCGGATTGCTGGGACGCGCATCTTCCGGATGCGAACCACCGCAACCCGGAGTGCATCGAGGAGCGGGCGCCGGGGAAGGGGTAGCCGGCCGCTGGGCAATACCTCAAGGCAGATCCGGCGCTGTCCCGCCTCGGAACCCTGTTGATGGGGATCCACGCGGCGCGGAAGGCGAATCTCAACGGAGACTTCACGGCGCAGCACCAAAGAGGGCAACGCCGGTTGACAGCTCCCTTGCCCACCACGCAGACTCCGGGGATTCGTGTCGCGAACGGAAGTGATCCGGGCTACGGGCACGCATCGGAAATGCTTGCAGGAGGATTGTCTGTCATGCGACGGATATCAGCAGTTGCCCTCTTCCTGGTCCTGGTCTTCGTGAGCCACGCCAATGCCGGCTCGCTCTTTCTGACCGGACATGATCCCGACTTTCACGCGCTCCTGGGTGCGAATGCGCTCGGAGCTCAGCATATCAACCAGGCGGCGATCAACTACATCATGGATCCGAGCTTCAACACCTACCTGAACGGCGGCGTACAGAAGTTCCTGTTTGTCGAATCGAGCATCGCGCCTCCCGCCGGGCACGTGGTCGGCAAGGCCGGAATCGTCGCGAGCGGATACACCGAGGGGGTCGACTTCGATCACTACACCGCCGCGAACCTCAGCGCCGGCCTGGACCAACTCGGTACCGGCTACTCCGGGCTCGTGATTGCGTCGGACTTCGGCGGAATCCTGACCCAGGCGGAGCTGGACATTCTCAATGCCCGGTCGACCGACATCATCGACTTCCTGAATGGCGGCGGCGGTCTCTACGCGATGGCACAGAGCAACAGCGGGGCGCATCTGACTCCGGGCGGCGGGTGGTTCGGATTCCTTCCGTTCATCGTGGCCAGCACAGCTCTGGACCAGGGAGAATCGGGATTCACGGTGACTCCGTTCGGGCAGTCGCTCGGTCTGACCGACGCGGACATCAACGGCAACGCTTCTCACAACGTCTTCGCCGGTACGTTCGGCATGAACGTGGTCGATCGCGATGCCGCCGGGAACATCATGAGCCTGGCGGTGCGCTCCACGATCACGCCCACCGGCCCCGTGCCGGAGCCGGCGTCGTTCGTGCTGCTCGGCGGTGGGCTGGGGCTGCTGGGGCTGCTTCGGCGGCGGCGTTCCTCCGGCCGCTGAACCGGTTGACAGCGACCGTGGCCGGCCGCGGCGTTCGGGCCCCCGCAGCCGGCCTGGACGCCGCGGTCCGCGTTACGAGCGAAAGCCGCGCGAATGTGCTCTTGAACGAGCTCCCCAACTCGGTCACGTTTGTCGTCAGGCATTCGGGGTTCGCGGCAGCGCGACCCGCGCGAGGCGGCGCGGCGTCGCCGCGGCCGGGCGCGCGGGGATCCCCGGGCGAGGGAGGGAACGGCCGTGAGCGCAGCATCGAATCGGAATCCGTGGAACCCGCCGGGTCGGGAGACCCTGCGGGTCGCGCGCGCCGCCGGCGTGTCGGCCATCACCATCCTTCTGCTGGCGACTGCGTGCGGCGGGAACGCCCGGCGCCCCGCGGCGGAACCCCGCCAGTTGAGCGCCGGCGAGGCCGGCGAGCTGTGGCGCGCGCGGACCGGAAGCGACGGGTTTGTCCTGCTGGACATCCGAACGCCGCCGGAGTTCCAGGCGGAGCGGATCCCCGGTGCGGTGAACATCGACTTCCATGCGTCCACGTTCCGCGACGAGGTGTCGAGGCTCGACCGGGAGAAGACGATCCTCCTCTACTGCCGGTCGGGGAATCGTTCCAGCCAGAGTCTTCCGCTCTTTCGAGCGCTCGGTTTCAAGGATGTCCGGCATCTGCAGGGAGGGATCCTCTCCTGGAAGAAGGCTGGGCTGCCGCTGGAGCCGGCGCCCATCCGGTAGCGGGCCTCCGGCGTGCCGGGCCGGTCTCCGGCGCCCGAAGATCGGGGAACCCATTCCAGCGTCGCTGGATAGGATGCCCGCCCCCAGTCTCCGCGCCACCCCCGTCCTGCAGGGTTCGGAGGCGATCGCGTTCCGCTCGGGCCGTCAATCTGCGGGGCGCCCGGACACGCCCGCGCCGCACCTCGAAACCCCTTGATGTCACTGCCGGCCGTGACCAGACTCGCCCCCGGTTGCGCTCCCGAGGTCCGGTCTGCCGAGAAGAGAGAATGATGGGTGGTTGTCCGCGTCACGGGTGTTCAGGAAGTTGCGCGTCGCCGGCGCCGCTCGCCGTCGTGGCCGTGGAAGTTCCCCCGCACCCCGGCAACTCGCACCGGACGAGTCTGCCGGCCGGCACGTGAACATCCTGTTCCTGCTCTCCGCCCGGCGCTGGGGCGGCAACGAGAAGTGGACCCGTATGGCGGCGCACGCCCTGGCCACGGATCACCGTGTCAGTCTTGCCTATCGGGAGCCTGCGGTGGGGGGGCGCTTGGACGTGCCTCGCTACCGGCTTCCCTTCCGGAGCGCGGTCGACCCCGTCACCCTCGGCGGGGTGGCCCGGATCATGCGCCGGCACCGGGTCGATCTCGTGATCGCCACCAAGCCGAAGGACTACGCGATCGCGGGAATCGTCTCCCGGCTTCTGCACCGCCGGTCCCTTCTTCGCCTGGGGATCGTCCGGAAGCTCCGCCATGCCGCCATCGACAACCTCGTCTACAACCGCTGGAATGACGGCATCATCGTCAACGCGCCGGAGATCAAGGAAGCGCTCCTGCAATCGCCCTTCATGAAACCGGAGAGAATCCGGGTCATCTTCAACGGAATCGACGGAGAGGAGCTGGACGCCCTGGCGGGGCAGGTCGATGCCGGTGTGAAACCGTTTCCGTTCACGGTCTGCGCGATGGGCGAGCTGAGCCACCGTAAGGGTTTCGACCTGGTGATCGAGGGGTTCGCGCGGTTTTGCGTGTCGCGCGGCTCCAATCCGACCGACGCCGGACTGCTGATCGTCGGCGAGGGCGAGCAGCGGGCCTGCCTCGAGCGATTGGTCCGCGACCGGGGACTCTCCGGCCGCGTGCGCTTCACCGGGGCGCTCGCGAATCCCTTTCCCCTTCTGGGGGCGGCCGACGTGTATGTCCAGGGCTCGCGGAATGAAGGCCTCTCCAACGCCTTGCTGGAGGCGATGTATCTGGGAGTCGTGGCGATCGCGACCGGAGCCGGAGGTTCCCGGCATGCGATCGAAGATGGGGTGAACGGATTCCTCATGGAGGAGACCGATCCGGTGGGACAGATCAGCCGACTGCTCGCCGGCCTGTACGCGGAGCCCGCTGTGCGCCGGCGGATGGCGGAGGAGGGACGCCGGACGGTGGTGCGCAGATTCCTGCTCAGCCGCATGAAGGACGAAATCGCCGCGTTCGCCCGGGAAACGATCTTGCGCCACACCCCGGCGTAAAGAAGAATCGAAGCCGAGATGCGGATCTTGTTCGTCAACTCCATCGGCCGGAACAAGTACGGCGGTGGCGAGAAGTGGATGATTCTTGCGGCCGAGGGACTGGCCCGGGCCGGCCACGCGGTGGAACTGGCGGGACGGGCGGGTTCCCGGCTTCTCCAGTCCGCTTCCCGGGCGGGGATCCCCATCCACACGCTCTCCGTCGTCCGGCCGATTGCCTTCGGGCAGACGGCGCTGCGCATCCGACGCACCCCCTTCGACGTCGTCGTGTGCAATCTGAACCGGGACGTGGCCGCGGCGGGCTCGCTCTCCCGCGGCGCGGCGGGACCGGTGATCATCGCGCGGCACGGGATCCCCGCGTTCGGAAAGCCGAGCTCCCGGTACCGCCGGCTGGCCCGGCGGGACCTCGACGGCATTCTCACGAACACGATCTCGATCAAGGAAAGGTATGCGCGGTACGGATGGTTCGGCGACGACTTCGTCAAGGTGATCTACAACGGAGTGCCGCCCGCGGCGGACGTCGAACCGTTCGACTTTTCCTCGCGGTTTCCGGGAAAGATCACGCTGTTCAGCGCGGGACGCCTCGCCCGACAGAAGGGCTTTGTCTATCTGATCGAGGCGGCACGCCTGCTGTCCGGACGCCGGGCCGATCTCGCGTTCGCGATTGCCGGGCAGGGCCGGTTGGAGCGCGAGCTGAAGCAGACGGTCGAGCGATTCCATCTGGAGCCGCAGTTCCTGTTCCTGGGGTTTGTGGAGCGGGTCGATCCCTATCTCAAGGGGTGCGACCTCTTCGTCCTGCCGTCCCTGTTCGAAGGAATGCCCAATGCGGTCATGGAGGCGATGGCTCTGGGGAAGCCGGTGATCCTGACCGACGTGAACGGAGCCCGCGAGCTGGTGGAGGACGGCCGCAGCGGGATCATCGTTCCCCCGGCGGATGCCGAAGCGCTGGCCGCGGCGATCGCCAGGCTGGCGGACGACCCCGTCCGTCGCGGGGAGTTGGGGCGGGCCGCCCGGGACCGGGTCCAGGAGCGGTTCACCGTCGCGGCCATGGTGGGCCAGCTCGAGGCCTACTTTGAAGCGAAGATCCGTGAGAAGCGAGATCGGCGTCGAAGCGGATAGGTTCGCGAAGCGCGCACTGGCCCGCCTGGTCCTTCAGCTGGCCGGGCCGTGCGCTCCCGTCGCGTCGCCCCCCGGACCGATCCGGACCATCCTGGTGCTTTCCCAGGAGAAGCTGGGTGACGCCATGCTGCTCCTGCCCCTGTTCGGGCTGCTCAAGCGGGGTCTGCCGGGAGTCCGGATCGTCGTCGTGATCTATGGTCCGGCGGGGGCATGCTACCGCTTCAATCCACACATCAATCTCGTGCTGCACGGCAAGAGGAACTACCTGGCGCTGTTTCGCCAGGTGAATCGTCTGGGGGTCGATCTGCTCTACAGCCCCAAGGACCATGCCTCGTTCACCTTCCTCTACCAGTCCCGGCTTCTGGCGGCCCGCTGGCGGGTCGGGCTGGACCACCCCCGCCATCACGGGTACTTCCATCATGTGATTTCGATCGACTTTCACACGCACATCGCGCTCAAGAACTGCGCCCTGCTCGACCTGCTGGGCATCGCATATGACAAGGAGGAGTGTCGCCCGATGCTTCCGGGCGGCCCGGTCTCGCCGGAGGTGGCAGCGTTCGCGCCGACGATTCCGCCGCAGACGATCGGCATCAACCTGTCCGCCGGCGAGCGGCGTCGAGAGTGGCCGGTCGAGCGATGGATCACCCTCGTGTCGCGGCTCGACGTTCCGGCCGTGGTGTTCGGCATGCCGGACCGGGTGGCGGACCGGAAGCGGATTGAAACTGCCTGCCCGCAGGTGATCTCCTCGCCGCAGACCGACTCGATCGACGATGTCGGCGAGATTCTCCGGAGGCTCACGCTCGTGGTCACACCCGATACCTCGCTCCTGCACGCGGCATCCGCGGTCCAGACCCCGGTCGTCGGCCTTTATCGGTCCGATCCGGTCCATGTCGAACGTTTCGGGCCGTTTCGGGTCCCGAATCGACAGGTGTTGTCCGCCACGGACCTGGTCGCGGACATTCCGCTGGAAGCGGTTCTCGCGGCGGTCCGCGATCTATCGGCCGGAGGAGAGGCTTCATGACGCTTCGCATTCTCATCGTCTCCGAGGACTACCCTCCCTATCCCGGCGGCGTGGCCCAGTGGGCGGCGGGCGTCGCCGCCGGGCTCTGCCATCGGAAGCATCGGGTGCTGGTGGTGACCCGGGAGCGGGAGGAGCCGCCGCGGGCGTCCGGCGCGGCCGGCCCCGTGATCGAGACGGTTCGCGGCCGACGGTGGCGGCAGCTCCGCACGTGGTACTTCCGCCGCGCCATCGGCCGAGTCCTTCGGCGCGAGTCGTTCGACGCGGTTATCGCCACCACCTGGAACGCCGCCCGGGGCATCGAGGGTCCGGTCCGGCGGAGCGGCGCCCGCCTGGTGTGTGTGACGCACGGCCTGGAGGTCACCCGCTCCATGCCGCCGCTCAAACAGCGGTGGCTGGTGTGCACGCTCCGCCGCTGCCATCGGGTCGTGGCCGTGAGCGCCTTCACCCGCGACGTGTTGATCGAGCGGTGCGGTCTCCGGCCGTCCCAGATCCTGGTCCTGCCCAACGGGGTCGATCCCTCCTGTTTCCGTCCCGGGATGGATGCCTCAGCCATTCGCCGCCGGCACGGGCTGGAGGGAATGCTCGTGATCCTCACGCTGGCCCGAGTCGTGGAGCGGAAGGGACACGATCTTGTGATTCGCGCGATGCCGCAGATCCTGCAGCAGGTTCCCAATGCCCGGTACCTCATCGTGGGACCGGACGAAAACGGAGAGAAGGATAGGCTCCGGCTTCTGGCAAAGGATCTCGGAGTCGGCTCCGCCTTGGTCTTTGAAGGTGTTCTCGCTGCCGACGACGTCCCGCTCTACTACAACGCGTGCGACGTGTATGTCATGCCGAGCCGCACCATCGATCGAACCGGGGACACGGAAGGATTCGGGATCACCTTCCTGGAGGCGAACGCCTGCGGCAAGCCGGTCATCGGTGGCCGCTCCGGCGGCGTCGGCGACGCCGTGGAAGATGGAGTCACCGGCCATCTCGTCGATCCCGCCGACCCGGACGAGCTCGCGCGCCGGATCGTCCAGCTTCTCCTGGATCCGGAGTCGGCGGCGCGCATGGGCGAGGCGGGGCGGGAACGGGTGGTGGCATTGTACAACTGGAACCGGATTGCGGCCGACCTGGCGGACGATCTGGAGCGGGGTGGCGCGTAGCGTCGCCGGCGGGCCCGATCAGGGTCGCTTTACGAGGATCGCCTTTGCCGAGACCGTCTCGCCGGCCGCGTCGAGCCGGACGAGGTAGACGCCCGGTCCCACCGCGAGACCCCGTTCGTCGCGGCCGTCCCAGTCCAGCGCGTGTCGCCCGGCGGCCAGGCGGCCGAATCGGAGGATTCGCCGGTGGCGGCCCGCAACATCGTAGATGGTGAGACTGCCGCCGGTCGGGCGCACCAGTTCGAACTCCACGCGCACGGTCTGTCCGGAGGGATTCGGGCGGAGGGTCATGGTCGCGGCCCGGGACGCCGGCGGGATCGGCACGGCGGAGGCCGCCGGGCAGGAGGGCGCCCAGACTTCGAGCCCGTAGTAGCTCTGCGCGACCAGGTGGTGACCGAGCATCGTCAGCTCACCGTAGGAGGGCAGGACCCCGGCAACCTGCGGCGGATCGGTCGTCACATCCAGCACGAGGTTGCCATACTCACCGGAGAGCACGAGCTGTTTGCCGTCGCTCACGCCGCCTTCGTACCACGCCTCCCCGGTATCGGCTTGCTGTGACCAGAGCGGGCGGACGGCGGGCTCGCCGCCGGTGATCGTCATCGCCTCGTACAGGTACTGGTCCGCGCCGCAGCGTCCATACCAGATCGCGCCGTCGGGCCAGGGCTCAAACCGATAGCAGTCATACACCAGATGCGGCGGCGCCTGGCTCCAGGTCACGGGAGCTAGGGGATCGCTGAAGTCCCAGAATCGCAGATCGTGCGTCTCGTCATCCGCGGTCAGGAGGAGATCGCCGACGGCGATCATATCGCTGACCCCGGCCAGGCCGGGCAGGGTGGGCGTAGCCAACGGAGCAAGGTGTCCCTGCGCATCGATGCTGAAGACATAGAGTCGGTCGTCCAGTCCCCAGGTGTACACCCGTTCGGACGTGCAGGCGAAGACGGAGGAGCGTTGGCAGATCTCGGTGTCGCGCAACACCAGGGTGTCCGGGTCGGCGACGTCATAGACGAGCAGGCGCCCGCGCGATTGCACCGGACCTTCGGAGACCTCCCCGCCGACGATCGCCAGGGAGTCCGTGGACGTGAGCTTGAGGCGGAACAGGACGAGGCCGTGTTCCGCGGATCCGCGCATTACCGGGGACGCCGGGTCGGAAATGTCGACGATGGCCAGCTTCTCGGTGGTGAGGTACGCGTACAGGTTGCCGATCGCGGCGGCGCCGACGGGCGAGTCGTCCGCCGTTCCGGTATAGAACACAAGCCGTTCCGGCGCGATCGCCGACGTGCCGAGGGTCGTGGTGAAGAGCGTGGACATATCCAGGGTGCAGGGCAACGGATCGTAGAAGATCATGGCGGTGAGTTGGTGAACGCGGCCGTTCGCGACGACTGCTTCGCGGATCATCCCGATCCAGGGTTGCCGACCCAGGAACAACGGTGGTGAGACGCCGCCAACGCCGTAGCGTTCCAGAACACCGCCGAACTCCCAGTCGCAGCCGGTCAGCCAGAGGGTGCCGTCGAGCACGGTCCCGCCGACATGGTACACGCACGTCGGCGGCGGGAGCGGCGCCAGCGTGGGGGCCGACGCCACCCGGGTGTCGAGCAGTCGGTGCTGGAGGTCCTGCAGGTCCGTCAACAGCGCGGTCCGGCCATCCCAGGCGATCTCGTCATAGACGCGGGGCAGAGCCGTGGACCCGATGACGACGGCGGATGCGGCGTCGACGATGCGGACCGCGGGGGGAGACGTGGTCACCACGAGCACCAGATCGCCCGCCGCGCGCAGCAGGGCTGGGGCGAAGCCGGGCAGGACCAGCGAGTCGACCAGCACCGGCGCCGTTCCCGCCAGGTCGTAGAAAAGGAGCGTGCGGTCGTTGCGGGAGGTAACCAGTCGGTTCCCGGCCACGACCACGCCGCGCGCCGAAGCGCTCTCGGTCAGCGATCCCGTCAGGACCGGCAGCGTGTCCGTCACGGTGAAGATGAACACCCCCTCGTCATCGGCCGCGGCATAGAGCTGGTCGCCGCGCACGGCGAGCCGGCAGTAGTTGTGGTAGCCGGACGTGAACACGGTGCCGGGCTGGGGCACGTCGGCACCCCCGCCACTCCAGCTCATCAGGCTGTAGCCGTTGTGGATCGTGACGAGGATGTCGCCGATCGCCACGAGCGACTTCTCCGTCTCCGTGATCTGCGTGGAAAGAGGGCGTGGCGACAGAGCGTAGTCGGCGCAGCCGCCGCCGGCGGAGGACGGGGCGGATGCTCCGAGCGCGACGGCGAGCAGGCAGCCGGGAAGTGCGGCGAAACCTCGGATTCTCATGGATCGAGCTCTCCGCGAACGACCGTGCCGGTATTCTACCACGATTCCCTACGGCCGCGGAGCGGATTCAGTCCGAGGCGGGACGGGGCGCACCGCCAGAGCGGATGGGCCGGAAGCGTAAACCCGTGCCGGCGGCTGGCTGGGTCTTTCCGCACCCAGCCAACGGAAGGCGGTTCCCCGACTGCCCGCCGCGGCGGCCCTGGACGGCATCCGCACCGCCGGGTAGAATCCCCACCCAGCGGGTCAAACCGGAAGTCGGTCTCCGCCAAGGAGTGGTTCATGAACGCGCGCCTCACTATCCCCGCCTTTGATGACGTGGACCGACAGGAGTTCCCGCGAACCCTGAAGCGGCTGGACGCGAAGCGAGCGGCATTCTGCGGCTCGATGCGCAACCTGCGCGAGACGGAGATCCGGCGGCTGGAGTCGCAGGGAAACCAGGCCGAAGACTGGAGCGCGATCCGGGTCAGCGCCGACTTCAAACCGGATCACGTGCGCGGCTCCCGGTTTTTCGGAAGTTGCTTTCTCGGCAGGTTCGACGGGACCATGATCGAGGCGGTGCCATCGGTACCGCTGCCCTCGGGAATCCAGGAAAGCACCATCATCAACACGGTCGTGAGCGGCGAGTGTTGTGTCTGGAATGCCCAGGGGGTGAGCAACTGCTTCGTTGACGAGGGTGCGGTGCTGTATAACGTTGGCACGCTGTCGTGCTCGCCGTCCGCGACCTTCGGCAATGGCCGGGCCCTCCTCATCGGGATCGAAACAGGCGGCCGGGAAGTCCCCTCCTGCGCCGACATGACCATCGCAGTCGCGCGAGAACTGGCCATGCGGCGGGAGGCGGGGCCGACCTATGGTCGATTCCTGGCAACCTACCTGGAGCGGGTGCGCATCGGCTATGGAATCGTGGGCGCGGGGAGCCGCATCTGCAACTGCCCGGTGATCCGGGATGCCTTTCTCGGCGAAGGCGCGCGGTGTCTCAACGCAACGCTGGTGGAGAATGCCACGATTCAGTGCAGTTCGGAGGAACCCGTTCGGATCGAAGATGGCGCCTATGTCCGCCACAGCTGCATCCAGTGGGGGAGCCGGGTGTCATCGATGGCGATCGTCGACGAGGCCGTCCTGACGGAACACGCGCATGTCGAGCGGCACGCCAAGGTGACCCACAGTGTCATCGGCCCCAATACCAGCATCGCCGGGGGCGAGGTCACCTCCAGCCTGGTGGGGCCGTTTGTCGGGTTCCACCATCAGGCCCTGCTTATCGGCGCGCTCTGGCCCGAGGGCAAGGGCAACGTTGCCTATGGCGCCAACGTCGGCTCGAACCATACCTCGAAAGCCCCCGACCAGGAGATCTGCTGCGGGGAAGGGATGTTTTTCGGTCTCGGGGCCAGCATCAAGTTTCCGGCCGATTACTCCCATGCGCCTTACAGCATCATCGCCACCGGGGTCACCACCCTTCCGCAGCGGGTCGCGTTCCCGTTTTCGCTCATCAACACCCCGTCGCGGCGCTTCGAGGGGGTGTCCCCCGCCTACAACGAGCTCATCCCGGCGTGGGTGCTGTCCGACAACCTGTATGCAGTCCGCAGGAGCGAGGCCAAATACGTCGAGAGAAACAAGGCCCGGCGGTCGGAGTTTCCGCTGGAGGCACTGCGTCCGGAGATCATCGACCTGATGGTGAGAGCGCGGGACGCCCTGCGCGCCGTCTCCGCGGTCAAGGATCTTTACATTGGGAGTGACATCCGGGGGATCGGAAAGAACGTCGTCACGCGCGATAGCCTGATCAAGGGCCTGGAGACGTATTCGCTATACATCGAACTCTACTGCCTCGGAGGTCTCTATCGCCGCTGCCGGAGCGTCGACGCGGACGGGAAGGCGGTTGTTCGCGAGAGACTCCTGACGGAACCGGCGGAGAGCCCACGCTGGGAGCACGAGCGGACGCTGCTCGTCGCCGAGGAACTCGACAAGCGATCGCTCGGCGAGAGCTTCGAACGTTACGTTCAGCTCCTGGCGCACACGACTCGGGCCGTGGTCGACTCCAAGGAGAAAGACGATCTGCGCGGCCGGGCGATCATGAGTGACTATGATGCGGTGCGTCCCCCGGCCTCTCAGGATGCCTTCGTCAAGGAAACGATCGCGCACAACGAGGCGTTGGGAGAGGAGATCCGAGCGCTCGCCCGGCGCATTCGCGCTGATTGAAGCGGCCATCAGCGTTACGGACTGCTCCCCTGTACTCCCCTTTACCGCCGGCTTACCTTCACATACGCGCCGGGTGGCGTCTTCCGGTAGTCCCGCGCGTCATCGTGACAGCCCTCGCAGACCGGTTTCGCGTTGTATTGCTTCGCCGGGTGGCAGTCGGTGCACTCCGCGCCGAGGTGGGTCTCGTCGAGCTGCAGGCCGGTTACGGCGTGGCGGAAGTTCTCCTGGTTCCACCCGCCGTGGCAGGAAGTGCACGAGCGATTGACCTTCGAGATGCGCTTGCCGGTCGGATGGCAGGCGCGGCAGTCCAGCGCCGAGTGGAAACGGCCCACCGACCAGCCCGTAGAGGCGTGAGAGAACGCCGGCCGCTCCTTCGTGTCATGGCACTTCGAGCACTTGGCATTCTCGTGGCAGGACGAACAGATGGCGTGGACCTGCTCCATCGTCTTCTTCTGCGCGACCGGCTTCTGGAGATCGTGGCAGTAGCTGCAATTCTCCTGCTGGTGGCAATCCACGCAGCGCAGGCCGAACAGGTCGATGTGCTCCTGGTGGTAGAAGGTCACCATCGGGCCGGGCTCGTACGGCGTGTGGTAGAGGCGCTTGTCCGGCGGCGAGATGACCGGGTGCGCCTTGCCGACGATGTCCGTCGGGTCGGATGTCGCGGCCGCAGCCATCGCGGCCACCTGAGGAAGATGGCAGACGTTGCAGTCGGTGTCGTGGCTCCATTCCCGGTGACAGTTCAGGCACTGCCGATGGTAGGCTCCCTTGAGGCTTGGCTGGCGCAAGTCCGCTTCATTGGCCGCAACCGCGTGACAGGTCTGGCAGGGCGGGATCTTTCCGGGCGGGCAGAAGTGATGGCAGATCGTGCACCCCTGGTTCATCTCCGCCATGCCGGCGTGCAGCTTGTGGTTGAACTTGACTCCTACGTAGTCCTCGGCCAGGGCGTCCAGGATGATCTCGCCCGGGGCCTCGGACACGACGTGCCTCCCAAAACTCCGCGAAACGGTCAGGCGCGGGCACAAGACCAGGCAGGGCGCAGCCGCCGTAGGGTTCTCGCACACGTGGCATTCCCGGCAGTCCATCTTGAACAGCTCCATGTGCGCGCGCTGCTCCGCCGGGGTCCGCGCCTCCCGTCCGGTGGCCGGCTCGGCCGCGAAGACGCCGGCGGGGTTGCAGAGGGCGACCAGGACGGCCGGAAAGACCAACGCCGTCGCCCGGGCGGCGAGGATGAGCCGGGGAAACAGGCCGGACAAGTGGCGGTTCGTCATGGGGTCAACGCCTCCTCTCAAGCCACCGGGCGGTTCAACTCGGCCGGCGCCGCGACCGCCGGTGCGGGCCGGGTCGGCGGCACCGCGGCGATGACGGGGAACACCATCACGATCGCTCGATAGACCAAGACCAGCGCCGCGATCAGGCCGAGGGTGACGCCGATCTCGTACGGCGAAGGGAAGTACGGCCGGTCGCCGTAGAGCGGCCGGTACGCCACCAGAAAGACATTGATGCGATTGAGCGCCACCCCGAGCACGACCATGGTGGCCGCAATGAGCAGCCCGTTCCGCGACCGTCGCACGCGGGGCGAGGCGAAGAGGATGAGCGGGATCAGCACGCCGCCGACGACTTCGATCAGCCACATCGCGGCATGGGCCGTCATCGCCGTGAGGTGCGGCCAGGCTTCGCGCTCGGTGAGGTCGATGATCTTCGCCACGAAGTAGATCCCGAGGAGCACGGGAATGATCCGGGCGAGGCTGCCCAGCAGACGCGTTTCCGGTTGGAGCCGGAACGAGCGCGCGGCAAGGAGCGACTCGAAGATCACCATCGGGAAGCCCACGGCAATCGCGGAGAGAAGGAAGAGCAGCGGCAGAATCGGCGTGTACCAGAGCACGTGCGTCTTGGTCGGCGCGATCAGCATGAGGGAACCCAGGGACGACTGATGCAGACAGGAGAGGACGACGCCCGCGATGATGAAGACGGACATGAAACGTCCCAGGGTGCGGTCCGCCAGCCGCAACAGCCCCTCGAAGAAGCCGTTGAGGCGCCGCCAGGCACCGGGCAGGGCGACCCGCCCCGAGAACCGCTCGACCACGATCGGGACGAACTCGATGTAGAGCACGCTCAGGTAGATCATCACGCACATGCCGACCTCGAAGAGCACGGAGCTGCCCTGCCACATCGAGGGCAGGATCGGGTGCCAGACGTTGTACCAACGGCCGAGGTCGGCAAGCAGCCCGATGACGACGAACGTGTAGCCAAGCATGGCGGTCAGCAGCGCGGGGCGCACCAGCGCGTGATACTTGTCGCGGTGGAAGATGTGCGCCAAGGCCGCGGTCGTGAAGCCCCCGGCGGCCAGCGCGACGCCGGTGGCGACGTCGACGGCGATCCAGAGCCCCCAGGGATACTGATCGTTCAGATTGGTCACCGCTCGCAGGCCCAGAAACATGCGCGCCACGTACAGGGCGATGCCGGCTACGGCCAGGGCCAGCAAGACGGCGACCTCGCGGTTCAGAAACCGCGCCCGCACCGGACTGGGCTCGTGGTCGTGGCTCAATTCAATCCTCTGGCGCGTGGTCCCCGACGCTCTCCTCGGGTCTGCGGCGCTGCGACCACATCACGAACCCCAGCAGCCCGTAGAGAGCCAACGGGGGAACGAACCCCTTGAACACGCCGTGCTGGATCTTCTCGGTCAGATCCGGGATCGGCTTGCCGTCGAGGGCCGGCAGCTCCGTCTCGCGGAAATCGACGGCCGACAGGTAGAGCCAGCTCGTGCCGCCGGCCTCTTCCTCTCCGTAGACGTGGTTGATGTAGCGACCGGGCGTGCGCGCGATCCTCCGATGCGCAATGGCCAGGAGCTCAGCGCGTCGGCCAAAGGTGAGAGCTTCGTTGGGGCATTGTTCGACGCAGGCCGGCCGGCGCCCTTCGTCGAGGATGCGGGTCGCGCAGAAGGTGCATTTGCGGACTTCCGGCGATGCCGCGTCGGCGTACTCGTAGGTCGGCACCTGGAACGGGCATGCCACCATGCAATAGCGGCAGCCGATGCACTTCCAGGCATCGTAGGTGACCGGGCCGCTCGGCTCCTTGCGGAGGGCACCCACGATGCAGGCTGAGGCGCAGGCCGGGTGGATGCAATGCAGGCACTGGACCTTCATGTAGAGAGGCTCTTCGGGGCGGAGCGGGTTGGGCGCGGCGATCCGGTTGACGACGGTGTAGGAATCCGCAGTAGGGCGCCGATGCTGGGCGAAGACCGACTTGTTCTCGAAGTCGGAGGCCCGGCCGCGCGCGAGGTCTGTATTGACCTGATTGCAGCCCCACTCGCATTTGCGGCAGCCGATGCAGAACGTGGTGTCGACCAGGACGCCGTAGGCGTCGGCCGAGGCGGCTGGGGGCCGGGTCTCGCTGGCCCCGGCGGAGGCAGCCAGGAGGTTCGCCGAGCCGGCAGCTGCAAGCTTGAAGAAACCACGGCGGTCGAGGGCCATGATGTCTACCTCATGGGCTTGAGACGTCCATTGGAGTCGATTGTGTCCATGGTAGGCGATCTCCGGCAGAGCTGACCATACCAAACGCGTCCAGCCGGTCCCTTGGACCAGCAGCCTGCTCTTCGTGGCGCGAGGATCGTCCGCTCGTCCGGACTCAGTCGCGGTCCCGCTTTCTCCGGCCCAGAATGCCGCCGCTCAGGAAGAGACCGGCCCCCAACACGAAACCGAAGTTGTACCAGCTTCCGTTGTTGTGGACTTCGTACAGACGCACTTGACGGTTGAAGACAGAGACGATGAAGGTGATGGGCGCGATCAAGCCATGCCAGACGCCGACCCAGAATCCAGCGATCCGGCCCTCCCGGTCCGGTGAATTCTCCGCGTCGTTCGGTCCGGCCGCGCAGCCGGACAGCAGGACCGTGAGCACCACGAATCCAAGCGCGAGTGATGAGATGAGTCTTCGCATGACTCCTCCGCCGTGTCGGCCGGAAACAACACCCAGATGAATGGCGGCCATGAAGCGGCCAGAGCGGCCCGATGCCAGAGAACCCAACCAGCTCGGCCGGCCGCGTTCCATCTCAGCCTGGCCGCGGACGCGACCGTCCGTCAGGGCGTGTCGAAGTGCCTCTAGCCCCTCCGCGACGGCACCATCTCCTCCAGGATCTCCGCGGCCGCCCGGATTGCGGGTGCGCATTTCTCGGCGAACCAGCCGCGGCCCTGGGCCAGGGCGAAGCCTTCCGGTGTGCGCAGGTCGCACCCGAGGATGTCGGGGCAGTTGATCACACCGAGGCGCTCGCGGAATCTCTCTCCGAAGGCCATCGCCGCGGCGGCAACCGTCGCGCGACCTTCGCGAGTGATGCAGTCTTCGTGGCACATGGCGAGCCCGAGGACCATGAAGGCCCCGGTGGCCGCACCGCAGACGCTTCCTTGACGCATCCCGCCGGCAAAGGCGGCGGCCAGCCGGGCGGCCTGCGAGGCATCCAGGCCGAAGTCAGGCGCCCACGCCATCAGGATCGCCTGGGAGCACGCGTGGCCGTTCTGAAACAGCGTGATCGCCCGGTCCACATTCGACACGATTTCCTCCCGTGGTTGCCGGCAGTCAGCCGGCCCTCGTCCGCCTTACCGGTGGCGGGACGACTCGATCGTGTTCCCCCGGCAAGCCGCCCGGGTCGAGTCCG
>CAYYQN010000030.1:19446-55030 GCA_964473865.1 uncultured bacterium | reverse complement strand
TTTCGCTCCGTCCCCGCGCCCGGCCAGCATAGCAGCACGGCGCCGAGGGTCCCAGTCCTTCCGTGGACGTTCGCCTTGCGCAGTGGCGTGAGTCCGGCTGTGCTATTCTCCCGTCGGACGGAACCGACCCGGCCGGCCCGAACGAGGAAGAAGGAGTCGGCGGCGCCGGGTCTCTCAGAGGTGAGGCCCGCGGAATGCGAAGGGAGGTGCCGTGAGTCGTCGACGACTGGTCCTCGCGTCCACATCGGTCTTCCGCCGGGATCTTCTGGCCCGACTTCGCATTCCCTTCGAAACGGCAGCGCCCGTCTTCGCGGAGATCTGCCCGCCCCCCGGGTCTGTCGACGCGGACCTGGTCCGCACCGTGGTGATGGAGAACGCCGTGGGCAAGGCGCTGTCGCTCCGGGAGTCGCATGCGGACGCGCTCATCCTGGCTTCCGATCAGCTCGGCGAATGCGAGGGGCGCCTGCTGGCCAAGCCGGGCACCGAGGAACGCGCCCGCGAGCAACTGACCTTCCTCGCCGGGAAGGAGCATCGTCTCCACAACGCGGTGGCGCTCCTTGACGCGCGCGATGGCCGGATGGTGCACGAATTCATGACCAGTCGATTGCGGATGCGCCCGCTCACCGCGGAGCGGATTCGCCGCTACGTGGAACTGGAGCGACCGCTGCACTCTGCCGGAAGCTACCTCTCGGAGGCGCTCGGGGTGGCGCTGTTTGACTCCCTGGAGGGAGCCGACCCGACCGCCATCATCGGACTCCCGCTCACGTCGGTCGTGCGCCTGCTGGAGCGGTTCGGCGTCTCTCCGCTCGATCCGGAGGACACGCCATGAAACGGGCGCGAGCCCTCGCCGGGGACGGATCGATCCCGCGCCCGCTTCGCCTCGACGCGAACGCCCACTGGCGGGGCGCGGTCCAGCCCGACGAGGAGGCGCTGGCCGCCTGTCGCGCGGCGCTGCCGTCGGTCTCCCGGACCTTCGCGCTTGCCATCCGCGTGCTGCCGGGCCCGCTGCGCGATCCCGTGACGGTGGCCTATCTGCTCTGCCGTCTCGCCGATCTCCTGGAGGACTCTACCGGTCTCGACCCGGGGGCACGTGTCGAGGGGCTCGAGGCGTTGGCCCAGGGGCTTGCCGACACCGCCCGGACTGAGGACGAACTTGCGGAGGCTCTGGCGCCGTCGGAATCATTGCCGTTTCCGGATGATGCTGAGACCCGCCTGTTCCGCGGACGTCGCGCCATCTTTCGCGCGTACGTTTCGCTTCCGGAGGAGACGCGCGGGGTGATCTCCCGCTGGGTGCAGGCCATGGCGCTCGGAATGGCGGCCTTTGTCGGACGTGAGCAGCGGGCGAGCGACAGCGCGCAGTCGGTGCGTAACGTCCTGGATACGACCGAGGAGATGCGACTCTACGCCTACTATGTGGCGGGCACCGCGGGACACCTGGTGACCGACCTGTTTGTACTGCATCTGGGTTGCGGTGCGGCCGACCGGGACCGGCTGCGGGCGCTGGCCGTCCCTTTTGGACTGGGTCTGCAATACACGAACATCCTGCAGGACGTGGCGGAAGACCGCCAACGCGGCTGGAGCTACCTGCCCGAGGAGTTGGCTCGGGCTCACGGCACCAGCGTGCAACTGCTTGCCGAACCGGCCGAGCGTGCCCGCGCCCTGCGGCTGATTGGTTCCGTCGTGCGCGAGGCCGCCGCCTACCTCGATCGAGCGATGGAATACACGCTGCTGCTCCCGCGCCGGGCGCCCCGGCTCCGTCTGTTCTGCGCCTGGCCGGTGTTCTTTGCCCTCCGCACCCTGGTTCGGATCTGGGGCGAAGAACAGGTCCTCCTGGGTGCCGAGCGGGTCCGCATCACCCGCCCGGAAGTCCGCCGTGTCGTGGGGCTGACTTCGGTGTCTTGTCTGTCGAACCGTGGTCTGTACCGGCTCTACGGTCGAGAGAAAGCCCGTTTAAGCGAGCGGATGGCTGTACGGCCAATCTGAATTCCTTCCAAATATCAGATCTCTCCAGGCTCAACACTCCCTGCCTCAACTCCGATAACCGGGAGGTAGGGAGGAACGCACCATCTCGACTCCGCGCGAAGAAGCTTCCCGCCGGGGGCTCGGACGGTCGTGCGCGCGAGGCGCCGTCCCGGAAGCTCCGGCCGTCGGCTCGTCCGCGACCGATTCGTCGGCGTCCGGCCCGCTGGGGCCCGACGCCACGGCCTCTGGCGTACCGCCACTCGGCTCACCGGCGTCCGGCGCACCGCCGCTCGGCTCAGCGCCACCCGGTTCACTGCCGCTCGGCTCACCAGCCTCCGGGGCAGCGTCGCCCGGCCCACCGGCGTCCGCCGCACCGCCGCCCGGCTCGCCCGTGCCCGACGTCCTCTCCCACGAACGATGGTTCGAGATCATCGAGGCCGCTCCGTTCGGGGCGCACTGCTACGAGCTACGCCCGGACGGGCGGCTCATCTTCACCGGCTACAACCGTCGGACCGCACCCTTGCTGGGACCGCGAGGACCCGGCCTCATCGGCTTGTCGATCGAGGAGGCGTTCCCGGACCTGGTGGGCACGCCGATTCCCGCCGGATTCCGGGAGGTCGCCACCACCGGCAAGGCGCGGGAGTGGGACGGGATCCCCTACGACCAAGACGGCGTTCGCGGCATCTTCGAGGTACACGCGATCCCGACGGGACCCGGGCGGCTGGCGGTCTTCTTTCGCGACGTGACCGCGGAGCGGAAGGCAAAGGAGGATCTGCGCCAGCAGGCGGCGAAGCTGCAGGCCATCCTGGACGGCAACCGGCACGTGATCGTGTTGTTCGACGGTGACGGGCGCAGCGTGGAACTGAATCGCCTGGCGCGGGAGAAGGCAATCGATCTCTTCGGCCGGGAACTGACGTCCGGGGACTGCATCTCCCTGGCCGACCCCTGCCCGTTCACGGAGATGTTTCGGGACCAGTTTCCCCGGGCGCTTGCTGGAGAGGAGATCACGGTGGAGCGCGAGGCGCGCCGGAGAGACGGAGGGCTCGCCTGGTACGCCCTGGACCTCTACCCGGTCCGCGAGCCGGAAGGGGAGGTGCTCGGAGTCTGCGTCAGCGCATCGGACATCACCGGACGCCGGGTCGCCGAAGAGGCCCTGCGTCTCAGTGAGCAGCGCTACCGCACTCTCTACTTGAACACGCCGGTCATGCTGCACTCGATCGATCCCGAGGGCCGGATCGTGAGCGTCAGCAATCACTGGTTGCAGAAGCTGGGATACTCGCGCGACGAGGTCATCGGTCACAGGTCCACCGAGTTCTTGACCGAGTCTTCGCAGCGTCTGGCCCGCGAAGTCGTTCTCCCGGAGTTCTACCGCACCGGGGTCTGCCGCGACGTGCCCTACGAGTTCTTGACGCGTGACGGGGTGGTGGTGGAGACGCTCCTCTCCGCCATCGCCGAGCGTGACTCCCACGGCCGGATCCTGCGCTCCCTGGCGGTTACCGTGGACGTTACCGAACGAAACCGGTCCCAACGAGAGCTGTCCGAGGCCCGGGACGAGGCGGTGCGCGCGGCGGAGATGAAGGCCGAATTCCTTGCCACCATGAGCCACGAAATCCGCACCCCGCTGACCGGAGTCATCGGAACCACGGAGCTGCTCCTGGAGAGCGGCTTGAGCCCCCAGCAGCGCGGGTTCGTCCTGATGGCGCTCCAGTCCGCCCGCTCCCTGCTCGGTATCGTGAACGACACTCTCGACTACTCCAGGATGGAGGCCGGACGACTCGAGCTGGAGTCGGTGCTCTTCGATCCGCGCCTGGTGATGGACGAGGCCGCGGAACTCCTGGCGGTGTCGGCTCAGGGGAAGAAGGTCGAGCTCTATTGCCGGTGTGACGGCCGGATTCCCGTGCAGGTGCGCGGCGATCCCGGGCGTCTGCGGCAGGTGCTGACCAACCTGGTGGGCAACGCCGTGAAGTTCACTCCCTCCGGAGAGGTCGAGGTGCGCGCCCAGCTCGTGCAACGGCGGCCGGAAGAGGTGCTGATTCGCTTCAGCGTGCGCGATACCGGCGTGGGAATCCCGCCGGAGGCCACGGGACGCCTCTTCCGCTCGTTCAGCCAGGGTGATCGCACCGTCGCGCGCCGCTTCGGCGGCTCCGGCCTTGGTCTGGCGATCTGCCGGCAACTGGTCGAGTTGATGGGCGGCGAAATCGGAGTCGAGCCGGCCAAGGGACAAGGGTCGGTCCTCTGGCTCCGCGTCCCATTGGCGGTCAACGATGTGCACACGATGCGGGCACGGCGGGCGGAAGGCGCGCTGCGCCGCACGCGCGTTCTCGCCGCCGCCCCGGTCACCGGAGCGCTGGTCGCGTTGGTCGAGGATTTCGTGAATCTCGGCATGGAGGCGTCCGGAGTATCGGATGTGGGGGCGGTGGTGGCGGAGCTGCGGCGAGCCTCCGATCAGGGCCGGCCTTTCGAGATCCTCTGCCTGGATGACCGTGTGGCCGGTCCGGCGGGAGAACTGCCGTCCTCGATCATGGAGCTGATCGAGGACACCGGTTTGCGCATTCTCTGGATCGAAGGCCTGCGGGCCGGCGCGCCGACCACCCCGGGCGACGGGTCGCTCCGTCTCACCCGCCCGGTGCAGGCCCGGGCCCTGGCCGATGCGCTGCGCAGGCTAGCCCCGGTCTCCGAATCCCAGGTGGTGTGAGCGGGTCCCGGACCGGCAGAGGTTGCGACCGGGGGCGCGTTCCGGCGCGGCATCGCCATCGTCGTCGCGCCTCGCCGCCGACCGCTCGGCGCTCCGGCCTGGGTTGACTGGGTTCTGCAGAGCCTGCTAGCCCTCCCCCAGATTCGGCCGCAGCCACCGCTCCGTCTCTTCCACCGGCAGGCCCTTCCGGCGAGCGTAGTCTTCCAGCTGATCCCGGCCGATCCGCCCCACCAGGAAATATCGCGCGCGGGGGTGCGCGAGGTAGATCCCGCTCACACTGGAGGCGGGCAGCATGGCGTAGTTCTCGGTCAGGGCAATCCCGGCCGCGGAGGCGCCCAGCAGGTCGAAGAGGGCCGGCTTCTCGGAGTGGTCGGGACAAGCGGGATAGCCGAACGCGGGACGAATGCCGCGGTACTTCTCGGCGATCAGCTCCTCCACGGTGAGGTTCTCATCCCGCCCGTATCCCCATTCGGCGCGCACTCGGCGGTGCAGCACCTCGGCCAGCGCTTCGGCAAGCCGGTCGGAGAGCGCCTTGCAGGTCAGCGCTGCGTAGTCGTCATGGGCCCGCTCGTGTCTTGCCACAAGCTCATCGAGGCCGATTCCCGCGGTTACCGCGAAGGCTCCCACGTGGTCGGACAAGCCGCGGTCGTGCGGCGCCACGAAATCCGCGAGCGAGTAGCAGGGCTTCCCCTCCCCGTCGTCCTGCTGGCGTCGCAACATCGGGAAGCGTCGGCGCTCCTCGCGGCGCGTGGCATCGGTATAGAGAACAATGTCGTCTCCGTCCGAGGCGGCCGGCCAGAATCCATAGACCGCATGGGCCCGGAGACTCCGCTCGGCGACGATGCGGGCCAGCATCTCCCGCCCGTTGGCCAGCAGGTCACGGGCGGCGGCGCCATACTCCGGGCTCTCCAGGATCGCCGGGTAGCGCCCCTTGAGCCCCCAGGCGGTGAAGAAGAAGGTCCAGTCGATGGCGGCGGCGAGTTCCTCCAGCGGCACTTCCAGCCACACGCGGCGCCCGAGAAACTCCGGCGCGGGCAGATCCTCGGCTCGCCATTCGATCTGGAAGCGCCGCCTCCTTGCCTCTTCATAGGGGAGGATCGGTCGGCCGCGGTTGCCGGCATGGATCTTCCGCAGCTCCTCCTGTTCGGACCGGTTCTTCCGAGCGAATGATTCCCGGCGGAGCGGGTCGATCAGAGCCGCGGCGACCCCGACCGAGCGCGAGGCATCGAGGACATGGACCACGGGGCCGGAGTAGACGGGGGCAATGCGCACCGCGGTGTGCGGGCGGCTGGTGGTGGCTCCGCCGATCAGCAGCGGCAGCTGCAGGCCGCGTCTCTCCATTTCCCGCGCCACGACGACCATCTCATCGAGGCTGGGCGTGATGAGTCCGCTCAAACCGACCAGGTCCGCCCCCTGCTCCTCGGCGGCGTCGAGGATGCGGCCGGCCGGCACCATGACCCCCAGGTCGATGACTTCGAGGTTGTTGCAGGCGAGCACCACGCCGACGATGTTCTTGCCGATGTCGTGCACGTCTCCCTTGACCGTGGCGAGGACGATCTTGCCGGGCCGCCGGGTCCCGGAGCGGGAGAGCTGTCCCGCGGCCGGGCGGTCTCCGGGCAGGCCGCCCGCCAGGTTGCCCGGCAGGCCGCTCGTCGGGTCGCCGGCCGAAGCCCCGCTGTCCTGCGCCGCGGCGACGAACGGCTCGAGGTAGGCAACCGCCTTCTTCATCACCCGGGCGCTCTTCACGACCTGGGGCAGGAACATCTTCCCGGCGCCGAACAGGTCGCCCACCACCTGCATGGCCCGGAGCAGCGGGCCTTCGATGACCGCGAGGGCGGAGCCGAGTTGAAGTCGGGCTTCTTCGGCGTCCTCTTCCGCGTGTTCGGCCCGCCCGTGCACGAGAGCGTGGCGGATCCGCTCTTCCACCGGGAGCTGCCGCCAGGCGTCTTCCGTCTCCCGCTTGCGGGCCGTTCCCTTGACCCGGGCCGCCAGCTCCAGCATCCGCTCCGTCGCGTCGGGTCGCCGGCGGAAAAGAACATCCTCCACGCGTTCGAGCAGCTCCGGCGCGATCTCCTCGTAGACCGCCAACTGCCCGGCGTTGACGATCCCCATGTCCATGCCGGCGCGAATGGCGTGGTAGAGAAAGGCCGAGTGAAACGCTTCCCGCACGGCGTCGTTCCCGCGAAACGAGAAGGAGAGATTGCTGACGCCGCCGCTCACCTTGCAGCTCGGAAACGCCGCCTTCAGGAGCCGTACCGCCTCGAGGTAGGCGAGCGCGTAGTCGTCGTGCTCTTCCATGCCGGTGGCGACTGCGAAGATGTTCGGATCGAAGATGATGTCCTCTGGCGGGAATCCGACTTCCTGCGTCAGGAGACGGTAGGCTCGCGCACAGATATCGAACTTGCGGGCGGCGGTTTCGGCCTGGCCCTGTTCGTCGAACGCCATGACCACGGCGGCGGCCCCGTACCGGCGCACCGCTCGCGCCTTCTCGAGAAAGTCCGCCTCGCCCTCCTTCAAGCTGATCGAATTGACGACGCACTTGCCCTGCGCCGACTGCATCCCCGCTTCCAGAACCGACCAGCGCGACGAGTCGATCATGATCGGGAGGCGGGCCACATCCGGCTCCGTGGCCACGAGGTTGAGGAAGGTCCGCATCGCCGCCTCGGAGTCGAGCATCCCCTCGTCCATGTTGACGTCGAGGACGTTGGCGCCGCCGCGCACCTGTTCCTGCGCCACGGCGAGCGCGGCCGACCAGTCGGCCCGGCGCACGCAGTCGGCGAAGCGGCGGCTCCCGCTCACGTTGGTGCGCTCGCCGACCATGACGAAGTTGCCGTCGGGACGGAAGACGAGCGGCTCGAGGCCGGCGAGCCGGGTGAGGCCGTCATGGGCCGGAACCCTCCGCGGCGTGATTCCCCGCACTTCCCGGGCGATCGCCGCGACATGAGCCGGAGTGGTGCCGCAACAGCCCCCCACCAGGTTGACCAGGCCTTCCCGCGCGAACGCGCCCAAAAGTGCCGCCGTCTCCTCGGGAGTCTCGTCGTACCGGCCGAAGGCATTGGGCAATCCGGCGTTCGGATAGCAACCGACGCGGGCATCGGCGATCCGGGAGAGCTCCTCGATGAACGGCCTCATGTCCCGCGCCCCCAGGGAGCAGTTGACGCAGACGAAGAGGGGACGCGCGTGGCGCACCGAGGTCCAGAACGCCTCCACCGTCTGCCCGGAGAGCGTGCGGCCGCTGCGGTCGATGATCGTCACGCTGAGCAGGAGGGGAAGCCGCCGGGAGAACTCGGCGAAGACTTCTTCGGTGGCCAGCAGGCAGGCCTTGGCGTTCAGCGTGTCGAAAATCGTCTCGACGGCGAGGAGGTCCACGTCTCCTTCCAAGAGCCCGCGGATCTGCTCGGCGTAGCTGTCGCGCACCTGGGCGAAGGTGACCGCGCGGTAGGCCGGATCCTCCACGCGGGGGGAGAGACTCAAGGTCCGGTTCGTCGGCCCGATAGACCCGATGACGAAGCGCGGCTGCATGGGGGTGCGCGCGGTCCAGGCATCCGCGCGGGCGCGGGCGAGTGACGCCGCTTCCCGGTTCATCTCCCGAACGAACGGCTCCAGGCCGTAGTCGGACTGGGCGATGACCGTGGCCGTGAAAGTGTCAGTCTCAACAAAGTCAGCACCCGCTGCCAGGTTGGCGTCGTGCAGGGCGGCGACGGCATCGGGACGGGTCAGGACCAGGACGTCGTGGTTCCCCCGGAGGTCACGGGGATGGTGAGCGAATCGGTCGCCGCGGTACTCGGCTTCGGTCAGGCCCAACCCCTGCAGAAACGTCCCGGTGGCCGAGTCCTTGACGAGGATGCGCGTCGCCAGAGCGCTCTCGAGCGCGACCTGGCGGGTCTGGCGGGAATCGCTCATCCACTCCTCCTGCGCCCTTGTCGCGCGCCTCGCCTTGGCCCGCATCTCCGCGGTCTCGCGGCGGGCTTCATGAATCGTCTGGCCTGGCCCGGCCGGGAATCATACGCCATCCGCTCGAGTACCACATCACGCACTGGACACCCGTCCCGGTCGGTGCCATCCTGAAGACGAGCGAAGCCACCGATCGTGGACCCGTGCTCGGCCTGTTCCCGTCCGGTCCCGGAGTCGCAGGGGTTGGGGAAAGGCAGCATGGCCATGAAACCGATCGCCCGGGCTCATCCCTGGTTCTTCTCGGATGATGCCGTCTTTCCGGTCGTGAGCAGCGACCAGCACCCGCTCAAGATGCACGCCCGGGGTCTGCTGGGCCGCGGAATCCTCTCTGCGATCGTTCTGCACTTCCTGGTCTTCGGATCCTGGTTCATCCAGCGCGGGCTCGCGACCGGGGAGTTGCCGACGCTGATTCCTCCGGATGTCCAGCGCGTCGTCAAGTTCGACGACTTCGTGCCTCCTCCGCCGATCCAGCCGCAGATCGATCCGGCCGTGACGCAGCCGGAGCCGGAGTCGGTTCTCCCCTCCGTCAGTGGGGTGCCCGAAGCGGTTCCCGATTTCGCGGCCCCGGATGTTCGTTACCAGGGCGCGGACGAGTGGGTGGAACAGCAGTCGCCGATCGGCCCGGCAGATCTGGTCCGGGAGGGGGAGTCGATTGTCGTCGATCCGGCTTCGATCCCGGAGACGGATCCCGATCCGGGAGAGTTCGTGGTCACGGAAGAGCAGCCCTACCCGGTGGTGAACCCGGCGCCCGTCTACCCGGACATGGCGCGCGCGGCCGAGGTCGAGGGCGTCGTGGTGGTGCGGGCGATGGTGAACAAGGAGGGCCGGATCGAGAAGGCGTTCGTCGTGTCAGGGCACCCGATGCTGGATGAGGCGGCTCTGGCGGCCGTGCGGTCCTGGGTCTTCAAGCCGGCGATGCAGCAGCATCGGCCCGTGAAGGTGTGGGTGACGGTCCCGATCCGGTTCGTGCTGCACTGACCGGTGCCGGGCCCGCCGCTCAAACCAGCCAGGCGTAGCCCAGCTTGGCGAAGACGGTGCGGTCCCGCGGCCGGACCAGATGCGGATGCCGGCCTCGCGCCACGTCGGAGTAGCCGACATAGACGACAGTCTGCGCGTTGACCTTGTAGGAGCCGAGCAGCTGCAGCAAGAGCCGGGCCGAGCCACTGGGCACGTCCGGCTGCAGCTCGGGCCGGTAGGCCGACCGGTTGAAATCGACGTCGGTGAGCTGGACGATGCACCGCGCCAGCGCCCGCGTCGTGAACTGGTAGACCAGCCGGGATTGAATGAGATTCGCGCTGTAGATCCGTGCGCCCGCGAAGCTCAGGTACTCATAGGTGTGATCGATGGTGAACTCCACGTGCCGACCGTAGTTGTAGCTGAAACCCGGACCGCCCCAGTGCCGCCGAGCCACCTGCAGGTTGTCGTAGTCCACGCCTTCGCCGTAGGCCACAACGCCCCAGAAGTTGAACCGACCGCTGGGGCGTGCGCCGTACCTCAGGAGGCCGAAGTCAGTGGTGAAGTCCCTCCCGGCGAATCGCTCCGACTTGTGCTCGAACCGCGGGCGCAGGTAGAGCTCCCGAGGGCCGGTGATGTTGGCGTAGGCGGCGGCGAGGCGATCGGTGGGCGTGCCGTCGTGGTTCTCGGCGTAGGTGGTCTCGAAACCCACGTTGGTCTGGGTAAACGTCGCGCCGGGTCCGCCCCACCAGGTCCGGCTGAAGTCTGTCCCGCACCCGCGGTAGTCCACGCGCTCGATGAAGCCGGCATCCGCGCGAAACTCGGGCGCGAAGTCCGTCCCGGAAACCGACCAGGACCAGTTCCGGCTGTCGTGGGCGTACTCGAGGCTGGCGGCGTAGTCGGAGATCTCGTCTCCCGGAAGTTGGCGCTCTTTGGCGGCCTCGAGCGGATACCGGGTGGATGATCCCAGGGCCTGGAACTGGATCCCTTCCGTGCCGGCGAAGCGCATGAGCCCGTCCGCGCCATAGACGCGGTTGTGGTACCGGCCGGACTCCCGGATCGTGGTCAACCCTCCCAGGGTGGATCCGCTTCCCACATCGCGCCGGTAGCGCAGGACCGCTCCGGTGACCTGGCGGTCATAGGAGTAGTTCTCGGGAGCCCCGCCGTCGGCGGGGACGTAGACGTTGTTGGTCTCGTCCCGGGTGGCAAACACGCCGATGGCATTGGCGCCGACCTTGCCCGTGAGCTTGGCGCCCCAGATCGGATCGGCCACCGAGCGGGTGTAGACCGAGGGGATCGGGGTGTTGAAGAAGTCGGATCCCTCCAGAAAGAAGGGTCGGCGCTCCGCGTACTGGAGGGCGTAGCGGAGGTTGACGTCGAGCTGGGCGGCATCCGCCTCGACCTGCGAGAAGTCGGGGTTGAGAGCGGCGTTGAAACTCAGGTTTGGCGTGACCGCCCAGCGGGCGGACAAACCCAGATCGATTTCCTCCTTGCCGATGTCCCAGCGACCCGCGGGCGTGTACCGATCATTCCGCCGGGCGGTGAAGGTCGGATCAAACTCCAGGTTGCGGCCCGGCGCGATTCCCCGGAGGCCGGACATCTTGGCGTACTGGCAGACCTGGCAGTTCCGGTTGCGGTCGTTCGGGATCGAGCCGATCTGGTGGCGGTTCTCCCGCCAGTAGTCGCGGAAGAGGGAAAAGCCCCAGGTCTGTTCCTCGTCTGTGCGCGGAAAGCGAAGCGACGCGAACGGAATGGCGATCTCAACCACGTAGCCGTCGGGGGTGATCTGGCCGGCAGAGCTCCAGATCGCGTCCCAGGTCATGTCTTCGCTTTCGTCGCTGCCGACGTCGTTGCGGAAGACGTCGGCCTGCGTGCCCAACGGATTGACAAAGAACTCGAACGCCCGGCGCTCGTCGTTGAAGGTGTCGAGCATGATGCCGACCCGGTCGTCGCCCCAGCCGCCGTCCCGGTCCGTGAGGCGGGCGCGGATCTCGCCGGGACGGGGGTCCTGGCACACGAAAAGCGCGTAGAGGTTGTCCTGGTCATAGGTCAGCCGGCACTCGGTCCGAACCGGAGCCGGGATGTTCTCCCCCGGCATGTTCTCGCAGTTGACCTCGACCATGAGCGCATCCCGCCAGGCGGTCTCTTCCGGCCTGCCGTCGACGTGGATCGGAGACGTTGCGCGTTCGATGCGGTGGGAGGCGGCGGCCGGCGAGGCGGGGGATGGGGGGTCCGCCTGCCGGGCGAAGGCCCAAGTGGCCAAGGCCAGAGACGGGAACGAGGCGGCGGCGCAGGCCAGAAGGATCGATCCCGACAGACTGCGGCGACGAACACCGGAGTTCCCCCGTTCGCGGGGCGCGACATGATTGCCGGCGGCCTCGCGCGCACAGCGCTGGACGCGGAGCCGGGTACGGAGCCGGGCGCAGAGTCGGGCGCAGAGCTGGGGACGGAGCTGGGGACGGAGCATCGAGCCCTCCCGTTGGCTGGCGGGCGGGACGTGCCGGGGTCCCGCGCAACTGAATGGCGGCGATACGAGGGCGAGCGAAAGTGGTTGCAGGCCTCGCCTGCCGGGGCTAGGCCGCCGCGCCCAGAAGACCGGCCGTGGCCGCTCAGTGCCCGCCGCCCCGCCGCGCGGGCTGGGGCATCGCCTTCCAGATCTTGATTGCCAGCAGGGTCCCGATGATCGCGAACGGGACGAGGAACGGCGGCCAGTACCTCCACGACTGCTCCGTGAGGTATCCCAGGCCGAGAAACTGGATGCCGGTGCCCAGGTAGACCAGCCCGTCGATCAGCCCCACTGCCGTGCCGGCGTTCTTGCGGCCGCCAAAGTCCATGGTGGCCGTGCCCGACAGCATTCCGTGCGTGCCGATGACGCAGAAGGAGATGACGATCACGCAGATCCCCAGCCCCCAGAGGTGGGCGGAGTCGACCGCCACTCCCTTGACCGGCTGCTGGACCATCGGGATCATGACCAGGACCGCCACCAGCATCAGTCCGTAGAGCAGGGCCGCCACCGGGCCGCGTCGCGACCCGAAGACCTTGTCGGAGACCCATCCGGCGACCATCCCGCCAACCGATCCGGCCAGGAAGAGCATCAGTCCCCATTGCTGGAAGACCACGAAGGTCGACTTGAAGCCCCACTCGTTGCCGTAGATCGGGTACCACTGCATGATCCCCTGCCGCAGGATTCCGGTGCAGAACTCGATGGCGCCGATGGTCAGGACGATCGGATTCGTGACTACTTTCTTCAGGATGACGCCGAAGGGGTCGGGCCGGTCATCCTCGCCCGAGGAGGCATCGCCCGTGTCGAAGTTGGCGAAGCCGGCCTCCTGGGGGCGGTCGCGCACCACGAGGTAGATCCAGAGTGCGGTGCCCAGGAGGAGCAGGCTCGGAATCCAGAAGACCCAGAAGGGCGGCTGTACCTGTATCGCCTTGCCGGCCGCGTCGCGGACGGTGTGCAGGACCCCGACGATCCAGGGGCCGAAGTTGTACGCGAAGAAGAGTCCGGCGGATATCAGGATGCCGAAGATTCCGCCGAAGGTTCCGCGCTCGCGGACATGGAACCAGCCGCTGTTCACCTTCACGATGCTCACCGCCCCGAAGCTCTGGAAGTACATGTTCAGGGAGTAGAGCACGACGAAAAGCCCCATGAGGAGACCGTGGCCGGCCGCGCTGCGGAGGTAGTGGGCCTGCTCGGGGGTGCCGAGAAGGAAGACCAGCACCCCCAGGAAGACGTTGCTGAGCGCCGCGCCCACGGTGGAGATCAGCATCGCCTTGCGCCCGCCAATCCGGTCCGTCAAGGGGCCATTCAGGAGGAAGGCGATCGCATAGGTCCAGGTGCCCGCGGCGCCGATCGTGCCGAACTCATGCTTGGTCATGAGATCGCCCAGGGCGACCTTGGCCGGGTTGATGTTGTACCGCGCGAAGTAGAGGAAGGCGTAGCCGACTCCAAGCGGGACCCAGTTCAGGATGCGGCGGCGCAGATACGCGGGCTGGTGCCCGATCGGATTGCCGGACTGGCGGACAAAGAACGTGACGGCCACGATAATGGCGGCCAGGGCCACGAAATTGATCACCGGGTGGTCTCCTTTCCGCAAGCGTCGACAAACGCTGGCCCCCAATTCCCGGGGCAGGCCGGAGGGAGTGTAGGGCGGGCGAGCACCGCGAGCAACCCCAGACCGTGGCAGTCTGGGCCGGCGCAGTCCGGGCCAGTGCAGTCCGGATCTGCGCAGTCCGGGCCAGTGCAGAGGGGTCAATGCAGAGCGGGTGAACGCAGAGCGGGCGAATGCAGAGCGGGAGGAGTGGCGGAGCCTGTCGCTGCGTCACCCTCCCGCTCAAGGAGGGTCGAACCCGCAGCCGCCTGATCCGAAGGCAGGCGGCCGGGTGATGTCTGTCTCTTCTTCTAGCGGGTCAGGATGACTTTTCGGGTCTGGGCCCCCTCAGCCGTCTGCAGCTTGCCGAAGTAGATCCCGGAGGGGAGCGCATGGCCGGCATCGTCCGCTCCGTCCCACCTCAGAAGCTGCGCGCCCGGATCCAGCGAACCGTCCACCAGCGTGCGCACCTGGCGGCCGGCGACGTCCACCATGGTCAGCCGCACTTTCCCGGCGGACGCGCGGGCGGAGAGGCTGAACCGCAGGTCGGTGTTTCCGGCGAACGGATTCGGCACGACGGTGAGACGAGAGACCGCGACCGGCCCCTCGGGCGCGGCCGTGGTCTGCTGATGGGTCAGCCAGGCGATCGCCTTTTCCATCACCGTCTCGTTGTTGTTCGGGTCGGCGCCACTCGTGTCGAACGCGTTCTGGACGATGGTGTTGAAGACCACCCGGGAGCCGTTCCCCAGCTCATTCGCCACCGCGTTGGTGCTGTCTAGCTCGCTGTAGAACACGGCGTGCGCCGTGGCGGTCGGGCGCAGGCCATCGGGCCGGTTCAGGGTCTCGCTGATGTAGGTCAGCGGAATCGACATGCCGCCCGAGATCGGGTCTCCCGGGGCGCCGATCGCGGTGTGCGCCCGGGTGTTGAGGGGGCGCGTGGCCACACCGAGGTAGTTCACCGCGAAGACGTTCGGCGGATAGACACTGGTCATGACATCCTGGCTGCTCAGGTAGAGGTTGCCTCCGGCGTCGAGATAGTCCATGAGGGTTTCCTGGTCATCGGCGTCGAGGACTGTCGCCGCATATCCGGTGTGCCAGACCACCACATCATAGTCCGCCAGGTTCTCGGCCGCCGGGGTCGCGTTTCCATGGCCGTTGTAGACATCCCAGTTCTCGTAGAGGTAGCCGAGACCGGCAAAGGCCGTGGTGAACGCCGTTTCGTCGGTCCGGCTTCCGTCCGCGTCCACAAAGAAGATGGAATACCCCCTGTTGAAGATCTTGAGCGGGAGCGACCCGAGGCGTCCGGTCACCGCGGATTGGCACCGGAAGTTGCCGACGCCGATCCGCATCTCGTCGTCGGTGGTGACCTTGACCGTGATGGCGGCGGAAGCTCCGGCAGCCAGGGAGAGGTCCTGTGGGTCCGTGTGCCAGGTCGGGTCGCTGCCCACCTGGAAGACGACCGGCCAGCCGAAGCCGGTGTCCATGGAGAGGGTCAGCACATCGGCCACCGCGCTGACGTTCTGGACACTTCCGGTGAACAAGGCCTCCCCGCTGCCGTCGGGGACCGACCGCACCTGCGGAGCGAGGGCGAGCCGGTAGTCGAGCAGGTAGGGCAGCGCCGCCGCCTGGTAGACCTCCTTGGTGCCGGAGGTCTTCTGCACGATGGCGATCACCTCGAAATTGGCGGGATTCCACCCGGCGTCGAGGGTAATCGTGGTCTGGACCGTGACTTCGTCACCCACATTGGTCAGCGTGATGTTCTGATTGTAGATCGAACGAGTGACATGGTCGAAGTAGGTGGATCCCTGGTAGAACACGTGGTTCTCGGCCAGGAAGAAGGTCGCGCGGATGCCGGTCAGAGCCACCGGATCCTCCAGCCGGTAGGTGGCTTCGACGGTCAGGTGATTGCCGTCAATGGCGTAGTAGCCTTCGATGCTGACCGGGGCGAGTCCCCCCGTCGCGTTCCACCGGGGGGTATAGAAGCCATCCACATACCAGGTGTACTGCAGGGCGCACGTATCGTCGGCCCCGATCGCCATCGGGCTCAGGCCGTCGAAGACCGCGGTCGGACCGCTGCTCACGCCATACCAGCTTGCGCGAGCCGCGGTCTCGGGCACCTGGAACGGGTCGGCATTGATGTGGTTGTCCACATGCAGGAAGGAGTTCGGGAAGTTCTCGTTCATGAGTTCGAGCGCGCACCGCGCCCGGGGGCAGTAGGGTCAGGTGGCCCATCCGAACTCGTCCGCGAAGATGACCTTCGGCACCCCAGCGAGGGCGGGGGCCGAGGCACTGAGCAGGAGGACGGCCAAAACAAACAGGGACTTCCAGGCAATCCGCATCGGGAGCCTCCCATAGGAACGAATCGTCCGCCGCGACGCCGAAGCGGACTGGCCTCGACGGGCACCGCAGGCCGCCAGAGCCTCCGACACCCCCATGCTTTGGCTTCAAGTATAAGGTATGTCGCCCGAAAAATGGGCAGGTCTCGCACTTTGACGGCCGTCTTTCGGTACAGATGAGATGGACACGCAAGACGGAAGGAGGCCGCAGCATCGGCCGGAGTCGCGCCTTTTGCCACGACAGCACGCCGGGTACTCCGCTTCCGCCCCGAACGCCGAGGAGGAGATCCCTGGTGGGATCTCCTCCTCTATGACTCGGCCGGCCTTGAGGCCGGGGCTCGCTCGATGCCGGGCCCTCTGAGAGGGGTTCGGTTCCTAGCGGGTCAGGATGACCTTTCGGGTCTCCGTACCCTCGGATGTCTGCAGCTTGCTGAAGTAGATCCCGGAGGGAAGCGCCCGGCCGGCGTCGTCCGCTCCGTTCCAGCGCAGGAGCTGCATTCCGGGACGCAGCGTTCCATCCACCAGGGTGCGTACCTGGCGGCCCGACACATCGACCATCGTCAGCCGCACCGCGCCGGCAGAGGCCCGGGGGGAGAGGCTGAAGCTCAGGTCGGTGTCGCGGGTGAACGGGTTCGGGACCACCGTGAGGCGCGACGGCTCGGCCACCAACGGCGCCACGTCGGTCGTGCTCTGGTAGGTCAGCCAGGCGAGGGTCCGCTGCAACACGGTCTGGCTGTTGTTCGGATCGGCCGCGCTGGTGCTGAACGCGTTCTGGATGATGCTGCTGTAGACCGTTCGGGCGCCGCGCGCGAGTTCGTTGGCCACGGCACAGGAGCTGTCGTATTCGGCAAAGAAGATGGTGTGCGCCGAGGCGGTGGGGCGGATGGTGTCGGCCTTGTTCAGCCCCTCGGTCAGATAGGTCAGCGGAATCGACATCCCATTCGTGATCGGATCGTCGGCCACGCCGACCGCGGTGTGGGCCCGGGTGTTGAGGACGCGGCTGGCGATGCCGAGGTAGTCCACGGCGAAGGTGTTCGGCGGGTAGACGGTGTTGGTCAGGTCCTGGTTGCTCAGATACAGGCAGCCGCCGGCATCCAGGTAAGTCATGAGCGCGGACTGGTCGTTCTCGCCCATGGCCGTGCCCGTGTAACCCGTGTGCCAGACCACGACGTCAAACCCGGCCATGTCCCGCGCCTTCGGAGCGGTATTGCCGTGGTCGAAGTAGACGTCCCACTCCTCGTAGAGATAGCCCAGAGCCGCGAGGCCGTTGATGAAAGGCGTTTCGTCGGTGCGGCTTCCGTCGTCATCGACGAACATGATGGAGTGCGAGAGGTTGTAGACCTCGAGCGCAGATGGCCCGAGGCGTCCGGTCACCGCAGACTGGCACCAGAAGTTCCCACTGCCGATCCGCTTGGCGGAGTCGGTCGTGACCTTGACTTCGACCGGTATCGATTCCCCGATTGCCAGGTTGACGGTCTGGGGGTCGGTGTACCAGGTCGGGTCGGCGCCGACCCGGAAGGTAATCGGCCAGCCAAAGTCGTCGTCCACGGAGAGCGTCAGCGCGTCCGCGACTTCGCCCACGTTCTCCACCAAGCCGACGAACAGGGCCTCTCCGTTTCCGCTTGGCACGGACCGGACAGGATACGTGAACGTCACCTTGTAGTCAGGGAGGTAGGGCAGCGCCGCAGCCTGGATGATCTCCTTGGTGCCGGTCGTCTTCTGCAGGATGCAGATCACGTGGATGTTGTCCAGGTTCCAGGTCGCGCCGATTGTGAACGTGCTGGTCACGGGAGCCATGTCGCCTTGGTTCACCAGGGTCGTGATGTCCTGGTCGTAGATCGCGCGGCTGAGGTGGTTGTACGTGGTTCCGCTGTAGACGACAGCGTCCTCCGTGATGAAGAGGGTCGCCCGGACTCCCGTCTGGGCCACCGGGTCGACCAAGGTGTAGAGAGCGTTGATCGTGAGCAAGTCACCGTCGGCGACATAGGAACCCGTGATCGCGACGGGGCTCATCTCGCCGGTCTCAGCCATGCGCGCGATGTATCCAGCGCGATAGACGCTGTACCTGGTAGCGCAGTCGTCGCCGCCGACGTATTGGCGGCTGCCATCGACCCGCACATCCGGCACGCCGCCGACTCCGTACCAGTCCATCCGGGCGAGACCCTCCGGGAAGTCGAAGGGATCGCCGCCAGTGCCGCTGTGTGTATCCGCGACGAGAACAGTGGTCGGGAACTCGTTATAGAGCATCTCCAGCCCGCACCGGGCTGCTGGACAATAGGGTCAGGTGGCGTAGCCGAAGTCGTCGCAGAAGACGACCTTGGGCACGCTGGCGAGAGCCGGTGCCGCCGCGCCCATGGCGAGCACGGCGAGCAGGAGCATGAGCTTCCACGCGATCCGCATCGGGAGCCTCCCCCTTGGAGTGTGTCGTCCGCCCAACGGCCGGGCCGGACCGAACCAACCGGGCGCAAAGGGCTCAGACCCCTTCACTCCCAGCATGACAAACAACAAGCATAAGTATATGGCATGTCCGGCGAAAAGGGGAGCCCTATCATCCTTATGGCGGCGATATTTCGATTCGGTTGAGATGGAGATGCAACAGAAAGAGCGGCACCCTTCGACGCGGTCCACCCCAGGCCCGCGGGGCGCACCGCTCGGGCCTGTGGAACCACGGTCGGTCTTGCGCCGCCCTTGGCTCAGCAAGCTAGCGGCGCAGCACCACCCTCTCGGACCAACCGGCGGTGGGGGTTGCGACCTGGACGAAGTACGTGCCGGTGGGAAGTGGCTCGCCGTGCCCGTCCAGCCCATTCCAGGTCACGGCGTGGGGCCCGGGCTCCCGCTTGTCCGCGCAGAGGAGCGTTCGCACCAGCCGGCCCGAGGCGTCATAGACCTCCACCGTCACGGTGGCCTTCTCCTTGAGGCAGAAAGAGATCAACGTCTTCCGGCCGAAGGGGTTCGGGGAGACCCGGATCGTGCCGGAGGGAGGCGCCGGACCGTCCTCGGGAGCGTCGGAAGGATACATGGCTCGCAGGTACGCCGAGTAGGCGTCGATGCGCCCCCAGCCGTTCGTGTTGTTGGGTATCTGCGTCCCGGGAACGAATCCGCAGTCCTGATCCGCGGTCCGCGGAATCGCTGAGGACGCTGCGACAGACTCCAGGAGGTCAACCCGACCGTTCAGCGCCGGGACCGCATCGAGAACCAGAGCGAAGAGTCCCGCCACGTGCGGGGCGGCCGAACTGGTCCCCGAGAGCAAACCGTAACCGCCGCCGGGCATTGAGGAGCACACGGAGCTGGGCGCGGTCACGTCCGGCTTGAGCCGGTAGCTTCCATCCACTACGACTGGGCCCCGGCTGCTCCACTCCTCGACCGAGTCTTCGGGACTCACGGCGCCGACGGTGAATACCTCGTCATAGATCACCGGCGGGAAGCGGATGGTCCCGCACGCCGGGCCCTCGTTTCCGGCCGCCGCCGCGACGACGATGCCGGCTGCGCGAAGGTTCACGATGACCGGGTGGAGGATAAGAGGATCGTCGAGGCATTCAGGAGAGGCGCAGCCCCACGAGTAGTTGATGATGTCCGGGGACCTCGAGGGATCAGGATTCTCCCCGTTCAGGTCTGTGGGCGCCAGCATCCACTGCAAATCCTCGATCTGCAGGTCTGCGCCCGCGGATTCCGGAAGGCTGGCCGCGATCCACCGGGCGCCCGGCGCAACGCCGATCTGATAGTCAGCCCCGTCATCGCCGACAATGACCCCCATCGTGGCGGTTCCGTGGCCGAGAGGATCGCAGGGCTCCATGCAGGTGCCCAGCGGATCGTGCCAGTTGTAGTTGTGGTCGGCTGCCACACCGTTCCAGCCGCGGTACTTGTCCTGGAGCGCGGGATGAGACCACTCTACTCCCGTGTCGACATTGGCGACCACGACGCCATCGCCGGTGACACCCTGTGCCCAGACCTCCGGCGCGTGGATCAAATAGAGGTTCCACTGAATCCACCGCGACGCGGGCTGTCCACCTGCGGGCGTGCGAAGAACGGCATCTTCGCCGGCTCGCCCCTTCGGGTTGCCGTAAATGAATGCCACGTCCGTGCGTTCCGCAGCCAACTGCATTGCCTCGGCGCCGCCGCGCACGAAGATCGCGTTGACGACCCAATAGCTCTTCACCTCAGCGCCGACTGCCGTCAGGGCCCTCAGCACGGGTGGTTGGGTGCGGTCTGCGACACTGGTCAGAGCGGCATGGACCTCTCGGGCCTTCTCGGTACGCGGTTGGTCGGTATCGAGCCCTGAGAAGTCGGCTTGCTCGGCCAGGTAGACGAAGAACTCACGATCGCCCGGGTTCGCGTCTCGGAGCAGCGACGGTGCGACCTTTCCGTGCCAGCCGGTCCCGGCCTGGGCCGTGACCGCCACGGCGAGGGCCGTCAGACACGCCAGCGGAATCGACAGAGTCCGGGCAAGACGTTCCATGGCTTCCTCCTTCCGCCTGATCGGCGTCACATCACTCACATCTTTGCGAAACGAGAGGGCGTGCAGACAGGCGCCAAGCACTGGACCCTGGGAAACGAGCACGAAACGACCGCCAGGAGTCTATGCCTCACGAGAGGATGCGTCAACGGTGTTGCGCGTGTGTACTTACGCCAGCACCTTCGCCACCCGCTCCAGGATCCAGTCGATGTCGGCCTTGTCGATCACCAGCGGGGGCGCGAAGCGGATCACCTGCTCGTGGGTCTCCTTGCAGAGAATCCCCAGATCCCGAAGTTGCTCGCAGTACGGGCGGGCGGGGCCGGAAGCCTTGTCGATGTCGACGCCGATCAACAGGCCACGACCCCGGACCTCCTTCACCCGCGGCGATCGGATCCGGCGCAGGCCGTCCATGAAGTAGGCGCCCATCTCGGCCGAGCGAGCGACCAGCCCTTCCTCCTCGATCACCCGGATGGCCGCCCGGGCGATCGCGCACGCCAGTGGATTGCCCCCGAACGTGGAGCCATGGTCGCCCGGCCGGAAGACGCCGAGCACGTCCCCGCCGGCCACCACCGCGCTCACCGGGTAGAGCCCCCCGCCGAGCGCCTTGCCCAGGATGAGGATGTCGGGGTCCGCGATCCCCTCCCACTGGCAGCAGAACTTCTTTCCGGTGCGGCCGAAGCCGGTCTGGATCTCGTCGTCGATCCAGAGGATCCGGTGTTTGCGGCACAACTCGCGGGTGCCTCGCAGGTACCCCTCCGGGGGGACGATGACGCCACCCTCGCCTTGGATCGGCTCGAAGAGGAACCCGGCGGTGTGCGGTGTGATCGCTTTCTCAAAGGCCGCGAGGTCGCCGTAAGGGACCATGACGAAGCCGGGGGCGAAGGGCCCGAACCCCTCGCGGTACTGCGCCTCGCTCGAGAAGCCGACGATCATCGTGGTACGGCCGTGGAAGTTGCCTGCGCAGACGATGATCTCGGCCTTCTCGTCGGGGATACCCTTGACCTGGTAGCCCCACTTGCGGCACGCCTTGATCGCCGTTTCGACCGCCTCGGCGCCGGTGTTCATCGGCAGGGCGACATCCTTCCCGCAGAAAGCCGTCAACTCCTGGAGGAACGGGCCCATCACCTCGTTGTGGAAGGCGCGGGACGTGAGCGTGACCTTGCCGGCCTGCTCGAGCATGGACTGGATGATCTTCGGGTGGCGGTGTCCCTGGTTGAGGGCGGAGTAAGCCGAGAGGCAGTCGAGATACTTTCGCCCCTCGCAGTCCCAGACCCAGATTCCCTCGGCCCGTTCGATCACCACGTCGAGCGGGTGGTAGTTGTGAGCGCCATGGCTCTCGGCGAGATCGATCGCGATCCGGCTTCGGCTGCCGGTTGCGGGCGTGTTCGTCATCTTCTTCTTCCTTCTCGGAGTGTCTCCGCTACTCAAGGTTCTCCAGGTCCGCGAGATCCTGTGCGCGCCCGGTAGCCCTCTTGTTCTTCCGCAGGTTGTCCAGATCGATGAAGTCTGCAGATGTCCCGTCGATCACAGCTTCCACTCTCGCGGCGTAGCACTCTTCAAAGTCCACGCCTTCGAGGCCGGTAATCAGATCGATGCGACAGGGGGGATACCCAAGTTGCACGACCTGGTCCGCCTCCAGGAAGTCCTCTGCGGTCAAATCCAGAGATCCGAATCCGAACTGCTGCAGAGCGGCGACCACCCGGGTGGCGTTCTCCGCTGTCATCTCAATCCAGATGTCCAGGTCTTTCGTATAGCGTGGATGGCCGTGGAATGCCACGGCGTAGCCACCCACGACGAGATAGCGGACGTGGTTATCGCCGAGCAACTGCAAGAACTCTCTGAAGTCTTGGTTCAGCACCGTATCTCCAAAGGTGGTACTCGCGCCGGATCTCCTCGAGCGCAGAGATCCGAATGTCGAAGGGCTGCTGCTGCCAGAAGGCGAAGTCGCTCCGCCGCTGGTGCAGCGGGACCTTTGTGCTTACGGCGGCCACCCTTCTGTTCTGGTCCATCTCTCGTCGCTCCAACGCATCCGCGGCATTCTAACTCGGTCGTCTGACCCTGTCGAGACGGTGGGACGGCCCGGGTCCAGGGTCTGTCTGCAATCCCCGGCAGGCCTGCC
The DNA here is from genome assembly GCA_964473865.1 of uncultured bacterium. Classification (GTDB taxonomy): domain Bacteria; phylum Eisenbacteria; class RBG-16-71-46; order CAIMUX01; family CAIMUX01; genus CAIMUX01. Next base: position 32,466 of record CAYYQN010000030.1, on the reverse strand, counting down.
TCCGGGCCGGAAGATGGGTTCCCGGAACGGCGGTCGGCCGGCAGGGTCGTACCAGACGATCGTTCCGGCGGCGTAGTCCCAGCGTGGGATGGACGACTCCGGCGCGATCGAGGGTGGCGTCGCCGGCGGTGCGGGAGCGCGGTCTGTCGCCGGCGGCGCGAGTGAACGGGGCGCCATCGGTCGCGGGCCAGGAACCGCTCGCTATGGCCAGGGTTGATACCCTACGCTGTTTGTTCCCCGGACCCTGCGGGACCAACGCCGGGTGCCGGGATCCCGGGTGCCGGGATCCCGGGTGCCGGTCCCGATCCAGGGTCGGGCGCGGGCCCGGGGGGGCGATCCGGTTGCGGTTCCCGGGATCCAGTCCCACGATCCAGCGCCTGGCGGCAAGAGCGGAAGGAGTATCGATGGCGGACGAGAGCATGACCACAGAAGCGGCGCGGACCATCGCCGACCTCAAAGATGCGCGCGAGCGGATTCTCCGGGAGGTCCAGAAGGTGATCGTGGGGCAGGAGCGGGTGGTGGACGAGCTTCTGACCGCGCTCTTCTCCGACGGGCATTGCCTTTTGGTGGGGGTGCCGGGTCTGGCCAAGACCCTCCTCATCAGCACGCTGGCGCGGGTCCTCGACCTTCGGTTCAACCGCCTGCAGTTCACGCCGGACCTCATGCCCAGCGACATCACCGGCACCGAGATCCTGGAGGAGGATCGCACCACCGGGAAGCGCGTCTTCCGCTTCGTGCAGGGTCCGATCTTCGCCAATCTGGTCCTGGCCGATGAGATCAACCGCACCCCGCCCAAGACCCAGGCGGCCCTTCTGCAGGCGATGCAGGAGAAGGCGGTGACCGCGGCGGGAAAGACCTTCGCCCTCGAGGCGCCGTTCTTCGTGCTGGCGACGCAGAACCCGATCGAGATGGAAGGGACCTACCCGCTCCCTGAAGCGCAGCTCGACCGGTTCATGTTCAACATCTTCGTCGACTACCCTTCGGAAGAGGAGGAACGCCGGATCGTCGCGACCACCACCGGATCGTACGAGGCCGACTTGAAGACCGTCCTCACCGGGGCCGACATCATCCGCATCCAGAAGACCGTGCGGCGCGTGCCGGTGGCCGATCACGTGGTGGCCTATGCGGTCAACCTGGTCCGGCAGACCCGCCCGGCCCACAGCGAGCACAGCTTCATCCGGGACTGGATCTCCTGGGGCGCGGGTCCCCGCGCCTCGCAGTACCTCGTCCTGGGGGCCAAGAGCCGCGCCATCCTGCACGGGCGCCCCACTCCTTCCAGCGAGGACATCCGAGCCGTCGCCCTCTCGGTGCTCCGCCACCGGGTGCTGCCGAACTTCACTGCCGAGGCCGATGGGGTCGGCGTGCCCACGATCATCGAGAAGCTGCTTGCGGCCGTGCCCGAGCCGAAGGACCGGGCGGCCGCCGGGGCGGCGCGTTGAGCCAGACCGGAGCGCGAACGCTCGAGGCCGACAGCCGAAGCTTCCTCGATCCCCGCGTGGTCGGGAAGTTGCAGCGCCTCGACCTGGTGGCGCGGCTCGTGGTGGAGGGGCTCCTCACGGGGTTGCACAAGAGCCCCTACCACGGCTTCAGCGTCGAGTTTGCCGACTACCGGCAGTACATGCCCGGCGATCCGGTGCGCGACGTCGACTGGAAGGCGTTCGCCAAGAGCGACCGGTACTACATCAAGCAGTACGAGGAGGAGACCAACCTCCGCTGCCATCTCCTCCTCGACACCTCCAGCTCCATGCTCTATCGCGGCGATCCGGCGCAGTACGGGAAGCACGCGCAGGCCGGCGAGCCGGCGAGTCTGACCAAGCTGCGTTATGGGATCAACCTTGCCGCCGCCCTGGCCTACCTCATGATCCAACAGCAGGACGCGGTGGGCCTGCTGCTCTTCTCCGATCAGGTGAACCGCATGGTCCCCGCGCGCAGCGCGCGCACGCATCTGCGGGTGCTCCTGCGGGAGCTGGAGGTAGAGGCCCGGCGGGCCGCGCGGCGGGATCCCCAGGAAGAGGAGCCGCGACGCACCCGGATCGGACACTGCCTGGGGCAGCTCGCGGAGCGGATCCCGCGGCGGGGGCTCATCATCCTGCTCACCGACCTGTGGGACCCCGGCGAAACGGAGGTCCTCGCCGCGTTGAAGCACTTCCGTTACCGGCAGCACGAGGTGGTCGTCTTCCACATCCAGGATCCGGCGGAAGCCGAGTTCCCCTTCCGCGCGGAAAGCCTCTTCACCGACCTGGAGACCGGAGAGCAGATCAACATCCAGCCCTGGGAGATCGCCCGCGAGTATCGCCGGCGAAACGAAGAGCGGGTCGCCTTCTACAAGCGAGGCTGCGCGGAGAACCGGATCGCCTATGAACGGGTGATCACGCGGACGCCGTACGACACGGCGCTGCTCCGGTACCTGGAGAAGCGGCAGCGGCTGCACTGAGGGACGCGTGTTCGGCATGAACTTCCTGAACCCGGTCTTTCTCGCCGGCCTCGCGGCCGCGGCGTTGCCGATCCTGATCCACCTCTTCAGCCGCCGGCGCGCGCGCGAGCTGTCGTTTCCCAGCCTCGAGTACCTGCAGGAGATCTCGCGGCGGAAGGTGCGGCGGATGCGCCTGCGTCAATGGCTGTTGCTGGCGCTGCGCGTGCTCATCGTCTCCTTCTTCGCCCTGGCCATGGGGCGGCCGGTCATTCGCGGCGGGGCCGGCGTGGTCAGCCGCGGCAGCTCCACGATGGCGGTGGTGCTCGACAACAGCTTCAGCATGGGCGCGGCGGACCCGCGGCAGAGCGGCGAGACACCCCCCGGGGATGGGGCGCTCGGCGGAAGCGGGACCTCCGCGGCCGCGGTTCCCGCGACCGGCCCGGGGACGCCGTTCGACGAGGCCGGCACAGTCTTCGCGGCCGCCAAGGAGCGGGCGCTCGAGATCATCGACCTGATGGGCGAAGGGGACCGCGGGATCCTGGCGCTGCCGGGCCGGCCGGTGGCGTTGCCGTTCCAGACGCCGGTCGCCGATGCGGGGCTTCTGCGGCAGGAGGTGCGCCGGGCGCCCCTCGCCGCGGAGGGGGCCGATCTGCCGACGGCCCTGGCCCAGATCATGCCGATCCTCGCCTCGGCCCGCACCATGAACCGGGAGCTCTTCATCGTGTCCGACTTCCAGCAGCGGGACCTGGAGTCGTGGTTGCGGGGCGCGACGGAAGGGAACGCGGCTCTGGTGGAGGGCGCGGCCGGCGCGGCGCGCGTTGATCGAGGCGACCAGCCGGTCCGGGACCTCCGGGACGCGGTGGCGAAGATCCCGGACGGCGTTCACGTCTACCTCGTTCCGGTTCGCACCGCCGGGCTCGACAATGCCTCCGTGGCCCGGATGCGCTACGACGCTGCAGCCGGACTCGGCGGAAGGGGACAGCTGGCGATCACCGTCTTGAACCAGGGCGAGGAACCGGTGGTCGGGCGCCCGGTGCGCGTGACTGCGGGCGGGCTCGCCGGCGATGTGCTCGCCGACGCCGTCTTCGACCTGGCTCCGGGCGGCCGCGGTGACGTCCGGACCGATCTGTCCGGGCTGCCCGGGGACGGGACTCTCGCCGTGCGGCTGGGCTCGGACGCGCTGGAGCTGGACAACGCCGGCTACTTCGTGACCGGGGACCCGGGCGTGCGCAAGGTCCTGCTGGTCGCGGGGGGGCGCGGAGGGACCGGCGTCGCCGCGAGAGCCGCCGCCGGATTTCCGGGAAGCTCTGCGGTTTCAGGCGGTGCGGCCGCCATCGACGGCTCGGGGAACCGCGCCGCCGGCGGTTCGGAACGCTTTCTGCGGACGGCACTCGATCCCGACGGCGAGAGCGAGTTCTTCTCGGTGCGCGAGACCGACGCCGATGGGCTGGTCGCGTCGCCAGACTGGAACGCGGATGTGGTCATCCTCTCGAACGTGGGCCGCCTCTCGGCCGCCGCGGTCGAGAATCTGGTGGCGTTTCGGGCCCGCGGCGGGGGCATTCTCATTGGTCTCGGCGACCGGGTCGATCCGCGCTACTACAACACCGACGTCCTGCCCCGCCTGCTGTCAGTGGAACTCCTCAATGTCTCGCAAGAAGAAGGCGAGGGCGCTTTCCGCAGTCTCCGGCCGACGGTCCTGGCGCACCCGATCTTCGGCGGCTTCCCGATCGGTCCGGGGGACGACCTCGGCTCGGCGCGGTTCCGTCGTCTGGTCAGCTGCCGCACCGGGGAGGACGCCCGCGTTCTCGCGGAGTTCGGTCACGGCAATCCCGCCATCGTGGAAGGAGACGGCGTGATGCTGTTCACCAGCAGCCTCGATGGCGGCTGGAACGACTTCGTCTTCAGCGCTTCGTTTCTCCCCCTCCTGCACAAGGTGGTGAGCCACCTGGCCTCCCGCGGAGCGGGCATCGAACGCGCCGGGTTGGTCGGAGCGCGGCTGGAGGTGACCCTGCCCGAGCGTGAGGTGAACGGCGTGGTCACCTGCGTGGATCCGGCGGGGACGCAGACGCCGGTGGAGGCGAGCCCCTTGGAGCAGATGGTGCGGCTCCGCTCGGCCCCTGCTCTCTGGCCGGGGATCTACCAGTTCCGCGATGCCACCGGCCGGGCGCTGGTTGCCTTCGCGGTGAACCTGGACCCCGCGGAAGGAGACCTCCGGGTCGCTTCGCCGGAACTCCAGTCCCGCTTCTTCGGGGAGGGCGCGAAGCGGCTCGAACCCGAGCAGCGAGTGACGCGGGAACTGCTGGCCGGGCGCTACGGGCGCGAGTTGTGGCGGCCGTTCCTGGTGATCGTGCTGGTCCTGCTGGCGGTGGAGTCGCTGCTCGGACGGGGCAAGCTGCTGGGATAGGATCGGGCCCACGAAAGAGGCAGGGCACCGAGCGCCCTGCCTCTTCGTCCCCACGATCAGGGGAGAACCGGCTACCGTGTTCTCTTTCGTCCGAACAGGGCCAACCCCGCCAGCCCCGCCCCGACCAGGAGCAGGGTCGCGGGTTCAGGCACCGGCGCCGGCGTCAGCAGGAGGTCCCCCCGCGCGGTGATCGAACCGGTCGGCGGGTTGTCGGTCTCGTCAAACCTCGTGCCGGAGAACGCCCCATCGTCGAACGAGCCGTAGATCGTCGCCGGAGTGCCGGAGCTCTCCACCAGGGACAGGGCGAACGTGCCCCTGGTAAACGACAGGTCCGTGACGTCTGCGGTAAACCACGAGTCGACAGCGGCGCCGAACCGCGACCAGAGATCACCATAGTGGCCATCGGCGTCCATGGCATGCAGGTTCAACCTCACCTCTTTGAGCGCATTGGGATCGAGATAGGTATACCACCAACTCGGCAGCGTTCCCTCGCTCGGGCTCCAGGTTCCGTCGGGAAGCCGGGTGTAGGTGATGACCCCCGAGCTGGACGGATGGCGATAGGCGGTGTCCCACGACCAAAGACCTGTCCACGAGCCGTACAGGTCGCCGACGGTGCCGGCCTGTGCGGTGGTGGCAAACAGCATGAGTCCCATCAAGCCCAGAGTCATTAGCGCTTTGTCCCGCATTCTCGCTTCCTCCCCGAGGGAACTGACCCCTACCTGCCGGCAGGCCCACGGCGCCGGCATGGACACCCGATCTTGCTCGAATCCGGGCAGCGTGGTGCAACTCAGCACCGCACGTGCGTCCCCGAACAGGCACCTTGTATGTTACCCGATTTCCGGGTCGTTGGCAAGCCCTTCGACGACTCCTCGGTTGATTCCGGCCCGGGCGAGGGGCAAACTTGACCGCGGTCCGATCGAGTGAGTCGGGCCGCCGGTTGCTCCTCCCGGCGGGCCGAAAGAAAGGGGGGAATCATGTACCGTGCGCTTCTGATCCTGATCCTCTCGGTGCCGGCAGGTGTCGCGTTCGCAGCCGGGACTCTCACCTACACCCAGTTCTACAGCAATGCGCTCGGAGAGAATCGAGACATCGGCGTGTATCTGCCAAACGGGTACAACCAGAGCGACCCCGATCGGTACCCGGTCATCTGCGCGCTCCATGGGATGGATGGGGACCATACGACGAACTGGACCATGCTCAAGCCCTTGCTGGACGAGATGATCTACGCGGGCGACCTCGCGCCCGTGATCGTCGTGACTCCCGACGGCGGCTTCGGCACGTTTGGCGGATCGCTGTGGGCCAACTCCGCGCTCTACGGCCTGTTCGAGGACTACGTCGTGCAGGACGTCGTCGGGTTCGTCGATGCGACGTACAAGAGCATTCCGATTCGCGACCGGCGGGCAATCATCGGCTTCTCGATGGGGGCGATCGGATCGATGACCATTGCCACGGGCCGTCCGGAGGTCTTCTGCGCCGTGGCGGGGCACAGCGGGTACTACAATTGGGATCGCTTCCGCGAGGAGCTGCGAACTGCCATCCTGGCCGAGAACGTCGGACCACCGTATACCTTCGCACCCACCGGGACCTATACGAGGGGCGCCTTCCTGGTGGCGGGCGCATATTCGCCGAACCTCGGGAATCCGCCGTGGTACGTGAGATTTCCTCTCGATACGCAGGGGGAAGTCGTGGAAGACGTGATCGACCGCTGGATCGAGCACAATCCCGATGTCCTGGCCGCGGCGCATCCTCCGGCCAGTCTGCCCGCGATCTACTTCGACTGCGGTCAGTACGATGAGTGGTTCATGTACGAAACGAACTTCGACCTGGCGGCCGCGTTTGACTCGCTCGGCGTAACCTACACATTCCGGCCGTTTCAGGGAAGCCATGAGCTTACTGTCGCCAGCCTGCGCATCTCCCTGGCGTTTCTGAACGCGGAGCTGACCGCGACCCATTGGTCGAACGCCGGCGGCGCTCTGGTCGTGCACGACACCGGCCTGACCTACACCGCGGACATGACGATTCCGCCGGCGAGTCCGGTGCCGGCCTGCTCGGAGGTGACCAACGCGGCCCCCCTGGATGTCAACCGGGTGTGGAAGGTCTACGCGGCCTTCCCCCTCGACAGCTCCCCGCGGCTGAAGTCGCTGTCCTGGGGAGTGTATCCGAGCGCGTCCGGCGGCGGGGGGATCGTGATTCATGACTCCGGGCTTCCGGAACCGGGGCAGGACTCGGAGTACACGGATCCGGGATGGCCGTCGACCTGGGGATCGGGCGTGCGCGAGGTCCTGGGCGAGACGCAGACCGCCTCCGCGATCGAATGCTACTGGTTCGGCGGCTACGCGTACGCCGGGGGCGGCGGCGAGCCGCAGGAATTCGGCACCGGAGTGCACTCCACGCTGGGCGGAGTCGTGGCCGATGACGGGTGGCCGGTTCACGAGGACCCGATCGTCGGGTTCGGCAGTCTGGGATTCGGCCAGGCTGGGGTGACGCCGTGCCCGGACGAGCCGAGCCTGGGAGTCTGCTGCGCCTTGGATGGAAGCTGTGGGCTGACTCCGGAGGGAGAGTGCGCCGCTCCGGCCACGTGGCACGACGAGTGGACGACGTGCGATCCGAACCCTTGCGGCCCCAGCGCGGTGAGGGGCGCGCCCGCCCGGGCCGCCGTCGACGTGCGCGTGGCACCGAATCCGGGGAGCGGGCAGATCCTGCTTCAAGTCCAGAGTCCGCGCGGGATGATGCTGAGCGTGCACATCTATGACCCCGCGGGGCGCCAGGTCCGCGCGCTCTGGCGTGGAGTGGCGAGCGAGGGCGAGGCCGCGATCACCTGGGACGGGCGCGATGCGGCCGGACGGGCGGTGCCGGCCGGCGTCTATCTGGTCAGGGTGGCGACGCCGGCCGGGGAAGCCCGCGAGAGGCTGGTGCTTACCCGGTGACGTGGAACGACCCCGTCAAGGGGTCGCGGAGGCCGCTCTCCCGGGATGGGGGGGCGGCTTCGCCGTAGATGCGGATCGGTGCTGGACGGGACAGAGATCTCCGGGCGCTTCGACGACGGGTCGGTCGCTCTCCGGCGCCGATTCGAGGAGGCCACCGCGACGGAATTCGGCTGGCCGGCGCGTCTCCGATTGTCCTATCCTCTCCGGATCCACGCAGTTTTGGCCCTTTCGGTCCAGCTATGCCTCGAGGAGGAATCGTCATGTCCCAGGCACGCCTGGTTAGACCCTTTGTCGCCGTCTGCATCATCCTGCTGCCCGCTCTGCTCCTGCTCCCCGGTGGCGCCGCCGCCCAGACGCCGCCGAGCCGGGGGGAGGCTCCGGCGGCGGCTTCGCCCATTCCCGCGCCGAGCGCTGCCGAACCGGCGTCGACCGCGGGCCTTCCGGCCGGTGTGACCTACGTCACCACGGTAGAGGGAATCGAGGAGTTTCGTCTCGAGAACGGCCTTCGGGTGCTGCTCTTCCCGGAGCCTTCGAAGCAGACCATCACCGTGAACATCACCTACCTCGTCGGCTCGCGGCACGAGAACTACGGCGAGACCGGGATGGCGCACCTGCTCGAGCACCTGATGTTCAAAGGCTCCGCCGGACACCCCAACGTCCCGCAGGAGCTGACGTCCCACGGCGCCCGGCCCAACGGCTCCACCTGGTTCGATCGCACCAACTACTTCGAGACCTTTGCCGCGTCCGAGGAGAACCTGGCCTGGGCGCTCGACCTCGAGGCGGACCGGATGGTGAACAGTTTCATTGCCCAGAAGGACCTCGATTCCGAAATGACGGTGGTCCGAAACGAGTTCGAGATGGGGGAGAACGACCCGCGCGCGGTGGGAATGGACCGCACCTTCTCGGCGGCGTACCTGTGGCACAACTACGGCAAGTCGACCATCGGCGCGCGCTCCGACCTGGAGCACGTTCCGATCGACCGCTTGCAGGCGTTCTACCGGACCTGGTATCAGCCGGACAATGCCGTGCTCGTGGTGGGCGGCAAGCTCGACCGCGCCCGCACCCTGGCCCTGGTGGCGGAGACGTTCGGCGCCATCCCGCGCCCGGCCCGTACGCTGCCGGTCCTCTACACCGAGGAGCCGGCCCAGGACGGCGAGCGCGAGGTGACGCTGCGCCGGGTGGGCGACACCCAGCAGGTCGGTATCGCCTACCACATCCCGGCGGGCTCGCATCCCGACTTCGCGCCGGTCGAGGTCCTCGCCCGGATCCTCGGGGACACGCCTTCGGGCCGCTTGTACAAGGCCCTGGTGGAGTCCGGCCAGGCCTCCTCGGTATCCGCGGAGGCATTCCAGCTTCACGATCCCGGTATGGCCTGGTTCGGAGTGGAGCTGCCGAAGGACAAGAACATCCGCGAGGCCCGCGACACCGCCCTCCGCGTTCTCGAATCGGCGGCGACGGAGCCGCCGACCTCCGAGGAGGTCGCGCGCGCCCGCGAGTCGCTCCTGGCGGACTGGGAAAGCGGTATGCGGAACTCCGAGCGGGCCGCGGTGGGACTGAGCGAGTGGGCGGCCATGGGCGACTGGCGGCTGATCTTCCTGCATCGGGACCGGCTGCGGGCGGTGACCCCGGCGGATGTGCAACGCGTCGCCGGCAAGTACCTGGCGTCCGCCAACCGGACCGTCGGTCTGTACATCCCCACCGAAAAGCCCGCGCGGGTGGATATCCCCCCGGCCGCGCCTCCCGCCGAGCAGCTGGTGGCCTATGCCGGCGGGAAGGGCATGTCGCAGGGGGAGGCGTTCGACGCCACGCCGGCCGCGATCGAGTCCCGCCTGCTGCGCGCCGCGCTGCCGTCGGGCCTCAAGGTCGTCGTTCTGCCCAAGAAGACGCGAGCGGCCACCGTGAATGTCAGCCTCCGTCTCCGCTTCGGGGATGAGACCAGCCTGCGCGGGCAGGCCGTCGTCGGCGAGCTGACGGCGTCGATGCTGAATCGCGGGACGGTGCGGCACACCCGGCAGCAGCTGAAGGATGAACTCGACCGGCTGCGCGCCCGGCTGCGCATGTTTGGTTCTGCCCCGGGGGTGAACGCCTCGCTGGAGGTGCCGCGGGAGAACCTCGAGCCGGCCCTCACGCTTCTCGCCGAGATCCTGCGCGAGCCGACGTTTCCCGACTCGGAGTTGACTCAGCTCCAGCGCGAGGAGATCACGCAGCTGGAGGAGGGAATCAAGGACCCGGGACGGATCACCCGCACCACCCTGGAACGGCACCTCCGCCCCTACCCGAAGGATGATGTGCGCTACGTCGCTCTGCCCGAGGAACAGATCGCGTTCACCCGGGCCGTCACCCGCGCGCAGGTCGCGGCGTTCTATCGGTCGTTCTACGGTGCGACGGCGGGAGAGGTGGCGGTTGTCGGCGACTGCGATCCGGCGCAGACCCGCGATCTGCTCGGGCGGCTCTTCGGCGACTGGAAGAGCGCCACTCCGTACGTGCGGATGGCCGAGACGTACGAGAACCGGCCGGCCCTGGATTCGGCGTACGAGACGCCGGACAAGGAGAGCGCCGTCTTCAGCGCCGGATTGCGGATGCCGCTGCGGGACGATGACCCGGCGTATCCGGCCATGGTGCTCAGCAACTTCCTGACCGGGGGCGGTTTCCTCAACTCCCGGCTCGCCACGCGCATGCGGCAGAAAGAGGGATGGAGCTACTCGGTGGGCTCCTTCTTCTATGCCGACAACCGGGACCGCAGCGCCGGATTCGGGGCGTTCGCGATCTGCGCGCCGCAGAACGCCCGCTCGCTGGTGGCCGCGTTTCGCGAGGAGCTGCAGAAGATCCGCGACCGCGGGTTCACCGAAGCCGAGGTCGCGGAGGCAAAGTCCGGCTGGCTCCAGCAACGCCAGGTGCAGCGATCCGGCGAGCGGGAGATGGCGATGACCCTGGCGCAGCGCGAGGAGCAGGAGCGGACTCTGGCCTGGGACGAGGAACTGGAACGGCGGGTGAGTGGCCTGACTCCCGCGGACCTTCTCGCCGCGTTCCGCAAGTACGTGGATCCGAAGAAGGTCTCGGTGGTGATTGCGGGAGACTTCGCCGGCGCGGCACGCAAGGCCGCGGAGGGCGCCGAACCCGGCGACGCGGGTGCCGCCAACACGCACTCGCCGAGAGCGAATCGCAACTGACCGACCCGCCGCGCGGGAAGGCGACGATCGCGGCGTTCGAGGCGTCCCACCGAGTTGTTGAGCAGGTAGCGAAAGCATCCTACACTCGCGCGACCCGGGCGGCTGGCTGGGGGAGGTCCCGCCACGAAGCGAAACGCTCGACCGAGGAGACCATGAAGCAATTGTTGATCCATGAAGTGGGACCGCGGGACGGGCTGCAGATGGAGAAGCAGGTCGTACCGCTGGAGAAGAAAGAGGCCTGGATCCGCGGGATCATGGAAGCCGGCGTGGACATCGTCCAGGTGGGCTCATTCGTACACCCGGAAAAGGTCCCGCAGATGGCCGACACCGACGAGCTGTTCCGCCGGCTCACCGCCGGCAAGCGCGGGGGCACCCTGCTCTCCGGGCTGGTGTTGAACGAGAAGGGTCTCGACCGGGGTCTGGCCTGCGGAGTCGAGATGTTCTGCCTGGGAGCCTCCGCCAGCGACACGCACAGCCGGAAGAACAGCGGGATGGGGACCGAGGAGGCCACGCAGCGGATTGTGGCCGCGGCCAGGCGGGCCGTGGCGGCGGGCAAGCCCGTGCAGGTCTCGGTCCAGTCGGCGTTTGGCTGCGGATTCGAGGGCCCGATTCCCGAGGAGCGGGTGCTTGGTATGGTGCGAGCCTATCTGGAAGCCGGGCTCACGAGCATCAGCCTGGCCGATACGGCCGGGCACGCCGATCCCGATCAGGTGGAGCGACTATTCGGTGCGGTGCTTGCGCTCGACCCCGCGATCGACTGCACGTGCCACTTCCACAACACCTACGGCCTGGGCATGGCCAACATCTTCGCGGCGCGACGCGCGGGGGTGACCTCGTTCGAGACCTCGTTCGCCGGCCTGGGCGGCTGCCCCTTCACCAAGACGGCGGCCGGGAATGTGGCCACGGAGGACTTCGTGCACGCGCTGCACCGGCAGGGCATCCGCCCGGAGGTAAACCTCGAGCTCCTGCTGGTGGTCGCTCGCGATGTGGCGGGGCACTTCGGGCGACAACTGCCGGGCTACGTCCATCGCACGGGGCCCATCACCACCAAGGAGGCGTCATGAGCCGCAGCATCCTCTCCGGAGTCCGGGTTCTCGACCTCACCAACGTGCTGGCGGGGCCGTTCTGCACGCTGCACCTGGCCCTCTTGGGCGCCGAAGTGATCAAGATCGAGAACCCCAAGGACGGCGACCTCGCGCGCAAGCTCGGCATCCTGCCGGAACTGAACGAGAAGCTGATGGGCACGAGCTTCCTCGCCCAGAACTCCAACAAGAAGTCGGTGACCCTCAACACCAAGTCACCCGAGGGGAAGGAGATCTTCAAGAAGCTGGTGAAGGATGCGGACGTCCTGGTGGAGAACTTCCGGCCGGACGTGATGGGGCGCCTGGGGCTCGGCTATCCGGTGCTGAAGGAGATCAACCCGCGGCTGGTCTACTGCGCGATCTCCGGCTTCGGTCAGACCGGACCGGATGCGTTCAAGCCGGCTTATGACCAGATCATCCAGGGCTTGAGCGGCGAGATGGCAGTCAACGGCGACGAGCGTTTGAATCCGCTCCGGGCCGGCTTTCCGGTGTGCGACACCGTGGGCGGGCTGAACGGGGCCTTTGCCATCATGGCCGCGCTCTACCACCGGGAGCGGACGGGTGAGGGGCAGTTCATCGACGTGGCGATGCTCGATTCGATCATGCCGTTGATGGGCTGGGTGGCCGCGAACCTCCTGATCGGCAAACAGCAACCGGTCGTGATGGGCAATGACAACTTCACCGCCGCGCCCTCGGGCGTGTTCAAGACCAAGGACGGCTCCATCAACATCGCCGCGAACAAGCAGGAGCAGTGGGAGGCGGTCTGCGATGTGCTCGGCGTGCCGGAACTGAAGACGGACGAGCGCTTCCAGAAGCGCGACGTCCGCAAGAAGAACCGCAAGCTCCTGACGCCGCTCCTCGAGGCCAGGCTGGCCGAGCGCCCGACCAAGGAGTGGGTGGACCTCCTGAACGCCAAGGATGTGCCGAGCGGAGAGATCCTGAGCCTGGAGGAAGCGTTGCGGCAGCCGCAGATCCAGCACCGGCAGACCTTGCGGGACGTGCCGGTGGAGGGGCTGGGCACGCT
>CAYYQN010000030.1:0-19346 GCA_964473865.1 uncultured bacterium | reverse complement strand
AGAGATCAGATGGGCATGACATACGTGCAGAAGCTGCTGGCCCGGGCCTGCGGCAAGTCTGCGGTGGCCGTGGGCGAGGTGCTCGAGCCGCCGGTGCATCTGGCCATGTCGCACGAGAACGGGGCGCTGGTCATCAACCAGTTCAACGAGATCTACAAGGGCACCGGCCGGGAGCCCAAGGTGTGGGATCCGGCCCGTATCGCCATCATCTTCGACCACCGGGTTCCCGCGGAGACCTCCAAGACGGCGACCAACCACAAGAAGATCCGCGATTTCGTGGCCAAGCAGGGGATCACGAAGTTCCACGACATCCGCGGCGACGTGGGCGGCATCTGCCACCAGATCCTGCCGGAGAACGGCTATGTGCGGCCGGGACAGGTGCTGGTGGGCACCGACAGCCACACCACGACGCATGGCGCGCTCGGCGCGTTCGCCTTCGGCATCGGCGCAACGGAGATGGCCGCCGTGTGGGCACTGGGCAGCATTCTGAACGTCGAGGTTCCGGGTACCATCAAGGTGGTCGTGAACGGGCGCTTTGCGAAGGGCGTCTACCCCAAGGATCTGATCCTCTACCTCATCGGCAAGCTCACCGCGGAAGGGGCGAACTACCGCGTCATCGAGTTCCAGGGCGAGACGATTGGTGCCATGTCGACCTCGGGACGCCTGGTCCTGTGCAACATGACGGTCGAGGCCGGGGCCACGGCCGGGGTGGTGCCGCCCGATGCCGAGACCGAGCGCTACCTGCGCGAGGAGGCGGGCGTCAAGGACAAGCTCGAGGTGTTCGGGCCGGACGCGGATGCGGTCTACGACAAGGTGATCGAGATCGACGCGGCGGCGCTCACTCCCCAGATCGCCTGTCCGCACGCGGTCGACAATGTCAAGCCGATCGGCGACGTGATGGGGAAGAAGGTGCAGCAGATCGTGGTCGGGTCCTGCACCAACGGGCGGCTCGACGACCTGGAAGAGGCCGCCGCGATCCTCAAGGGCAAGCGGGTGGCGGACGGCACCCGGATGCTGGTTTTTCCGGCCTCCTGGCGGATCTACAAGGAGGCGCTGCAGCGGGGCTATCTGGCGGACATCATTTCGGCCGGGGCCGTGGTGTGCAATCCCGGCTGCGGCCCCTGCCTGGGCGTGCATCAAGGCGCCTTGGGCGACGGCGAGACAGCCCTCGCCACCACCAACCGGAATTTCAAGGGACGGATGGGGAACCCCACCGCCGAGGTCTACCTCTGCTCGGCGGCGGTCGCGGCGGCAAGCGCGCTGACCGGTGAGATCTCCGACCCGAGAGGAGTGAAGTGACATGGCCAAGGGCAAGGTTGTGCGCAAGCTGGGCGACGACGTATCGACCGACATCATCTATCCCGGCCGGTTCATGGCGACGGTGCTGCCGACAGAGACCCCGCAGTACGCCTTCATGGATGACACGGAGTTCAACAAGAAGCTGAAGGCCGGCGAGATTCCGCCCCGATCCTTCATTGTGGCGGGCGGCAACTTTGGATGCGGCTCGTCCCGCGAGCAGGCCGCCTCCTGCATCAAGGGCTACGAGATCACCGTCATCGCGCGGAACTTCGCGCGGATCTTCCTGCAGAACTCGATCAATGTCGGTCTCGACATGGTGATCTGCCCGACCATCGAGGCGGAGGAGGGCGACGAGCTCGAGGTCACGGACGGCAAGGTGGTGAACCACACCTCGGGCCACTCCTTCGCGATCGAGCCGCTGCCGAAGGCGCGCCAGGCGATCATCGACGCCGGCGGCCTGATTCCCTACGCCCGGGCACTGTTGATGGCCCGCCCCGCCCGCTGACGGTCGACTCCGGAGTCGCCGGCGGGGCTGGGGGATCGGATTCCCGGGGAAGCCGAGGCGCGGTCTCAGGACCGCGGCCTCGGTGCCCCCGGGGCATCCGCAGCTTCCGGTTGCGGCGGGGCTCCGAGCCGAGCCACCCGCTCGGACCTCCCTCCTTCTTCCTGAAACCGCTATACTCATTGAGATCCCTCCATCGTGGAGGGACGTGTCGATTGGGTGTGATTTCCGGATGGGCCAGGTGTCTGAACTGAGTGGCAGCGACCCGATGGAGCCGGCGGACGAAGCCTTGGTCCGTACCGCCCTGGCGGATCCCGGAAGCCTGGTTTCGCGGGAGGCGGCATCGATCCTCTTCGGGCGGTACCGGAGGCGCGTCTACATATGGTGTCATCGCTACGTCCGGGACCCCGAGAAGGCGCTGGACCTGGCCCAGGACGTTCTCTTGAGCGCCTACCGGACCCTGGGGACGTTCTCGGAGCGGGCCCGCTTCAGCTCCTGGCTCTTTGCGATTGCGCGCAATCGCTGCCTCAACGAACTCCGGCGTCCGGCGGTCTTCGCCGGCGAGGAGATCGACCTGGACCAGATGGTCGACCCGGGAATCGATCAGGCGGAGCGCCTGATCCAGAAGCTGGATGAGGAGGCGGTTCTCCGGCTGATCCAGGAGTGCCTGAACGGGGAAGAGCAGGAGGTGCTCTGGCTGCGCTGCTTTGAGCGCATGCCGATCGACATGATCACGGAGACACTCCGCATCCGGCAGGCCTCAGGCGCCCGCGGAGTCCTCCAACGCGCCCGCCGCAATCTGCGCGCCGCTTTGGTCGCGCGCGGCCATGCGGTGGAGACGGAGGGGTGATGGAACACCTCTGTTTGCGGGATGAAGACCTGGCCGCGGCGGCGGAGCTCCCCGCCGAGAGCCCGGCCCGGCGCCAGTGGTCGGCGTGCGCCCGCTGCCGCGCCCGGGTTGCCGCGTTTGCGGAGTTCCTGCATCCCTCCATCGAGGCCAAGGGGCCCTTCTGGGACGACGCCGACGCGCGCCTGGCGGCGGCTCTCGAGAGCGAGATCCAGGGGATACCCCTGGGAGCGAAGGTGCCGGCGGGAAGACCCGACGCACCGGCCGGGGCCCCGGTCGCGCCCGGCCATCGGCCTCGTTCCCGCGAGCGCGGGACCGACCGGCCAGGCCCGGGCGAGGGCCCGATCCAGAGCTTCTTTCGATGGCTGGTGAGCCCGTCGCTTCGTCCGGTGGCGGCGCTGGCGGTGCTGGTCGTGGCGCTGGGGGCGATCGGAGGGATCCGCCTGCTCGGCCGCCAATCGGGGGACGCCATCATCCTGCGGGAGGGCTCGACCCCGGCCTCATCCACGCTCGCGCTTGGGGATGTATCGCGCGCGCCCGACGGCGGTTTCTCCTTGTCGTGGAGTCCGGTCGAAGGCGCCGATCGATATGAGGTCGTCCTCTGCGGCGAGGATCTGGTCGAGATGAAGCGATTCGACGCCGGGGGGGCGTCTTCTTTCGTGATCCCCGCGGAAGACGCCGGCGCGCCGCTCTTCTGGCGCGTGATCGCGAGCCGGCAGGGCGACCCCATCGCCCAGTCCAGGATCCGGCCGCTGCGGGCACCCGCGCGCTGAGCGGCGCTTCAAAACGACGGGGAACGGGTGCTGAGGAAGAACGGACACCGACCGGACCCGTTTCTCGGAGTCTTCCTGGCGGCTTGCGGTCTGCTCGTTCCGCTTTCCGCGCGCGCGGCGATTTCGGATGAGATGCTCCGGGCCGATTCCCTTTGGTCCGCCGGGATGCGTGACACCGCGATGGTGCTGACCCGGGAATTGACCGATCGAGCCCGACAGGAGGGGGACCAGGGCGCGCTGGTTGATCTCTTGACGCGCGCCGGCACGCACGCCCGCTTCTTCGGCAGGGTTGCCGAGGCCGAGCCGGCTCTGCAAGAGGCGGCTCGCCTCGCCGAGGCGATGGGCGACTCCACCCGCGTCATGAGGGTGTTCCGGTGGCTGAGCACGGTCGTGGGCATGCAGGGTCGATCGACGGAGGCCCACGCGATGCTGCAGCGGTACCTGGCCCTGGCCGCCGCGCAGAACGACTCGCTGCACCTGGGGTGGGCCTGGGTCGGGCTCTCCTGGCATGCCGTTCGCGAGGGGCGTGCGGAGGAGGCACGGGAAGGGTACGCGCGCGCCGCCGGGTACTTCGGGTCCGGCATCGATCCCGAGGGCAGCATCTATGCCCTCACCGGGCTGTGCCGGGCGCACACCTCCCAGGGGCGCCTGCTCCAGGCGGCCGACTGCCTGAACCAGGCCGCGGATCTGGCCCGCAAATCGAAGATCCTGATGTCGGAAGCCGTGGTCCTGAACGACCTCGGGACATTGGAGTTCTACCTGGGAGATCCGGGAGAGGCGCTGAAGCAGTTCGAGCGCTCCCGCGCCATTCACCGGCAGATGGGTTCTCTTCGCGAGACGGTCACTCCGTTGATCAACATCTCCCTCTGCCTGAGGAACCTGGGCTGGCTGGAGGCGGCCCGGGACACTCTGGAGCATGCGCTCGCGCTTTGCCGAGCCGACGGTTGGCGCGATCTGGAGGCGGGGGTATTGACCCATCTGGCCCTGGCCGCCACCCAGCGCGGACGGCCGCACGAAGCGGCGCAGCGCTACCGGGAGCTGCTGCAGCTCTCCAGCCCGTTGGCGCTGAAGGAGAGGATCAGCTGCCTCGATGGCCTGGCGGAGGCGATGCTGAGCGTGGACAGCGTGACGGCGGCGATCGGCCATCTGGACGAAGCCTTGGAGCTGCTGTCGGGGGGAAGCGAGACGCAACAGACAGCCTACGTGCACGGCCATCTGGGCCTGGCCTATCGCCGCCTGGGACGCCCGCGGGACGCGCTGCCGCGGTTCCAGGCCGCCACCGCCATCGCCATGCGGCTCAGACAGGACATCATCTCCGTCTCGGGGATGCTGGAGGAGGCGGACACCTACCGCCTGCTGGAGCGTCCGGACAGCGCCCGCCTCGCCTTTCTGCGGGCGGCGGAGCTCTGGGAGGCCGCCCGGGCGATTCCCACGAACCCATCCTGGCGGGAAGGACGCGGCACCTCCGGGCATCGGCTCTACACCGGACTGGCGTTCGCGATCCTTGATTCCGCGCGGGCGGGATCGGAGGAGGCAAAGACCGCGGAGGCGTTCGACCGCCTGCAGGCGTACAAGGCCCGCACGCTGCTGGAGCGGATGCTCCGGCCGGGGGAGCGGCTCGAGGAGCAGACGGCCGCGGCCCGGCGCATGCCGGCGACCCTGGCGACGCTCGAGAAGATGCGCGGCGAGGTGCTGGCTCCGGGGGAGCTCCTTCTCGATTTCTATCTCGGTCCGGACGCGTCGCTGGTGTTTGCGGTCTCCCGGGAGGCGCAGCGCTGGGTCCGCCTCCCGGGGGAGGCCGAACTGAAGACCCGCCTGGTCTCGTACAACCAGCTCCTGTCCGAACCGCCTCGTCGCCGCGGCGAGATCCCGGACCTGGAGGCGACCGGGCGAGCCGGCGCCCGTCTGGCGGAGACGCTCTTCGGTGGGATCGGCGATCTGCTGGACCAGAGCGACACCTTGATCCTGTCCGGGGACGGCGCGGTGAATCTGCTCTCCCTCGCCGCGCTGCGGTCGGACGGAAAGCAGCAGTGGTTCCGGGTTCCGTCGGCGACGGTCCTGATGCAGCTTCGTTCCGCGTCGCGTCCCCCCAGCGCCGATCCCGCGTGGGTGATCGCTCTCGCCGCCGCCCGTTCCGATTCCACCCCGCGCCTGGCGGGCAGCCTGCGGGAAGTGCGCGAGCTGGGCCGGCGGTTTCGAAACGTGAGCGTGCGAACGTCCTACGCCGGGCGCGACTCCGTGCCGGCGCTGCTCCGGGGGGCCGACCTGCTCCACATTGCTTCCCATCTGCAGCTGGACGACCAGAACCCGTGGAACTCGGAGATCCAGATCTTTCCCGCGGGGTCGAAGCGCAACCTGAGCGCGGCCGCGGTCTGCGACCTCGACCTCAGAGCGCGCCTGGCCGTGCTATCGAGCTGCTCCTCGGCGGGAGGACGGATCCTCTCCGGGGAAGGGGTCATCGGGGTTTCCGGCGCATTCCTGAGTGCGGGAGTGCCCGCCGTGGTGGCCACGCTCTGGCCGGTCGACGATCAGACCACGGCGACGCTGATGGGCCGATTCTATGACGAGCTGGCCAGGGGAGAGGCCGTAGCCACGGCTCTGGGGCGGGCGCAACGCGCGGTGCGAGGCGAGGCCGCAACCGCCCATCCCTTCTACTGGGCCGGCTTTGTGGTCGTCGGCGACGGGAACACCGTGGTCCCGCTGCGTCCCCGCGCCTGGCGGAGCCCCGACTGGCCGTGGCTGGCCCTTCCGCTCCTCGGCGTCTTGCTTGGCGTGCTGGTGATTCGCCGGTGCGGCGGGCGCCTTCGCAGGTCGCGCGCAGAATCCGTGTGATTTCCGCCCCCCTCGCGTTTCCCATCCTCTGAGATCGGTCCGCCGGAGACCGGCGCGACTCAACACCTGGAGACGTTCGGGGGATACCCATATGAAACGACTCTGGTTGCTCGTGGGACTTTCAGTCCTTCCGATTCCCACGGCGGCTGCCCCGGTTCTCGTCCGGGATCTGGTGTCCGCGGGAGGCACCAACGCTGCGGCCGGCTCGATCACTCTCTCCGGATCTGTGGGCGGCTACGCCTTCGGAGTGAGCACCGCCGCGCCGGAGATCCTGGTGATCGAGGGGTTCTGGTTCCCTGGCCTTCCGGGAACCTCGGGGCTGGCCGAAGAGGTGCTGACCCAGTACCCGTTCCGGCTGGATCAGAACTTCCCGAATCCCTGCCACCGGCAGACCACCATCCGCTACTCGGTCCCGGGCCGCGGAAACGGCGCGCTCCCTGTTCGCATCGAGATCTTCGATGTGCAAGGCCGGCAGGTCGCTGTCCTGGCGGATGCGTCCCAGGCGCCTGGTGAGTACACCATGCAATGGAACGGCCGCGATGCCGCCGGACATCCCATCTCCGCCGGAGTCTACTACTGCTGCCTGCGTGCGGCGGGCACGTCCGCCATCAAGACCTTGGTCGTGTTGAAGTAGGAAAGAGGATCCCAGCCATGACGCACCTGAAGGTCGTTTCCGTCACCCTGTCGCTCGGGATGCTGCTCGCGGTGCTGTGCGCGCCGGCGGCCTCCGCCTCGGTTCCCACCCGTACGTCCTACCAGGGGTATCTGGAGGAGGACAGCCTGCCGGTCGACGGCACACGCGATCTCCGCTTCGTTCTCTACGGTTCGCCGGTGTTCCCCGACTCCATCTGGAGCGAGAGCCACCCCAGCGTGGCGGTGAGTCGGGGGGTATTCACCGTCGAACTCGGCGCGAGCAAGCCGCTCACCGCGGCGGTCGTTGACCGCACCAACCTCTATCTGGAGACCCGCGTGAACGGTACCGTCCTTTCTCCCCGCAAGCGCCTCGACTCGGTTCCCTATGCGCTGGTCAGCGTGCGGGCCGATTCGGCGGCGTATGCCACGAGTGCCGCATATGCCGTGAGCGCCGAGACCGCCGAGGCGGCAGCGTTTGCGCAGCATGCGGCGGCTGCCGATTCGGCGACCTTCGCTATGCACGCGGCGTATGCGGACTCGGCGGGCGTCGGCGGCGGCAGCGGTTCCGACCCCAATTGGGGAGCGATCGGGTCTGACATCCACAACCTGAACTCCGGCAATGTCGGCATCGGCACCAGCGCGCCGACCCGCAAGCTTCATGTCGTGACGAACAGCGTGAGTCCGGCGGTGCAGATCGAGAACA
The DNA here is from genome assembly GCA_964473865.1 of uncultured bacterium. GTDB lineage: Bacteria > Eisenbacteria > RBG-16-71-46 > CAIMUX01 > CAIMUX01 > CAIMUX01. The sequence goes on along the minus strand of CAYYQN010000030.1, from coordinate 11,757 downwards.
ACGGTCGCACCGGTCTCTATGTGACGAGCGCGGCGAGCGCCGCGGTGGGCGGAGCCGGGCTGACCAAGGGCGGAGAGTTCTGGGGCAACGGAGTCGACGGCGTGGGCGTCTTCGGCGGGGCCGACAACACCGGCACCACCAGCGGCGTCTCGGGCTATGCCGCCAGTCCGGATGGCCGCGGCGTCTACGGGCAGTCCGTCAGTCTCACCGGGTATGCGAAGGGTGTGTACGGGGAAGCCACGTCCCCGGATGGACACGGCGTGATGGGAAAGAACCTCTCCACGTCGGGGGCCGGCGTCGGCGTCTTCGGCACCAGCGCCAGCAGCACAGGGTCGGGCGTCTACGGTACCGTCACCGCGTCCGGCAACACCGGCTCCGGCGTGTTGGGCGCGACCTCTTCTTCGAGCGGATACGGCGTGTGGGGAAAGAACCTGGCCGGGACCGGGGCCACGATCGGCGTGTACGGAACTACCGCCAGCAGCACGGCGGGTTCGGGGGTCTACGGGAACAGCATCGGCACCAGCGGAGCCGGCGTCTACGGGAACAACACGGGATCGAGCGGATCGGGAGTCCAGGGGAACAGCACGGGATCGAGCGGGTCGGGAGTCCAGGGGAACAGCACCGGAAGCGCCGGGTTTGGCGTCAAGGGGATCTCCAGCGGCGCCAACGCATACGGTGTCTATGGCAGCGCCGGCTCCTCCGGCACCGGGGTGTACGGTTCCGGCCTCGTCGGCGGGTACTTCAACAGCACCGGGAACCAGTACGGCGCGCACGCGGTGCAGGCGGTCTCGGCGTCGGAGGATGCCTCCGCCGTCCACATCCTGGCTTCCGGCCAGGCCGCGACCGCGCTCTATGCGGAGCAGTCGGACACCGGGGTGTACTACGGATACGGAGGATACTTCATCTCGCGGAGCGTCGACGGCACGGCGGTGTTCGGCGAAGCCACCAGCGCTGCCGGCGACGGAGACGTCAACTACGGCGGCTTCTTCCGCAGCGGCGGCGAGGACGGTGCCGGCGTCTATGCGCAGAGCGTCGCTGCGACCGGCAACGCTCCGGGGATCACCGGATACCACCGCTCGACGGAGAACCTCGGCTACGGCGTCGCCGGCTACGGGAACAACCGCGGCGTGGCCGGGTACGCCTACGGTTCGGATGTTTCCGCCTCGCACTATGGCGTTTATGGCCGGGCCCAGGACGGGACCGCCGGCTACAACTACGGGATCTACGGCTCGGCATCCGGCGGAGCCGTCAACTATGCCGGCTACTTCAACGGTAACGTGCATGTGACCGGCACGCTCTCCAAGGGAGCCGGGTCGTTCAAGATCGATCACCCCCTCGATCCGGCCAACAAGTACCTGCTGCACTCCTTCGTTGAGAGCCCGGACATGATGAACGTGTACAACGGAAACGTGATCCTGGACGGAAGCGGAGAGGCGGTGGTGCAACTGCCGGAGTACTTCGAGTCGTTGAACCGCGACTTCCGCTATCAGCTCACCTGTGTCGGCGGATTCGCCCCGGTCTATGTGGCGGAGAAGGTCAACGGCAACCAGTTCCGGATCGCCGGCGGCGCACCCGGTCTCGAGGTCTCCTGGCAGGTCACCGGAGTCCGGCAGGACCCGTTCGCCAACGCGCACCGCATTCCGGTCGAGATGGACAAGCCAGCCACGGAGCGCGGCACGTATCTGCACGCCGTGGAGCGGGGGATGCCGGAGGCCATGCAGGTCGACCGGGTGTTGAACGGAGGGCCGGAACCGAACGCCGCGCCCCCGGTGGTCAAGGAAGACAAGAAGAATTAGCTCCGGTCGCGCGCCGCGGGCTCCGACCGGAGCCGGCGGGTTGCGAAAGGCGCCAGAGAGGCCGGCGGACACTTCGTTCGCCGGCCTTACGACGTGCGTGCGCGGCGCCACAACCGGTGGATCCGGGTCCACGAAGGAGTCGGGCGACTACTTTCCCAGCACCTGGCTCACATAGGAACGGACATGGGCCTGAGCCTCGGCGGAGAGCCAGACCGCAATCGCCTCGGCATCGGCGGCGGCGCTGCGCCGGGTCAATCGGTCGACCGCCTCCGACCGCAGGAAACGCTTGGTGTGGGCGAACACCTCGGGCCTCATTTCTCCCAGCTGGGCCGCGACGGCCCGGGAGCGTTCCTCCAGCGACGCGGGCGAGACCACCTCGTCGAGAAAGCCGGCCTTCAGGGCCTCGCCGGGGGCCAAGGTGGCGCCGGTGTACATGAGCGACTGCACCTGATGGCCGGGCACGGCAAAGCGGACGATCTCGTGTCCTACGGCGGGGAAGGGCAGGCCCACCGACAGCTCCGGCAGTCCGATCCGATGATTGCCGTCGGCCATGAGCCGGTAATCGCAAGCGAAGGCCAGGAGACAGCCCCCGGCCACGGCGTGACCGTTGAGCGCCGCCACCACCGGCACGGGGAGCGTGAAGAGCTTATACAACACCGCCGATAGGAGAGGAAAGAACCGGCGAATGTACTCCTCTCCTCCCGCCGAGAGCCGCACCAGATCGACGCCGGCGGAGAAGATCGACCCGCTGCCGGTGAGAATCATCGCCGCGACGCGCTCCGCCCCGGGCGGAATCGGCGCAGGCCGATCGCGCGCGGACTGCCCACCCGAGGGATCGTCGGGTGCGGACTTTCCCCCGGCAGGCTCTCCGGAGGTGAGGCGTCTGCCGGGCACCGCGTCCAGCTCGTCACGCAGCGCCGCAAGCAGCTCCAGATCCAGGGCATTCGCCCTCCCGCGAGCCAGGCGCAGCGTGAGGATTCGGTCCTGCAGCGAGCGTTCAACCATGGTCAGACCCCCTTCGGACGGATGATACCGCCGGCGTCACCCCTCCGGACGCAGCAACGGCACGGGGCGCGCGGAGTACGGACCGGTGCAACGGCCCGCCGCGCGCGCCCCTCTCACTGCGCACCGGAAATCGCTTCGCGGCGGATCTCACGATGGAGTCGACGCCGCGCCGCCCATACGACCCGCGAGAAGGCGCAGTTGAAGTCGGCGATGCGATCGGGGTCCTCGTTGCCGGGTTGTAACCCAATCGAGACCGGACAGATCAGGCACTCCTCCGCGGCCGGACAGGAAGCGCAGCGACCATAGGTAGAGTACTTGCCGGCCCGGGAGCTGATGAATCGGCTGCACCGCACCTTCTCGCGGAACTCGTCGGACCGATCGGCCAGGTCCGGATCGAGGATCGTGCCGAGGCAAAGCCGCCGAAGTTCTCCCGACAGCCATGGGCGCAAGCCGGAGAGGGACGGCCGAACCAGCATGGCGCACCCGTACACGCCCCCATCCACGTCGATCGCGGGCGCCAGGCGCCCCGCGACACCGCACATGGGGCGAGCGCGCGTGGGGCGGCGAGCGGCCGGCCGGCCGCCGCGGAGATTCCGCACGGGGATGCGGCCGCCGCGGCGGAACTGCGCCCGGCAGGCGGCGCGAATGCGGTCGAACTGGGCCTTCAGCTCCGGGAGCCGGTCGGGCGGCCATCGCCGGAGCCCCGAGAGAGCCGGCGTGATCGAGATCTCGGCGATGCGTTTCCTGAACAGGTAGGCGACCGAGTCGGCCAGGAACGGGACCGTGCCGGGAACCACGGTAAGGGCGACACTGAGATGGCGGCGGAAGAAGTACGGATGGTCCGCGCGCAGACGATCGAGCAGGTGATCGAGCACCCGGAAGGAGCCGGCGCCCCGCAGGCTCTGGGCGGCCGGCACGCCGTCATGACTCAACTGCACGTCGAACCGGTGGGCGGCAAGGAAGGCGATCGTCTTCTCCCGCAGCAATGTTCCGTTTGTGAGCAGGGCGTATCGGAACGGAAACCGGCGGCCCCGGCGCCGCATTCCGTAAGCCACCGCCCGCCGGATCGACGGGAGCGCCAGGAGGGGCTCGCCGCCGGAGAAGGCGATCTCCAGGTTCGGGCTGCCGGAGTCGACCGCCCAGTCGATCGCCCGACGCAGGGTCGGCCAGTCCATCTCGCGGGGCGGCCGGCGGCGGAGGCAGCAGTAGCTGCACGACAAGTTGCACCTCGTCGTCACGAGGAGACAGAGCGAGGCGATCTCGGTACCGGGAGTGGGGAGGTGCCACATGATCGCGATCTCTTTCTGTCGAAGGTCGAGGGCTGCCCGGCGGGGCGCGATTCACGGGCCGCCGGCGCGGGGACCGCGGACTCACCCCGACCCCCGTCCAGGCACACGCCCGAGCGCCCGCCTCGGCGCCGGTCCGAGCGCGGCCATTGGTGAACGTCTGCGCCCGAGGTGAGTCCCGCTGCCTCGCCGTTCCGGCACTTCTCCGAGTTGAGTTCTACAGCGCCTTCCGGGCAGTCCTCCTGACCCTCTTCTTTGCCGTCTTCCTCGCTGCCTTGCGGGGCATCTTCCGGGATGTCTTCTTTGTTGTCTTGCGGGTTGCCTTCTTCGCCGTCCCCTTCGGCGCCTTCTTCGTGGTCTTCCGTGGAGTCTTCTTCGTGGTCTTCCGCGGGGCCTTCTTCCCGGCCTTCTTCGTCTTCTTCTTGGATACCTTCTTCTTCTTCGGCCTCACCTGGGGTTCGACCGGCTCACCTTCTGTCTTGCAGTCCCGCTTGGAGAGGTTGATCGGCGTTACCGGTCCCCAGTTCTGATCTCCCTTTCCCCGATCCCCTCCGGGGTTCTTCTTCTTCGTCTTCCGGCCGGGCATGGTCGTTTCCTCCTTCTTTGAAGTCCGCCCAGTTCCGCGATGGGGGAGTGTCCGGCCGCGGGGGACAGAGAACCGAGCCCGATCGCGACCGTTTCTCCCCGTTTCGGTCAGTACCGACCTTCTCGAGCCTCCAGCAACCAGATGTCTCCTTTCGTCTCGGTCCGGGGGTAGACCAGCGTCCGGCCGTCGCGCGAGACGTCGAATGTCGGCGGCGCCGTCTCGGGTCCGAGGTCGACCGGGGGCTCGACCGCGGTCACGGTGCCGTCGACCGGCGACAGCCGTCGCAGCGCAAAGCGATGCCCGCCCCAGGTTCCGCAGACCAGGAGATCGCCCTGCGCGGTGTCCCAGCGGGTGCGGATCACTCCCGCGCCGGAGGTGAGCGCGCGGGCCGAGGCGGGCCCGTCGGCCGGAACCATCCACACCTCGGAGCCCCGATCGTCGACTCCAACGAAGAAGATCGTCGATCCGTCCGCCGACCAGACGGGCGCATGGGCTTGCACTGCTTCGGTGTCGATGAGGCGGGCGGGTCCCGCCGGCCGCCCATCCCGGACCGACGCGACCCACAACCCGCATCCTTCCCCCCGCTCGGAGACGAACGCGACTGCAGATCCGTCCGGAGACCACGCCGGGTTCATGTCCGCGGCGGGGTCCTCGGTGAAACGAACTGACTGGCCGCCGCGGACGGGGATCGTCCACAGGTCCCGGTTCTCGTCGACGATTCGCTGGTAGACAATGAACTTGCCATCCGGGGAGAAGGCCGGATGCGCGCAGTCTCCGGGCTGATCGGTCAGCTGCCGCGGCGGTCCCGAGGGCACTCCTTCCGTGAAGGGCTGGAGCCAGAGGGCGAGCTCCTTGCCCACGCCGGGGGAGACAACGACAAGCCACCGCTGATCCGGAGAGAACGCCGGCTGATGGGCATCCGAGAGATCTCGCAGAACGACCTCCCGGCCCGAGCGGAGGTCGCGGACAATCAGGTTCCGGGTCCGGATCTCCGTTGCGTACACGAGGCGCGTGCCATCGTTCGAAACACTGGGGAGACACTCCTGGCTGCTGCCCAGGGTGACCCGCTCAGGTTTCCCCCCGCGCGCGGCGATGCGCCACAGGGCGATCGTTCCCTGCCGGTGCGAGGTGAAGTACACCTGTCGGCCGGTCGGGGACCAGGCCGGATCGCAATCCAGCTCGGCCTCGGATGTCAGGCGGCGGGCGGCACCTCCGGCGGCGGGAACCGTCCAGAGTCCGTGTCGCGTCGCATAGCAGATCATACGACCATCGGGCGACCACGACGGATGCTCGTGGTCCCAGGTTCCTCCTCCGTCGTTCGTGACCATCGTGGCCCGGGCGGGGTTTGTGACCGGAGCCACCCAGATCCGGGAGTAGCGGGTCGGCCCTCTCCGGACGAAGGCCAACCGCGAGCCATCGGGCGAGAGATCCGGCTGTTCGCCATTCGCGAGGAGCAACGTCGCGCCGCCGCCCAGCTGGCCGGTCTTCCAGATCGACGGTTCGCCGCTGCGATCCGAGGCGAAGGCCAGCGCGCTCCCGTCCGGAAACCATGTCGGGAAGTCATCGACCGCCGCATCGTCGGTGATCCTCAAGGGAACGCCTCCATGGGCGTCGATGATGTAGATGTCGGTGTTGTCCCTGACGTCCGACACGTAGGCGATCCGTCCGCCGTCGGGGGAGAGCACCGGCCACCGTTCCCAGGCGTCGGTGCTGGTGACCTGAACCGGCGCCGCGCGGGGCAGGGGGGCTTCCCGGGATCGCAGGAAGACGAGGTATGTCGTGATGGCCGCCGGTATGAGCAGGAGCCACAGCCGTCGGAGGGCGCGCCGCCGCGCGAAATCCGGCGGCCGGAGAGGGTGCGTCTCGGAATAGAGACCAAGGTCTCGCTGCCGGCGCAACGCGCGCAGGTCGACGAGAAGCTCCCCGGCGTCCTGGTATCTCTCCTCGGGTAGCTTGGCCATCATCTTCCGGATGATCCGTCCGAGTTCCTCGGGGACTTCGTGGGTGAAGCGCGAGATCGGTTCCGGCTCGCGGTGGATGATGGCGTCGTTCAAGCCGCCTCGTTCGGAGGCGGCGAAAGCCGGAGCCCCGGTGCAGAGCTCGTACAGAACGCTTCCGAGCGAGAAGATGTCGCTCCGTCTGTCGACGGGGCGCCCCAGGACCTGCTCCGGAGACATGTAGCGCGGGGTGCCGACAACGGCGCCTTCGGAAGTGATCCGAGGCGACTCCGTCGTGGCCAAGGGATCGACCTCCGGGCTCCGCACGCTGCAGGCGAGGCCAAAGTCGCTCAGCATCGCGCGATCGTCGGAAGAGACCAGGACGTTCTGCGGTTTCACGTCGCGGTGGAGGATGTTCCGGTCATGGGCCGCCTTCAGGGCCGAAGCCAGATCCTCCCCGTAGCGCAGGACGGCGTCGACCGGCAATCGCTTCTGACCGCGCAGGACCGCCTCCAGGTTCCGGCCCGTGACATGCTGCGACGCGATCCAGGGGCATCCATCCGCCTCGAACGCCTCGAAGACCTGGACGACATTGGGGTGGGAAACGACCGAGGCCGCGCGCGCTTCCCGCAAGAAGCGGCGGCGGCAGTCCGCATTCGCCGCCAGACTGGGCCAAGGACGTTTGAGGGCGACATCGCGGCCGAGGTTTTCGTCGCGCGCGCGGTAGACGATCCCCATCCCGCCGCGTCCGATCTCGGCGATGATCTCGTAATGGCCGATGTGGTCGCCGGGCTGCGTGGGGATCGATTCCGCGGTGCCCTGGTCGCCCTCGTCGGTATCCATCGGACGTCCCTCGTTCGAGGATCCCCTCACGCCGTTCGGTCGTTCGCAGTACGTTCCTGAAGCGGCTCGCCGCCGGCCGTCATCTCCCCGGTCTCGCCGGATGTTGCGCCAGGCCGGCCGGTCTGTCCATGGGGGTTTTCCCCGGCCGGGGCAGGCGAAGCACAATCCGCCCCCCGGCCGGGCCGTCGCTGGTGTACCCTCACTGGATGCCGGAAGCGACCATGCCTGGAAGACCCCTCCCCCTCGCGGAGGCCGTCTCTACCCATCTGCTCCAGCGTTTTTCGGGACACGAGGTGTTTCGCGCGCTGGCGGCCGCGGCGGCGAGCCGACCAGGGGCGGCGATTCCGGTGCGCGGACTCACGGGCTCTTCCCGCTCGTTGGCGGCCGCCGCCCTGACGCTGGAGACCGGCCGCCCGGTGTTGCTGATCACCCCCGACCTGTCCACGGCCGAGGATTTGAAAGACGATCTGCTCTTTCTACTGGGGCCCCGCACCGCGGCCGTCTTTCCCGATCCGTCGCTGGAACCGTACCGGGCACAGCATCCGCGCGTCGCCCTGCGGGCGGCGCGGATCGAAGCGCTGGCGGCGCTGGTCGATCCGGCCTGGAAGGCTGCTCTCCCCGCGTGCGACCGGCTGCAGGTCCTGGTGGCGCCGGCGGTCTCTTTGGCGGTGCCGGTGCCCCGTCCGGAGCAGTTCCGCGCGCGAGTCGTCCATTTGCGCGCCGGGGAGACCGTTGACCTGGACCAGCTCCTCCTGCGACTCGTGCGTCTCGGATACTCGGGCGTGCCGATGGTGGGAGAGTATGGTGACTTCGGACGTCGCGGCGGGATCCTGGACATCTACTCGTTCGGCCGCGAGAACCCGGTGCGGGTGGAATTCGACGGCGACGAGGTGGCTTCTCTCCGGGAGTTCGACCCGTTCAATCAGCGTTCGCTGCAGTCACTGCCCGAGGCGGTGATCCTCCCGATGTGGGAGTGGCTGCCGGGCGAGGCGGAGATGGCGGAGCTTGCCGGACACGCCGCGGCCGCTTCGGGGTCCGCCGTCCCGGCCGGCTCCGGCATCGCCGAGGAGCTGATCGAGGAGCGGCTCAGTTCCCTCGAGGCGGACGGCACCCTCGAGGGGATCGAGTGGAGTCTGCCGCTTTTCGGCGACTGGCGCGGGAGGGTGACCGATTACCTGCCGCCCGACGGGATCGTGGTCGTGGACGGCCCCACCTTCGTGCGGTCCCGGTTGGCGTCCTTTGCCGAGGACCTTCGGGTGGCCTGGGAGGACCACCGTTTCAGTCCGAGCGCCGGCGCGCGTTCCGGACCGGGCTCGCTGGCGCTGCCCGCAGCGGAGCCGGAACGGATCTTCTGGCTGGAGGGGCAGTGGGAACGAGACCTGTCCCGGGCGCGCGTCCTGATCGGAAGCGGCGGGTCACCGCTGGGCGCTCCGGCGTCGACGGAGCCCGGCGTCGCGGGACGGGGAAGAACGCCGCCGGGAAGCGGCGCGTCGGATCGCGCGGATGCGTGGAGCCGGGGCGGTGCTCCGGCGACTCCCGGCTCGCAGCGGAGCGGTCATCCGGACGAGGAAACGGATGGGCCGGGGGATGCGGAAGAGCCGGCGGCTCTCGACTTCCACGCGCATCCTCCCGAGCAGTTCGGCCGCAATCTCGAGGCGACCCGCGCCTACCTGGCCCGGCTGCCGGAGGAGACCCCGGAGATCCACATCCTCTGCGACACCGAGAACCATCGCGATCGGCTCATCGATCTTCTCTCCGGCGCGTCGGCCCGTTTTCACGTCGGGAACCTCGGTGCGGGCTTCGTCCTGCCCGGCTTGGGGCTCGCGGTCCTCACCGACCACGAGATCTTCACTCGCCTGCGCCGCCGCACCGCCGGGCGCCGGTTCTCGCGGGGGATCTCGCTGAAGGAGCTGCTGGCGCTGCAGCCGGGGGACTTCGTCGTCCACATCGATCACGGCATCGGCCTCTATCGCGGGCTGCAGCGGCTCACGGTCAACGGCCAGGAGACCGACTGCCTGGCGCTCGAGTACGCCGGGGGGGACCGACACTATGTTCCGGTCGATCAGCTGGCGCTCGTGCAGAAGTACTCGGCGGATGAAGGCGCCCGGCCGGCGCTCTCCCGGTTGGGGGGCAAGAGCTGGGAGCGCACCAAGGAGCGGGTCAAGAAGTCGATCCGCGAGATGGCCGGAGAACTGATCAAGACCTACGCCATCCGCAAGGCGCGGCCGGGATTCGCCTTCAGTCCCGACACCAACATGATCCGGGAACTGGAAGCCTCGTTTCCGTACGAAGAGACTCCCGACCAGCTTCGCACCATCGAAGAGGTGAAGGCCGACATGGAGGCGGCGAGCCCCATGGACCGGTTGGTGTGCGGCGATGTCGGCTACGGCAAGACCGAGGTGGCGATTCGCGCCGCCCTCAAGGTGGTGCAGGACGCCAAACAGGTCGCGGTGCTGGTTCCCACCACCCTCCTGGCCCGGCAGCACTACGACACCTTCCGGGAACGGTTGAAGGACTATCCGGTGGTGGTGGACTTCCTCTCGCGGTACCGCAGCCCGGCCGAGGCCAAGGCGATCAAGCAGGCCTGCCGGGACGGAAAGGTCGACATCCTGATCGGGACCCACGCTCTGCTCTCCAAGGAGATGGGATTCCGCGACCTCGGTCTGGTGGTCGTGGACGAGGAGCAGCTCTTCGGCGTGGCCGCCAAGGAGAAGCTGAAGCGATTCCGGGCCACCGTGGACGTGCTCACGCTCACCGCCACCCCGATCCCGCGGACGATGCACCTGGCGCTGATGGGGGGGCGCGATTTGAGCGTGATCATGACTCCGCCGCGCGATCGCCGTCCGATCCAGACGGAGATCCTGGAGTTCCGCGACGACGTGATCGCCCACGCGCTGATGCGGGAGGCGGATCGCGGCGGGCAGTCATTCTTCGTCCACAACCGCGTGGAGTCGATCGACGCGATGGCCAGCTACCTCTCCCAGCTGGTTCCCCACCTGCGTCTGGCGGTCGCGCACGGCCAGATGCGCGACGCGCTGCTCGAAGATGTGATGACGAAGTTTCTGGCCGGCGAGTTCGACGTGCTCGTCTCCACCATGATCATCGAGAGCGGGCTCGACCTGCCCAACGTCAACACCATCCTCATCAACCGCGGAGACACCTTCGGGCTGGCCCAGCTCTACCAGCTCCGCGGCCGGGTGGGGCGGTCGGCGCGCAAGGCCTATGCCTATCTCCTGGTGCCCCCCTACCATGCCATCACCGAGCTGGCCCAGAAGCGGCTGAAGGCGATGGAGGAGTTCGAGGACCTGGGCAGCGGATACCAGCTCGCGCTGCGCGACCTGGAGATCCGGGGCGCGGGAAACCTCCTGGGGTCGGAGCAGCACGGATTCATCATCAACGTCGGGTTTGAGCTGTATTGCCAGCTCCTCGACGAGGCGGTACGGGAGCTGCGCGGCGAAGCGCGCGACGAATACCAGGAACCGCACATGGTAACCGACATCCAGGCGTTCCTGCCTGACGAGTACGTTCCCGATTCCCGGGAGAAGATGAATCTGTACAAGAGTCTGGCCGATGCCCGCTCGCTGGAGAAGGTCGAGGAGCTTGCGGCCGAGGTGACCGACCGGTTCGGGAAGCACCCCGAGCCGGTGCGACACCTGCTGGGCCTGCGGCGGGTGCGGATTCTCGGCGCCGGGGTCGGCTGCGAGAAGATCACGGTGCGCGCGGAGATGGTCCGGCTCGACCTGGGGCGTTCCCTGGGCAAGGCGGAGGTTCAGCGTTTCCTGCAGGCGGTGCCCTTCCAGGTGGAGTTCCTGCTGGGCGGGCAGACGCGGATTCGCCGCACCAGCCCGGGACCGGGGGAGGCGATCTCCACGGCGCTCATCATGTTGCGCTCACTCCACGCGGCCAGGGGAGGGAAGAGATGAGCGACGGCGCGAAGAGCAGCAGGACGGATGAACACCCGCGCGGCGACGACGTTGCCGGCGGGCGACCTCGCGGTGGTCCCGGCGGCAGGGGAGGCGCCCGCGGCGGCACCGTGATCCGAACCGTATACCTCTACCTCTTCGCGGTGCTCGGTCTGGTGCTGGTCACCATCGGCGGCGTCGGTTCGGTCGACATGCTCCTCAAGGGTGTCGTGTTCCGGCGAGCGGACGACGAGGGTTGTGGTCGGAAGATTGGAGGTGGATCGACTCCATCCGGCGCCAGGTAGGGGGCGTGCGGCGAGCGAGATCCGCTCCCCCGGGGTCCGGGACCGGACGGACCGAACCTGGACGTTGCCTGGGAGACGGACGGCCGGCAGTTACGGA
>CAYYQN010000029.1:50480-57369 GCA_964473865.1 uncultured bacterium | reverse complement strand
GACGGTCGATCTCGATGCGCTGGTACGGGATGCGCAGCGCGGCGAGTCGGCCGCATTCGAGGCGCTCTATCGCCGCCTCGTGCCCCGGATCTACACCCTCTGCCTGCGCCTGAGCGCGGACAGTGGTCGGGCCGAGGAATTGACCCAGGACGTCTTCGTCCGGGCCTGGCGGCGGATCGATACCTATCGCTGGGAGAGCTCGTTCGAGACCTGGCTCTACCGGGTGGCGGTGAACCATGCGCTCAGCGTCCTGCGGTCTCATCGACTTCGGGCCAGCCTCGAGTTGCTCACCGATGATCCGGGGGCCGCGGCGGCGCCGTCGCGACAGACGCACCCGGGGCGGGCGCTGGACCTGGAACGGGCGATCGCAGCGTTGCCGCCCGGCGCGCGCGCAGTCTTCGTGCTCCACGATGTGGAGGGCTATCGGCACGGGGAGATCTCGAAGTTGATGGGTCTGGCCGAGGGCACCTGCAAGGCGCAGCTCCACCGGGCCCGCCGGCTGCTGCGGGAGGCCTTGACGCGATGAACCACACGGATGCTCTCAGCCACCTCGAGGAGTACTTCGACGGTTCGCTGTCGCCGGGAGTGCGCCGCGAGATCGAACTGCACCTCGCGGAGTGCGCGCGCTGCCGGGACGAGCTGTCATCCTTGGGGGCGCTCCTCGACACGGTCGCCGAGATGCGCTCGACGGTGGTCCCACCGCCCCACGATCTCTGGCCGGGAATCGCGGCCCAGATCACGAGCGGGACGGAAGGCTCGGGCCGTCGCGGCCGTGGTCTGGGGCGCCGTGAGGCCTGGACACTAGCGCCAGAGGGACAGGGCCTCCTCCGGGGCGCTCTCGCTGGAGGGCGGGCGCGGTGGCCCTGGCTGACCGCGGTCGCAGGGCTGGCCGCCGTGCTCCTCGTTCTCGCGGGCGTGATCGGAAGGGGAGGCCTCCTGCGCGTCGTCGGCAACCTCGTGCCCGGGCGGGGCAATGGCGCCGCCATCCGTCAGGAGACCACGCTTGCCGGAGCGAACGACGCGATGGCGCGCGAGCTCTCGATGCTCGGCACGCAGGTCGAGTCGGCGAAGGGGAGCGTGCGCCCGGCCGGAACGGGCGGCCCGGAAGCCCAGGGCGGCCAGGGCGGCCAGGGCGGTCCCTCTGACAGCACGGCGACGACTCCATCCTGGCGGCTGTTCGATGAGGGGCTGGCCGTGCTCGATCAGGCGATCCAGGAGTCACGCGCCGCGCTGGAGCGCGACCCCAACAATCCCGTCCTGCAGAAATCGTTGCTCGCCGCCTATCAGAAGCAGCTCGAGCTGCTCCGGTGGGCCAACCGTGTCGTCCGGCAAGGCTAGGATCAGAAGGAGGGTCCCCATGCGAACTCGAAACGAGAAACCCGGCCACGGCTCGGCGCTCGGCGCCGGCTGCTGGTTCACGATCCCGGCCGGTCTGCGAGTCCTGGGCCTTCTGACGCTGCTCGTGGCGGCGCCGGGGGCCTCGGCAGATCCGGACACCCGCTCCGTCAATGAGAGCCGCGCGGTGTCGGCGGAGGGACGGGTCCAGGTGGAGACGGTCTCCGGCACGCTGGAGGTGAGCGGTTGGACCGAGCCCCGGGTCGAGGTGACCGGTACCCTGGATCGTCGCCTTACCCTCGCTCTCGAGGGCGCGGATGATCTGGTGACGGTAAGAGTCAAGTGGCCGGAGAAGCCGCGCCGCCACATTCGTGATGCGGTGTGCGACCTGAAGGTGCGCGTCCCGGCCACCGGGTCACTGGCCATCGAAGTGGTGAGCGCCGGAGTGAAGGTTTCCGGGATCTCCGGAGCGCTCGACGTCGAGTCGGTGAGCGGCGGGGTGAGCATCTCCGGCGGGTCCAGGCGCGTAGAAGCCCAGGTGGTCAGCGGGGATCTCGACATCACGGGGGCGAGCGGTCGCATATCGGCCGAGGCCGTGAGCGGCAACGTATCGATCGAGTCGTCCGGAGGTGAGGTCGAGGCCACCGCCGTGAGCGGGCGGGTCACCGTGCGCGGCGGCCCGTTCGAGCGGGTGGATCTCGAGGCCGTATCCGGCGACACCGAGTTCGACGGCGAGCTGGCCCCGGATGCCGAAGTCGACGTCAGCAACCACAGCGGCACGGTCGATTTCGTGCTGCGCGGTCCCTCCGCGGGCGACTTCGACGTTTCCACCTTCTCCGGCGACATCCGCAGCGAGTTCGGCGGCGATCCGCATCGCTCCAGCAAGTACGCCCCGGGCGAGGAGTACCACTTCACCCTCGGCCGCGGAGGGCCTCACATCGCCATCGAGTCGTTTTCGGGGTCGGTTCGGCTGCGAAGGCCGTAGCGCCGGGGCTCGGAAGTCCCGATTCGGCAAGGTCGGCGGCTCGTCCGGAGTCACCGATCGTTTGTTTGTCGTCTGATGGGTTGCGGGTGTCGGATCCGGCGGCCAACGAGCGCCGGCATCCCTTCCAGGCACCCGGCGACGTCCGGCCATGCCATGAGGGCGATGAGATGGTTGTCTCGACGAAGCTAAACCGCTATGATTGAGATTGATCTCCCCTGGGCGGGTTCTCCGATCCGACCAGGCGTTTCGGCATATCTCCCACACAGTCTGGAGGAAACCCATGGAGTCTCGGCGTCGTGCACTCCTGCCCCTGACTCTTGCCTTGGTCGGACTGACCGCTGCGGTGGCGTTCGCACTCAAGGCGCCCGAAACCGATTCGGCCCGCCCCGGTCCGTATCTCCACGAGCTGCAGAATCGGCTCCCGCAGCTGCAAGCGGTGGAGGACGGTCTCGTTGATGCAGCGACCGGCGCCTACGCCACCCTCACGAACCAGAAGGCCGGACCCTACCCCGGTTCGTCCGATCAAGTGGCGCGCGCCTACCTGGCCGCGGCTGCCGGTCGGTTCGCCCTGGTGCGCGGCGGCACCGACCTCATTCTGGACGCGGTCCAGGCTGTTCCCGGTGGCGACCACGTTCGCTTCATGCAGGCGATCGACGGCGTACCGGTCTACCGCGCGGACATGGTGGTTTCGCTCGATGCCAGCGGCAGGTACGTCACCGCGGTGGCCAACAACTACGACCCCCTCATCGATCGCGGCGGGCTCAACACCCTGCCGACCCTGACCTCGACGCAGGCCCGCGAAATCGCCATCGGCGCGCTCGGGATCGACGGCGCCCCCCAGTTCACCGGTGACACCACCGAACGGCTATGGATCGTCCGAGACGAGGACCTGGCCGGGTCCACTCCGCATCTGGCGTGGCGCATCACCGTTCCGGTCATGCAGCCTCTCGGCGATTGGGAAGTCTTCGTCGATGCCCATGGCGGCCGGATCCTGCGTCTCCTGGATCAGTCTCTCTATACCGACGGCAGCGGCAGCACGTTCGACCCGGATCCCCTCACGACGGCCGAAGCTTCGTACAACACCCCGTCCGGATCGTACACCGACAACAATGACGCGGACCATGCCACGCTGACGGCCCAGGTCATGACCCGCCCGCTCCGGGATCTCACGCTCATCGCGGGCGTCTACCACCTGCGCGGCCCGTGGGTCTACCTCGAGGACTTCGAGGCGCCCACCAGCGCCCCGCCCACCAATGCCGACCCCAACGGGTTCAACTTCACGCGGAACGCACAGGGGTTTGAGGACACCAACGCCTACTTCCACATCGACGATAGCCAGCGCTACATCCAGAGCCTGGGCTTCAACACCATTCAGCACGCGCCGATCCATGTCGACCCGCATGGACTGAGCGGCCAGGACAACAGCCACTACATCCCGAGCACGAACAAGATCGCCTGGGGCGAGGGTGGCGTCGACGATGCCGAGGATACCGACGTACTGCTTCACGAGTATGGCCACGCGATCCAGAGATCGATCGTGTCGAGCTGGGGCGGCGGCCAGCAGCCCTCCATGGGCGAGGGGTTCGGCGACTACTGGGCCGGCAGCTACTCGGCTTCGATCTCGGCCTACCGCAACTACTGGGTGTTCAACTGGGACGGCCACAACCCGTTCTGGGCCGGGCGCGTCCTCAACGGCACCATGGCGTACGGCTCCTGGGGGAGCGACATCTACACGAACGGCACCAGCTGGGCCTCCTGTCTCTGGCTGATGCGGACGGAGGCCGGGCGTACGGTCATGGACACCGATGTTCTCAAGCACCACTTCTACCAGAGCGGCAGTGCGACGGCCGCCCAGGCGGCCCAGTACATGATGCAGGCCGACAAGGACCTGTACGACGGACTGCACTCCGGAACGATCGATTACTACTTCGTGGCGCGCGGATTCCTGACCGCCGCGGCCTTTGACGTGCCGACGTTGACGCACACGCCTCTGCCCGATACGGTGACGACGGTCGGTCCGTTTCCGGTCACGGTCATCGTCAACTCCACCAGCGCAGTGGTGGAGGGAAGCGTAAAGGTGAAGTACGGGACGGGCGGCGTCTTCGACCAGGAGGTGGTCCTCAATCCCACCGGAACAGACAAGGAGTGGGGCGGCGAGATCCCGGCGCAGCTCCCCAACACCGCCTTCGACTACTACATCATTGCGGACAATGTCGCCACCTGGCGGGGCGCCTCGCCGCGAGGGGCCGAGTACAAGCACAATAGCGTCTTCATCCAGGACACGGGCACGGGCGTGGCCGACGGCGGGCGTCCGACGCTCTCTCTGGGTCTTCTGGGCGCCAATCCGGTGCGCGGGAATGCGGCCCTGAACTTCAGCCTGCCGCAGTCCGGTTCGGTGCGGCTGTACCTCGTTGACGTTTCGGGTCGGGTCGTGCGCACGCTGGTCGACGGCTCTCTGCGCGCGGGTCCGCATGCCGCGAGCTGGAACGGCCAGGACGAGTCCGGTCACACCGTACCGAGCGGTCTGTACTTCGCCCGCCTGGAGGCGGAGGGCAAGTCGCTCGTCCGCCGGGTCTTGATGGTTCGGTAAACACGCCGGCCTTGCCCGCGGAGCACCATCCCGCGGGCTTCCTCGGGGGCGCGGTTCGCATGAAGCGAACGGCGCCCCTTCCTGTCTGGCGTCGGTCTGGTGCCGTCCCGCTCGCAATCGCGCCCCCAATCGGGTATAATCCGTGCGCCGAACGACTACCCCGTCCGTGCATGTCGGGGGCGGCGCCCCGGAAGCCCGTCGCCCGGCTCCGGGGGCCGCCGCCCGGTTGGTAGCTGCTGGTGAAAGGACACCGCGCCGGTTGTCTGGCTCGGGGAGTGCGGGGCGGGGCCCGACTCCCCCCGGCGGATTCCATGCTGCCGGAAGGGGCGAGCACCGATGCGAGGAGGACATCCCATGAAGACCCCCATGCTCATCCTGGCAGTCGGAACTGCGTTCCTGGGCGCGTCCAGCGCGAGTGCGGAGCGGGCCACAACGCTCCTCTGGTCGTTCCAGGGCAATGGGAACATGCAGGCAATCGCGGCCTGTCCCGATATCGACGGCGACGGTGGTCCGGATGTCGTCTTCGAGGGGTATGAGAACGGCCCCTCGGGCGTGGACCACGTCTTCGCCATCCGGGGGAACTCCAGTGGCGCGGGCGAGGCGCTCTGGTCGGCGCGTCCGATTGGCGGCGCCAGCAGCGGCGGCGGCTACGGAGACAACTGCCTCCGCCTCGGACCGGATTTGAACGGCGACGGCTTTCCGGAGATGTTGCTCGGCACCGCCTGGGGTGGCCGGACTGCCTATGCCCTGAACGGCCTGACCGGCGCGACGGTGTGGAGCTACGACACGTACGCCCACTACGGCTCCGGGGAGGCCGGTTGGATCTACGCCATGGACAGCCTGGGCAGCGATCTCACCGGCGACGGCGTGCCCGAGATCGTCTTCGGCAGCGGCAGCTACAACGACCGCGTCCACTGCGTGAACGGAGCCACCGGCGCGCAGATCTGGGTCTATTACGGGGAGGACGCATTCTTCGACCTGCTCTCCGGCCAGGACATCAACGGCGACGGCCGGCGCGATGTCATCGCCGCGCTTGGCGACGGCACGCCGATCACGGCGCGCGTCATCGCCCTGTCAGGTGCCACCGGAGGCGTTCTCTGGCAGCGCCCCGTGGGCGGGTCGATCTGGAACCTTGCGTTCGTCTCCGACAACAACGGCGACGGAGTGCGCGAGATCGCACTCGCCCAATGGGGAGCCGCGGTGCAGATTCTGAGCGGCCAGACCGGTGCCATCCTCGCGAGCGCGGCTTCCGCCCAGCAGCAGCGGGTGGCCGCGCTGGACGATGTGAACGGCGACGGAAAGCAGGATCTGGTCTTCGGCTACAACACGACCTCCGGGATCAAGGTCTTGAACGGCGCCACCGGCGCGACGATCTGGAGCGGTCCGACCAGTGACTGGTGCTGGGCGGTGGATCGGATCGCGGACTGCACCGGCGACGGCATCAACGACGTCGTGGCCGGGGACTTCGACGGCAAGGTGTATCTCTTCGACGGCGTGAGCGGGAACCTGGAGTGGACCTGGCTGAATCCCACGGGAGACAAGATCAAGACCATCCGCGGAGTGCCCGACCTGAACGGCAACGGAGCGCCCGATGTCGTCGCCGGAACGCAACTCCTGTACGGCGGAACCGGCGGCGATGTCTACGCGCTCGAAGGGAACACCACGCCGATCTCGGAAGTCCCGACGGCGCCGCGCGCCGGCTGGCGGCTCGGCGAGGCCTCGCCGAACCCGTTTTCGTGGGGCACTTCCTGGACGCTGGCGGCGGATCGGCCCGGAAACGCCCGGCTGGTGTTGTTCTCCGCCGATGGCCGCGTGGTGCGCGACCTGGGGGAGCGAACGGTCATTGCCGGCGGGCTGGAGACGTTCCGTTGGGACGGGCGGGATGCCGACGGGCGAAGCCTGCCCGCGGGCGTGTACCACGCCCGGCTTCTCGTGGGCGGGGAGCCTTCGGCCGCTGGGCGGGTGGTGATCGTTCGATA
>CAYYQN010000029.1:41185-50380 GCA_964473865.1 uncultured bacterium | reverse complement strand
GGGGGCAATCGGTTAGCAGTGTGCGGAGCGGACCCCCCTGGCTGTCGACAGCGTGTGGAGAGTGTTGTCGGGGCGTTGGGAGTGCGGGGAGATGTGACCATTGGGACGGAGGGAGTCGCTCGATCAGATCCGGCGGATTCTGCTCCTGGTGGCCGCTCCATCCTACCGGCCGCTGATACCGTCTCCCCAGCTCGAGTTCTCGTTCTCCTCGCGCGATGACGCAGCGCCGGCGCCGGAGGCCGATCTTCGGGCGCTCTCCCGCCGGCTGCACGAGCTGGTCTTGGAACTCGTCCTCCTGATACAAGCCGAGTCGAGCGGGCTGGTGGAGTCGCCCCTCAGTCGCCGCGGCCGGCGGCGCCTGGGTCTCGGCGCGGAGCCGCCGCTTCGGGTTCTCGAGGAGTGGAGCAGCGCGCCGCCGTCGGCAGAGAGCGCCTGGATGCTGGGGCGCCCGCACCCGAACCGCGAGGCCGCGTGGTCTGATGCCCTCTCTCGCGCCCGTGAGCTGGCGGACGCGAGCGGGCTCGGACCGGGCCGGGTGCGGGAGATCGTGCGCCGGCTCTTTCCGGTGGCGGTGCGGGCCGCGGCCGAGGACGACCTGGCCGGGGTGGTCATCGGCCACGAGCGGTGCCATACCCTGGCGCGCACGGCGTCCGGCCGATTCGCCTTCCGGCTTGACCGGGAGCGGATCCGCGCATCCGGGACCGTGCACACCCCGCCGGAGCTGGCCGACGAGCTGCTTGGGGTGCTGTTGGACGCGTGTGGATTCGATCCCGCGGGAGATCCGCCGGAATTGCTCGATCCTGCTTGCGGCAGCGGGCAGTTCCTGCTGGCCGCAGCGCGACGATGGGTGGCGGCGCGCCGCACCCCCGCGACCGGGCCGGGCCCGTCCCCGGCTCCTGGCGGCCGAGGTCGACACCCATCGGGCCCGGCAGATCCCCCGGGCGGAGGGCGGGGTTCAGATGGTCTGGACCGGAAGGCGAGCCGAGGAGACGGCGCCGAAGTCTTTGAGGTCCTGCGCCACCTTCACGGCGTCGACATCGATCCGCTCTCGGTGCGCATCGCCGCGTGGAATCTGGCCTACTGGGCGGCGACCGAGCTGCGCGAGTGCGGAGCTTGCGGCGAAGGGGACGGCGACACGGCGGGGCGACTGCTCGACCGCGCCTTCGGCCCCGCGTTTCCGCCGCTTTTCTCCCGGCAATTGCAGGTGGGGAACTCGCTCCAGGTGGAGCCGAGCAGCTTCTCGCCGGGCTTCCTGTGGTCCCGGCGCTTTGCGGAGATCTTCTCCCGACCTCGGCCCGGATTCGACCTGGTCGCCGGCAATCCGCCCTGGGTCAGCTTTGGGCTGCGCGACCGCGGCGGCGCGCCGGAGGAGGAACGACGCTACTACGAACGGCTCTTTCCGGCGGGGACGCAGTACAAGCTCAGCCTCTACCCGATCTTCATGGAGCTGGCTTTGCGACTCTGCCGGGAGGGTGGCGTGCACGGTTTCCTGGTGCCGGACTCGGTGCTGGCGGGACACCACTTTTCGCGCATCCGCCACCGGCTGCTCGCCGACTCCGATCCGGTCGAACTGACGTTGATCGAGGGAGCTCTCTGGCCCGGGGTCCACGTAGGCCACACCCTGCTGTATGCGGTGCGGAAGAAGCGCCCCGGGACTCCGGGGCCGGTGCAGGTGCGCAACCGGATCCTGAAGGTCACGCCAGGGCGGTCCCTCCCCGCGGCTGAGTCGTACGAGCTGAGGGTATCGGCGACGGCGTACCGCGCGCCCGGCAGCACCATGCTGAGGATCTATCGCGACCCCGGGGAAGTGGAGTTCCTCTCGCGGGTGCAGGCCGCGCCGTTTCGCTTCCGGGACGTGGCCTGGACCTACTCGGGGCTGATCGCGCGATACGGACAGAAATCGGTTCAGGCCCATGCGCCGCGCGCGGAGTTTCGCATCGCCGACCGGGGACGGCATGGGGGATACGTCGATCTGGACGCCATGTCCCACTGGAGGCCGGCGCTGCAGGGGGGAGGCGAGGTGGTGCCCTTCGCGATCCGCTGGCGCGGCGGCCATCTCTACTGGCCCGGACCCCGAGAAGCGACCTCCGCCGTCTACAAGAGCGGCTTTGACCTCGCCCGGTACGAGGGAACGAAGGTCTTCCTCCGGCAGACGGGGGATCGTCTGGTGGCCGCGGTCGACCGCGACCGACTGCTCTGCTTGAACAACCTGCATCTCGTAGGCAGCCTGCCGCAGCCGGGGATCCCCGCGGCGATCCTGGCGGCCGTGCTCCTGAGTGGTCCAGTTCAGCGCGCGTATCGCATCTCCTCATTGGAGACGTCGCGGCCCCTGGCCCAGGTCGACCTGGAGATGGTCGGGGAGTTGCCCTACCCGAGCGACGCCGCCGGCCTTCCGGTCGGGGCCGGACCGCTCCCGTTGCGCTCGTCTCCCGCCGGGCGCCGGCTTCTGCGACGCATCGAACGAGGCCTGAGCGAGCCCGACTCCGGGGATCTGGTGGCGCTGGCCGAGGCGGCCTGGGTGGCAGGTCCGAAACCTCTGGAACCGGGCGGTGTCGCCGGTAACAGCGCGATCACCCAGCTTGTCCTGGAGCTTGCGGGGGCCCTTGAACGAGAGGCTTCCGGGGCAGGAGACGCTTCCCCGACAGCGAACCGGCGCCCGGAACGTCGCGCCGAACCCGCGCTCCCGGGTGTTCTCCGGCTTCAGACGCTGCTCGACGAGGTGGTCGCCGCGCTCTTCCGGATACGAGACGGCGCAACCGCCGAGGCGTGACGGAACATCCAAACCGGGTGCGGTGCGGATCCCTCCTCCGGCGACACGCGAATGAGGGGGGCGTTCCCTTCCGGTCGGTGGCCGGCGGAACAATCGAAGGACGATGTCCCGGCGTCCGGCCGTAGGTTCGGACCGGTCCCGTCGAGCCGAAGTCAAGAAGTTGAAAGGAGAGTCCTCCATGGATCATTACCGACCTGCTGCCCCCCGGGCCCACGGTCTCGTTGTCCTCCTCGCGCTGGCCCTGCCGCTGGCGCTCGGCATGTTCCACGGTGATGCCCGCGCCGCGTCGGCGTACGAGATCGACTCGGCTCACAGCGCGATCGGATTCAGCATCCGGCACATCTTCACCATGGTGCCGGGCCGGTTCGAGAAGTTCACCGCCGATATCGCCTTTGACGAGGCGGCCCCCGAGAAGTCCACGGTCATGGTCACCATTGACGCAGCCAGCATCACGACCGACAACGAGAAGCGGGACGGCCACCTCCGCTCGCCCGACTTCTTCAACGCGGAGAAGTTCCCGACGTTGACTTTCAAGAGCACGAAGGTTGAGAAGACCGACCAGCCGAATCTCTATAAGGTTACGGGTGACTTCACCATGCTGGGGGTGACCAGGACCGTCACGGCGCAGGTGGAGATCCTGGGCGTCGGCCCCGACGGATTCGGCGGCACCAGAGCGGGCTTTCAGGTCACCGGAGCGCTGAATCGCAAGGAGTTCGGCCTGGTCTGGAACAAGACCCTGGATACGGGGAACACGCTTCTCGGCGACGAAGTGAAGTTCCAGGTCTCAATTGAGGCCATGAAGAAGGCCGCGTGACGAAGGGAGGCCCGGAAGTGCGCCTCCCACTCCGCGTTCCCCTTGGCCTGCAGCGGTTCGGGAGGGTAGAGTCCCGAAATCGAGCTGGTCGTTCCTGGCAGGAGGGCATCCCGTGGGAAAGAGGGCGGCGGAACCGATAGCGAGCGGTCATCAGGCACTCAGTCCGGAGGACCGACAACGAGTGGACCGGGAGCTCTACTTCAAGCTCCTCCTGGTCCGGCTATTCGACGAACGGGTCTCGACCCTCCACCGGCAAAACAAGGTGGTCGGCGGCGTCTATTCGGGCGTCGGACAGGAGGCGGTGGTGGTCGGCGCGTGTCATCCGCTCCGCGCCGGCGATCTGGTCTTCCCGTTGCATCGGGACATGGGTGTCTTCCTCACCCGGGGGATCGATCCCAGCATCCTGATGGCCCAGATCCTGGGGCGGCGCGACGGTCTGTCCGGCGGGCGCGATTCGTTTCTCCATACCGGCGATCTCGACAAGGGAGTGATCGGCGCGACCAGCATGCTCGGCGCCACGCTGCCGGTCGCCACCGGCAGCGCGATGGGATTTCGCACGCTGGGGCAGGACCGGGTGGCGGTGGCGTTTTTCGGCGAGGGGTCGACCAGCCGCGGCGATTTCCACGAGGCGCTCAACTTCGCCGGCATCCACAAGCTTCCGGTGGTCTTCATTTGCGAGAACAATCAGTACGCCTTCACGACTCCGGTCCGCCTGCAGATGCCGGTGGAGACGGTGTCGGAGCGAGCCGACGCCTACGCCATGCGCCGGGCGCGGACCAACGGCAATGACCTCTTCCGGGTCATGGAGGCGGTGCAGGCGGCCGTCCACCGGGCGCGACGCGGTGAAGGGGCCACCCTGATCGATTGCGTAACCTACCGGATCAAGGGGCACAGCGAACACGACCCCGCCCGCTACCGCGAAGCCGAGGAGGTTGTGGAGTGGGGCGCCCGTGATCCGATCGAGCTTTACGAGCTCTATCTGGAGAAGCGCGGGTACGATGTCTCTGCCCTGGGCGCCGAAGTGCGCGCCGAGGTCAAGGCGATCGTCGACCGTGCGGTGGAGTTCGCCGAAGCGAGCCCGCTGCCGGAGCGGGAGACGGCGCTGAGCGCGATCCTTCTGGAGCCGAAAGGGGTACCGACGCCGAACCCTCAGGCCGAGGAGGTCGAAGTCACCTACCTGGCGGCGATCAACAAGACCCTGGCCTGGGAGATGGACCACGATGCACGCGTGATCTGCCTGGGCGAGGACATCGGAATCGGCGGCGGCGCGTTCGGCGTCACCGAGGGTCTGCTCGATCTCTTCGGCAGCGATCGGGTCATCGACACGCCGATCTCGGAATCCCTGATCACCGGAGGCAGTGTCGGCGCTTCCCTGGTGGGGCTCCTCCCGGTAGCCGAGATGCAGTTCGCCGACTTCATCTCGTGCGGCTTCGATCAGGTGGTGAACTCCGCGGCGACGATGGCGTACCGCCACGCCGGAAAGTTCGGCGCGCCGATCGTGGTGCGGTGCCCGTCCGGCGGGCGCATCCGGGGTGGTCTCTTCCACTCCCAGAACGTCGAGGCGTTCTTCCTGGCCACGCCCGGGATCAAGATCGTGGCCCCGTCGAATGCCCGCGATGCCAGCGGACTGCTTCGCTCGGCCATCCATGATCCCAACCCGGTGATCTTCCTCGAGTACAAGTACCTCTATCGTCGCGAGAAGGCGAAGCTCCCCGGCGGCGTGGCTGAACCGGTGCCGATCGGCCGGGCCGCGTTACGGCGGGAGGGACGCCAGGTCTCGATCGTGACCTACGGACCGACGACTCCGCTCTGCCTCGAGGCGGCGAGCCGAATGGAGAAGGACGGCTTGGACCCCGAAGTCCTCGACCTGCGGACGGTCAAACCGCTCGACATGGATGCGATCCTGGCGTCGGTGGCGAAGACCGGGCGGATCATGATCGTCCACGAGGATCGCTATTTCTCCGGGCTGGGCGCCGAGATCGCGGCGCGGATCGCCGATTCAGCCTTTTCCTGGCTGGATGCCCCGATCCGCCGGGTCTGCACCGAAGACACGCACTATGCCTACAGCCCGCCGCTCGAAGACTCCATCCTGCCTTCGGTCGATCGGATCGCACAGGTCGCGCGGGAGCTGATCGAGTACTAGAAGGACGCCGTGCACCGCGGCCCCCCCGGCCGCCGGCGACCGCCATCGGGCGGGAGATCCGGGGACAGGCCGGATCGAGTCTGACTCGCCTTCGTCGGATATTTCCGTTCTCACCGGAACGAGCGCGGTGTACCATGCCTTCCGGCGGAGGCTCTGACCTCCGTCAGGGCGCGCCGGCTAACCTCCGGGCCGGCGTTGTCGAGGACCGGGACCGGTGCCGCAGTGGACCCGTCCGCCGGGCGCATCTGCTGTCGAGCGTGTCTCAATACTTGCGGACGAGGGGCACGTCCGCCGATACCACCTCCCTGAGAGGAACGACCCATCCGGGGCGGCCGGCCGTGCCGCCGGGTCGAGACGGGGGAAGAATGCCCAGACTGCTGTATGCGCTCGTGGTGGATGACTCCGGGCTCTCTCGCAAGGTGACCATGAAGAGCCTGACTGAGACCGGCCTCGCGGACTTCCGATTCACTGAAGCCGTGGATGGCGTGGACGCCCTGGCCAAGTTCCAGCCCGATGACACCGACATCATCTTCGTCGATCTGAACATGCCGCGAATGGGCGGCATCGAGTTCATGAGACAGCTTCGGGCCGCGCACGCGAAGTGCCCTCCCAGCGTGCTGATCACGGGGGAGGAGACTCCCGAGCAGCTCGAGAAGGCGATCAACTCCGCCGGGATCGACGCCCTCTTGGTGAAGCCGATCGACACGGATCGCCTTCGCTCGGGTCTCCGGCGGCTGATCGACTCGATTCCGGAGCGGGGCGGCTCGTGGACGGTGACGCACGGCGAGTGCGTGGCGCATGGGCTCCAGATCGTGCTCGAGGGCACCTATGGCCTGCGCCTGACTCCCACCTCTCCGCCGGCCGCCGAGACCTCCGCCGACCTGGTGTTTGGAATGATCACCATCCTTGGCGACATCCAATGGTCGGTTGTTCTGGGGTTCGAGGCGATGTCCGCGGCCGGCGTAGCGTCGGCCTTGGCCGGCTACGAGATTCCGTTCGAGTCGGCAGATCTGGGAGATGCCATCGGCGAGGTCACGAACATCATCGGCGGCCAGATCCGCGGACTCCTCTTCGAGCGCGGGCTGCACGTCGAGGTTTCGCTGCCCACGGTGATCGCCGCATCGCAGATCCGGTTCCTGGTCCAGCGGGGAAAGCGGACCCGAACCGACCAGGTCCACTACCTGACCCCGGTCGGCCGGGTGTGGGTCGGAGTCAGCGTCGGCGTATCCAGCGGCCTGATCATGTGAAAGCGGGCGCCGGCCGGCGGCCCTGCTTCTCACGGGGATGCAGCACAGCAGTCCGCCCTCGAGAGGAGTCTCCGGGCAGCCCGCTACCCCACCCAATCCACCCGCACGTCTCGGCGTTCGTGCGGCAGCGGGTGCTCCGCCGGATACCCCAGCGGCGTCACCGTGATGAGATGCTGCGATGGAGGAAGCTCAAGAATCGCCTTGGCCTCGTCGGTGTTCATGCCGCCCATCCAGCACGTCCCCAGGCCATGCCACCAGGCGGACAGAAGGAGGTGGTAGGCGACGATGCATCCGTCCTCGAAGGCGCGACCGGAGATGGCGGGATCGCTGACCACGGCTACGGCCAGACCCGCCCGCGCGATCGGCCGCGTGGAGTCGCCGCGCAGCGCGGCGAGCCGTTCCAGAGTCTCTCGATTCCGGATCACCACAAAACGGCAGGGCTGGGCATTGCGGGCGCTGGGGGCCAGGCGAGTCGACTCCAGGACCGCGTGCACGAGCTCCATCGTCACCGGCTGATCCCGGAAATGCCGGATGCTCCTCCGGGTACGCAGCAGGTCTTCACCGTCCCGGAATCGCGCGATCGGGTGGTCGAACGATTGGATCTCGATGGTGCGCCCCTCCGGGTCCTTCGCGAAGAACTGGTAGATCTGGTACTTCTCATTTGCCCGCGGGGGGAACTCCGCGCAGTCGCTGAGCCGCCGATGCATCGCGTCCACTTCATCCCGTCCGGGAAAGAACAGGGTGATCATGGCGCCGAGTTCGGTCCGACCCCGCTGGCAGAAGCCGATCATCAGGTTGCCGTGTCTGAAGAGCGTGCAGTCCGCTTGTTCCAGCCAGATCTCCATCTCCAGGCGGCCGGCGTAGAACTCCTTCACGTGGACCAGCTGCCTGCTGGCCAGGAAGACGATGCCTGACATCGCTTGGTCCCTCCCCGTGGGATTCCGGTAGCGAACCGACACTGCGACGGCCGAATCAGGGTCCAGGCTTCCGGCGCGACTCCATGGTATCCGCCGCGGCTCCAGTTGGACATCCCGCCGGCTCCGGACCCGGGGTCCGACACCCCGGTCGGGCGTGCCCCGCGGTTCGGCTCCCATCATCTACTGCACATCTCGCGGCGCGGTTGCGCATGACCCGGGTGAGCGCAGCAGTTGCCGATCCGCGGCGCGAAGCTGCCTCACACAAAGGAGGAGGCCATGAAGATGAATCCGACCCCCCCGAACCGCCGGGATCACCGGGAAGGCGCCGCTGCCCGCCCGCGGTGCGGTGCCACGGCCGCCGCCATCATCCTGATGGGGGCGCTTGCCCTCTCGCCGGTGGTGGCTTACGCGCAAATCGCATCGACTTCGGGCGCCGTCGTGGTGGTTCCCCGGGCGGACGTGATCGCCGCGGGATCGCTGGTCGAGGGCGCGTACACCAGCAACACCCAGATCCGGGCATTTCTCGAGCGGGCAGACATCGAGCTGGCCGCCGCCATGAACGTCGACGTCAGCGCCGACGGTACGTACGGGATGCCTCTGACACCCGCCGTCGTGCCGGCCGGCCAGGCTGTGACCAGTATCCTGATCCATGCGGATCGTGAGGTCGCCGGAGGGGTTCCGGGGCTCAACGGGGTCGTGCAGTTCAGTGTGGCCATCCTGGGAATCGTGGTCCAGGACGCGACCCTGGATGCCTGGGATCCCGTGGTGGAATTGGGCTCGGTGGTGTATCCGACCGGAGTGAGTTCCCGCGGCCCGGAATTGGACCCGGCGGTCCATCCCGACCCCGATCAGATCATCCTCTCCGGCAACACGCTGGAAGTGCGGCTGCCCCCCGACAGCCAACTCGATCAGATCCGGGTCCTTGTGGCCGGTGAAGCCCGGGGCGTCTCGTTCTCCTTTGACCGGCAGGGGCTACCGTCGCGGGGCGCCCCGCCCTCGTTCGGACCGCCGGCTATGTTTGAGGGGGACGTGCTCACGACCGGACTGGTGGGCGCGCCCGGGCCGAACCCACCGGTGATGATGGGTCCGACCGTCGCTCCCGGGGTGATGCTGACCGCCGCTTCCCTGGGCATCGTGAACTTCGGTGCCGGCGATACTCGCGAACTCGATGCGGTTTCCTACGGCCATGACCGCGGAAACCGCCTGCGTTTTGCTGTCGATGAGTTCGCGGTCGGCGATATGCCGCGGGTTGCCCCCGACGTTCGTTCCGAGGGGGCGCTGCCGGGCAGCGCTCGAGAGGCGTC
>CAYYQN010000029.1:0-41085 GCA_964473865.1 uncultured bacterium | reverse complement strand
GGGCCGGCCATCATCATCCCGGGCGAGTCGCTTGGCCTGAATACCGCGCGCAGCGGCTGGGTGCCCGAGACGCAGGTGCCCGATGACCTGAACGGCCTCGACCGTGTCCAGCCTCAGGGCGCGCCGGTGGCGAACCCGGATGGCCAGGTGGTCGCGCCGGGCGCGATCGGCCATATCGATGTGCTGTCCAATGACGTGGCCATGATCGGACAGCTCGACCCGGCCAGTGTGACGATCTTCGAGCCGCCGACATTCGGCTTCATCGAGGGGATCGATCCGGAGACGGGCGCGATCACCTATCGGCACGATGGTGGCCCCAGTCTTGAGGACTCATTCCTGTACATCGTGTTCGACGACAAGGGGGAGGTCTCGGAAGTGACCCCAGTCCTGATCACGATCTCCACGCCGGAGGCGGTTGAGGGACCGCAGCCAGGCCGGCAGGCGGCACTGACGCTGGCGGGTCCGAATCCGTTCCACGCCGCGACCACCTTCTTGTTGAGGCCGACCCAGTCTGGACAAGTGACGGTTGCGGTCTACGACATGGCAGGCCGCAGGGTCTGCACGCTCGTGGACGAGAGAATGGAAGCGGGCGAGGTTCGGCAGGTGCCGTGGGACGGCAGGGATTCGAAGCAGCGGCCGCTCGCCGCCGGCGTGTACGGGGTGCAGATGCGCTCGGCGGGCGGAGAGAACAGGCTGTCGGTCCTTCACTTGAAGTAGCGCTGCCGGAAACGCCGGCCGCGCGACCGGCCCCGTCCCGTACGTGGACGGGGCCGGTTGGACGCCTCGGCTCGTTTGCCCGTGTTGTCGGTAACTCGGAAGTATGGTTTAATCATTGGGCAGACCAGCACCCGGTTGTCTGCGGGTGGGGAGGTCGCCATGACGACCGATCGAGTCGCGGCTCTCGTTTTCGGAATCCTGTTCACCAGCCTCCCGGGACCTGGTGTCACTCCGTCGGACGCCGCCACCCATGTAGTGGATCCTTCCGGCGGGGGAGACTTCCTGGCCATCCAGCCGGCGCTCAATGCGGCCGCCGCCGGAGACACCGTGCAGGTCGTCGCCGGCACCTTCACCGGTCCTCTAAACAAGGATCTGGACTTCGGGGGGAAGGACATCCTGCTCTTCGCGCCGAGTGGACCCGCCGCGACGGTCATCGACGGCGAGGGGTCGGGTCGGGCCTTCAACTTCCACTCGGGGGAAACGTCGGAGGCCCGGGTTGCGGGCTTCACCATCACCCGGGCGCCGACCGGAAGTCCCATCCACATCAGCGGCGGCTCGTCCCCGGTCTTCGCGAACTGCACGGTGATCCACAACGAGGTCACCGCCGGTGCCGGAGGAGGCATCGCCATCCTCGCCTCGTCTCCACGATTCGTCGGCTGCCGGGTCGTCGAAAACTCCAGCACCGCACACGGCGGAGGGATCGTGGTCGACGGGGGTGCCCCCGTCTTCACGGACTGCATGGTGATCGGCAACCGGACCCATGGCGAGGGCGGCGGAATTCGGGTGAGCGGGGGCGCTCAGGTGAGCATTTCCGGGTGTACGGTGAGCGGCAACCGCGCGGCTCTGTCGGGGGGCGGGTTCAACGGCGGCGGGGTCTCTGTCGACTCCGGATCCAGCGCGGCGCTGAGCGCCACGATTCTCTGGGGCAACGGCGCTCCGTTGGGCGAAGACCTCTTTGTGGACGGCACTTCGTCTGCAGCCATCACCTGCTGCGATCTGGATCTGAGCGGCGTGGCCGGCTCCGGGGCCATCGATCTGGGGGAGGGCGTCCTCTCGATCGAGCCGCACTTCTGCCGTCCGGCGTACAACCGGAGCAACCCGTGGAGTGACGGCGACTACACCCTGGGCTCCAACTCGCCCTGCCTGGCCGCCCACAATCCCTGCGGCGTGCGAATCGGGGCGGGTCCGGCGGACTGCGGTCCGGTGGTGGCGTGGACCGGAAGTGCGGGAACCACGGCCTGGGAGGACTCGTTGAACTGGAGTACCCAGGCGTTGCCCGGTCCCGGGGATCATGTGCAGCTCACGCGGGGCAACGTGGAACTCTCCTCGCATGTCTCCATCGGCGTGCTGACCCAGTGTCCGGAAAGCGATGCCGTACCGGACACCCTCACCATCGCCGATGGAGGAGGCCTCTGCCTGGAGCCGTCGGTCGGTCCGGAGAAGGACATTACGGAGGGAAGTATCAGCACCGGACGCACCATCGTGCTGCCCGGCGGCTACGGTTGCACCCCGGAGAGCGAGGACGGCCCCTGGGACATTCCCTACCCCGGGATTCTCCAGCTGATGGGTGGTTCGCTGCTCGGCCCGGGACCGATGACACTCCAGGGCCGCCTGGAGGTGGCCGGCGGCGGCGCCAGCCTCGTGGAGTTCGCGATCACGATCTCCGGCGCGGGCGACGAACAGCCGGCAGCCGGGTTGTACCTGTTGGGCGGCACCCTCGACCTCGCGGGCTCGATCTTCGATCAGGGGCGGATGGTGGTGGCGGAAGGCGCGGTCCTGGCCAGCCGCGGCCAGGTGACGGTGAATCCCGGAGTCGAGCTCCTCCTGGACGGTCTCTGGGCCAACGAGAGCGAGGGGATTGTCGATCTGGCCGGTGATCTGCCGGGGACCGGTCTCTTGGCCAACCGCGGTCTGGTCCGGCGGGTCGGCCCAGGCGTGAGCATGGTGGGCGCTCGGGTGCGCAATGTTTTCGATGATGAAACGGGCGAGCGCGGGACGCTGCGGGCCCAGTCGGGATTTCTCGCCCTCGCGCGGCTGGAGAACTCGGGTGACGTCGTGGTTGAGGCGGGCGCCGAGGTCTCCACCTCCGTGTCGTTGACAAACGGTTTCCACGGCAGCCTGATCGGGGCGGGCGTCCTGGACGCCGCGGCGGCATCATTCACGCACCACGGCCTGGTCTCCCCCGGGTTCTCTCCCGGCGTTCTCAGCTTCACCGGGAGCTACGTCTCCGCCGCCGACAGCCGTCTCTTCATTGAGATCGGGGGAACGATGCCCGGTTCGGGCTACGATCAGCTCCGCGTCCAGGGGAGCGCCGACCTGGGAGGCGCCCTGCATGTGAGCCTGATCGATGGTTTCGTGCCTCAGCCCGGCGATACGTTCGAGGTGGTGACGATCACCGGTGCCCGGCCGGCGGAGAAGAACCTGCGGTTGCCCGGCTTCGACTGCTATTCGGGAACACAGCTGCCGGGCGGGCTCTACCTTGCGCCGGTGGCTCTGGCGGACCGCATTCTGCTCGTAGCCACGGACACGACCCTGACCAACTCCCCTCCGCTGGCGGCGCCTGACTGGTTCGTCGTCTTGCCCGATGCTCCAGCCGTTCTGAGCCCATTGGCCAACGACTCCGATCCCGACGGCGACGGCTTGAGCCTGGTCTCCCTGCAGACCGCCGGCGCGCAGGGCCGGGTGTTCTTGAACGTCGGGGGTGAGAGCATCACCTACGTACCGCCGGCCGGGTTTTTCGGACCCGACATGGTGTGCTACATCGTGACCGACTGCGCCGGCGGCATCGATTCGGCGCGGGTGACAATCGAGGTGCGCGAGCCGTCGGTCGTTCCCGGCGACCCGGAAATCCCCGCTGAGCTACGGCTTGAGTCGGCCTATCCCAACCCGTTCCGGGACGCGACTCGCCTGACCTTCGCGCTACCCCGTTCGGGTCCGGCCCGCCTGGCCGTCTACGATGTCCGCGGGCGGCTGGTTCGGGTCCTGGCCGGCGGGAGCCTTGCGGCCGGCCGCCACCAGTTGGACTGGGGCGGAGAGGACGGTTCCGGGCATCGGGTCGCCGGGGGGGTGTACTACGTGAGGCTCCGAACCGCAGGGCGGGAGCGCATGGGCAGTCTGGTGGTCATTCGATAGGTTGATCCCGCCAGACGTTCAACGCCGCGCCGATGGGGAGCCGGCCTTGGGGGGTGGGCCGGATCCGCACTGCTGAACCTCCGCAGGAGGCGCGATGGAAGAGCGGGCGGGGCGCGACCTCACTCGGATTCTGCTCGAGTTCGGGGAGGGAACCGGAGACCGCAGCGGAGCCGCCGACGAGCTGTATCAGGCGGCCTACGATGAGCTGCGCCGACTCGCGCGCGGCGCGATGCGTCTTGAGCGCAAGAACCACACCTTGCAGCCGACCGCCTTGGTGCACGAAGCCTATTTGAAGCTTGTCGATCAGACCCGGTCCGGCTGGCAGAGTCGCGCCCATTTCTTCGGCATCGCCGGTCACGCCATGCGGGAGATCCTGGTGGACCATGCGCGGCGGCACCGGGCGGCCAAACGGGGCGGGGGCTGGCTCCGGGTCAGCATGGACGAGAACCTGGCCGACCCGGAGAGCTTGAGCGGGGAGATCCTGGCCCTCCACGCGGCGTTGGACAAGCTCGCGGCGCAGGACGAGAGGGCCGCGCGCGTGGTCGAGCTGCGCGTCTTCGCCGGACTGGCCGCCCACGAGGCCGCGCACGTGCTTGGCGTGGCGAAGCGAACCGTCGACGAGGACTGGAGAATCGCCCGGATGTGGCTGAGTCGCGAGCTGGGTGGAACGGGGGAAGCGTGAGCTCCGAGCGATTCGCGCGAGTTCGAGCCATCGTCCTGGCCGCGGCAGAGTTGTCCGTGGCCGCGCGCGGGGAGTACTTGGATCGTGCCTGCGACGGTGATGGGGCGCTGCGACGGGAGGTGGACCAGCTGCTGGCGCACGAAGACGAGTTGCCCCGGCTCATGCGCACCGGGGAACTCGAGCACGAGCTCGGGGGCGAGGCCGGGCGCCGCCTTCTCCTGGAGCCGCCGGCGGGCCACCCGGAGCGGATCGGCCCCTATCAGATTCGCGAAGTCCTCGGGGAAGGCGGCATGGGGGTGGTCTACCGCGCCGAGCAGACCGGTCCCTTGCAGCGCGAGGTAGCGATCAAGCTTGTCTGCTGGGGCAGGGATTTCCGGCGGGTGATCGCCCGCTTCGAGACGGAACGACAGGTTCTGGCCCGGATGGACCATCCCAACATCGCGCGCGTCTTCGATGCGGGGGCGGACGAGCAGGGCCGGCCTTACTTCGTCATGGAGTTGGTGCGCGGCTCGCTCTTGACAGAATTCTGCTCCGAGCACGACCTCTCGGTGGATCGTCGGATCGGGCTCATGCTGGCCATCTGCCGCGCGGTGCAGCATGCCCATCAGAAAGGGATCATCCATCGCGACCTGAAACCATCGAACATCATGGTGGCGTCGCAGGATGGCGAGCCGTGCCCCAAGGTCATCGACTTCGGTATCGCCAAGGCTCTCGAGGAGACCGAGACCGAGAGCGCGAGCGACTCTCTGACCCGCGAAGGCGTGCCGCTCGGTTCCCTGAGATACATGAGTCCCGAACAGGCTCGAGGCGCCTGGAGCGAGGTCGACGTCCGCAGCGACGTGTATTCGCTCGGAGTCTTGTTCTATGAGCTCCTCACCGGCGTTCCGCCGTACGAGCCGGAGGAGGAGTCGGTTCTGGCCCAGGTCCACGCCGTCTGCCATGCCTCCCCGCGCCCGTTTCGGTCGGTGTTGCCGGCCGGCCGCCGGTTAGACCCCGACCTGGAGACAATCGTGGGCAAGGCGCTGGCCAAGGATCCCGGCCGGCGCTACGCCAGCGCGGCCGCGCTGGCCGAGGACATCGAGCGTTTCCTGACCTCCCAGCCGCTCCTGGCGCGGCCGCCCAGCGCGATCTACCAGATCCGGAAGATGATCGCGCGCCACCGGATCGAGGCCGGTTTGATCGCCGGGCTGGTCGTCCTGGCCGTCGGCGGCAGCATCGTGCTGAGCGTGCTCTACTTCCGTGCCGATGCGAATCTGCGGAGGGCGGTGGCGGCGGAAGCCGAGTCCCAGCAGGTGACCGGATTCATGACCGGCCTCTTCGAGATCTCCCACCCGGGAGAGGCGCGGGGTGGCTCCATCACGGCCAGAGAGCTGCTCGACCAGGGCGCGGCCCAGATCGAGCAGGAGCTGGACCATCAACCCGAGGTGCAGACGCGGCTCATGCACACCATGGGTATCGTCTACCGCGGCCTGGGGCTCTACGATCGCGCGGAAGCCCTGTGTGCGGCCGCCCTGGCGCAGCGGCGCGAGATCAGTAGCCCCGGGTCGTTGGCTGAAGCCGAGATCTTGAGCGATCTGGGGACGATCTATCGGACCCAAGGACGAACCGCGGCAGCGGACTCCGCATTTCGCAGCGCGCTCGCCATCCGCAGCCGGCAACTCCGGCCGGATGACCCGGCGGTGGCCGTGGCCCTCGCCAATGTCGGTTGGATGGATGCCCTCCACGCCAGGCCGCAGCGCGCCGAAAGCCTGCTGGTCCGGGCGGTGGGGATTCTCGAGGCGCGTGACGACAGTACGTCTCTCGAGTTGCCTGCGGCCTTGAACTCCCTGGCCCAGCTCTATCAGGAGCAGAGACGGTTCGGGGCGAGCGAGTCGCTCTTCCTGCGCTCGCTCTCCCTGCGTGAACGGCGCCTGCCCGCCGGACATCCGGAGATCGCCGCCAGCCTCAGCAATCTGGCGGCCCTCTACTGGATCCTGGATCGCCCGGACGAAGCCGAGCCTCTGGCCCGCCGCGCGCTGGCGATCGACGAACGAACCCTGGGGCCGGATCATCCGGATGTCGCCCGGACGCTGATCAACCAGGCCGCCATCTACCAGCGCCGCAATCAGCTGAATCGGGCGGAGGCGAACCTGACCCGCGCCCTCACGATTCTCGAGAAGGCGTTGGGTCCCGAGCACGTGGACGTAGCCGGCGCGCTGCAGAACCTTGGGATGCTGCAGTCCGAGATGGACCGGCGCCACGAAGCTGCGGAGTCGCTCCGGCGTTCTCTGGCCATCTATCGGCAGCAGCTCCCGCCGGATGATCCGACGCTGGGGGTAGCCCTGAACAACCTGGGTGAGGTGCTGCTTGCCGCCGGCCAGCCGGTGCAGGCGGAACCGCTGCTGCGGGAGGCAGTGGCGATCCGAACGAAGGCCTTCGGCGTCGATGATCCCCGCACCGCTCTGCCGATGCACAATCTCGGCCGGACCTGCCTGGCTGAGGGACGACTGATCGAAGCGGAGCAACGCCTGACGCGCGCGCTGGAAATCCGGGAGCGGTCCTTTGGACCCACGCACCGTCGCATCGCGGAGTCACTGGAGGCCTGTGCCGAGTTGTGGCGCCGAAAAGGCCGCGTGGATCGGGCCGATTCCCTCATCCAGCGAGCCACCGCCATGTGGGTGAAGCTTCGTTGAGTGCTCGTCGGCGCGCATCCCATCCCACCGAGCGACGCTCGGGCTGCGGCCGGCTGGGCGCCTCGCCGCCGGCCGATCGGCGCCCCGAGCGCGGCTGACTGGGTCTTTCAGCGTTCTGCTAGTCCCCGATGCCGGTCAGCACGAACGCCGACCAGAAGTGCGGATGGCTCGAGGGCGCATCCCCGCGGTGTCGGCCTCGATCGCGGCGGATCATCCAGCGCTTGGCCTCGGCGAGCGCGTGCGTGCGTCCGGCCCCGGGGGCGCGAATCAGCTCCTCGTAGAAGACCCGCATGAACTCGGCGGTCTCGCGTCCCGGAATCTCCCACAGTGCCGCGACCACGCTGCGGGAACCGGCATAGAGGAACGCCCGGGTCAGCCCCAGGATCCCCTCCCCGCTCACTTCCTCTCCCAGGGCCGTGGCGCATGCCGACAACACGACCAGATCGCACTCCAGGTCCAGGCCGAAGACCTCGTCGACGGACAGGAAGCCATCGTCGCCGCCTTCGGGGTCGGCGGACAGAAGCAGCCCGGAACAGCGCGGATGCCGTTCGTTGTAGACACCGTGCGTGGCGAGATGCACGTAGCGATGGGGTCCGCGTCGGCCCATCTCTCGCAGGCGCGGGACGGTCGCGCGCTCGCGCGCGAGGAGCTCGTTCTTCGGCAGGCGGAAGAGGCTGCGCAGCGCGTCGATCTCCTCCCGGAAGAAAGCCCGCGGCGGTCGTCCATCCGGGAAGGCCGCCTGGGCGAACACGCTCATTCGGTCGGGTCCCGCGATCACGGGATCTCCGGCCAGCAGGAGCGGACGGTCGTGGGCGGAAGGCGGCGGACGGGGGGACCGCCGCAGCAGGGTCAGCACGCCTGCGGCCGGAACGTAGCTGACGTCGGACTGGAGGATCAGGTAGGGGAGCGATCCGAACGACCGTGACTCCTCCGCCGGCCCCGGGTCCCGGCCGAAGAGCATCTCGAACGGCAGGTAGTTGAGAATCCCGTGGGGCACGATGATCACGCGCCGCGCGAGCGGGAGCTCCGATTGAACCGGGCCCAGGAGAATCCGTGAAAGCTCCCGATCGACGGACACCAGGTCCGCCGCATCGGGGCCGAGGATGTTCGGGTCGTGCAGGAGGGAGAGGATCGCCCGCACTTTCGCCTCGACGGCCGCCCGGGGCGGAAGCCGGTGAGAGGCGAACGAGCGCGGAGTCACCGCCCAGACGAAGGAGGCGCTGTCTCCGAGGAAGTACTCCAGGATCAGCTCGCCTTCATTCACGGTCCCGTGCTGGATCTCCTCCAGAGTGCACGGACTCGGGTACTTGAACTCGGCGTAGCGCGGATCGCCCCGCCGCAGTTCTCCCTCCAGGCGGTCCAGACGCTCCTGCAGGTCGGCGATCTCCGAGTCGATTCGTCCGGAGTCGGCCGGCGGCGCGGAAGCCTGGGCGCGGACCAGCTCGGAGACCCGCGCGAGAATCTCCGCTTCCCGCCGCTGGTAGGAGGTGTCCGCCCGGCAGCGCAGCTCCACCTGCGCTTCGGCCAACAGGTCGAGAAGGGAACGGGCCTTCGCCTTCTGGACCACGGCATATGCCTTCCGGTCGTAACCCAGGCCCGGTTGGCGGGCGTGCATCTCGGACAGCAGGTCGAGTGTCGTCGCGTACAGATCCATCGCCTTGCCGAAGGTTCCCATCTGCAGACGCGAGATGTCGGCGCAGCGGAGCCGTATCCCCTCGGCGATCGTGATCGCTTCTTCCAGCCGAGCCAGGGCGGTCTGGTCATCGCCCCGGCTCCGGGCGACGAGTGCGCTCCCGTGCAGGACCGCCTGCTCGACCTTGAAGTATCCGGTCTCCCGAGCCCAGCGTCCGGCGTCCGCAAAGGCTCGCTCCGCCGGCGCCAGGTCGTCCGCAATCAGGTGGCAGAGCCCAAGGTT
The DNA here is from genome assembly GCA_964473865.1 of uncultured bacterium. Classification (GTDB taxonomy): domain Bacteria; phylum Eisenbacteria; class RBG-16-71-46; order CAIMUX01; family CAIMUX01; genus CAIMUX01. The sequence goes on along the minus strand of CAYYQN010000029.1, from coordinate 31,967 downwards.
CAGAAGCGCGTAGGAACCGACCAGGGGGATGTTGTACTCGCGGGCGGCGGAGATCGCCCGCTCCAGCCGGCGGATCCCCGGCGCCGTCTGGCCCTGCAGGCAGTAGCACCGGCCCGCGTTGACGAGCACGACGCTCTCGCCGCGGCGGTCGCCCACTTCCTGGAATGCAGCCAGCGCCTGTTCGTAGAAGTCCAACGCCTCGGCCGGACGGCCCTGGTCGATCGAATTCACGCCGAGATTCGCCAGGACGGAAGCTCTCCAGTCCGCGGTCCCGTCGGTGTCGACCGCCCGGAGCGCGTCCCGGCAGAGCCGGCTGCTGCGGTCGTAGTCCCCGACCAGGTTGTAGACCCCGGCAATGTCGTTCAGGCACAGCCCTACTTCGCCGGACGCTCCTGCCCTACGAGCCATCGCCTCGGCTTCGCGCAGGGTGAGCAGCGCCTGGGTCAGCTCCCCGCGCAGCTTCCGGACGACGCCGATATGGCGCAGCGCTCGAGACTCGCGTAGCGGATCGCCTGCCTTCTGGTAGGCGACGAGAGCCGCCTGTCGATGCTCCAGGCAGGCGTCGAGGTCCATGCGACCGCGGTGCCAGATGGAAAGGGCCAGCTCGGCGTCCCCCTCCCAGAGGGGAAGATCGAGCGCCCGCGCCTCGAGAATGGCGCGGCCCAGCTCTTCCGCGGGAGCCGCGCTCGCCCGCGTGTAGTGCTGGGCCCGGCCATGCTCATAGCGAAGAAAGGCCGCGGCCATGGGGGCGCCCTGCGCCTGGGCCAGTTCCAGCGCGCGGGCCAGGATCGGCTCGGCTTCCTTCGATCGCCCCGCCACGTGGATCGCGGATCCGAGCTGCTCGGCGGCCACCAGCTCGCCCGCGGCGTCGCCGAGGTCCCGGCACCGATTCCAGGCGCAGCGAAACAGACTCTCCGCCTCCGCCGGCTGGTGGCGGAGCAGGGCGGACCGGCCCAGAGCGACCCACGCGGCCGGCTGCGTCGAACTGCGCGCCAGCAGCGGTCGAAAGCGGGCGTCGACCTCGGGACCGCGGTCCGACCGATGCAGCGCCTCCACCAGGACAAAAGCGGCCCGGGCGTTGCCGGGTTCGGCGCGCAGGAGTTGTTCGGCGCGCCGGGCGGCATCCGCGGTTTCTCCGCGCACCAGGTCGTGCCAGGCCCGTTCCGCCGGGCTGAGTGCGGGGACTCCCGCGACGGCCCACCCGGACATCGCGGTCAGCCCAACGAGAGCCGGGAGAAACCGGGCGAGCCGGGGGAGCCGGCGCCGAAACGGCCGGTGGGGGGAGGAGCGCCGGGCCGACCTCCGCCGGGGCGCGCGGAATCCGGTGACGTCTTCGCCTCGCCCTCGCATATCCTCTCCGTGCCGGAACCCGAGTCGCATCGCGGTGACAACACAGGGAACGCCTCCAGGATGATCGACCGGCCCTCGCGGAGCAAGGGGATGACCGAAACGCCTTCGGTGACTCCGGACCTGGACGGGGTACTCAGACAGGCCCTCCAGGGGGTCCCCGGGGCCGAATCGGCCCTCTTCGAGAATCTGCGCGCAAGACTCCTGCGCATTGCCAAACAACGGGTGCGTGAGGACGATGCGCCGGATGTCGTGCAGGATGCCCTGCGCATCGTGCTCCAGAAGTACCGGGCGCGCGGCGACCGGCCGGGAATCCTCCCCTGGAGCCTGACGGTCCTGCGTCACGTGATCGGCAACCACTACCAGAAGGTAGGCCACCGGAAGGAGTGGATCTCGGTGGAACACGTTCCGAGCGAGTTTCTGGCCCGGTCCGCGGAGTTCGCGGCGCACACCGCGGATCCGGGGAGTGATCCCCTCCCGGGGTCTCTCGTGGACCGGCTCGCCACCGCGATCCAGGACCTCGCGCGCAGCCATCCTCGCTGCGGGGCGATCTTCCGCGCGATCCTGGCGAGTCTGGATGAGGGCGGCAGTCCTCGGGAGATCTCCGCGCGCGCGCTGCAGGAGATCCAACGGGAGTACGCCGACCTGACGCGCCCGCTCTTCTATGTCGCCTTGCATCGTTGCCGGGCGAGCCTGAGGCAGATTCTCACGGAGGCGGAGCGGCGCGCACCGCGGGAGGTCCGACCATGACCGAGTCTCGGGCTTGCACCAACCCGCGGGTGGGAGAGCTGGTCGGAGCGTACGAGCTTGGACTTCTGTCTTCCCAGGAACGAGCGGAGTTCGAGGCGCACCTCGAGTCGTGCGCCACCTGCCTGGAGGAGCTCTACGCGCAGGCTCCGATCGCGACGGCGGTGACCGGGCACGCCGGGGCGGTGATGGCCGCTGCGCAGCGCCGGCCAGCCGACCGGGGAGTCACGGCTTCCCGATGGTGGCGGGAGATCCGGAAATGGATCGCGGGATCGGTGCGCGGGTGGACGCCGCGGCGCGCGGGATTCGGATTCGCCCTGGTGGCCGCAGGGATCGTCGCGGCGGTCATCTTCCATACCCCGGGACCTGACACCTACGGCGATCTCGCTCGCCTCCGCCCGGTGCCGTATGTGCTCCGCGAGATCAGGGGCGAGGGCGGCGGCGAGGCCGCGACTCTCTTCGGAGGAGGCATGCGGGAGTACGCGGCCCGAGACTACGCGGCGGCGGTCGACTTGCTGGCTCGGGCGGTTCAGACCTGGGAGACGAGCGGGGGTGGGGCGGAGCTCGACCAGGCGAGGCTCTATCTGGGTGCGAGTCTGCTTCTCCGGCACCAGATCGACCAGGCGTGCGAACCGCTGGAGCAGGCGGCGCGATCCCCGGTTCGACGGGTCGCGGACCGGGCAAAATGGATGCTGGCCCAGGCCTATCTGGCGGCGGGTGAACCTGCGCGGGCGGAAGAGACGCTGCAGTTCCTGGCGGATTCCAGCGCCGCCTATGCGCGTGAAGCCGGCGCGCAGTTGCGGCAGCTCCGCAAGCTGCGAAGCCAACTCGAGCGAAGCTAGCAGTCTGCCAAAGAACCCATCCAACCGCACGGCGCCCCGGCCCAGGCTGCCTGGGTTCTTCCGCAGCCTGTCTGGTCTCGATCTCGTTCACTCCCACCCGGTCCCGGACCCTACCCCGGCCTCCCGACCCTCGTTGGCCCGGAGCGGGCGTCTCTAGGAATCGAATCGGCAATGAGTTGAGGCTCTTGTGATTAGCGGTAAGGATCGGCCTGGCTTCCGCCGAACTCCTCTCTTGCAGGGGAACGCCGGCCGGCCCGATCTGCGCTGGATCGCGCGCCTCGCCGCCGCCGGCCGGACCCTGGAAGTGCGGCCGGCAGGTCCTTCTCCACGCGCCGCCCGGAAAGGGGTTCATGAGCTACTCGACAGAAGTCCTGGATCTGATCGGCAACACGCCTCTCATCAAGTTGACACGCTTCACGGACCTGACTGTCTACGCCAAGGCCGAGTTCTTGAACCCCGGCGGAAGCATCAAAGACCGCGTGGCCAAGCACATCATCTTCGAGGCGGAGAAGAGCGGAGCGCTCGGTCCCGGCGTGCCCATCATCGAGGCCACATCGGGCAACACCGGGATCGGCATCGCCCTCGTTGGGGCCCAACGTGGCCATCCGGTCAAGATCGTCATGCCGGAGAACATGAGCGAGGAGCGCAAGAAGATCATTCGGGCGTTGGGCGCGGAGCTGATCCTGACGCCGGCCGAGAAGAACGTGGACGAGGCGGTTCGTGTGGCCAACGAGATTGCCGTCCAGGTGAACGGTTGGCGCTTCAACCAGTTCGACAATCCGCTCAACCCGGAGACGCACTATCTCTTCACCGGTCGCGAAATCTGGGAGAGCCTCGAGGGACGGATCCATGCCTTCGTCGCGGGCGTCGGCAGCGGCGGCACACTCGGCGGCGTCGGCCGGTTCCTCAAGGAACGCGATCCGTCGGTGCGCATCATCGCCGTCGAACCGAAGCAGACCGCGGCCTTGCTGCGGCACGAGCCCGGCCTGCACGCGATTCAAGGGATCGGCGATGGGTTTGTTCCCAGCTGTCTCGACACGCAGCTGATCGACGATCTGCTCACCGTCAGCGACGAGGACGCCATCGCCACCACGCGGCAGCTGGCCCGTTCCCAGGGACTCCTGGTGGGAACCTCCTCCGGGGCCAATGTCTGGGCGGCGACCTTCATCGCCCGCGCCCTGGGACCGACGCACAATGTGGTCACCGTCCTTCCGGACCGGGCGGAACGCTACTTCAGCACTGCGTTGATCTGAAGCCGCGTTCGTCCGCCTTCGGACCACGCCGGCGCCATGTCCGTCCGGCGCCGTGCGAATCCGCCGCCGCGCGGGTCCGGTGCCGTACCCACCTTCCCAAGAACAAACACGCGACTCCCCCCGCGGGAGGCTATGCTCACGCCGCCGGCGTGCGTCTGTCGGCCGCCGGGGGGAGAGAGTCCTCAACCTGATCCGGCTGGTATCCGCGAGCCGAGAGCGATCTGCGCCGCGGAGGAGCGCCGGATCACAGGGAAGCCCGATCGATCCGGAGGTGGAGTCATGAGCAGATGGATCCCGACGGCTTTGCTCGCTCTTGTCGTCTCGACGGCCCAGGCGGCCGAGGTCATCAACGTCGAGTTCCAGTTCACGCCCTTTGTCGGCGATCCCGCCACCGAGGACCAGGTGGTCACGGTGGAAGGGAAGGCTCGCGTCATGCTCAACGGCATCCTGTATGCGGAGCAGGAGGTCTCGCGGGACACGGTGCCGGTTCTCTTCGACGAGCGCGAGATCTCGCCTGCGGTATGGCTCCCGACCGCCTCGTGCGGTCCCGCGCTGCGCAAGGGGAAGAACACGGTTCGGTTCGAGTTCGAGCCCGCCGACGCCAAGACCCGGTACCGGGCGCAATTGCGCACCACGAACGTGATGAGCGAGAGCACCGAGGAGAGCGAGGAGGGTCACTACTCCGCCACCAATCAGAGCGGGACTCGAGTGGAGGAGAAGGAGGTGCAGGGGCCGGTGGTCTTCGAGCAGGAGTTTCAGGCCGACTTTGCCGTCGATCTGTCCTGGCACCACAATCCGGCCATTCCCGCCCTCGGCGATACCGATCGGAAGGCCCTGGCGACGCTGGTTGCCGAGCGCGTCAGACTGTTCCAGCCCGACTTTGGGAAGCTCTACGCCATCTTGGAGGGCGACGCGCATCTCGACCTGGCGCAGGTGAAGCAGTCCAAGTGCCTCGATCAGGCCTATGCCGCCGGGGTGCGGATCGCCGCGGCGCCGGTCGACGAGATGGAGTTCCTGACGACGGGAGGGCCCGCGGTCGTAGTCCGCGCGAAGAAGGGGATGCTCTTCAACCCGCCCGACATGTCGGTCATCGAGAAGATCAAGGATGAAGACATACTCATGTGTGCCGGCATCGTGCTCTCGGCGATCTACCCGCCGCGCCTGGTGGCCGTGCGTGACGCTTCCGGTGGCTGGGCCGTGGCGTATTAGCCCTGATCCGGCAATCCTGCGCGAGCCGAAGGCGGTTTGCGCCGTGGAGGATTGCCGGATCAGGGTTAGCCGGATACTGGAGAACTCAACCGACTCGGAGCGGAGTGCTGATTGGTCGGCGGCATTCTCTCCAGACCTCTTGGTGATCTTTCGGACCACCCGCGGGTCGGGTCGACCCGACTACCTGGCCTCGATCCGCCGATCCAGGTGCGCCGGCCCCGCGAACGGATCGCCGGTCTCGATCGGTTTCCCGTCGATGCGGACGGAAGGTCCCGAAAGGCACCGGAATGCCTCGATCAGGATGAGTAGCGTGACCACCGCGATGATCCAGGTCCGGTGGGGGCTTCCGTGGACGGACACCGCCCGCGACCGCTTGCCCCCGCCGGCCGACGCCTCCGCAGGATCCGTGTTCGGCGGGTGTCCGCGCCACCCTCCCTCCTGCGACCGCAGCAGACCCGCGCGGAAGAAGCGGTCCAGGGCGAGCGAGGCGAGTAGAAAGACGACCGGAGTGACGGTCGCCCCGATCCGGGCGTATCCGAAGAAGAGAACCGTGATGATCACCTTGCTGGCGAAGAACAGGAGCCACGGCCACAAGGCGGCGTTGCGCCATCCGGTTGCGAGCCCAACGCCGCAGGCCCCGAGAGCGAGAAGCGCCCAGCCGGTGGCGCGCCACCCGGTCGGCGTCACGAGATCCACCGCGCGTTGAATCCCCGACTGGCCCGTGGGGATACCGAATCCGGTGAACCCTAGGGACGCGCCCGACCAGAAGATCGCGAGCTTCCGCCCGACCAGGCGGGCAAATGCCCCGGGGTTTCGCCGGATCCACTCCGTGCCCACGGCGTAGCCCCGATTGAACGCCCGAAGGTGCGGCGGGTACGTGAGGGAGAAGGTGCCGGGTGCCGGGGGGCCGAGCAGAAGATCTTCGGGGTAGCGGGCGCGGCCTCCCGCCAGCGGCGGGGGATCGTCGAGCCCGAGCCGGCTGAAGCCTCCGGTGGCATGAGGGTGATTCGCCTGGAAGAAGTTCAGCGGTCCATAGGAGGTGACGAACGGAAGCCGGGCCAGCGGTTCCGGGCGATACCCGAACGCTTCGTCGAGGACCTCGAAGTCCTGGCCGCGCAGGGTGGCTCCGCCGCGATGGAGTACGGTCGCAGCCACGAAATCCGTGCCGAGACGGCGAGCGAAGCCCGGGAGCTTCCGGCTCTCGCGTGCGGCCGCTTCGTCCGACGGCATCGAGCGGAGGCGCGCCTCAAGTTGACGAATGCTCTCCGGCAGTTCGGCCGTGGTCGGCCGAACCTCCCGATTGACGCGCGCGATGTTCCGGTCGGCGGCGATCTCCCACGGTCCGAGCGGCAGCAGGAAGCAAAGAGCGCACAGAGCGCCGCGCCGCAGGACCCTCCTCCAACCAACGCCGTCGGGATCAAACCGTTCCGAGCCCGCTCGGGTAAGCGGGGGCCGGGATCCGCGCGGCTCCCTCCACCACCCATGGACCAGGAGGCCGGAGGCGAGCAGGAAGAAGAGGACGTGCTCGACCCGGACCAGACAGGCCAATGCGTTGCCGAGGGACCAGAGCGCGATTCGCAGATCGAGAGAGCGGGCCGACCTTGGCGGCTGGGGATCGGTCCGGCTGGAGGCGATTCGCAGCGACTGGAACACCAACATGGAACCGGCGACCAGCAGCAGGTACGGGGTCTCGTTGTTCAGCGAAGTCGCCAGGATCAGGAGGCCGGTGCCGGCGGCGGTCGCAAGCCCGGCCGGCCAGGCCACGCGCGCGCCGAAGTCCCGGTGCCAGGCGGCAAAGAGCAGGGCCGCGGTCCCGGCTCCCATCAGACACCAGAAGAGCTTGAGGAGCGCGAATCCGGAGTCCCGGCCGTTCCAGAGGCCGGCGATCAGCCAGGCGGTGCCCGGGGGCTTCGTGGGGAGACGCATCTCGAAGGGAGATCCGTCGCGAAGAGACCGGGCGTACTCGATCCAGGAACCCGCGTCGCCGCGGTAGTAACAGCTATAGGACCATGACGAGTCGGGTGTGGCGTAGAGGAAGAGGACCCTTAGTAGAAACGCCAGGACCAGGATGAGCCCGACGGCCGGCCACCGGCTGTCCTCGGGGGTGTCGGCCGCACTCGCGACGCGCCGCGTCGTGGCATGAACCGCAGGGGTGTCTCGACGGCGCGTCGGACGTCTCTGATTCACCTCGAGTCGGACCTCCCTTCGCGCCCGCGGCTGGTCTCACGCCCGGGTCGGAGGCGCGGCGAAGAAGATGCCGCGGCCGGCCGGCAGCGAAACGACGGACAGGGCCGGCGGACGCCGGAGTCCGATCCCGGACGCCAACGAACATTCCGATGCCGATCCGGCCGGTCAAGCTGATTCGTTCGGGCGGGGCGCCCCAGCCGCGGTCCGTGACCGGCGACCGGCGGGGGTGCCCCAGGCCCTGGTCCGCGGCCGGCCGGGCCCGGCCCGCGGGTTCCGGCCGGCGGCCGAGATTACGGTCTGCGATCGGATCTGTCAGATCGGAGTCGCTCACTTGAGCAGCAGCAGACGTCCCCCCTGCCGTTCGCCATCCAGGCGGACCTGGTAGAAGTAGGTGCCTGACGGGAGCGGCCGTCCGAAGGCGTCGCGGCCGTCCCAGATGATCTCCCGAGGGCCGGAGTCGACCGGTTCGTCCATCAGGGTGGCAACGCACCGATGCGCCGCATCGAAGATGTCGACGGAAATCCTGCCGCGACGAGGGATCTGAAACGCCAGCGTGACCGGCGGCCGGAACGGGTTCGGATAGGCTCGGGCCTTCACGATCGGCGGCGCGGCGCGATCCTCAGCGATCCCCGACGCCGGATCGAGGACCCGGACCTGGAAGCCCACGCCGCCGAGCAGCGGCGGACGGTCCGGCGGCGGCGGATCCACGATCCCGAAGAACTGGACCGTGCCCGTCGCCCCATCCCCCGCGGTGGCCGGAACGACAATGATGAGCCGGAAGAAGGTTTCGGTGTAGGGGGCCAGGAAGACCGGCGATCCCTCCTGATAAGGCTGCCCGTAGGGATCCAGGACCGTCGCGTACCAGTCCATCGGCAGCTCGCTGCGGTCCAGGTGAAAGAACCCGGTGAGGGGATAGGGCGTATTGTTTCCGGCCGTCACGCACTCGTCGGACGATCCCCCGCTGCCGGGAGCCACGACCGTGATGTTGAAGTTGTGACAGGTGACGTTGTTGTCCTGGGGTACCCCGACCTGGGTGTTGTCGTTCCCGGAGGTCACGATCGCGATCAGACAGTAGTGGCCCTGGCCGAAGCTGTTCGCGTTCGGAGTCCAGTTGAAGGTCACGTCGGAGTATCCCGGAGCGATGGTTACGTTGTTCTGCGTCGCCGTCCAGAGCACGTTCACCCCGGGGCTGAGGCTCACCGACGGGTCGTGCACTTCGACGGTGACCGAGGCCTGGACGTTGGTCGGCATCATGTTGCGCGCCCGCACCGTGATCACCGTCTGCTGGCCCAGCACCGGCGGCTCCGGATTCATCCAGACGTCCGGGCTGTGCCACCAGGTCGCGCCCGGATACGGCTGGCAGGCATAGTCATCGGTGGCGTCACGAATGTAGACCCTCTCGTTGGCGTTGACGGGATAGAGGTAGGCCACCCCGTCACGATCATCCTGGGCCAGACTTCGCTTCTTCGTCTCTCCGTTGGCGATGATTCCGTACATCGTTTTGTCGACGTCGCCGGCGCCATAGAGGTCGAACAGGCTCAGCGAGTGACCTGACTCATGGGTGGCGACGTTGTACACGTCCATCTTCCCGGCTTCTCCTGAACAGGACCAGGTGTAGTCTTCGCCGTTCATGATGATGTCGGAGTCGGTGAGGTGGCCGTCTGCGCACGCGTACCAGTAGGCGTTGATCGCGATCACATTGGAGTTGTCGACGCCGTCATTGGTGAGGTTGTCCCAGTTGTTCTCGGCCCAGACCACGATGTTGGTCAAATCCTCCACTCCCCAGTCGTCGGCATCCAGCGCGGTCACTCCTCCGTAGGTGAAGTCGATGTTTGAGCGGCACTCGTCCTCCCAGGCCTGGAATCCGTTCTGAACCGCGGCAAATTCGGTGTCGCAGTCGGGAGTGCCGTTCTGGTTGATCTTGTAGGTCACCGGTATGCTGCCGGCCGCCCACTTGACCTCCCAGTTGTTGTTCGGATACGTGCAGCCGGTCGATCGGGTGACGACATAGGCCCCCGCATCGGCGGGCAGAGCCGCCAGGAGCAACCCGCCGCCGAAGAGAGCGCTGAGGAGGAAATGGAGTCGCGAAGCACCCCGATACTCGTCTCTGGTTTTCATCGCTCCCTCCTAGCGCGGCAGGTCGCGCGCGAGATCGCGGACCTGCGTCAGGAAGTCGTCCCGCGAAAGATCCCGCTCCACCACCCGGTCCCCGAGAAGCGTGTTCTTCCCCTGGAAGTTGTCGGTCACGAGAAACGACGAGCCATCCCGTGCTCGCTTCAGGAACAAGACAGCTTCCTCATCCGCCTGGAAGACCGGCATCTCGGAAACCACCAGGCCGCGGCCCTCCAGCGCTCCGCCGAGGACGCGGACGATGACCTCGTCGTTCGGCTCGGTTCCGCCCAGGGTCTCGAGCACCTGGATGCGGACGTAAGTCACGATCCAGCGGCCATCGGAGCTCCACTCGCAGTGCTGATCGAGAGTCCGGCCGCGGATCACGAGATCGCTACGTTGGATCGATTGACCCAACGGTACCGGGGCCATGGCGGCGGTGGCGGGCACCGCCAATACTCCGGCCCCGGCCAGGAGCATGAGTGCGAGGAGCTCGCCGGCGGCGCCTCGCCCTGTGACTGAGAGTCTCATTTCTTGGCCTCCTTTCCCTTTTTCTTCCCGGGCGTACCGCGACGCGCGCGTGCGGGCGCATCGTCAGGTTCCGGGTCCGAGTGGTCGGGCTTCGTCGGTCGGGATCTCCGGCGGAGTGCCGACTTCCCGGCGCGCGGCCGCAGCGGCCGGCAGGCGTGGCCGTGATTGCCTGCCTGGTCATCCTCCGTCTGTGACCACTTGCCCTGAGACACGGAGCTTCTCCCGCCGGGTGGATTCCTTCACGCGATGAGCGCGGCCCGGCACGCGGTCCTGTCACCGCCTCAAGACTAGGGCGGCCGCGGAACGGACTCGACTCAATCCGGGCTCAAAAAAAGGTCAAAGCCGGCGGGACGGAGTCCGGGGCGGCGCACGCCACCGCGCTCCGGTGCGCCGCGTCGCAGGTCCGCGGTTCCGCCTCTTCCGGTGCCCGCGCGGGAGCGAATCGCGGCGGCCAGAAGTTGGTGTATCCTGAGAGGAGCGAGTTCTCATTGTGGCACCGCAGTACGTTCGTAACGATCTGTGACTGAGGCGTTCGATGGGCATACCGGACCCAACGCTGGTTCCGCTGTGCGGCCGGGAAGGCGAATTGCGGCGAATCGAGGCCGCGTTCGAGGAAACGCTGCGCGGCGAGCCGCACCTGGTCTGGCTCTCCGGAGAGACAGGCGCGGGCAAGAGCCGTTGTCTGTCCGAGATCGGGCGGCGGCTCAAGGAGCGGGGCTTTCTGACGCTGCAGGCGAGGGCGCTCCGGGGTACGTCGGTTCACGCGATCCTGACGGATCTACTTCGGCCCTTCTTGCTCCTCCCCGGCCACGCCGATCGCCTCCGGATCGAGCTCCCTCGCGAGTTCCAGGATGGCGTCGCGGAGCTATTGCGAAGGCCCGGGCCGGCCGAACCCCCGCGGTCCCGCCGGCGAAGTCCCTACCGGCCGTGTCGGTCCGGACATCTCCGTCGCGGAGAGGCCCTTCTGGGAATCCTGGCCTGGCTCGCCGACAGGCGTCCGGTTGCAGCGATGCTGGATGACCTGCATGAAGTCCCCGACGAGATCTGCGGCCTGCTCCGCCACCTGCTCGTCCGCGCGGGCCGGGCACCGCTTCTGGTGGTTGCCGCCCTGCGCAGCGATGAGATCACTCCGGCCAAGGCGGATTTCGCGTCGGAGCTGGAAGCAGAGCATCTGCTCCTGCGCGTCGAGCTGCCGGCGCTCGGTCCGGAGGCGATCGAGGAGCTGGCCGCCGCGCTCCTCGACCCGACGCTCGGGCACGAAATCGGGGGCTGGCTGATGGGCGCGAGCCGGGGCAACCCTCTCTTCGCGGTCGAGATCCTGCGGCTTCTGACGGAGACCGGGACGATCGTGCGCTCGAGACCGGCGGAGGGGGGCGGTTGGAGGCGGCACGGCGAATTGCCGGACACGGTGGTTCCTCCGCTCCTGGCCACTCTGATTGCGGAGCGTTTCGCGAGGCTCTCCCGAGAGGCTCGCCGCCTGGCGGCGGCCTTGGCGGTCGTCGGCACCAGGGCGCCGATCTCGTGGGTCAAGCGCATCGGGGGGCTGTCCGCGGAGACGTTCAGACGCGCGCTCGCTGAGCTCGCACGAAGGCATTGGGTAGCGGGAGATAACCTCGGTTCGGCGTCTGGTCCGATCGGTCTGGCCCATCCCCTCGCGCAGCGCGTCATCTACGATGCGCTCCCGATCCCGGAGCGGGCCGCGCTCCACGCGCGCTGCGCTCGACAGTCGCCTCCGCCGGGGGCCCGAAGGGAGCAGTCGGAGGCCTGGTTCGCCCAACATGCTGCCCGTGGCGACGATCCGGCGCTGCGCCGGCGGGCGCTTCGGCCCGCCATGGGTGCCGCGGCATCGGCCGCCGCTCGTGGCGAGGTGACGCGGGCGGCGCTTCTGTATCAGACCGCGATCGACCTGTTGTCCGAGGTTCCGGGGAAATCGCGCACGGAGCTGATGATCCAGGCGCTTCTGGGACGCGCCGACGCACTGCACGAGTGCGGGCACCTGGAAGAAGCCCGCAACGATCTCACCCGGGCGGCGTCTTTGGCCAGGGACGCCGGCCCTTCGCTCTCTCCGCTTCTCGAGACCCGGGTCCTGCGGAATCTGGGGGACGTGCAGGCGGCCTTGGGTGACTTCGTGAGTGGGACCGCGTTGCTGGAGCAGGCCTATCGCCGCGCCGCCCCCCGATCGGCTCGAGGGGCGCGCGCGGACGCGACCGACTCCGCGCTCTTGGAGGAAGCCGCGCGCGCGGCGATTCGCCTCGTCTTCGTTCAGTTCCAGCGCGGGCACTTCGATGCCGCGCTGGCCTGGGGGCGCCGGGCTCGCCCCTGGGTGGAGAGGCTGCGCAGAGAGGACCTGCGGGGTTTTCTGCTGAACAACATGGGCCTGGTGTATTGGAGCACGGGCCGGCTGGCCGACGCGGCTCGGGCCTTCACCCGAAACCGGGAGATTGCCGAGCGGCTCGGCACCCGGCTCTCGAACCGGTCCGGCGGGAAACCGCGGCGCCTCGAAGAAGGTCGCGCCGGAGCGGAGACCACAACGGCGGGCTCGTCTCCCGAGGTCGCCCACGCGTGCAGCAACCTGGGCCTCATCTACTGGAATCTGGGCCGGATTGACGAGGCCGAGCGATGCTATCGGCAAGCGATCGCCCTGCATCGGGCGGGCGGCCGGCTCCTCTCGGAGGCCGGGAGTCTGCAGAACTACGCGCTGCTTCTCGAGGAGCGCGGCGATTTCGAGGGGGCGGCGCGTCTGAATCACCAGGTCCTGGACACCGTCCGGCGCCTGGGCGACCGCCGGACGGCGATGCAGATCTGGGGCAACCTGGGCGGCAACTACCTCGAGCTGGGTCGGCACGACGAGGCGCGCGCCTATCTCGACCGGGCACGGCGGGATGCGGAGGAACTCGACGTTCCGAGCGCGGTTCCGGACATCCTCGTCTCCCGGGCCCGGATCGAGCTTGCGACTTCCAACCCGTCGGCGGCTCGGGACCTGGCTGTCGAGGCCGTCCAAGGGGCGCGGCGGCTCGGCCTGCCGTTCGAGCTCGGGCAGTCGCTTCGTGTGTTGGCATTGGCGGAGGCGGCGCTCGACTCCGAACGGCCGGCGCTGCGGCACGTGCGGGAGAGCGTGACCGTTGCTCGGCGCATCGGCGCCGAACTCGAGGTCGCAAAGAGCATGCTGGAGGAAGGGCTGATGTTGATCCGCGCGGGAGCGATGACGGCCGGACGCCGGCGGGTGGAGAGGGCCATCGCCGCTTTCGAGTCGCGAGGCCTTGTTGCGCGGGCCGCCGCTGCCCGCGCTCGCGCCCCGTTCCTCTTCCCGGAAGAGACTCTCGCGCCGAGCGGCGCGAAGCCGACTGACACGCCGGCTTCCGTGCGCACCGCGCCGAGGGAGGCCGTCGTGAGCCGGGACCTCCAGGCGCCGGCCGCCTGGCGAATCAAGTGCTTCGGTCCGCTGCGCGTGTTTCGCCCGGGCGAGTCGGAACCGGTCTCCGCCCGGCAGTGGGGATCCCACAAGGCGCGGCAGATTCTGGCCTACCTTCTGACCGTAGACCCGACGGGGCGCGGCGTCATGCGGGAGAAGATCCTTTCGGCGATCTGGCCCGAGGCGCCCGCCGACACGCTGGGGCACACGTTCCATGTGACGATCTCCCACCTGCGCCGCGCTCTATCGGGTGGCGATCCGGAGATGGCGTTTCCGCTCACGCAGGAAGGCGGATTCTACAGACTTGTCTGGCCGGCCGACATCCACGTGGACACGCGCGCCTTCGCCTCCGCGCTGGCGCGGGCAGCCGACTTCGACGCCGTGGGGCAAGCCTACCTGGCCGAAGCCGAACACCGGAGAGCGGCCGATCTGGTGCAGGGCGACTACCTCGACGATATCCACTTCACGTGGGCCGAGCCGCTGAGAGTCAAGTACCGGCAGGAGTACTTCCAGGCGCTGCGACGCCTCGCGCACGGCGCCCTCGCTCGCTGGGACTTCCCGGTGGCCCGGGACTTTGCACACCGCCTTCTGACGATGGAACCGCTCGACGAAGCATCGCATCGCGTGGTGATCACGTCCCTCCTCGGAGAGGACCGGCGGGCGGAAGCGTTGGCCCAATACAGCTACCTCACGAAGCTCTTCAAGCGGGAACTTGGGATCAAGCCGTCGCCGGAAACGACGGCGATACTGGGCCCCGGTGTGCGCTGAGGCATCCCGACCGCCGCCTGCATCCGGACGAATCCAGAGTCGACCTCGCTCCCGGCGCCGGGCTTCGGAGGAGCGCGGGTTGCGTGCGGCGTCGGTGCGGCGGCTCGCCGAAATCCCCTCGGCTCAGCCAGTCCGTCGTAATGAATTGTCAAGTAATGGATTACGATGTGTCCGTCCAGCCCGCCCCGGGACCCGTCGGGGCCACCGAGCGCAGCCAGCGGCTCTGGCGCATGAGGGAGCCGGCCCGTAACTTCCTGGAAGAAGCCTCACTCCGCGGTCCGCGGCATGCGGCACCGTTCTTGAGACGCGCCGAGCGACCGCAGACCTGCAAGGCCCACACGGAACGGAGGTCCCAATGCCCGCTCGACGCTGCATCCTTCTGCTTCTCGGTGTCGGCTTGCTCGCCCTTGGCGCGGGATGCGCAGGCGATCGGCAGGTGGCCCCGGTGCCGAGCGCGCCGGACCCCGACGCGTCGTCGGGACTGACGTTCATCCCCGCGCCTTCCGGCCGGCCGGCGGCCCCGCAGGCCGCCCCGGCCTCCGTGACCCGGTGGATCTCGGCCAGCTTCGGCGGTGAGATCGCCGTGGCCGGCATGCGGGTGCGCTTCCCTGCAGGATCGCTTCCGTCGAGCCGGAGCATCACCCTGGTCGTGGACACGAACGAGCGCGTCAAGGTCTCGGTGCGGCCCGCCGGAATCAACCTGCGGTCCCCCGCGATCATCCAGCTCGACAACCTGCGGCTCACGGATGGAACAGGGTATCACGGGCTCGCGTTCTACCAGACGTCTTCGGCGATTCCGGCCGCCCAGCCGACGAGCAACGACTGGCGGACGCCGCAGGCGTGGGTTTCGACCACCGGTGACTTCTTCCTGGGCGGTACGCGCTGGGACATCCCCGGTGTGCAGTTCATCCGGTATCTGGCTGGGACCGGCTACACGACGCAGCTCGTCTCGGCGACCAGCGGTGGTTCGGTCTCCTACGACCGGGTCAAATTGTCGTTCCCCCCGGGCGCCCTCTACCACGACACCTTCATCACCATCCACCAGGTCAATGACGACGGCTTCCTGGCTGCTGAGCTGGAACCGCATGGCCTGCAGTTCATGGCGCCGGTCACGCTGGCGATCAACCTGGGCGGCCTGGGCTGGCAGCCCTACACCGACTGGGACATCTTCTGGCACAACGAGGCGACCGGGGAGTGGGTGAATCAGGGCGGCGTCTTCGCCAACCAGACGGTTTCCGGTACGCTCTATCACTTCTCGGAGTATGCGCCCGCACGCGGCCGGGCGGGCTGGTGATCCGGTCCCGCGGCGGCAACGGAAACACCCTGTCCAGGCATATCGGAAGAGCTGGTCGGAACATGAAGAGCGCACACACAGATGCCGGGAGTGATATGAAGGCTTCGAGGCCGGATCGCCTTGGGATCGGATGCCTCGCCTACGTGACGGTCGTGCACCTCCTGGCGTTCGCCGTCATGGTCTGGTTGTGCGGCCGACCGGGAGCGGATCACACCCTCGACCCGCTGGCTCTCGCCTTCTGGCTGGTGCTCACCTTGGCGGCGGAGTTGTTCTGGCTGGAGACCCCGAAGGGCGGCGGAATGGTCAGCATGTCGCTGGCTGTGAATGTGGCGAGCCTCTATGTGCTGCCTCCGCAGGTCGCCGTGGGGGTCGCCGCCGTCTCCACGTTCTTTGCGGACCTCGTGATCCACCGCCGCGGGCCGACCAAGGCCGCATTCAATGCGTCGCAGGTGGCGTTGACCGTCTCGGGGTGTTCTCTCCTGATCCGGGCCCTCGGAGGCGATCCGACCGGAGAAGGTGCGGCGTTTCTGGTCCGTCAGCCGCTGGCCGTGGTCTCCGGGCCGGTGTTGTTCTTTGTCCTGAACACCGGGCTGGTGGCGGGAGTGATCGGGCTGAGCACCGGCGTCGGATTCGTCCGGGCCTGGAAGCAGAACTACGGCTTCAAGTACCAGTTCCTCTCCTCCGCGACCCTCTCGTTGCTGGGCCTGGTGCTGGTCCTGGCGGTCGAGTCCATCGGCTACATCGCGGGATTGCTCTACCTGTTGTTCTTCGTCTTCGTGCGCGACGGCTATCAGCGCTATGTCGAGAGTCGGCGCGCAGCGACGACCGGCTCCTACCGCGACTGATCCGCCAGGGCCGTGGTAGGGGCCAGAGGGTCACCAAAGCCAGAGGGTCACTTGCGGTCGCGACGAGCCTCCGCCCGGCAAATGACCGTGCGAACCTGACCTCCCACCGGAATCATCGCGTAGACCGCGTCGTGCACCGGGCGCAGCGAGTAGGTGCGCCAAGACACGAGCCGGAGTCCGGTTCGGGCGAGGAGTGCCTTGAACGAGGCCCGGGCATACTCGTGGCAGTGTCCCGGGACGTATCCCGCCGGAAAGCGCCGCCGATGCAGCCCGGAGCGCTGCAGCCAACGCCTCCAGGACGGACCCAACCCGTCGATGTTCGGAAACTCGAGCAGGGCGTAACCGCCATCCTTCAGAAGCTCGCGCACCCGCGCGGCCGCGGCCGGCGGATCGGGCAAGTGCTCCAGCAAATGGCGCAGGACAACGATGTCGTAGGCACCTGCGGAAGCGCCGCGAAGGAAGTCGCCCGCAGTGACTGAAACCCCGAGCTCCGCGCGAATGGCCGTGGCGAGCTCAGGAGAGAGTTCGTGTCCCTGGACCTCATATCCAGCCTGGCGAGCAAGGTGAAGCAGCCGTCCATTCCCGCAGCCAAGATCCAACAGCCGCGCCGGAGGCGGAACCAGTCGCCGCACGGCGCGGAAGGTGAGGGTGGCTCCCCGATTCGCCGGATGAGCGTCGGCAAGGGGGGAGACCCGGACGCGCGTGTACTTCTCCTGGTCGAGTCCTCCGGCGAGGTCGTAGTTGACGAGGCGGCAGTCGGCGCAGCGAAAGAAGCGGTACTCCGCCTGGTTGCCCTGGGTGTAGAAGAGGCGCAACCGGGAGCTCCCGCACAGGCGGCACCTGAAGCCCGGGTCGCGAACGGCTGGGCGCGGCATGACTTCCCCCTCCCGGGCCCCGATCACGTCTCGCACGGTCCCATCGTGCGGGCGATGATCGCATAGCCGCCCCCGATGCGCTCCTCGAGCACCGACTGCCCGCCCGCGCGAAGAATCGACGCTCCAGTCGGCTCGGGGTGAACCTGCCAGGCGGCGAGCCAGGCGAGCGCGGCACGTCGAGCCGGCCGCGGCCAGTTTTCGAAGCCGCCGAAGTCGACGAGATGGATCGCTCCCCGACTCGCCAGCGCCGCGAGCGCGCTCGCCAGTACGGCTTCGCGATCCGGCATCATCGAAAGCGAGTAGGAGAAGACAATGGCGTCGAAGGGCCGGACTCGGCCGAAGGGCTCACGGAGATCGGTCTGGCCGGCGGGCGCGCGGGCGAAGCGGACGCGAGGGGAGAGCGCCGCCGGGAGTCGTGTCGCCGCGGTGCGGAGCATCTCGGAGGAGATGTCGAGTCCGTACAGGTCGACCTCCGGCAGCTTCCGGGCGAGTACGCGCAGGTTGCGGCCGGTGCCGCAGCCGACTTCGAGCACGGCGCCGCCCGGCGACACGGTGATTCCGCGAAGCAGCCGATCGCGCCCGGGCAGGAAGATCGGCCGGGTGACGTCGTAGACGTGCCTCTGGAACCGGTACGTCCGGTTCATGCGGGCAGCCTGGTCGTGGTGCGCTTCCACGCCCGGGAGGGTGCCACCGAAGCCGGGCCGTGAGAAGGGGGTCTGTGCGAGGTCCGTGGGGAGCTTCGCTTGGTTCCACCGTTCCGTCCGTGGTACCGTCCTTCAGTGCCTGTCGGATTCGCGGGGGCCACGGGTGGCTCGCCCGGGCTCACCCTCCGAAGGTTCATGGAGGAAACCATGAGACGGACCGACCGAGCGGCCGGTGTCATGCCGGTGACGCTCTTCCTGTCGCTTCTTGCCTTTTGGGCGGCTTCACCCTGTGCGGCGGCCGGCTTCGCTGATCTCGAGTCGCAGGTCAAGCAGTTCACCCTGCCCAACGGGCTGACCATTCTGGTGCTCGAACGGCACGAGGCTCCGGTCTTTTCCTTCGCGACCTATGTGGACGCCGGCGGCGTCAACGAGGTGGCGGGGATCACCGGCGTGGCCCATATGTTCGAGCACATGGCGTTCAAGGGTACCCGAACCATCGGCACGACCGACGTGGTGGCCGAGTCGAAGGCGCTCGACGCCGTGGATGCGGCCTGGGACGCTCTGTTCGCCGAGCGCGAGAAGGGCGTGGCCGCCGACTCGGTCCGCCTGGCGACTCTCCAGGCGGCCTTCAAGCGGGCGCAGGACGAGGCGCGCGAGCTGGTGGTCAGCAACGAGTTCTCGAAGATCGTGCAGGAGAACGGGGCGGTCGACCTGAACGCCGGAACGATGATGGACGGCACGATGTACTACTACAGCCTCCCGAGCAACCGTCTCGAGCTCTGGGCGCGCATGGAAGGCGACCGTCTGACCCAGCCGGTGTTGCGCGAGTTCTACACCGAGCGCGATGTTGTGCAAGAGGAACGCCGTTTCCAGGAATCGAGTCCGCTGGGCCGGCTCTTCAGCACCTGGTGGATCGCAAGCTATCTGGCCCACCCCTATGGCAATGGCCTCATCGGCCATCCTTCGGACCTCAAGGCGATCACGCGCCGGGACGCCGAGGCGTTCTTCCGGGACCACTACATGGCGAAGAACGTGACGATCGCCCTGGTGGGCGATGTCGAGTTTGCGGAGGTCCAGCGCCTGGCCGTCAGGTACTTCTCGGGGATGAGCGATGCTCCCAAGCCGGGACCGGTGCGCACGCAGGAGCCGCGCCACGAGGCGGAGATCCGGGTCACGGTGGAGGAAGATGCCCAGCCGATGGTTCTCCTCGGCTACCAGATTCCGGGCATCTTCTCGGCCGACTGGGCGACCTGGGAGGTGCTCACCATCATCTCGGGGAGGGGGCGCTCGAGCCGCTTGTACGAGCGGTTGGTGAAGTCGGACAGGACGGCGGTGCAGGCCAACACGGGGAACGGCTTCCCCGGGGAGAAGTACCCGAACATGTTCGTTGCCCAGGCGATCGTCGCGCGGGGAGCGAGTCCCGACTCGGTCGAGGCCGCCATGCGGCAGGAACTCGATCGGCTGGCGGCCGAGGGACCGACGACCGCGGAGCTGCGGAAGGCCAAGCGCGTCAGCCGGGCTTCCTTCATCCGAGGACTGCGCGCCAACTCCGGTCTGGCCCTCCAGCTCGCCACCAGCCAGGGCAAGGAGGGTGACTGGCGTCGACTCTTCCGCTATCTGGAGGGGATCGATCGGGTCACGGCGGACGACATCCGCCGGGTGGCAAGTACGGCGTTCCGCGAGGGCAACCGCAGCGTCGGCGTGCTCCGGAAGCCCGCCTGAGAGGAGAGGATCGATGCGAATCACGAAAACCTCGGCACGGCCCGTGGCGGTCCGATCCGTCCTCGCGGTCGTCGGCGCCCTTGCCCTCTTCATGCCAGTCGCGGCCGGCGCGCAGGCCGGAGCCGACCCCTGGAGCGATCCCCGCAAGCTGGTCTTTCCCCCCCTCCACGACATCCGCGTGCCGAAGCCGGACCGGGTCGTCCTGGCCAACGGCATGGTGGTCTACTTCCTCGAGAACCACGACTTTCCGCTCTGCGACGCGCGCGCCCTGGTCCGCGTGGGATCCATCTACGAACCCCCGGAGAAGGTCGGACTGGCCGCCATTACCGGTGAGGTGATGCGCTCGGGCGGCTCGGTGGGGATGCCGGGCGACTCCCTGGACCGGCGGCTGGAGGGCTTGGGAGCCAGCGTCGAGATTCGCATCGGCGACACCGACGGTTCGGCCGGCGTCTCGACCCTGAGCGAGGACTTCGATGAGGGATTGCGCATCCTGGCCGACCTGATGCGCCGTCCCGCCTTCCCCCCGGACAAGGTGGATCTGGCGAAGACCAAGGAGAAGACCAACATCTCCTCGCGCAACGACGAGATGATGGAGATCCTCTTCCGCGAATTCCCCCGGCTGGTCTATGGCCGGGAGCATCCCTATGCGCGCACGACGGAGTACGCCACCATCGATGCGATCACTCGCGACGATCTGGTCGCGTTTCACAAGGCCTACCTGCACCCGGATCGGATCATCCTGACGGTGTACGGCGATTTCCGGCGCGCCAAGGTGGAGAAGACCCTGCGCGCCGCATTCGGCGACTGGCCGCGCGCCCAGACTCCGCTGCCGCCCGATCCGGAAGTGACGGAGCGGACTGCGGCCGGGTTCTACTTCGCCAACAAACCGGACGCCACCAACGCGGGGGTCGTGATCGGGCAGGTCGGGATGCGGCTGGACCACCCCGATTTTCCGGCGATGGCGCTGCTGAACGAGATCCTGGGCGGGGGGGGAGGCCTCACCAACCGGCTCAGCAACGAGATCCGCACCCGGCGCGGCCTGGCCTACGCGGCCGGGTCGACGCCGGGCGCCGGCTATCATCACCCCGGCGCTTTGTTTCTCTACGCCATGACCCAGGCCGACTCCACCGGGCGCACCACCGGCTACATGCGGGACGAGGTCCAGAAAGTCCTGCAGGAGCCGGTCACCGCCGAGGAGATCAGCCGGGCCCGTGACGCGATCCTGAACTCCCTCGTGTTTTCGCTTTCTTCCGAGGGAGCGGTGCTGAACCGGCTGGCTCAGTACGAGTTTTACGGCTACCCCTCCGACTTCCTGCAGCGCTACCAGGAGGCGATCCGCAACCTGACTCCCGCGGATCTGCTGGCGGCGGCGAAGCGGAACATCCGGCCCGCGGACTTCGTGACGATGGTGGTCGGCAACGGCGAGAAAGTGCTCCCTTCCGTGGCCGCCCTGGGCGAACCCCGAACCGTCGATATCAGCATCCCCGAACCGACCGTGCCCGGGAGCGAGGTCTTGCCTCCCGCCACCGAGTCTGAACAGGTGGAGGGCCGGGCGCTGCTGGAGCGGGCCGCGAGAGCGACACTCCTCGGTAACCCTTCTGATCTCAAGGACTTGACCACGGAGGAATCAGGGACTCTCTACGTCCCCGGACAGGAGGTCGCCCTGGGGATGAAGCGGGTGCGCGTTCTTGCGACCGGCTGCAGCTACACGGAGCAGAAGGTGCCGATCGGGGTAGTGGCAAGCGGCACCTGCGGCGGGGTGGGCTGGGCCAGCATCCCCGGCCGCGGCGTTTCGGACCTCACCCCCGGCCAGATCGAAGAACAAGACGAAGAAGACATGCGGGAGCTTCTGGGCATTGTCCTCGGGTATGCGGCACTCCGGGCCCGGGTGGTCCCCGGCGGATTGCCGATCCCCGGGGCGGGGGACACAAAGGTCCCCGCCGTGTCGGTGGAGCACGAGAAGATCCAGGACTGGAAGGTCTTGTTTGATCCCCGCAGCGGGAGAGTCGCCGCGATCGAACACCGGGGCACCCCACCGATGGGGGGGGCCCCGACGACCATCGTGGACGTGCTGGGTGACTATCGGGAAGTCGGGAACCTCCTGGCCTGGCCGCACCAGCATTCGGTACTGGTGGACGGCACGCTGGCCATCGACATGAAGACGACTGCCGTCACGGTGAACACCGGGCCGGCGGCGACGCTCTTCGACAAGCCGAATTCGCAACACGAGTAGGGAGGAGACATGGCGATGTGGAACGCAGATCGTAGGTCGAGGCTGGCGGGCGCGCTCCTGGTTGTGTGGAGCGCGGCCGGGCTCGGGTCGGGGCTGGGTGTATCCGACCTGGCCCGGGCCCAGTCTCTTTCACCAGAGTCCTCCTCCTCCGCCGCCGCGGAGAGCGCGATCTTGACACCGCCGCCGGCGACGCCCGCGGAACTTGCGGCGGCTCGAGCCTTGCTGGCGCGGGCCGTGAAGGCGACCTGTCTGGGAAAGCCATCCGACTTGAAGAGCTTCTCCTGGAGCGACAGCGGCCAGATGTTCCTGGAGCAGGCGGTCTTTCCGGCGCGCACCAAGACTGTGCAGATTCCCGGAAAGTGCCACTGGCAGGAACACCTGCTCCCCATGGGGGTGACCACGCTCGCGTACTGCGGCGAGAACGGTTGGGTGCGGAGTCCGGCCGGGAAGGTGCGGGATCTCTCCGCCCGGGAGTGGATGCATCAGCGCCGCGAGCGCGAGATCGACCTGGTTCGGGTCCTGCTCCACGCGTCGGAGCTGGAGGCGCGTCCGATTCCCGACACGGTGCTCGCGACCGGCCCGGCGGCCGGCCTCGCGGTGTTCAGCGACCTGGTCCGTGACTGGCGCCTCTGGATCGACAAGAAGACCGGGTACATCGTGCGGAGCGACTATCTGGATCCGCCGCTGACCGGAGAAGGGATCGTTCGGCACGCCTGGGAGTACGTCGACTACATCACCGCGAGCGACCTCCTCAAGTGGCCGGCGGTGCGAAGAAAGACGGTGAACGGAAAGCTGCAGTTGGAGCTCGGTCTGCAGCGGGCGGCGAGCAATCCAGAGGTGCCCGCGGCGCTCTTCGACCATCCTTGAGAACCGGCGGAGGAGACCGATGACTGCACGCGATTCCGGCCCGGATCTGTCAAGCCCGGACGGGGCCCCGGCGACCGAGTCGACCGATTTCATCCGCGCCATCGTGGCTGCGGACCGGCGCGAAGGGAAGAACGGTGGCCGGGTGCACACCCGCTTTCCGCCGGAGCCCAACGGCTACCTCCACATCGGCCACGCCAAGGCGTTCAGCCTGGACTTCGGCGTTGCCGAGGAGTTCGGCGGGCTGTGCAATCTCCGGTTCGATGACACCAACCCGGTGAAGGAGGACGTCGAGTACGTCGAGTCGATCCAGGAGGACATCCGCTGGCTCGGATTCGACTGGGGCGATCGGCTCTACCACGCTTCGGACTACTACGATCAGCTCTACGACTGGGCCGAGAGGCTGATCCAGGACGGCAAGGCGTACGTCTGCGACCTGGGCCCCGAAGAAGTGCGGGCCTACCGCGGCACGCTGACGGAGCCGGGAGTGAATAGCCCGTTCCGCGACCGCTCCGTGGAGGAGAATCTCGATCTGTTTCGCCGGATGCGGGCCGGCGAGTTCGGCGAAGGGACCCGCACGCTGCGGGCCAGGATCGACATGTCCTCTCCCAACATGAACCTGCGTGATCCGATCATGTACCGGATCATCAAGGCCACCCATCATCGGACCGGAGACAAGTGGTGCATCTACCCCAGCTACGATTGGGCGCACGGCCAGTCGGATGCCATCGAGGGGATCACCCACTCTCTCTGTTCGCAGGAATACGAGATCCATCGACCGCTCTATGACTGGTTTCTCGATCAGCTTGATCTCCCGCAGCGGCCGCGCCAGATCGAATTTGCGCGGCTGAACCTCACGCACACCGTGATGAGCAAACGACTGCTCCTGCAGCTCGTCAAGGACGGGCTCGTGTCGGGCTGGGATGATCCCCGGATGCCGACCCTGTGCGGGATGCGCCGGCGCGGCTACACCCCCGAGGCGATCCGGGCCTTCCTCGGGAAGATCGGCATGGCCAAGCGCGACAGCATCGTCGACCTGGCGCTGCTCGAGCACTGTGTCCGGGAGGATCTCAACAAGCGCGCTCCGCGCGTGATGGGGGTTCTGCGACCGCTGAAGCTCGTGCTCGACAACTATCCGGAGGGGCAGGTTGAGGAGATGGAGCTCGTGAACAACCCGGAGGACCCGCAGGCCGGAACGCGCAAGGTGCCATTCTCCCGCACCCTCTACATCGAAGGGGACGACTTCCGCGAGGAGCCGCCCAAGGGCTACTTCCGACTCTATCCCGGAAACGAGGTGCGTCTCCGCGGGGCGTTCATGGTGCGCTGCACCGGCGTGGTCAGGGATCCGGCCGGGCAGGTCGCGGAGGTGCATGGCCTCTACGATCCGGCCACCCGGGGCGGCAACGCTCCCGATGGACGGAAAGTGAAGAGCACGATCCATTGGGTATCGGCGCCCCATGCGATCGAGGCGGAGATCCGGCTTTACGACACGCTCTTCTCGGTGAGCGACCCGGGCGACGACGAGGCGACCGGAGGGGACTGGAAGTCAGCCCTGAACCCGAACTCGCTCACGGTGATCGCCGGCGGCAAGCTCGAGCCGTCCCTGCGCGATGTGCAGCCGGGCTGGCACTGCCAGTTCGAGCGGTTGGCCTACTTCTCCGTCGACCGGGACTCGAAGCCGGGCCGACCGGTGTTCAACCGCACGGTCGCGCTGCGGGACAGTTGGGCGAAGGCGGAGAAGAGGGGATAGGTCGTTCCTTTTCCGTCGTCCGGGCCGTCCTTCCGGGCGCCAGATCGAAGGTTCCCGGGGTGCGCCGACCGGTGGCCCGCGCCGACCGCGCAGCCCCCCCAGGCGCTTCCCGGCGGCGAGCGCAGCGCCCCCTGACGGGTGGCCTTCGACTCCGGACGACCTCCTCTGACTCCAAACGGTCTCCCCGCTCGGATTTTTCCTTGACAAAATCAATCACATGATCAATAATCTTGATTCAGAGGGGCATGAAAATGGAAATAACGAATTCCAAGTGCGGGAATTGTGGTCAGTTGTTGGAGATTGTCCGCCTCCGTTGCGCGGGATGCGGCGTCGTGATGGACGGCCGGTTCGAGGTTCCGGCGCTCGCCCGGCTCTCCCCGGAGGAGCAGGTCTTCGTCGTCGCATTCCTTCGTCACCACGGTTCCCTCAAACAGATGGAGCGGGTTTTCGACATCAGCTATCCCACGGTCAAGAACCGCCTGAACGCGCTCAACGCCAAGCTCGACCGGTCGTTCGATCTTCCCAGTCCGAGTTCGGTCGTGCTCGACCAGCTCGCCCAGGGTCGGATCTCCGTCGACGAGGCGCTGCGGCGGCTCGGATAGAGGTGGACCCGAAGAGAACCAGAGAGGAGACACCGCCATGAACCAGGAACGCAAGCAGGTGCTCGACATGCTGGCCCAGGGGAAGATCAACGTGCAGGATGCGGAGAGGCTTCTCGACAAGCTCTCCGCCATCGGGGGGGCGCCTTCCGACGGCGAGCCGGAGGCGATCTCGGTGTCCGGGTCGGAGTCATGTTGCGAAGGAGGCAACTCCGCGCCGAGCCGGCCCAAGTATCTCCGTGTTCTCGTGGACAGCTCGAAGGGGGACCGGGTGAACATCCGGGTTCCGCTCAGCCTCGTGCGCGCGGGCATCAAGCTCAAGGCCGTGATGCCGGAACACGCGCGGCAGCAGCTTTCCGAGAAAGGAATCGACCTGTCCAACCTGGGCGCGCTGGAGGGGGAGGAACTCCTGCAGGCGCTTCGGGAGTTGAACGTCGACGTGGATGCCTCGGATGGCGACAAGGTGAGGATCTTCTGCGAGTGAGCGGGGGCGCCCGGACTCGTGTCGCTCTCGAACGATGAAGGAGGTTCGTGTGCTTCCAGCGTTCTGCGTGCTGTCCGTCGGCCGGGGGCGCGGGATCCCTCTGCCCATCCCGCTCTTCTTGCTGTGGCCGTTGATCGGCCTGGCCTGGTTGGCTCTTCTTGCGGCCCGGGTTCTCGTGCCGCGCGATGGCGAGACCAGGCAAAGGATCTCCGCCGCTGCGTCCGCCTTGGCTCTCGTGGCGCGCCTGTCCGGTCTGCACATTCAGATCGGCGCCGCGGGGAGTCGAACCATCGGCGTCCGGTTCGTCTGAACCCCGGGATCCGTCCGGAGCCGCCCGGATTCCGGCGGCGGTCATTGCCTGGTCCGGGGACTGCGCGCATAGTGTGGCGGTGCGATCGTCTTTTCTGCTGGCCATCCTCGCCGCAGCGCTTTTCGGCGCGGCGACTCCGGCATCGAAGCTGCTGCTTCGGGACGCCTCTCCGGCTCTGCTGGCCGCGCTGCTCTATGCGGGCGCGGCGCTCGGCGCGTTGCCCACCGTATTGCGGCGCAGCTTTCGCCGCCGCGCCAGGGCGGTACCGCGGCGCGATCTCCTGCGCCTCCTGGCGGCCGTGGCGTTCGGCGGGGTTCTCGGACCGCTCCTGGTCCTTGGCGGGCTGCGTCTGGCCAGCTCCACCAGTGTTTCGCTCTGGCTCAACCTCGAGTTCGTGGCCACGGCGCTTCTCGGCCAGGCCTTCTTCCATGACCACCTCGACCGGGATGGATTGGCCGGCGTGATCGGGATGCTGGCGGCCAGCGTGCTCCTGCCGGGGGCCGTCGGCGCGGCCGCCGGCGTGGGGCCCGGGATCCTGGTCGCGGCCGGCTGCGTCTGCTGGGGGCTCGACAACCACCTCACGGCGGTGATCGGAAGCTTCACGCCGGGGGAGATCACCTTCTGGAAAGGTCTGGGTGCGGCCGGCTGCAACCTCGCCTTGGTTCTGGGCATGGGGCTGCCGGTGCCGGCCTTCGGAACAGCGCTGGGCGGGGTCGGCGTGGGCGCGCTTTCGTATGGGCTCAGCATTGCCCTCTACATCTCCGCCGCCCGGGGACTCGGAGCGACCCGGGCACAGGTCCTCTTCGCGACGTCACCGTTCTTTGGCGCGATCCTTTCCGGCGTTGTGCTGCGTGAGGCCGCGAGCGGGCGCCATGTCGCGGCCGCGGTCCTCATGCTGGCCTCCGCGACGCTGATCCTGCGAGGCCGCCGGCGGCATGAGCACGAGCACTTCCACGCCCGGCTCGAGCATGAACACCGCCACGTGCACGATGACAGTCACCACGATCACCTCCATGAGGCCGAGCCGAGAGTGCACCCGGCCGGCGCGCCCTCCCCGCCGGCGGGGGAACGGCATACCCACCGTCATCTTCATGAGCCCGTTCGACATAGGCATCCACACTGGCCCGATCAACATCACCGTCACCCGCACGGAAGCTGAACTCGTGGACCGCTACGGAACCGCGGGCCGGCGAATGAGGTTTTGCCCCTGAGATCCGTCCCGAGGGTGCGAAACGGACGCCCCATGCCGGCCCGAACCGGCTACGCTGGTCGCAACCCCGATCGGGGTGGACCCTTGAAGAAGACCAGGACCATCCGACCCTGTTGAAGGGAGGCCCGAGACCATGAGCAAGCCGCGGACCAACGGTCGCAGGGAGGCGCCGCCGTCTGGCTGGAGCCAGGTGACACCGATCTCAGCGGCTGTGTTCTGGGCGGGCCTGCTCCTGCTGGCAATCGCCGTGGTTCTGTCGGCCTTCCTGCTGTCGAAACACTTCGGAGGGGCCCTGCCGGGCTGCGGGCCCAAGAGCGGGTGCGAGGCTCTCGAGTCCAGCCCCTGGGGCGCCGTGCCGGGGATTCACTGGCCGGTTTCGTTCCTTGGCTTCGCCTACTTCCTTGCGCTCCTGGCCGGCTTGCTGGTCTCAGGTCGGGTAGTGCCGACGCGGATCCGGTGGCTGTTGCGCCTGGGCGCAGTCGCGTCGCTGATCTTCGTGGGCGTCATGATCGCCTACCGGAAGCTCTGTCCCTATTGCGTCGGCGCGCATGCTGCGAACCTGACGCTCGTGATCCTGATGGAGTGGGCCCTGCGTCTTCCCGGCGCGCGGCCCGCAGGCGCGGGAGCGTCGATTCCGTGGGCTCGGGTGCAGCGGATCGCGGGGGCCGGAGTCGCGGTTTTCGTCGCGGCGTCCCTGGTGCTGGGCCTGTCCGACGCTCGTCTACAAAGGCAGGTGAGGGCGCGTGCGGAGGCGGAGCGGCAGGCCTCCACGGAGAGGATTCTCGCCCAGTCCCGGGCCGCGGACGTGACCGCGAATCCGGTTCCTTCGGCGGTCGGGCCTCGAAGTGCGGGTTCCGACGACCCTGGTGCCCCCGGCGATCCGGCGGGCGCCCGTCCGGCGTCCGCCGCAAACGAAGCGGCCGGGACGGACCGCCCCGCGGTCACGAGTCCTCCCGCGGGCGCAAACGAAGCGGCCGGGACGGACCGCCCCGCGGTCGCCAATCCTCCCGCGAGCGCAAGCGGCACCGCGGAACCGGTCCCGCCGGCAACCCCGCCCGGCCCGACCGGGAAGGGCTTCACGGGTCGCTACCGGCATGGCCCGGAGGCCAGCCCGATCCGGATCGTGATGCTGACCGACTATCAGTGCTCTGATTGCCGGCGCGTGGAAGGTGAGCTGGAGGGTATCCTCGCCTCTCGCCAGGATGTGTCGGTCTCGATCAAGCACTACCCGTTCTGCGCGGAGGCCGCCCCCGGTGTGCCATGCAACAAGTACTTGAAGCAGACGATGCACCCCAACGCGTGTTGGGCGGCGAGGGCGGCCGAGGCGGCCGGGATGCTGCGGGGAGACGAGGGTTTCTGGGCGATGCACACGTGGCTCTTCGCGCGCGGAGGCTCGTTCACGGACGCGGAGCTTTCGGCCGCGCTCGCGCAAATGGACCTGCCGGCCGAGGCATTTCTCGCTGCCATGCAGGGTCCGGAGACGTTGCGCCGGGTCCAGGCGGATTGCGATGAGGGCACGGCTCTCGGGCTCTACTTCACGCCGATGATCTTCGTGAACGGGGTGGAGTTCAAAGGGTGGCAGGTGCCGGGCGCCCTGAAGCGCACCATCGAAGAGGTAGCGGCGACGAACCCCCCCGCGCGGACGGCCGTTGCGGACCGACCTGTTCCGGCCTCCCAGAAGGACATCGAGGACTGGCTGGCGCAGCCGGTGCGGGTGCTCGCCGCCGACACCCGGGCTTGGTCGCTGGGCGCCCCGCCGGCGGGATCGCGCTTCGTCAACGTCGTGGTGTTCGGCGACTATCAGGAGCCCTACACCTCGTCGATGGACCGGGCGATCCGGCAATTCATCAAGGGAAAGCCGGGCTTCCGGTACACCTTCCGCCACTACCCGATCGATCCGAGCAGCAACCCCACCCTACCGGCCCAGGTCCGGCGCGAAGCGATTCATCCGCTGGCCGGGCGCGCCGCGAAAGCGGCGGAGGCGGCAGGGTCGATCGCCGGCTCCGACGGATACTGGAAGATGCACGCCTGGCTGATGGAGAACCTGACGTCGTTCACCGACGAGAATCTGCGCGCGGCGGCCGGGAAGATGGGGATCGATCCGGCCCGGTTGTTCTCGGAAATGGAGAAACCCGAGGTGATGGCGGCCATCGCGGAGGATGCCCGGGCCGCGCAGCAGATCGGGCTCACGGCGGTGCCGATGGTCTTCGTCAATGGTCGGTGGGTCCAGCGCTCGATCCGTGACGGGCAGAATGTGGTGCTGCCGATCATGGAGCGCGCCGCCGCGATGTAGGGCACCCTCGTTGCCGAGGATGAATGGGGCCGTCGCGCCGCCGGTCAACCCGGCTGACCCGGCGCGCGGAGAGCCGTGCCGGCCGGGGACTGTCTCGCGAGCCGAGAGTTACACGATCGGACACTGCGGCGCGCCGAGCAGGGCGGATCGGGAGCGCCGGCCGGCGGCCCCAGAGGGTGCGGTGACCGAGGGGTACGTTCGCTCTTGACCGATTCCGGCCGCTTGTGCTTATCTCGGACTGGCTCAGGGATCGGTCGCCCCGCGATCAGGATCGCCCACCTCCCGTGGTAGCTCGACGGGAGACCACCCCTCGGCCACTCCGGACTCAGGCACCTGCGACTCTCGCTGCGCATCGACGCAGTTCTTGGGAAGGCCGGGCCGGACTGGAGGCGTTGTCTGCGATGCGCCCGCCCGGCGGGACTCGAGATGCGCCCTGACTCGAAACCAGGAGATCACGTTTGATGTTCGTCGCGGTCCACGGTCACTTCTATCAGCCACCGAGGGAGAGTCCGTGGACGGAGCAGATCCAGCGCCAGGATGGCGCGGCGCCGTTCCATGACTGGAACGAGCGGATCACCGACGAGTGCTACGGTCCGAACGGGCGCAGCCGGGTGCTGGACCCGCATGGCCGGATCATCGCCCTGGTGAATAACTACACCCATCTTTCGTTCGACTTCGGTCCGACTCTGCTGTCGGACCTCGAGCGTCGTTTTCCCCGGGTGTACCGGTCCATCCTCGATGCGGACCGGGAGAGCGTGGCGCGCCACGGCGGGCACGGCAGCGGGATGGCACAGGCCTACAACCACGTCATTCTCCCGCTGGCGAATCTACCCGACAAATGGACCCAGGTCCGCTGGGGGTTGCGGGATTTCGCACATCGGTTCGGCCGCCCGTCGGAGGGGCTGTGGCTGCCGGAGACGGCCGTGGATGCCGTGACGCTCCGGGTGGTCGCCGAAGCGGGAGTGCGCTTCCTGGTTCTGGCGCCGCACCAAGCCCTGCGCACGCGTCGTCTGGGGGAGCGGAAGTGGGAGGAGTGCGGGGGAGCGATCGACACCAGCCGGCCGTTCCGCTGCTTCGCCGATCCGGCTCGGAGAACCTGGGTCGACTGCTTCTTCTACGATGGATCGCTTTCGGTAGCGGCCTCATTTGAGCATCTGATGCGCGACGCGGGCGTCCTCGCCGATCGGTTGCAGGCCGCGGGTCAGCGTTTCGGTCCAAGCGGCCTGGTGCACCTCGCCACGGACGGTGAGATCTACGGGCACCACGAGCCGTTTGCCGACATGTGTCTGGCGTACCTGTTCCATACCGAGGCGTCGCGGCGCGGGATGCGCTTCGTCAACTACCCCGAGTATCTGGACCTCTTCCCTCCGGCGCACGAGGTGCAGCTGAACTACACCGACACCGGCGAGGGCACGGCCTGGTCGTGCGCCCATGGTGTCGGCCGCTGGATTCGCGACTGCGGCTGCTCGAACGGCGGCCAGCCCGGGTGGAATCAGCGCTGGCGGACCCCGTTGCGCCGCGGCCTGGATGCGGTGCGCGACCAGGTCCAGAACGCCTTCTTGACCCACGCCGGCCGGCATCTGCGCGATCCCTGGGCGGCGCGCGATGCCTACATCGAAGTCCTTCTCCAGCCCGACCCGGATGTGCGCCGGGCGTTCCTCGACCGGCACCTGCGCGCGCCGGTCGACGCCGAGACCCGCCGCATGGTCTGGTCTCTCCTCGAAGCGACCCATCAGGCGATGCTGATGTACACGAGTTGCGCCTGGTTCTTCGCGGACATCTCCGGCCTGGAGGTGCAGCAGAACCTCGGCTACGCCGCCCGGGCGTGTGAGCTGGCCCAGCCCTACTGCGCCGAACCGCTCGAGGCGCTCCTGCTGACCCACCTCGAACAAGCCCGCTCCAATCTCCCCGAATGGGAGGATGGCGCCCGCGTGTACCGGACCCTGGTCCCACCGCGCCGCGTCGGCCCGGAACACGCCGCCGCGCAGGCCGCGCTGGAGGCCGCGGTGCTCGACCGCTCCCTCGATCGCCGGGTCTTCGGCTACACCGTGCACGGCACGCTCGACCCGGAGAGCTGCGGTGACAAAGCCGAGTGCACCGGGCAGTTGCGCGTGGAGGAAGAGCCACGCGAGGAAGCCTGGAGCTGGGTCTTCTCGGTCGCTCCGGGGACGTTGGCGCAGCGATCGGTGACCCTCTCGCCGGCGGTCGACCCGGAGGCGAGTGTGGGTCTTTTCACCGGATCCTTCGGATTGATGGATCTGCAGCTCGAGGTCCGGGAGGAGATCGCCCAGGCGACGCTGGGCCAGGCCTTGAAGGATGAGGAGGCGCGGCTGCGCGAGCTGCTTCGGGATGCGCGCGAGGCGATGCACGTCCTGGTCGATCTACGGCTGCCCTTCCCGGAGGTGCACCGCAGCCTGGCTCGCTACTGTGCGGAAGGGA
>CAYYQN010000028.1:0-57592 GCA_964473865.1 uncultured bacterium | reverse complement strand
CCGTCATCCGGGCGGTGAGGTCCCGGTTCGCCACCCGCGCCAGGGCCGCCGCCGCTTCGTTCACTGGGGTGATCACCGAGTCCAGCGTGTCATCGACGCCCTGGATGATCTTCCGGAAATCCCCCTGATGCTTGGAGGCGTCCGCCCGCGTGGCCAGCTTGCCCGCCGCCGCGGCCTGCGCCAGCATGTTGGCATCGGCCACCATGTTGTTCACGGCCTCAAAGGCGCGGTTGAAGGAGACCTTCAGCTTGACGTAGTCCCCCTTGTAGTCCCGGGTGATCGGCTCGTCCACGATTCCCACGCTCAGGTGTTCCAGATGCTCGATGGTGCGCGTGAGCGGAGCCACCAGCGCGTCCACGGCGTCATTGATTCCCTGCACGACCTTCTGGAAGTCGCCCTGGTGTTTCGCCGTATCCGCGCGCTCTTCCAGGCGGCCTTCCACCGCCGCCGTCGCGACCGCCCGCGCATCCGCCACCAGGCCGTTCACCGCCGCGAAGGCCCGGTTGAACGAGGTCTTGAGCTTGATGTAGTCGCCCTGGTACTCCAGGGTGATCGGCTGATCGATCACGCCGACGCTCAGGTGTTCCAGGTGCTCGATGGCACCGGTCAGCGGGCCCACCAGGGCGTCGACCGCGTCGTTGATCCCTTGCACCACCTTCTGGAAGTCGCCCTGGTGCCGTGCGGTGTCCGCGCGCTCGTTGAGCCGACCCTCGACGGCGGCTTGCGCCACGGCGCGGGCATCGATCACCAGCGCGTTGACCGCGTCGATGCAGGTGTTCAGGTTGTTCTTGATCGCGTTGAAGTCGCCCTGGTAGGTCTCGGTGATCTTCGGCGGGATGTCGCCCTTGCTGATCCGGTCGACGCACTGCGCCGCCATGTTCAGCGGTCCGATCACCGCGTCCAGCGTTGCGTTCACGCCTTCGATGATCTTGCGGAAGTCGCCCTGGTGCCTGGTGCCGTCCGCCCGCGAGGCCAGGCGACCGGCCACCGCGGCCTGGGACAGCATATTCGCGTCCGCGACCAGCGCATTGACCGCGTCGATGCAGGTATTCAGGTTGTTCTTGATCGCGTTGAACTCGCCCTGGTAGGTGTCGGTGATCTTCGCCGGGATGTCGCCCTTGCTGATCCGGTCGAAGTAGCTGGCCGCCACGGAAAGCGGTCCGATCACCGCGTCCAGCGTGTCGTTCACGCCCTGGATGACGTTTCGGTACTCGCCGCGGTACATCTTCGGATCCCCGCGCACGGTGAGCCGCCCTTCGACCGCCGCCGTGCTCAGGGTCTTCGCCTCCTGGGCCATGCCGGACACCGCGGCCTTCACCTGCTGCAGGGCCTTCCCCAGCACGTCCCGGTCCGACCGCACCACGATCTCCCCGCTCAACTCACCCTCGGAGATCGCCTGGGCCGCCTGGCTCTGTTCCCGGATGTTCTCCATCATGGAGTGCATGGAGCGGGCGAGATCGCCGATCTCGTCCTTGGATCCGGTCTCGATCTGGGCCTCCACGTCGCCTAAGGCCAGGCGGTCCGCGGCGGCGCCCAACCGCTGCAGCGGCGCGCGAACGGAGCGGTTGGCCACCCGGAACGCCAGCAGCACGCTCGCCGCCATGGCGAGAATGCCGATGGCAATGGATAGCAGAAGGAGCCGGCGCAACGCCGCCTTGGCCACGAAGCTCGCCTTGTCGAACTCGCCCTCGTAGGTTCCCGCCCCAATCACCCAGTCCCACGGCTGGAAGTAGACGCAGGCGGCGATCTTGCCGCGCGCGGCCTTGTCATCCTTGTTCTTCCAGGGATAGCGCTGGATGTTGATCTCCCCCGGTTTGGGCGTGCTGCTGTTGACGATCTTCTGGATGAAGAGCTCTCCGTCGGCATCCTTGGACGCCCAGAGGTCCTCGCCGTCGCGCGTTCCGTCCTTGGAGATGATGTAGCGTCCGCGTTGATCGCCCGATCCTCCAAGCACGTAGACGTAGCCGGTCTCGCCGATCTTCGTCTTCAGGATTTGCTCGCGCGCGCGCGCGACCGCGTCGGCGTCCGGCAGGCCCACGAAGAGCATTCCGATCACCGTTCCCGAGGCGTCCCGAATCGGCTCATATCCGGCGAGACACCAGCTGTCGACAACAAACGCCCGCCCGGTGTAGGTCTGGTTCTGGAGAACGGCCGAGACCACGGGATTGGGCGTGCCGTCCGGGTTGACGGCGGGGATGTACGTCCCCACGGCGCGCCGACCTTCCTTGCTGATCACATTGGTGGCGACCCGGAGCATGTCGCCCCTTTGGTTCATCCTCTGGAAGATGGTGCACACGCCCTGGGTCAGGGCGCCCACCTCGTCCACCACCGGGGTTCGCGCTCCGCGGTCCTGGTTCTGGCCGAGCCACGTCCCGCCCAGACTCAGGCGCGGCAGGCTCACCGGCGCGGTGTCATGGGAGAGCTGGTTCACCGCATTCCACGTCACCTGATCCGCCGACAGACTGACGGACCCGAGTTCCTTCATCTTGTCTCGTGCCACCGCCATCTGCAGATGCACGCGATCCACGAGGCTCTGGTTCTGGCTCTCACAGAGCGTCAGGATGCCCCGTGCGATGTCCGAGACGTTCTGCTCGGCGACCACCTGCATTTCCTTGGTGATCTGGCCGCCGATGGTGCGCTGCTGGAGCGCAACGCAGAGCAGGATCGCGAACAGCGGCAACGCCACCGCCGCCATGGCCATGATCACGACCTTGTTCCGTACGGTACCGAGGTTGAGACGCATCGTGGGTCCCCCGCATTCCGGTTGCGGCGCCGGCCGGATCCGACCGTGGCGCCGGTGCGTGGTTTCTGCGGTGAGGGCACAAGGCCTCACCCAGATTCCGCTGAGGAGGCGCCGGAGGCGTGTGGCTCCGACCGGCCCCTCACCACTCTGTTCGAAGCGATCGGGTTCGCAGGGCTGGTACTTGAATGTTGCTCCGGGTCCGGACGGAGAAAAGGAGTCGAGATGCGCATTCGCGGCGTCTGAATGGGGCGATGTCTCCGGTTTTGCCGGATTATTGCGGCCGTGCGCGGCTGCGGCGGGCTCGGCCCGGATCCGCCTCGGTCGCCGGGGTGCGGTTTCGGCCGGTCCGGACGGGAGTGCCCCGTCCGCCCGGCTGCGCTATCATGGCCGGGCGGCGATCCGGCACGGGGCCGGTAGTTCGGAAGGAGCAGGGGAGGCGACCATGGCGGACTTTCGCGAAGAGATCACCCGGGGCATTCCCGATTTCCTGCCCGAACCTCCACCGGTGGAGCCGGGGGTGAGCCGGGCGCCCGCCCGGCCGCAGGTTCTGCACGGGGCCGCGTGCCGGCAGGCGGTCCGAAACGCGCTGCGGTACTTCCCTTCGCCGCTGCACTCGGCGCTGGCGGAGGAGTTCGCGCGCGAGCTGGCCCAGGACGGCCGGATCTACATGCGCCGCTTCCGCCCGGCCTACCCCATGCGCGCCCGGCCGATCGGCGAGTACCCCGCTCGTACCCCCCAGGCCGCCGCCATCATGCTCATGATCCAGAACAACCTGGATCCGCGAGTCGCCCAGCACCCGTATGAACTCATCACCTATGGCGGGAACGGCACCGTCTTCCAGAACTGGGCCCAGTACCTGCTGACCATGCGCTACCTCTCGGAGATGACGGAGGAGCAGACGTTGGTGCTCTATTCCGGGCATCCGCTGGGGCTCTTTCCCTCGTCTCCGGACGCGCCGCGCGTCGTGTTGACGAACGGCATGGTCATTCCGAATCACAGTTCGCGGGACGACTATGACCGGCTCGCGGCCCTCGGCGTCACTTCGTATGGTCAGATGACTGCCGGCAGCTTCATGTACATCGGGCCACAGGGGATCGTTCACGGCACGACGATCACCCTGCTGAACGCCGGGCGGAAGTACCTGGGGCTCACGGGAGACGAGGGTCTGGCCGGCCGGGTGTTCGTCACCTCGGGGCTGGGCGGAATGAGCGGCGCCCAGGCGAAAGCCGCGGTGGTCGCTGGTGCGGTGGGCGTCATCGCCGAGGTCAATCCGGACGCCCTGCACAAGCGTCACGAGCAGGGCTGGCTGGATGAGTACGAGTCGGATCTGGCGAAACTGCTGGCGCGAATCGAGCGGGCGCGGCGCGAGAAACAGGGCGTCTCCATCGGCTTTATGGGCAACGTCGTGGATCTCTGGGAGGGACTCGTGCAGGCCGGCGTCTCGGTCGACCTCGGCTCCGACCAGACCTCCCTGCATAATCCGTTCACGGGCGGCTACTATCCCGCCGGCCTGACGCTTGAGGAGTCCAATCGGATGATGGTGGCGGATGCGCCCGGGTTTGCGGAGCGGGTGCGGGATTCGCTGCGCCGGCAGGTGGCGGCCATCCATGAGATGCATCGACGCGGCATGCACTTCTGGGACTACGGCAATGCCTTCCTGCTCGAGGCCGCACGCGCGGGAGCCGACGGAATCCGGCGTCCGGACGGCTCTTTTGCGTATCCGTCCTACGTGGAAGACATCATGGGCCCGATCTGCTTTGACCTGGGCTTTGGACCGTTCCGCTGGGTCTGCACCAGCGGCGAACCGGACGATCTGCGGACTACGGACCGTCTGGCGGCTGAGATTCTCACGCGGAGGGCCGCGACCGCCGAGCCCCAGATCCGGCAACAGCTGCTTGACAACCTGCGTTGGATCCGGCACGCGGAAGAGGCTCGATTGGTGGTTGGTTCGCAGGCGCGCATCCTCTATGCCGACCGGCCGGGCCGGATGGAAATCGCCGGAGCCTTCAACGCGGCGATCGCGGATGGGCGAATCGCCGCGCCGGTAGTTCTCGGTCGCGATCACCACGATGTCAGCGGAACCGATTCTCCGTTCCGCGAGACCGCCAACATCCGTGACGGTTCCTATTTCTGCGCGGACATGGCGGTGCAGAACTTCGCCGGCGACGCTTTCCGCGGCGCGACCTGGGTGTCGCTGCACAATGGCGGCGGCGTCGGCTGGGGCGAGGCGGTCAACGGAGGTTTCGGGCTGCTCCTGGACGGCGGCCCGCAGGCGGCCCGGCGCGCAAGCGAGATGCTCGACTGGGACGTGAGCAACGGCCTGGCTCGCCGCGCCTGGGCGGGCAATGAAGGGGCGCGCTACGCCATCTCCCGGGCGATGAAGGCCCGTCCCGAGATGGAGGTGACCCTGCCCGTCCTCGCCCCGGACGCGGTCCTGGATGCGGCAATCCGGAAGGTCTTCGGCGAATAGCCGCGCCTGAGGGGACCGGACGCCGGGGTCGCGGCGAAAGGCTCCACGCGCTCCGGGGGGGGCGCGGACGGACCCCCGCGGTCTCAACCGGCGGCCCGCAACGCCGCCGGGCTCGCGCCTTGCACATTCCCCGGTCCGCGCGTGCAGGATGCAGGCACTTCGCGCCGCAAGGATCCGGCCGGGCCTCGCATCATCCATTACGGCAACCCTTTCCCGTGCGAGATTCGCTGGCATCCCCCTTGCCCGGGTTCCCGGTGGAGCGGCCACGACTCGCGGGTTCCCGCGGATCGTGGCGGGAGTGGCGACACGCTCACGGAGGTGCCGGGCGCCTCTTCCGGGCATGGTTCGCTTCGCTCCGGGGGACACGGGGGAACGACGGCGGGATGAAGGTTGACGTTGGCCAGAAGCTGGTGCAGGCGAATATCCTGACCGAGGATGATCTCCGGCGGGCCCAGCAGGTCGAGAAGCAGGATGGAAGCCCTCTCAGCACCACCCTGGTCAAGCTGGGGTTGCTGACCGAGGAGCGGCTGCTCAAGTTCCTCTCCGAGCTCTATGAGACCCGCGCGATCGATCTGGACCACGCGGAGATCGATCCCACGGTGGCCCGGATGGTTCCGGCTGAGGTGGCGACCAAGTCGCAGGTTGTTCCCGTGAGTCGAGCCGGGCGTACCCTGCGCATCGCCATGGCCAACCCGGCGAACTTCTTCGCCATCGATGACATCAAGTTCGTGACCGGCCACGAGGTCGAGGTTTTCGTCGCCACCGAAGCGGCGGTCAAGCGCGCCATCGACCGACTCTACGACAACGCCGAGTCGATGGCCGACGTCATGAAGTCGATGGAGGGCGACGACGTCGAGGTCGTCGAGACCGCCGAAGAGGAGTCCGACGCCGGCGCGGGCAGCGACCAGGCCCCGGTGGTGAAGTTCGTCAACTCGCTGATCACCGAGGCCGTTCGGCGCGGCGCGAGCGACATCCATATCGAGCCGTACGAGAAGAAGCTGCGGGTGCGCTTCCGGGTCGACGGCGCGCTCGAGGAAGCGGCCTCGCCGCCGAACCGGATGCGGGCCGCCATCATTTCCCGCCTGAAGATCATGGCCGATCTCGATATCGCGGAGCGGCGCGTGCCGCAGGACGGCCGTATCAAGATCCGTGTCATGAAACGGACCATCGACCTGCGGGTAAGCACGTTGCCGACCATCTTCGGCGAGAAAATCGTGCTACGCATCCTCGACAAGGCGAACCTCGCCCTCGATCTGACCCGGCTCGGATTCAATCCCTTGGCGCTCGAGAACTTCCTGAAGGCGATCCAGAGTCCGTTCGGAATGGTGCTGGTAACCGGCCCTACCGGTTCCGGAAAGACCACCACCCTCTACTCCGCCCTGTCCAAGATCAACACCACCTCCACCAACATCATGACGGCGGAGGATCCCGTCGAGTACAACCTCGACGGGATCAACCAGGTCAACGTGCATGACGCGGTGGGACTGACCTTCGCCGCAGCCTTGCGAGCCTTCCTGCGCCAGGATCCGAACATCGTGATGGTGGGAGAGATCCGCGACAAGGAGACCGCTTCCATCGCAGTCAAAGCGGCGCTCACCGGCCATCTCGTCCTGTCCACCGTTCACACCAACGATGCGCCGTCCACTCTGAACCGTCTCGTGGACATGGGAATCGAGCCGTTTCTGGTCGCCTCGTCGACGAACCTGATTCTCGCCCAGCGCCTGGTGCGACGCGTCTGCGCCAAGTGCCGCGAGCCGATCGAGCTGCAGCCGGAGGTGCTCCGGGAGCTGCAGCTGAGCTCCGCGGCGGCGGCCACGGCAACGTTCATGAAAGGGGCCGGCTGTTACGACTGCAACCGGACCGGCTATCGCGGGCGCGCGGGGATCTACGAAGTGATGCCGATCTCCGCGACCATCCGCGACATGATCCTGGAGCGGCGCGCCACCAGCGAGATCAAGAAACAGGCGATTCGGGAGGGAATGCTCACTTTGCGCATGGACGCGCTGCAGAAGCTGATGCAGGGCATCACCTCCGTGGAGGAGGTCTTGAAGGAGTCCGCCCCCGACGACGACGCCGAGGACGGCGAGCGCCGAACCGGTTGACCCCCGGCGGACGGGCGTAACCCTCCCGCGTCCGTCCGCCCCCCCCTCTTCGTCCCGCTCTTCCCGGCCCCGACCGCGGTGCTCCCGTGGCGCTTGGCCGGTTTCCCGGCTCGGGAGCCACCTTCGCCCACACGGCTCAAGACTTTCGTTCTGCCCGCCGAAAACCCGAGAGGGGGAACTCACCGCGTCGAGAGGATCTCCTGGGGAGGGAAGAGACCGAATGGTAACCATGCACGAGCTCCTCGAGGAGATTGTGGAACAGAAGGCTTCGGACCTGCACCTCACCGCGGGCGTGCCGCCGGTCTTCCGCGTGGACGGGGAGATCCGGGCCTCCGCGCGAGATACCCTTGGGCCGGAGCAGACCGAACAACTGATCTACTCCGTGCTGCGCGAGGACCAGCGAAAGCGATTCGAGCAGACGCACGAGCTGGACTTGTCCTTCGGGGTGAAAGGGCTCTCGCGCTTCCGCATGAACGTCTTCCTGCAGCGCGGGGTGGTGGCGGCCGCGATCCGCATGATCCCCTACGAGATCCCCAGCTACGAATGCCTGGGGCTCCCGCCGCCGGTGAGGTCGTTCGCCGACCTGCCCAGCGGCCTGGTGCTCGTCACCGGTCCGACCGGCAGCGGCAAGTCGACCACCCTGGCCGCGCTGATCGACCGTATCAACACGAACCGCTCCCGACACATCATCACCGTCGAGGATCCGATCGAGTACATCCACCAGCACAAGAAGAGCATTGTCAACCAACGCGAGGTCAACGCCGACACCCGGTCTTTCGTCGAGGCGCTCAAGTACATCCTGCGCCAAGACCCGGACGTCATCCTCATCGGCGAGATGCGGGACCTGGAGACGATGCAGTCCGCACTCACGATTGCGGAGACCGGGCACCTGGTCTTCGCCACCCTGCACACCAACTCCACCTTCGAGTCGATCAACCGCATGGTGGACATGTTTCCGAGCAACCAGCAGAAGCAGGTCCTGTCCCAGCTCGCCTTCGTGCTGAAGGGGGTCTTGACTCAGCAGCTGGTTCCGAAGAAGGGGGGCGGCCGGGTCAACGTCTCGGAGGTCCTCATCTGCACCCCGGCGGTCTCGGCGGTCATCCGGGAGGCCAAGACTCACCAGATCTACTCGCTCATGCAGGCGGGACAGAAGTTCGGAATGCAGACGATGAACCAGGGACTTCTCGCCGCCTACCTCGCGCGGAAGATCACTCTGGAGAACACGCTCGGCCGGAGTCCAAACCGGCTGGAGCTGGAACAGATGATTCAGAAGGCGGACCCGACGTTCCAACCGATGAGCGCCGGACTGTCGTCGTTCTCGAACTCCTAGCGGAGGCTTCCATGCCGGTCTACGCCTACAAGGGACGAACGGTCAGCGGCCAGGTCGAGACAGGGACCCTGGAGGTCGCCACCCGGGATGACGCGGTCCGCGAACTGCGGCGCAGACGCGTCATCACGACCACGCTCAAGGAACAGCGCGGTACGGTGAAGCTCCGGGTGCCGGGCGCGGGGCGCGGGCGGGTGCGCGTGCGGGATCTCGTCATCTTCACCCGGCAGTTCGCGACCATGGTCAACGCCGGGCTTCCCCTGGTGCAGTGCCTCGACATTCTCGCGAAGCAGTCCGAGTCGCCCGCCTTCGGCAGGATCGTGTCCGCGGTGATGCACGACGTCGAGGCCGGCTCGACCCTGAGCGAAGCGTTGGCCAAGCACCCGCGGGTCTTCGACGGTCTCTTCGTCAACATGGTGGATGCCGGCGAGGCGGGAGGTATTCTCGACGACATCCTCATCCGGCTCGCGACCTACCTGGAAAAGGCCGAGGCGCTGAAGCGGAAGGTGAAGAGCGCCATGACCTACCCGACCGTGGTGATGACGGTGATGGTCGCGGCCACGACCTTCATGCTTCTGGTCATCATCCCGACGTTCGCCAAGGTGTTCTCGGAGTTTGGGGGCGAGCTGCCGCTTCCCACCCGCATCGTCATGGGGATGTCGGAGTTCCTGAAGGGTTACTGGTGGGCGCTGGGGGGCGGCATCGCGCTGATCATCTTCGCCATCAGACGGTACTACCGCACGCCGGGGGGCAACCTGAAGATCGATGCCCTACTGCTGCGCACGCCCGTCCTGGGCAGCATCCTCCGGCGTTCCGCTATCGCGCGCTTCACGCGCACCCTCGGTACCATGATGACCTCGGGCGTGCCGATCCTCACGGCCCTCGACATCACCGCGCGCACCGCCGGCAACAAGGTCATCGAGAACGCCATCATCGCGGTCAAGGGTTCGATCGGCGAGGGCGAGACGATCGCCGCGCCGCTGCGGGAGGCCAAGGTCTTCCCTCCCATGGTGGTGCAGATGATCTCGGTGGGAGAGGAGACGGGCGCGCTCGACAAGATGCTCGAGAAGATCGCCATCTTCTATGACGAGGAGGTCGACACCGCGGTGGACACCCTGACCTCGGTCATCGAGCCGGTGATGATCGTGGTCATGGGCGGCATGGTTGGCGGCATGGTGGTCGCCATGTACATGCCGATGTTCAAACTCATCCAGGTCGTGGGCGGCAAGTAGGACGCGCCGGAAGATGTCGGCTCGGGACACGGGGGAACGAGCGCGGTTCCGGCTGCACCGGCCGCTGGCGGTGCTGGCGGTGGCCGTGTTGGCCGCCGGCAGCGGCTCCCCCGGCGCGAGCGCGGTCACCGCTCTGGGGTACCTTGCCGTCGAGATGATCGCGAGCCTCTGCCTGCGGGGGAGCGAGCGGGGAGGGCGCCGCGGGCCGTGGTGGATCGCCGCCTGCCTGCTCGACGTGTCCGCCAGCGCTTTCGTGGCCTATCGCCTGGGGCCCGCCGGGAGCCTGGTGCCGCTTCTGCTGGCGCTGCCGGTGTTGATCTGGGGCCTGACCCGAGGCATTCGCGGCGGAGCCTGGGCGGCGGGGGGTGCGATCGCGGCGCACCTGGCGCTCAGCGGCGCGGTCTCCGGGCTCGGTTTCGAGGCCATCGGTCATGTCACGCCGGCGTCGATGACCGCGCAGACGGTATCCCTCACCCTGCTGGGGTTGTTTGCGGGACTTCTGGGGCGCAGTCTGCGGCGCGCGGAAGCGATGCAACACTCGACGGCTCGGGAGCTGGAGCAGGCGCGACTGGACGCCGAATCGATCATCGCCCACCTCTCGCACGGGCTGCTCTGCCTCGACGGCGAGGGGCGCATTTCCAGACTCAACGCCGGAGCGCGGGAGCTACTCGGGGGCTTCGGCGAAATCCATCCCGGCGTGCGCCTGGCGGACTTGCTGCAAGTGGGCGCGTTCTTCGACCTGGCGATCCACCTGGCCTCCCGGCTGACCTCGTCGGGAGAGGAGTCCCGGGAGGTGCTGCTGGGCCCTTGCGCCGGAAGACCCGCCGTGCCGCTCGAGGTCACCACCACGCCGATCCGGGATCCGGAAGGGCGGTGTCGGGGTCTCCTGGTGCTCCTGGCGGACTTGACGGAGCGCCGCGCGCGGGAAGATGAGCGCCGGCGCCATGACCGATTGGCCCTCATCGGACAGCTCTCGGCCGGACTGGCGCACGAGATCCGGAACTCGTTGAAACCGATCTCGGGCTCGGTCGAGCTCCTGCGGCGCGAACTGCCGGCCGACAACC
Source organism: uncultured bacterium (assembly GCA_964473865.1). GTDB lineage: Bacteria > Eisenbacteria > RBG-16-71-46 > CAIMUX01 > CAIMUX01 > CAIMUX01. Next base: position 46,654 of record CAYYQN010000028.1, on the reverse strand, counting down.
GGGCCGGGGACACGCTGATGGAGATCATTCTGCGGGAGTCCGAAGCTCTGGAGAGCTTCCTCGGGGAGTTCCTGCAGCTCGCCCGGGACAAAAATCTGCAGATGGAAGAGCTTCCGCTCGAAAAGGTTGTGCAGGAGGAAGTCGATAGCCTGGCTGCGCTGCCGGAGGGGAGTTTTCGTCTGGTGCGACCCGACCCGGGCCCCGTCCCGCTCCAGGTGCGGGCCGACCGCACTTGTCTGCGGCAGATCCTGCGCAACCTCGGACTCAATGCCGTCGAGGCGGGGGGCGCACCGGTGGAGGTCGGGCTGAGATGCGTGGACGGTGAGGCGGAGGTCTACCTCCGCGACCACGGTCCGGGATTGGCGGAGGAGGTTCGGGCCCGGGCATTCGAACCGTTCTTCACGACGAAACCGCGCGGAACCGGGCTGGGCCTGGCGATCGCGCGTGATCTGGCCGAGAGGTTGGGCGGGCGGTTGGCCCTGGAGCCGGCGCCGGGAGGAGGCACGCGGGCGAGTTTGCGCCTGCCCCTTCTCGCCGCACGCCCGGAACCGGTAGCGCCGCCGGCCCCGACGGCTCGGGCGGCCTAAGCCGAGGAGTGCCATGAGCGAATCGGAAAGCGTCCGGATTCTCGTCGTCGACGACGAGGAAAGCATGCGCCGGTTTCTCGGTGTGCTGTTGGAGCGTGAAGGGTACAACGTCGTCTGCGAGACCGGCGGATTGGCCGCGCTGGCGCGCATGGAGCAGGAGAGCTTCGATCTGCTCATCACCGACCTGAAGATGCCGGGGATGAGCGGCGTCGAGCTCTTGGACAAGGCTCTGGCCCGGGAATCCTCCATGCCGGTTATTGTCCTGACGGCGTTCGCCTCCGAGGCGGCCGCGACGGAGGCGCTGGACAAGGGAGCTTTTCAGTTCATCGAGAAGAAGGCGAAGAACGACGAGATCCTGTTGGTCGTGCGCAACGCTCTCAGCATGCGTCGCCTGCAGTCGGAGAACCAGGTGCTGAAACGGCAGCTCCGCAAGACCCACCACGAGCGGGAGATCGTGGGCAAGTCGGAGGAGATGACGAAGGTCTTCAAGATGCTCGACAAGGTGGCGGATACCGAGTCGACCATCCTGGTCTACGGGGAGAGCGGGACCGGCAAGGAGCTCATCGCCCGGGAGATCCACTATCGTTCGCATCGGTGCCATGGACCATTCGTCTCCATCAATTGCGGAGCGCTCCCCAAGGACCTTCTCGAGTCGAACCTCTTCGGCCACATTCGTGGCTCCTTCACCGGTGCCATCAAGGATCAGCAAGGGCTCTTCACCGTCTCGGAGAACGGGACCTTCTTCCTGGACGAAGTCGGCGAGATGGCTCCGGCCACCCAGGTAAAGCTGCTGCGCGCGCTGCAGGAGCGCGAAATCATTCCGGTGGGCGGCACCAAGCCGATCAAGATCAACGTGCGTCTCATCGCCGCCACCAACGCCGACCTCGAGCGCGAAGTGGCGGAGGGACGCTTCCGAACCGACCTCTTCTATCGGCTCAACGTCATCCCGGTGTTCCTGCCGCCACTGCGCGCCCGGCGTGACGACATCCCGTTGCTCGTCGACCATTTCCTGCGCCGGCTGGTGCCGGATGGGCGGCTCTCGCTGGAAGCCGAGACCCTGAAGGCGCTGGTCCGGTACGACTGGCCGGGCAACGTGCGCGAGCTGGAGAATGTCATCGAGCGCGCGGTGATCCTGTGCGAGGGTGATGAGCTTCGGCTCTGCGACCTGCCGGAAAAAGTCGTGGCCGGGCCGACACGCCGGGGGAGCCTGGTGATTGACACCCCGACCATGACCCTCGAGGAGCTGGAGCGGGAGTACATCCTCAAGGTGCTTCACTACACATCCTGGCAGAAGAAGCGCGCCAGCGAGGTGTTGGGCATCAACCCCTCGACTCTCTACCGCAAGCTGATCGGCTACGGCATCGCCGAGAAGGAAGGCGGGACCGTGTCTTCCGGACCGGAAGACGGGTTCTTGGAAGAGACCCAGGATGCGGCCTGACTCCGACGTGCGCCCGGGATCGATCCCGGCTCTGACCCCGGACTCCGATGGGGTCAATTCGTCCCGGCTCGTGCGAGACGCAGGGCAGCCTCGCAGCGTGCACGGCCCGGGGCCTTTCCGCCCCGGCCCTGGCGCCTCGGAATCGTTGACCACGGCAGTCGTAGAGAGCCCAGATTCAGGCACTTACGAGAACTCCTGTTCCTGCCGCCCGGATGGGCACGCCACTTACGACCTCCGTCGACGAGAGTCGTTCACCACCCCCGCCAGACTGGGCGGCCCGGTGGGGGCGGTACAGGCAAGGTCCAGGGGTACCCACCCGGGAGGTTACGGATCATGTTGAAGAACAACCAGGGCTTCACGCTCATCGAGCTCATGATCGTGGTGGTCATCATCGGCATCCTCGCCGCCATTGCCATCCCGAACTACGTGAGCATGCAGGACCGCGCCCGTGAGTCGAGCGTCAAGGGCAACGCCCACGCCTGCCAGCTGTATGTCGAGGACCAGGGAGTCCAGGCCAACGGCATCTATCCGGCCGAGGCCGCGACGGTCGCCGCGCTGATCGCCAAGGGCTATGCGAACCCGTTCGGCGGTGGTGTGGCGGCGTTCACCGCGGGCGCTCCGGCGGCGGCCGTGGGTACGGTCTACTATCAGTTCGATGTTCCGGCCGGTGGCTACACCATCACGGGCAACGGCAAGGCCGGCGCCCCGGTGCTTGAGCTCAGCAACGCGAACTAACCCGACTCCGCAGATCACCGGGGGATCCCTGACGCGGGTGACCCAGCCAGACGGCTGAAGCCCGCGCCGCCCCGGGTAGGGGACGAGGCGAGGCGGTCCGGCGATGCCGGATCGCCTCGCCGTCGTTTACCCTCCACCGCGGCTTTCTCCTCCTCCCGGGCATACACCGGTCGCGCTGCGCCGTGGGCCACCGCCGGCCTCTCTTCGCCCTCAATTCCGTCTCCGGGACTGCCGATTCTCCTCGACATGGAGTCGATCCTGGCGTTCGAAGGCCTGACCAAGGTCTATCGTCCGGGGATGTTCCGTCCCCCGGTGCCGGCCCTGCGCGGGCTCGACCTCACTGTACGCCGCGGGGAGATTCACGGCCTCGTAGGACCCAACGGCGCCGGGAAGTCGACTGCGTTCAAGATCCTGCTTGGTCTCCTTCGTCCATCCGGGGGAAGAGGGCACTTGTTCGGACGGCCCCTGGGCGACCGGGAAACCCGTCGCCGCCTCGGATTTCTTCCGGAACTGCCCTCGTACTATCCCCATTTGACCGTGCGGGAGCTCCTGCAACTGGCGCGCGCCTTGTCCGGGGTGCCGAGGGACTCCGGCGCGGACGTCCGGCTCCTGGACCGGCTCGGCCTGGAACCGCTGGCCGACCGCCCGGTGCGCCGCCTCTCCAAAGGGCAGCTGCAGCGGGTGGGTCTGGCCCAGGCGCTGGTGCACGAGCCGGAGTTCCTGGTCCTCGATGAGCCCATGAGCGGTCTCGACCCGCTGGGACGGGCCCTGGTGAAGGAGAGACTGCGCGCCGAGCGGGCGGCCGGCCGCACGGTGCTTCTCAGCAGCCACGTGCTTGCCGACGTCGAGGCCCTGGCCGACACAGTCACGTTGATCGCCGGGGGGAGGCGGCTCGAGGAGGGGCGCCCTGCGGAACTGCTTGCCGCTGCGGCCGCGGAAGTGGCGATCGAGGGAGCCGGGCCCGTTCCGGACGCGCTCCTGCGCGGGATGCCGGACGGATCCCGGTGCGAGGCCGGGCCGGACGCCTGGCGTATCGTTCTGGTGCGGCCGGAACCTCTTCAGCTCGACGCCTGCCTGCGCCGGGTCATGCAGGCCGGTGGACGGATTTCCCGCGTGGAAACCGGCCGAGAGGATCTCGAGAGTTTCTTCGTGCGCCGGGTGAACCAGGAGAGGGAACGCCCATGCGCAAACGAGTGACGCGCGCGGCCGCGGACCGACTCGAACCGGAACTCGAGGCCGCCAGTCTCAGGGTGCTGCGTTCCGGGGCCTTCGGCTCGCCGCCGGCGGCCGGGCTCGCGGGGAGTTGCCCGGACGAGCCGCGCGAGGATCACCGGCGTCTCCGGGCGCATCGGTGGGGCGGAATCGCCACGTCGACCGCGGCGGTGCGCGCGCTGGCGCACGCGACCTTTCTCGAGGCGCTACGGGACCGGGTTCTCTACCTGCTACTCTTCTTCGGCCTCTTTGTCTCTGGCGTCTCGCGGCTGCTGGCTCCCCTGGCGCTGGGAGAAGGCCGGCGGATCACCCTCGATCTCGGCTTTGCGGCCATTTCCGCCTTCGGCTGTCTCGCCGTGATCTTCGTGGGGCATCAGCTGATCTTCCGGGAGGTGGAACGCCGCACGCTCTTCTTCCTCTTTGCGCGGCCGCTGCGTCGTTCGGAGTTCGTGTGGGGAAAGTATCTCGGCCTGCTCGGAGTGCTTGCCGCGGCCGTGGCGCTCATGGGGGGAATGCTGGCCGGAGTCCTGCGCGTCTCGGGCCACGCTTTCGGCTGGCCGTTCCTGGGTGCGCTCGCGCTTGGATTCGGCGAGCTCACCGTCCTGGCGGCCGTGGCGGTGCTCTTTGCCAGCGTGACCTCCCCGGTACTCGCGGGCCTGCTCACGCTCGCGGCCTGGGTGATCGGCCACGGCAGCGGAGATCTCCAGACCCTGCTCGCCTCCGGCGCTTCTCCGAGCGCGGCGGCCGCCATCCAGGTCACCGGCTGGATCGTGCCGCGCCTTGACCTCTATCACGACATCCTCCCGGTGTTGGATGGGCGAGGTTACCCTGCGGTCCAGCTCCTGTACGGCGCTGCATATGCCGCGACCTACGCCACCGGAGCGCTGGTGGGGGCCTCTCTGGCGCTGCGGCGGCGGGAGCTGACTCCGTGAGGCGCACAGAGTCGCGGACACCGGTCGCGCCGCACTCGGGCGCTGAGATCGAGCTGCCCGGACCGCGGCGTCAGGTTGTGCCCGCGGGCGCCGGGTTTGGCATCGCCCTGATCGCGGTCGCCGGACTGATCGCCGCCGCGCATGGCCTGAGCCTGGAGTTCGCCCGGGCCCGCGCCTCCCAGCCCGATCTGGCGGAGCTGACCTACTTCCCGACCGGACCGTGGGTGCGCGCCGCCGCCCTGGGCCGGGCCCGGTTGGCAGCCGATCTCTGCTGGCTGGAAGCGATCCAGTACTACGGAAAGCATCGACGCAGCGATCAGCAATACGGTTACGCCGAGACTCTCTTCCGAACGCTTACCGACCTCGATCCGGGATTCGAGAACGCGTACGTCTTCGGCGCCCTGATCCTGCACGGCGACGTGCAGGCCCCGGCCGCGGCGTTCGCGCTCCTCGATCGTGGCCTGGCGCACAATCCGCAGAGCTGGCGGCTCGCGTTCGAACGCGGCTTTCTCACCTATCTGACGACGAAGAACTCGCCCGACGCAGCGCGATATCTTGCGCAGGCGGCACGCCTGCCCGGTGCCCCGGCCTGGGTGGGCCGGCTCGCGGCGTACTCCGCTACGAAGTTGGGGGACCGGGAACTGTCGCTGGAGATGTGGCGGCGGGTCCTCGAAAACAGCGAGAATGAGGAAGTCCGACGGATCGCCCGCACGCGATTGCGTGAACTGGGCGCACCCGAGGCAGCATCCTTCGCGCCGGAGGATTGTGGATGAGCACCCCGCCCCCTTGGTTCCCGCGCGAACCGCTGCCCATGGCCACAGTATTCGTGCTCGGTCTCTGCCTGGGAAGCTTCCTCAACGTCGTGATCCATCGCCTGCCGCGAGGCCAGTCGCTGGCGCGCCCGCCCTCGCGCTGTCCGCGCTGCGGACACGGGATCCGGCCCTGGCACAACATCCCGGTTCTGGGCTGGATCCTGCTCCGTGGCCGGTGCGCCGACTGCGGTCTGGCGATCTCGCCCCGCTACCCATTGGTGGAGGCGGCCGGCGGTGGACTCTTCCTCGTGGCCGTCACTGCCTTCCCGACGCCGCTGCACTCCCTGGCCGCAGCCTGGCTCCTTCTGTCGCTGACCGCGATTCTCTTCATTGACCTCGCGCACCGGATCATCCCCGATGAGATCAGCCTGGGCGGAGCGGCGCTCGGTCTGCTGCTGGCACCCTGGACGGTCGGGTTTCTGCCCGCGTTGATCGGAATGGCGGCCGGTGCCGGTGGTCTCCTGCTGGTCGGTCTGACCTACCGCAGGTTGCGCCACCGTGACGGCATGGGGATGGGCGATGTGAAGCTCGCCGCCATGCTCGGGGCGTTTCTGGGGCTGCCCGGGGTCGTGCTCACGATCCTGCTGGCCTCCCTCCTTGGATCGCTTCTCGGGGTCAGCCTGATCCTGGCCCGCCGCGGGGAGTCTACAACCGCACTTCCGTTCGGCAGTTTTCTGGCCCCTGCAGCCGCCCTCGCTCTCCTCTGGGGCTCCCGGATCTGGGCCTGGTACGGCGGGTTTTTCCGCGCTTCCTGAGACGGCGTACCGGCGCTCCCGCGAGGGAAGTTGCGGTAAACCTTCGGCGGCGGCCGCCCGATATTTCAAGCGGGATCCCACGTCCGACCGCCGGTCGGCGCGCACGGACCGGGATGCAAAAAGACCGGGAGGTTCCGGTGCTTGGCAGAACGCAGACCACGGTCGGACTCGACATCGGGTCGAGCTCGGTCAAGGTCGTGGAGCTCACGGGGAAGGGAAACGACCCTCGTCTCGTCCGTTTCGGGATGGCGGAGCTCGCGCCGGAGGCGATCGTCGACGGCGAGATCATGGATCGCCAGCTGGTCGTGGAGACGATCCAGAATCTGTTCGAACGGACCGAGGTGCGCAATCACCGCGTGGCCACGGGCGTTTCGGGACGCGGCGTCATCGTGAAGAAGATCACGATGGATCGCCTTCCCCCCCAGGAAGCGCGCGAGGCGATCCACTGGGAGGCGGAACAGCACGTCTCGTACGACATCAACGACGTCGCACTCGACTTCGAGATCCTGCGCACCGACGTGGGGCCGACCCAGATGCAGGTGTTGCTGGTGGCCGCGAAACGCGACCTGATCAGCGCGCATGCTGATCTGGTGCGTGAAGCGGGACTGGTGCCCGCCATCATCGACGTCCACTCCTTCGCCGTGCAGAACGCCATCGAGCTGAATTACGAGTTTCTGCCCGGCGAGGTCGTGGCGCTGGTCAACATCGGCGCCGAGCTGACGAACATCAATCTTGTGCACGGCGGCGTGCCGCTCTACACCCAGGATCTCCCGCTGGGTGGAAACGCGTTTCTCGACGGGCTGCAGAAGTCGCACGGCGTCAGCCGGGCCGACGCCTTTGCCGCCCTCGGACCCGGGGATGCCGTACCGGGCATCAATCTGGAGCCGGCGCTCAAGAGCTTCTGCGCGGACCTGAGTACCGCGCTGGAGCGCAGCCTTGTCTACCTGAAGTCCAGCGGGGATGCCGACAAGCTCGATCGCGTGCTTCTCTCCGGTGGCGGGGCGCGCATTCGCGGCCTGGCGCCGGTACTGGCCGAGCGATTGAAGGTACCGGTGGAAGCGGCAGACATGCTCCGACGCCTGCAGTTCACGCCCGAGCTGTTCGGGAACAGCGATCCGCACGAAGTGGCTCCCCAGCTGGCTGTGAGTCTGGGATTGGCGTTGAGAAAGGTGCGGGCCAAGTGATCCAGATCAACCTTCTCCCGAAGGAAGAGCAACCGCCGGCCCCTCACCTCACGCTGGGCGCCCCGCGGGCGCGGGTGTGGATCCCGCTGGTGGTGGGAGCGGCTGTCATCCTGCCGCTCTTCGGTATCTATGCCATGCAACGGACCAGGATCGCATCCTTGCGTTCCGACATCCGGCAGACCGAGGTGGAGATGCAGCGGCTGCAGCCGCAGATTGACCGCATCAACCAGCTGACCAACGAGCGGGAACAGCTGAACCTGCGTCTCGCGGTCATACAGGGGTTGACGCGGGATCGCTACCTCGTGGTGAAGACGATGGACGACCTGGCCGACCAGATTCCGGACTACCTCTGGCTCACCCGGGTGGCGGACACCGGCCCGGACCAGCTCACGGTGGAAGGGATGGCGTTCTCCAACCTCATGATCGCCGAGTTGATGAGCCGGATGGAGGAGAGCGATCTCTTCGAGGGGATTGCGCTCGTGGTGGCGGAGCGGGCCAAGACAAACCAGGCCGGCGACCGGTCGATTCTCAGCTTCACCCTCACGGCGAGGGTGCGTTCCTAGCGTCGGATCCGCGACCGGGGCCGCGCCCCGCAGGGAGACGATCATGGCGGTCAACCCGAGAGACCCGGGGTTCCAGAAGGCGTTGCTGGGAGGCATCTTCCTGGCGGCATTCGTCTATTTCTTCGTCTTTACCGAGTGGCTGCCCTTCACCTACAAGGCCAACGCCGCAGAGCTGGGAACCCTCGAGGAGAAGTACCGGGACATCAGCAAGAATCTGAACAAGGCGCGCCAGGCGACGCACCGGCTCCCCTACCTGGAGAAGGAGTACCTGCTTCTCCACCGCAAGTGGGAGCAGAGCCAAGCGCTTCTGCCCGAAGAGCAGGACCAGGCCTGGTGCCTGCGCACGATCAGTCTGCTCGGCGCGCAGACGGGCGTCGAGTTCACGCTGTTCAAGCCCGATGTCCCACGACCGCAGCAGTACTACACCGAGCACCCGCTCGAAATCGCCGTCACCGGTGGCTATCACCAGATCGGGTCCTTTCTCGGAGAGGTGGCCAATCTCGACCGGGTCATCAACATCGATGATCTGGAAATCGCCACGGCCAAGGATCGCAATCCCGAGCGTCCCGCTGCCGCCTCATTCGTGGCTCGCACGTACACTCTGGGGGGCACCGGTGTTCCTCCCGCAGCGGAGAAGACCTCCGGCGTGAAGGCCGGCGAGAAGGCAGAGTCGCCGATCAAGCCGAAGAAGCCGACTCCGGCGGCAAAGGGCGCGCGTTCGGCCGAAGGAGAAGAGTGACATGCGTGGGGCCAGATGGCTCGTCCCGATCCTGGTGTTCGCCCTGCTGGGCGGGGCTGTGGGAGAAGCACGCGCGCTCGACCTGGGCGCTCCGGGGCGTATGCTGGACAAGATCCTGGGCAAGAAGGCGGAACCCGGAACGGTTCCGCCGGAAGCCGGCCTGCGTCCGACAATGCCGGTCCGCTCGGGTCTGGAGTCGGCGGAGCCGGGAGCTTCGGCGGCCGCCACCGCGGACTCCTCCGCTCTCGAGGCGCTGGACCAGATCCTGCTCTCCCCCTCGCCGTATTTATACAGCGATCAGGTCCGACGCGATCCGTTCGTCAGCCTGGTGGGGGATGACTACCTCGAAGACCACCAGGAGGACGTGACGAAGCTTTCCGACTTCACCGTGCGGGGAATCCTCTGGGGCGAGAAGGATCGTTTCGCCCTGGTGGAGGACGCGGAAGGCGCCAGCTTCATCCTGCGCGAGGGTGACCGGTTGGGTCGCTTTTCCGTAACCCGGATCGAACCCGGCGCTGTGTTGGTCTACAGCGCTGAATTCGGGGTCGGCCGGACCGACAGGCTGCTCCTCAAGGAGCTGAAAGGAAACGGGAATGAACGCGACAATGGATAGGCGCGGAAGCGGCGTGATGGCGGCGGCCCTGGCGCTGGCGGCGAGTGTACTGCTCGCTGCGGCGACGCCGGCTTCGGCGTGGACGGTGAGCGCGGCCCGGCTGGAGCGAGCCGGGGACACGGCCGTCCTGCGCCTAGCCGGGCAGGGGGCCAACGGTCCATTGCCGCATGATGTCTTCACCCTGGACGACCCGTGGCGGGTGGTGGTTGACCTCTTCGGAGCCCAGGCGCCGCTCCCGACCCAGGGGTCTGACAACCTGGATCCTGCCGCGGTGGTGCAGGGCGTCCGCTGGTCGCTGTGGAAGTCGGGCGATGGCGGGGAGATCGTTCGCTACGTCATCGATTGCGCTGGTCCGGTCGATTTCCGGCTGGAACCGTCCGAAGGTGCCCTCGCTGTCTTCATCCGACCGGCGAACGGAGAAGAGGGCCCGCGGTGGAACGGTGCGAAGGTGCTTCCCGAGTCCTCCGGCGGGAGTGGACCGCGCGACCCGGAGTGCACGGCGGGGGAGCTGGCCGCGGAAATCGCCATGGCGGCGGCACGGTCGGCCGAACCGACGGCCCCGACCCTGGCACCCTTCGCCGCAGTGGAATGGGCGGACGAGCCGGTCAGGATCCGCACGCCGCGGGCGGTGACCCCGTCCGCAGACGCGAGCCAGGGTTCGGCGATGGCGCAGACAGCGACGGAGCAGCGGGAGGTGCCCACAGTGCGGGATCCTGCGTCCGATCCGGCGCCCGAGTCTCCGGGCCCGGCCTTCCTGGCCGAGCCCGAGTCGCAGGACGCCGCGCCGACGCTCGGGGCTGTGGACGCCGGCGGCGTCGCGGCCGTGGCTGACTCGCGCCCCATGAATCTCGATGTCCAGGGTGCCGACATCCGCACTGTGATCCGCTCGATCGCCGAGTACGGCGACGCCAACATCGTCGCCGACCGGGAGGTCGACGGGCCGGTAACCGTCCGGCTGACCCAGGTACCGTGGCGGCATGCCCTCGATATCGTTTGCCAATCGGCGGGGCTCACCGCCCAGGAGATCGACGGGGTCATTCGAGTGGCCACCGTGAAGACCCTGCGCGATGAGGGGCTCGAAAAGGAGTCATCCGCGCGGAAACAGGAAGAGCTGCAGCCGCTCGAGACGCGGGTCTTCACCATCCGCTATGCGTCCGCCAAGGAGTTGAAGGACGCTGTGGCCTTCGTCCTGTCCAAGCGGGGGAGCGCAAACATCGACGAGCGCACGAATACGATCCTGATCTCCGACATCGCGCCCCGAGTCGCCGAGGTGGCGAAGCTGGTCGGAACCCTGGACACGGAGACCCGGCAGGTGGAGATCACGGCGCGGTTGGTCGATGTGGATCGCACGGCCGCCCGCCAGTTGGGAATCGAGTGGTCGCTGGACAATCTCCACTCGAACTCCGAGAGGATCTCGGGCTCCGTGGGCGTCACGGAACTGCCCGCGACGGCCAGCGGGTCCGTTCGCCTCGGGGTGATCCGGAACTTCGGCACCCTCGACGCGACGATCCAGGCGCTGGAACAGGAGAACCGGGCCAACCTCATCTCCAGCCCGCGGATCACCACAGTGAACAACCGCAAGGCGAAGATCCTTGTGGGCAAGGAGGTTCCTCTCATCGTGCTCGACATTGCCGGGAACCCGACGACGGAGTTGAAAAAGGTTGGGATCAGCCTGGAAGTCACGCCCTACATCAACAGCGAGAATCGGATCACCATGGACCTGAAGCCGGAAGTCTCCGATCTCTCGTCGCAGGCAACCGTTCAGGGTGGAATCGTGTTCACCAACACGTCTGCCGACACGAGGGTGATGGTAAACGATGGCGAGACGGCGGTCATCGGCGGGTTGCTTCGCACCAGCGAGACGAAGTTCACCCAGGGGATTCCGGTGCTGGGCTCGCTGCCTTTGGTGGGCGGGCTCTTCCGGTCTTCCGACACGCGGAAGGAGAACCGCGAGCTCCTGATCTTCGTTTCCCCCAAGGTGGTGGAAGGGATGGCGGAGAAGCAATAGCCCGGCGCCCGCGGTCGCGGTCGGGGGCCTGAGCATTCGGGGCCGGCGGGCATGAGTCCCGCCGGCCTCTCTGCTGTGGTGCGCCCGGCATGGGCACAGACTTGGAGGTGGAAGTCCTCCCCTGAGCAGGTCACAGCGAGGGGAGGGAAGCGCCAGGGCGGAAGGGTGACCGACCGTCCGAAGTAAGCGTGGAACGAACCCGCGGGCCGATGGACAAGAACCGGGTAGGTTGTGGTCAGAAGATTGTGGTTGGGTCTTGGGATGGGAACATTGTGGGGTTCCGCATAGCTTGTCCCCCGGGCCGACTCGCGTGCGGGGGACGTGCCAGCTCCAACCCATCGGGGATCTCTCCCGCGAGGATCCTCGGACTCCCGGCAATCTCCGCTGGGCCAGATGCCTGGACCTTCCGGAGTCCGGTTCCTGCCTTCTAGAACGCGAAGCGCAGTGAGTGCTCGGTCTGCCGTGCCCCCAGGGCGGGCGTCTTCACCTTCCGCCAGTAGTAGCTCCACCAGGGGCCTGGCAACCATCTGCGGTGCGGGAATCGCCGGGACGCCAGGATCTCCGTCCAGTCCAGGGGACGACCCAATAGCCCGATCCGCATCGCGGCAGTGGCTTCTCCCCCGTTCTCCCGCCGCCGCTTGATCACGTTGCGCCAGACCGTGAAGATGGCGGCCCGCTCCAAGGCGCCCTGGCGCCGCTTGCTGAAGGCAATGGTCTCCCGCCGGTGGTTGGCCTGAGTATGCCGGAGCAGCAGTTCGGCCAGGTTCACGGGGAAAAGCGGATTGCTCAGGGTGCGGCGCGCGGTCGACGGAGTGATGAGGTGCCGGATTCGGAGGTCCGGGTATTCGGCGCACAACCGCCGCAACCCCCGCGGGTAGGCCGGATGATCGTCGCTGTGAAGCTGCGGCGCGTTCGGCTCCACCCCCGGGGGGTTCTCAGCTCGACACGGTTCGCCGACACCAGAGGCTTCAGGCGCGAAGAACGCTGTTTCCCCCAACGGGCCGGTCTGCCACCGCGGGAGGAGCGGTCGGAGCAGCTCCCGGATCCCGACCTCCACCGCCTTCGGGTCCGGCCGGCCCAGAGCGGCCTCCAGTTCCGCGCGGCGCCGCTTCTGAGCTGCGGCCATGGCGCCCTTGCGGCGCAGCGGGCTGTCGGTGAAGTGGTAGAGGAACCAGCTGTGGGCCCCCGCCGCCAGGTTGAGGTGGAAGGGGAAGTACTGGGCGTACTCGAAGGTCTCGAACCCGTCGATGACCAGGGGTTCGCGGATGGGTCGTCGCTGGGTCAGCTCCTGGTGGAAGAGGAGGCAGAGGCGGCCGGCGCGGGAGAGATGACGCAGGACCGTGGCGTGGGAGACCGCGAAGAGGCGGGCGGTTTGGCGGAGACCGGAACCGGCGACAGCGTGCGCAGTGATCTGCGGGAAGAGATCGCGACGTCTCAGCCAGTAGTCGGCGGCGAAGGTGCGGGAGGAGAAGGATCGCCCGCAGCGGAGGCAGCGGAAGCGGGGAAAGCACCGACCATCGGATGGCCGCACGAAACGGCCGCTGCGGACAAACCGCCAGCCGGACGGATGGCAATAGTGGCGACAACCCCGGTTGGGACAGTGCGGTGGCCGGAAGCTCCGCACCCGGTCCCGCCGGCGGTCCTGACGGATCGTAGACACGAGGAGAAGGCACAGCCAAATGTGTGCCGCTCCATCGAAGGTAAAGTCACGAAAACGTCCAGCTCCCGCTGGCCCAAACGACTACTCCGACATCAACCCAATCTTCTGACCACAACCTGGATCTTGAACGACCTGTTCCGAACTCCGACCTTCTTGGCTGGAAGGTCGAACCGCGGCCTACTCAATCGCGCCGACGAAAGCGTGGGGCCCCGCCTCCCGCACCAGCTCCTCCACATCCCGGGCGATCACCGGGTCGGGGATGATTCCGTCATCCATGGGATGCAGCCGGAACGCGGTGACGCGGGGAACAGACCGGGTTTCGCGGGCTCCGGCTTCCAGCACGATCCGCACTTCACCCACCTCCCGGCCTTCAATGCCGCATCCGACGAGGGTCGAACTTCCCTCGAGTAACGGGGCCTCGGGTCGGGCGCCGCGCGAGAGCACCACAATGTCGGCGCCGGAAAGGCGGGCCACGCGGCGTCCGGAGAACGCATCGCCGCGGGCCAGCGCGATCACGAAGTCCCCGCGGGCGCGGGCCGCGAAACCCGCGGCCCGGAGTGCCTCTTCCGAGAGGGTTTCCTCGAGAGCGACGATCGCCACGGCATGCTCGCGCCAAGGCAAGACCTTAGGTACCGCGGGAGGGTCGGCTTCCCGGAGCACACCGCGCAGGTGGCGGGCCTCCCGGGAAGCCATCTGCTCCAGAAAGGCGCGTTGGCCGTGGTCGAGGGCCACTGCCTGCACCTGGGATCGGGCGAGCCCGTTCAGGACCAGTGCCGTGAACCGCCTTGCCACCGCCGGATCATTGCGCAGCGGCACTTCGCCTTCGGGGAAGAAACCGCCCGCATCGAGGACGAAGGCGGTTCCGCCGCGTGCGCGCACGGCCGCGGCCGCGCCCCGCAGGAACCCGACCCGGCGGGCCAGCCCGCCTTGCGCGCCTCGGGGGCAGGCGCAGGGCTCCAGGTTTCCGTGCGTCTCCGCGGTGAAGAAGACCGACAGGGTGTCGGCCGCGACCTCGCCGCCAGCCCTTCGGCCGCCGGCAATGGCGCGCCCCGCATCCGGCCCGAGACCGAATCCCGCAGCCAGAAGCAGGATCACGCCGATCGTGGTCACAGTGGCCGCCCCTCCTTGCGAACTCAAGGTTCGACTACGGCAGCACCGCGCCGGCGTACAGCCGCAGGTCGTCATAGCGGCCCGCGCCCCTTCGAGTCGCCAGTCCGACCTTGCCCGTCGTGGTCATGCCCGAGACGGTGAAGTCGATTACCTTGTTGCAGTCGATCCAGCCTTCCACGCGGCTCCCGGTGACCTGAACGTGCAGGGCGTACCATTGGTTGTCGTTCAACGTCATCGAGTAGGTGCTCAGAGTGCTGAATGTGCCGCCGCTGACTTTGGCGAGCTGCACCTGATCGACGTAGTCGGTTCGGACTCCGAACAAGTAGTAGTTGTTCTGGTCGACAAGCCGGAACGCCAGATACATGGCGTGGTAGCCGCCTCCGGTGACTTTGATCTTGCCCTCCATCGTCAAGTTGCCGAGCCCGGTGACCCCGTCCTTGGTCATGAGGTAGGACGAACTCAGCGTGCTGCCCTGCACCAGCTCCGCACCAGTGACGCTCCAGGAGGTGCCGGTGACGGCCGTCCATCCGGAGTAGTTCCCATCATCGAAATCGTCGAAGACGAGCGCCGGGGAGGCGGTACCGGTCGCCGTACAGGTTCCCGAGGCTCCCCGGAACCGTACCTCCATCGGGACCCCGCTCATGCTCGAGCCGAAGACGATCTTGAGCGGCGTGCCGTTCGACTGCAGCGCCCAGGATGGCACGCTCACGTCGGCGATGTTGAGCACGGTGCCCGAAGGCTGCGGGCCCACACCGCCGTCCTCGCCGGCGGAGCCGTCATGCGACCAGACTTTCGCCAGCGGTTCTCCGCACCAGACTTCCTGGACCAGGGCGCCGTTGGAGAATGTGGGCGTCAGCCGGGTGAGGATTTCTGAAGCCCCGGTGTTCGACCATAGCTCCAGATGGACGGCGGTGTCGGTGCCGACTGGATCCGTCGCCCAGGCCGAGCAGACATCGCTCACTCCGCAGGCGATGCACGTAGTCGTGGCGTTTCCTTCGGTGGAGGCGCTCGACTCGTGTGCGGGCGCGCAGCGGTCGATCGCCGTGACGGCGGCGTAGACCTGCTGGCAATTCCCCAGACCGGTCAACTCCTTCACGCAGTACGAGCCGACCGTGACGTCGGTGGTGGCGACGGTGATGGGGCTGGTCCCCTCGGCCGCGAAGGCACCGTCATAGGGCCCGCCGCTGGTGACCCCGTAGTAGATCCGGTACCCGGCAAGATCGCAGTCGGTGGTGTTGGTCGGCCACTCCAGGCGCACCCGGTCATCGGATCCGGTGAGGTTGAGGTACGCCGGCGCGGTCGGATCCGCAGCGTCACAGTCGCCCCACAGAGTCACGGAGGCGGCTGCCGAGGACATGTATGCGCCATCGTGACCGCAATCATCCACGCAACGCACATTCAGATACCAGGTGCGACAAGGATCGAGCCCGCTGAGAATCGCGGAGTCTGCGGGCGCGGACACGTCAGTCAAGTACGTCTCATGAGACGGGAAGGTGTCTGCGTAGATCTTGTACAGCTGGATGTCGTCCGGCAGGAGGGCGGTGCCATCCGTGCGCTGCGTGAACGGCGGCCAGCGCAGCACGGCGGTTCCCGCGCTGGGGCCGGCGGCCGCCACCAGACCGGTCGGGGCCACGGGGGGGGCGGGCAGGCTTACGCTCACCTCATTGCTGGGATCGCTTTCGTTGCCGCATGCCTTGGCCTGAACCAGGTAGTAGTAGGTGTTGCAGTCGACCAACGCTGTGTCCGCCCAGGTGGTGACGCCCGTCACGGTCGCGACCCGATTGGCTTCGGCCGCCGCGAAACCGCTGCTCACGTCGCGGTAGATGCCGTAGGACACCGGCGTGGTGATGGTCTCGCCCGACTCGAACAGCGTGGCCGGGTCCCAGGCCAGAGTCGCCCCGGGACCGGTGACCAGATGCAGATTCGTGGGGACTTCCGGCACGAGGGCCGAGGTCATGTCGGCTGCCTGGCCGCAGCGATAGCTCTCCACACCGGACCGACTCACGCAGGTCACTGCGATGTAGTAGGTTCCGCCGCCGCTCAGGCCGGTGATCGTCCAGGCGTTGATGGTGCGGGCCAGCTTGGTGTAAAGGTCGAGATCATCGGGATCTGTCCCGTAGTAGACACCGAAGTAGGCGATTTCGGAGAGAGGGAGCGGAGTGGCGTCGGTGTTGGTCGTCGGTGTGGTCCAGGTCAGGGTCGCGGACTCGCAGTTGGGGTACGTCGGCGCACTGCAGCCGGGGCTGGATGGGCGGCTTCGCGCAGGCGAGAGGGGCAGGTTGCGCGGATAGATGGTGCTCGAGAGCGACATCTGCGGGTACGCCCCTTCGATCTCGCGCGACGCGGAGACGGTCAGGGTGACCAGAACCTCGCCCACCAGTTCGGGTTGCGGCGCCGGGTTGGGCAACTCCACGCCACTGCCGTTGAACCAACGGAAGGCCAGTCCCCCCGCGGCGACGCCGTAGGCCTGGGGTGCGCTGAAGAGCACCACGCCCGACGTGTCGCGCACCACCTTCATGAGGACGGTGTCGTTCGGATTCGGCGTGTCCGGGTCGCCGGCTTCCGAAAGGAAGTAGCTCACGCGTTCGGCGCCGGCGTTGGAGTCCAGCAGATCGGCCACGAAGTCAACCGAATCGGGCCCCGCGTAGTAGATCGAAGGTTGGGTCGGGTCCTTTCCGTAACTGACATGCCGCAGATCGTCCGAGAGCGACTGGATCCCCACGCGGTCGTTCTGCTGCATCTCGGCCATGATGCGGTTGCGGTCTGCGCTGCGCTGGCCGACCGATAGCATCTGGGCCAACGAGATTGAGATGATCCCGCTGATGACGACGGCCACCATCACTTCGACGAGCGTAAAACCGGGCGGCCGGCGAAGTTGCGCTGACATGGCGAAACCCTCCGAGGTCCAACCGGGACCCTACGACTCTGCCCGCCCCATTCGCACAGTGACCCGTCCGGTGCGCACGACCGAGACCTCTGCGGTGTCACCGCGGCTGCCGAGGAACCGAACCACCGCCGGCACGTCCTCCGCTTGCACCGTCCCGCGTGGTTCCAGGACTACCGCCACCGAGTCGGTGTCGCCGCCGATCTCCACCTCGATCCCGTCGATTCCCTCCGCCGTGTACTCGACATCGGGATCGCGGACCCAGGTGGAGTCGTCCGCCTGGCGCTCGATGACGTAGGTCGAGGCCGCGGGATCGAGCACGACTCGATACGGCACCCGCTGGGCGACCGCCCGGGCCCGGGCCGTTTGCAGGCGAGTCGACAGACTGCGGGCCGCGCTCTCGAGCCGGGTCCATTCATTTCGGTGTCCGAGATCCGGCGTGGCCACGGCCAGGACGATCCCGATGATCACCACGACCACCATCACCTCGATGAGAGTGAACCCATTCCGGGACTCCCTCCCGTGCCTGATCGCCGCGATCGCCTGCGGATCCTGCATGCTCATCTCCTTGCTCCGTGTCCGGATTCGAGGTGTCAATTCTGCAGATAGCTCGCCAAAGGAGTGCGGACCTCGAAGATCTCCGTCCACGAAACATCTTTGTACAGATTCAGCGGAACGGGAAAACACGGCGGCGGGAACTCCGTGATGTCCAGATCGTAGTTGTAGCGGCGCGTGGGACCGGGCGCTCCGGTGATCGTAGTCCAGGGCTGGCCGTCTCCTCCCGTCCGGGTGATGATCGGTCCGTTGATGTTCAAGACCCAGGTGCTGGAGGTGATGTTCAGCTCGTCCCAACCCAGTCCGGATATCGGGTCGTTGTTGCATGGCGTCTCGCCGGCGATGCCATCCATGTCGAGGTCGAGCGGACCGGGGGCGGACGAAGGATGATCGGCCGTGGTCCCCAGACCAGCCCAGTTGGCGGTCCGGCAGAGCAAGGCAGCGTCGACGCGCAGCACGCGGCCGACGTTCTTGTGGAGCTGCACCTGCGTCTCGGCCACGAGGCCGACGTTCACCGGATCGCCGGAGTTGTCGGGCAGTCGGGTTACCGGGTCGAAGCCGGTGTGGCCGGTCACGATGTCTCCGCGCACGATGGCGTATCGGGTGGCGAAGACCGTTAGGTTGCGGGCACTCACGCCGTTCATGGTGCCTTTCACGTTGGCGTCGCTTTCGAAGAAGACGATGCCATTGAAGTCTGAGGCGCGCAGGTTCGTGCCGGTGACAGTGTTCATCACCGGTATCCAGGTGCCGGCGTCGCGCTGGTAGGCGATGACCGTGTCCGGTGCCGCCAGAGTAGTGTTGCAGAAGTCAAAACGGTTGAGCAGCAGCACGCCGGTGTTGGGCGCCGCCTGCGCGTTGAGCTGCAGGGGGTCGGTGGGGACCGAGAGGTTGATGTAGATTCCCACGCTTCCCCGCCGCTCGCAGGAGCTGCCGCCGGCGGCGATTCCCTTGGCCTTGGCTCGGATGTCGGTCCAGCTGAAAGAGTTGCTCAGGTCGAGAGTGTCGGAATCGGTCACGTAGCCGCGGTAGAACGTCCCGCAGGTGGCGTTGGGGATGGTGCCCACTGCGAACACGCTTTCCAGGAAACGACACTCCTGGTTGACGGCGCATCCGCACGGGATGTTCAGATTCGCCCCGGTGTAGATCTCGCCGGTGATGAGCGCGCTGCAGTCGTAGGTGAGGGAGCTGGAAGAGACGAAACGAGCGAACTTGAGGAAGCTGTCGTGAACGATTTCGACCTTCACCCGTCGGCGGGAGCCGTGGAATTCGCCTTCTGAGACGATGGTGAAGCCGTTCGCCTGGTAGGCGGCGATCCCCAGTCCCTTGATGTCGGACGCTTCGGCGAGGACGCGGTAGTTGCCGCCCCAGGCCAGGCTGTCGGTGAGCTCGAAGTCGGGACGTCCGTCGCTGTCCGCGTCGCCCATCGTCGCCGTCCGGTCGACAATGGCGCGTTTGGCGTAGGCCACGCCGGTTTCGGCTACGCCCAACGCCTGCACCGAACTGCTCTCGTAGCGGGAGAGATTCCGCTCTCCCATCGAGCTCACTACGGCGGCGGTGGCCAGAACGGAAAGCGCGGCGAGCACGAGGAGCGCCAGGAGCAGTGCGCTTCCCGCCTCCCCGGACGAGCGTCGGATGGCGGCGTCCATGGGCGAGCCTCCGTCGGTTCGTGGCGGCCGGCCGGGCCCGTCAAGGGCTCGTCTTGGCCACATTGAAACGCAGCGGCAGGGTGACCGTGCGTGATCCCTCGGTCCAGGTCATCGTGACCGCGACGGCGACCATGCCGTTCGGTATCGTGGCATCGTCTGTCGGCGTCAGGACTGACACCTGGCCGCGGCCCTGGGGTCCCAGCTCACTCGCGACGTGGCCTGCCCAGGTCGCCGCGGTCGTGGGGACGGTGGCCGGCACCTTGGTGTCGATGTCGTCGAAGATCGAGGCGATATCGGCGAACGCCTCGCTCATGATCTTCTCGCGAATCTCTTGCGCGAGGCAGACCGCGGCCGATTCTTCTCGTGCATGCGTCGTGTGCTTGCTGGCTACGGCGAAGACCTGGGCCGTGGCCATGACGCCCACCGCGAGCAGCATCAGGCCGATCATCAGCTCAACCAGCGTGAAGCCCGCTGCCGGTCCAGTGAGCGGTGCAGCCCGCCGCGCCGGCCTCGCGCCGGTCCGTTTCCGACCCGGATGACGGAGTCTCTTTCCGCGCCAAGAGTGCAAAGAACACCTCCCGAGAATCGCGTCCGCGGGCAGCCGCCCGCACGCGGGACCCCCGGCCTTTCACCGCAGCCACCGTGCCTTGCTCAGGGATCGGCAGTTTTGGCCGGGATCGTGACCGGAAACTCTCGTGGCGGCCGTCTCTTACGTGGTGTCGAAACCTGCCCGGGGCTGTGCGGCGAGGCGCCCCGCTCGGGCGAGTTGCCCGGCGGACAGTGCGAAACGCCCTTCCAGCACTTCGGGACATCCACCTGGAATCCAGCCCCGGATCGAGCACCGCAGGGGCTCGCCCGCCTCCGGAAGGGAGTTCCGCCCGCGGGTCCGCGGATACGCCGCCGCGCCCCGCGCGCTGCCTGCCGGTCGGGAAAGCCAAAGGCTCCGGCCGTCGTCGGGCGACCGGAGCCTTCGGCGGAGCGCGTCGAGTTGTCTAGAACATGAATTTCACGGCGAAGACCTGGGTGTTGTCGAAGTAGTCAGTGACCGTCCGCAGGGCATAGTCGAACTGCGCGGCGGAATTGGCGCCCACCGGCAGCCTCAGTCCGACGCCGAACGACGGTCCGTAGTTGTAGTCGCTTGTCCCGTCCGCGACGTACCCCGCCCGGAGCGACACCATGGAGCGGAAGGCGTACTCGGCGCCCAGGTGATACTCATCCCGGCCGAAGTTGTTGCTCAGGAAGCTGCCGTAGCCGCTGAGGCGGTTGTCACCCTGGTCCAGCGCCCGGTAGACCATGCCCACCTGGAAGGTGGACGGAAGCTCGAAGTTGCTGGATTGCGACCTTAGAATGTGGGGATTGGCCGTGGGGTTGGTGCTCACGGCGTGTGAGGTCTCGAAACCGTCGCCGGAGAATCGCATCTGCGGACCGAAGTCCTTGAGCGTGATCCCGACCCGGAGGTTCCTCCAACTGGGTCGATACTGCAGACCGAGGTCGAAGGCCACGCCGACGGCGGAGACGTCCAGAATCGACTCATTGATCAACTTGGCCGTGACGCCGACGCTGACCGCATCGGTGAGGAACTGGGAGTAGGTACCTCCGACAACGCTGAATGTCGGGGAGAAGGTGCGCCCGGTCCCCTCGGGCTTGTCCTCGGTGGTCTCCATGATCTCGCCCACCGAAAACACGTCGACGCTGATCCCGAACGCGCCGTAGCCGGTCTTGATCGCGCCGGCGACGTAGTTCTTGTCCATGTCGGCGATGTAGCTCAGGTGAGAGAAGTAGACCTCGGCTCCCGCGAGTCCGGACAGACCGGCCGGGTTGTAGTAGATCGCTTCAGTGCCCTCGATGTCCGCCATCACGCCGTTGCCCAAGGCGATGCCGCGGGCGCTGGCCGGAATCTGGAGCTCACCCGCGCCGGAAGTGCCGATGCGGTCGGCATTGCCCGCTTGGGCAGGAAGGGCCAGCAAGCAGGCCAGCACGATGAGAAACGGAAACCACGTCATCCTCATATCCGCCTCCAAGTCGATTCGGTGAAGGTGCTCTAGCATGGTTACCGCCCGACCGGCTAGAACCGGTTCAGGCGCTCCTTCTCGGTGAACACCGCCACCTTGCCGACCTTGCTGCCCACTCCCTTGGCCTCCACGTGATAGATGTAGATACCCGATCCGACCGGTATGCCGGATTCGTTCTTCATGTCCCAGCCCAACCACGAACGCGTCGGATCGTTCTTTTCGATCGTCCGCACGAGCGCCCCCTGAAGGTTGAAGAAGCGGATGACGCAGTCCACGGTCGGCAGATTCGTGATCCGAAGCTCCCGGTCGAACTGGTTCAGCTCATAGGCGGAGTAGTTGTAGTACGGGTTGGGCACGGCGCGGATCTGGTCCAGCGTGTTGCCGACCTCGGACCCGGGATGGGTTCCCGGCGGATAGGTGTGAAACTGGAACACGTCCGCCTCCGTGTTGATCCAGTTGGGACGGATGGTCCAGGTCCCGTCGGATTCCAGGAACGTGTGCTCGGGGCGCAGCTTCAGCCAGGCAGCCAGGAGAACGTCCGCGCTGCGCCCCTGGGGTCCCGGGATGTCCCCGTCTTCGCCGTCCCCGTATTGCTGGTAACCGGTCGGCGAGTATTCGCTGTCCATGACGAAGACGTACTCCCGGCCGCCCAGATCCGTCCCGTCCGGATTCCAGTACAGGTCCGCCGGCTTCGCGTTGTTGTCTTCCACCAGGCAGATGTTCAGCCGCCGCGGATTGTCGGGATCGGTCACATCCCAGGCGGAGCCGGGGAAGACGCCGGGATCGACCTGCGCCGCGTAGCCAAGATCGCGCCGCTGGACCCGGCACAAGGTGCTGTCGGTCCGGCTCGCGCTGAAGCGGATCTCGATCGTCTTCGCGAACTCCGCCGGAGCCAGCGTGCTTCCCTGGAAGTTGGCGCCGACGTCCCAGCCGTAGGATCCGCTCATGCCCGTCCCCACGGAGGAAGCGAGCCAGCGGCTGCCGTTCTCATCGGCCGCCTCCCAGTTCGAGATCCCCTCATCCGCATTGGGTTCCTTGATGCCCAGAGCGGGGCCGATGACGTTGGGGATGAATCCGCGGATGACCGGATCGCTGGGGTCGGGGTCCTGCTCCGTCTGCGCCTTGAGCAGCGTATCGCCGGTGGTCGTATCGAGCAGGTCCCACACGTAGAGGAACTCGCTCTCCGGGTCCGGGTTGGCGCGGAAGGCCACCTTGTAGTCGTGGGAGACGATCGCGGACTGGTCCACATATCGGACATCGACGGTGCCATCGCTCACGCCTGCGGTGTGCCGCACTTCCGCATCCTGAACCGCCGCGCTGCCCAACGGGCGCACGGTAATGCCGCACTTGGAGCGCTCCAGGGCACCGGTGATGTACCCGAGCAGGTTGCCGCGTCCCAGCGGATCCGTGGAGTCTCGCTCATAGTACGGGCGGCAGTGCCGCACCTCATAGGAGTAGGAGGTCACGGCGTAGTAGTAGTCCTGGTAGTTCGAGAGCGGCGTTCCCAGGATCTGGTCCTCCGTCAAGCGTACCGAGTGCACGATGCCGCTGTTGGTGCCGTTCTCCAGGATGACCCTCTGGTTGCCGCCGGCGGTCACATCGAAGACATCGCCGTAGATGTACTTCAGGCTGTCCGGCGCCTCCTCGGTCGACTGGTCCATGTCGAAGGTGGCGATCTTGACCCATGGACCGGTGGACGACTCGCCTTGCCAGACGTTGTACCCCTCGAACACGTACTCCTCGTCCAGCTCCGGGCTCACCTGCACGTCCCCGTCGGCCTCTGTGCCCCAGGTGAGGTCGATCGCCCCATCGTAGGCGCGGGCGTAGACCGTGGGCGACGGAGGTGGCGGCGGAATCTTGAAGTTCAGGTCGAAGACCTTCTGGGCGGCGATGTCGTACTGCCGGAGGAGACTGACGCTGGCCAGACGATCGCCCGCCTGAGCCACCACAATGGCGGCCACCACCTCCTGGCTGTCTCCCGGAGCCATGGTGAAGGGACCGCAGGAGAGCATCATGCGACGGTCGTTGGCATTGGAGTCGATCCAGCCATCGCCGGTCACGGGGTCTCCCGGCATGGCATAGGTCGTGACCGGCTGGAGGTCGTCATCGTTCAGGTGCATGGGGGAGCCGTCGGCCTTCAGCCCCTTCATGAAGTTGTACGACTCTCCCGGTGTCCGCGGATCGGTGCCGTTGATGTACTTGTTGAACGAGGTCATGGGAAGATTCCGGTAGCCGCGATGCCACTGCCCGTTGGCCAGAGCCGAGTCGGTGGGCGCGCCCGGAACCATCGGACCCTGGAAGAAGTCGTATCCGACGGCGGGCGGCGCGGCGCCGTACATCTCGTCGGCGTTGGTGTCGTTGTAGCAGAAGCCCAGGCTCAGGGTCGTATCGCAGCCGACCAGGTCGTCGGTTGCGCCGCCAAGGTCCGGGTCGGACCAGAGCGAGACATAGGTCGAGTCGAGGGTGTCGGTTCCCAGATTGCGGATCTTGAACTTGAGGAACACCACGTTGCCCAGCGGGGGCTGGCGGTCGAACCCGAACGTCGTCTGCTCCACCTGAATGCCCAGGGGTACCGAGTTGCCGGCGCGGTTGGTGTGCTTGCTCACGTCGGCGTCGTTGTACACCGACCACAGCGTCTGGTCGCCGATGGTCTGCGGCGTCCAGGTGCTGGGGAGAAGCGGATCGTACCCCGGGGCGCTGGTGTCCACCGGCGGTCCGTACGGATACGCACAACTCGTATAGTCGATGGTCGACGCCTGGGATGCGCCGCCGCAGCCCGAGGAACCGGACATCTTGTACACCACGAAACAGGGATCAGCCTCGGAGGCCGAGGTGTGGTCGGGCAGGATCACTCCGGCGGCGTACTCCTGGGAGTACTCTCCCACCGTGACCCGCACCTGTCCGTTCACCTTGGCGCCCACCCAGAGACCGGAAGCGAATACCACCGTCTTGGTGGTCCCGCGCGGAAAGTAGAGTCCCGAGTTGCCGGTCTCCAGCTCATAGGCGAAGGAGCCGTGGTTGGTCACCAGCATGTCGAGGCCGTTGCCGTCGAAATGGGTCGCGTTGTCGATATTCTGCGGAATGGGGGTCAGCCCCTTGTCCCTGGGCGCCGCTCCCTGGGCGGAGGCCACGAGCGCCAGGACCGCCAAGCCTGCGAGGAGTGCCGTTCTGAGTCTACGCATGGATCCTCCCTTTCCAACTCAGCTCTTGAGCCGCACCATCCTGGCGCATCTAGAAGTTGACCCGCATCCCGAACCGGACCAGCCGCGGGATGTCGAAATTGTTGGGATTGAGCTCCTTCAAACGGTAGAGCGCCTGGTCCTCGGGGGTTGCATAGGAGGCCTCGCCGCGCGGGTCCGAGAGCCACCCGGAGGTGTGGGCATCCCCGGACACCTGATACACATTCATGGGATTCTTCCGGTTCAGCACGTTCAGAACCCAGACGTAGAAGTTCAGGTCGCGGGTACCCACGCCGATGGTGCGGTCCGCCTTCAGGTCGATCCGGAACGTCCAGGGGCCGTTCCCGGCGTTCAACGGCGCATCGGGTTCCACCGAGGTGGAGGCCAGGGAGACCTCATCGTACGGCTTGACTGAGGTATAGGGATTGCCGCTGGCGAGATTCAGGAGAACGTTGAGTCCGCTCCGCTCCAGCCAATGCTTGCTACCGATGAGCGGGCCCCCGCCCTTCTCCGTGCGCCAGTCCATGTTGACCGTCAGCTTGTGGCGCTGATCGAAATCGAGCGGTGAAGTCATCCGCGGCGGGCGGACATTCGGACCGGCCGTCCAGGCGACGTTGCGCTGGAAGTTGGGCGCGGATCCGGTTCCATTGGCCCAGGACAGGGTATAGAAGACGCTGGCCGAGACGTTGTTGGTCCGCCGGATGTCGAGGCTCAGGTCAACGCCCTTGACCGTGCCGTAGTCCTGGTTCCGGTACGACGAGTAGTTGTTGGGCGAGGCCGGGATGTTCTGGACCTCGGTCAGGTTCTGGATGTCCTTGTAGAAGACCACGAAGTCGAGACTGGCATTTCGGGTCAGCTCCTTGGTGGTCCCGATCTCATAGGCAGTCGTCTCCTCCGGCTCCAGACTCGGATTGCCGAAGGGGAAGAAGTACCCGCCGGTCATGACCTTGTGCTCGAGGTACTCGTAGCTGACATAGAGGTTTTCCAGGTTCGGCTGCTGGAAGAACTTGCCGTAGTTGGCATGGAAGAGAAGCCCGGTTCCGATGGGGAAGCCGACCCCAATGCGCGGGCTGAGCTTGTGCCAGGCTTTGCTGTCGATCAGATCCTCGGGATCGAGGCTGGCCCGGTCCTCGCCCAACGGAAGCGCTTCGTTCCGCAGGCGCTGGGTTTCCGCCGAGAGGTAGTCATACCGAAGCCCGGCGCGCAGGACGAAGTCCTCCTTCTCGTACTTGTCCTGGAAGTAGACCGTGGCGTCGATCGGGTGCTTGGCCCCGTCCAGGCCGCTGTCGACCTCCGATGATCCGTCCGCGGTATATCCGTAGTGATCGACGTCCACCCAGGGCTGTTGGTCCTCCGGCTTGTAGGAGTTGGCGGGGAACAGGTTCTGGATGCGACGCAGAGTGTGTCTCCGGTACTCCACGCCGGCCTTGCCGGTGTGGTGCTGCATCCACTGGTAGGTCACATCGCCGCGGCCGCCAAGGTAGGACGACTTGCGGTGGAGGTAGTCGTCCCAGATGCTACCGCCGCGGACGTCCGGCCCGTAGAAGAACAGAGGCAACGCCGGGTCGTAGCTGGGGTTGCCGGTCTCCCCGTTCACTCCGTATTGCCTCATCTCCTTGAAGTAGACTCCGTCGCCGCGGTAGCGCTCGGTCGTAAACCAGTTGGCCGAGAGCTCGTAGAAGAGCCGCGGGCTGACCGTATGCGTCATGGTTCCAAAGACGCTGTTGTTCGTATCCAGGTAGAGCGGAGTGTGGGCAATGTCGAACAGGTAGGAGTGACGGTACTCCTTCCACTTGTTCCAGGACCCGGTCGTGCCCGCCCGGAACTTGAACTGCCGTCCCGCGGCCCAGGACAGCTTCCCCTGCCAGGAGTAGCCGTCAGAGAAGTTCTCGGGCAGACGGCCGTCCTCGTACAGGTCCTCCTGCGCGGATGTCAGGCCCAGCTGATCGATCGGCTTCGGGGTGCGGTCGCCCTGCCAGGTGCGCTCTCCGGAGGCGCTGAAGCGCAACGCCGGCACCCCGGGGACGGGGCCGTCCAGGTGCGCCGCGTAGAGATTGTAGTCGTATCGCTTGGATCCGACCCAGGAGCCGCCCAGGTTGTCGGTCGCCGCCTCCAGGCTGCCGGCCAACTTGTCGCCCCCATCCTTGGTGATGACGTTGACCGCGCCGGACATGATCTTTCCATACTCCGCGTCGAAGCCGCCGGTCATGACCACGACCTGCTGGATCGCGTTCTGGTTGATGTCGACGGTGGAGATGCCGGTGAGCGGATCCTGCTGGGAGAAGCCGTCCACGAAGTAGGCGGTCTCGTTCGAGCGGCCGCCCCGGATGTACAACCTGGGCGCGTTGGTCGCCTCTTCGAGCTGCACGCCGCCTCCGCCACGCAAGGCTCCTTGTTCTGCGACGACGCCGGCCTGGAGGCTGGCTGCATCCTGATAGCCCCGAATCGGCTGGTTCTGCAGATCCTTGCCTTCCAGGAAGCGGGCCGTGGTGGTCTTGTCCCGCTGAACCAGCGCGCGCTCGGCGCCGACCTCGACGGCCTCGTAGACGACCGCGGTGCTCTGCTGCAGCTTGAAATCGAGCCGCACGGTAAAGTCGGGTGCGACCAGGACGTCCCGCATCAGGAAGTCCTTGAATCCGACGCGGCTGACCCTCACGTCATACGCGCCCGCCGGTACGTTGATGATGAAGAACTCCCCGGTGGCAGAAACCTCCGCCCCGATGGTGGTTCCGGGGATGGTGACAGCGGCGCCCGGAAGCGGCTCGCCCGTTCCCGCGTCCGTGACCGTTCCCGTGATCTTTCCCACGGTTCCGGACCACGCGACTACCGAGCCGACTGCGAGCAAGAGACATGCAAGGCCTACCCGAGTCAGAATTCGGTTGGTGGTAGACATAGACCCCCCTTGGCTTGTTCCACTTGACCCGTCCCTGGCGCCGAGGCAGAGGACCTCGTTGTCCACTCCGGCACTGGTTCCCGATGCCGGGTGGATGCCTTCCTTGGGCGCGCGGCGTCACTGCCCGTCGCTGGCGGCAATCTCATTGCGAGCCTGACAGTTCCATGTCGGGCCCGAGATTCCAGCCAATGCAACCTAGGCATGAGATATCGGCCTGTCAAGTCCATCCCTGCACTCCTTTCACCACTCTTTGGCCCTCGATCCGGGCCGGTCCGGCGGCGCAGAGGGGAGATGCTCCAAGGCATCCTCCTCTCGGCGACGTCCAGCGCCCCGGCCTGGAACCGCTGCGGCGGGTTTGGCAAGTCCTTTTCGGCGCGCGGCAGGCGCCCGAGATCGGATGAACGGTTGTCGGCGGGACATCCAATGTAGACTCGGTCTTGATGGATCCGTCGGGCTTGGCGCTGACTCCGAGCGGACAGTGCCGTCCGGGAGTGCGCGGAGAATCTGATGGGGCGCAAGCGAGTTTAGGTTGGGGACGGCGATCTCCCGGCGGTGCGCCCGGAAGCGAGGGGCGATCCGGATACCCTTTTATGCGACAGAGACTCTATTCGGAATTCTCGGGCCGCGCGGCCGACAACAGGCTTCGCGGGGCTGGCCTCTGTTGCTGATGAGACTTGTCCCAATAGCGCGACCGCCGTCACCGCCGGGCGCGAGAGCGCAACCAGCCCGGAATGTGGATAAAGGAAAGTGGAACCCCGGCTGAAATGGCGGATTGACTGCCGGTTGTTCCCGATGCTATCCTAGTTGCGATTCGGTGTTCCCGCCCGGCGGGATGGATACCAGGTTCCGGCTGTCTCGGTAAGGAGGGGCATATCATGCGTCTTGCGAATGTGTTGGTGCTTCTGGCGGTGCTTGGCCTGTGTTCCGGGGCGGCGTTCGCCGATCCCGCGTACGACACGGGCGAGACCTGGGAGCACATCTGGCAGGGTGCGCGGGCGACCTACGCGGAAGTCGAGCCCAACAACGATTGCGCAACCGCGCAGGAAGTCGTGTTGGGTGACATCGTCGATCCGGCGTCGATTGGCGCGGCGGGCGACTTTGACTTCTACAAGGTCTACCTCACTACGGCGGATCGGATGTGTGTCATCCTGGACCGGGCGACGGGGTGCACGACGACGATCGATACCCAGATGTATCTCTACAGTGACGACTGCACCACGCAGCTTGCCTACGACGATGACGACGGTCCCGGGCTCTACTCCTACATCAACGGGACCGAATGGACACCGTCCTACGACGGTTACTACTACGTGAAGGTCAAGCACTATTCGGCCACGGGGACCGGCTGCTACAAGGCCTGGTTCTACGCGGGAACGGCCGCGACCGGCGCGTGCTGCGTGCCGTCGACCGGCGTTTGCACCGTGGTTGGGCCCGGTTCCTGCAGCTCCCCAAGCGTCTGGCAGGGACCCGGAACGACTTGCGACCCGAATCCGTGCCCCCAACCGATCCTTGGTGCCTGCTGCGCGACAACCGGATTCTGCACGGTGACGATTCAGACCGCCTGTACCTCGCCGAGCGTCTGGCAGGGGCCGGACACAGTCTGCAACCCGAATCCGTGTCCGGGAGCGCAGCCGCCGCCGGTGAACGACACCTGCGACGGAGCGATCGCGCTGACGCGCTGCTCCAGCGGAACGGAATCGGGTGACCTGACCTGGGCGATCAACGACTACACCACGGCCGGGAGCAGCGGCTGCACCGGCTATCAGGCGCTGGCCAAGGACGTGGTCTACGTGGCCAACCTGCTGGCGGGCGACATCCTGCACCTCGTCTACACCACGCCCAGCCACGACGGCTCGCTGTATGTGATCACCGACTGCGCCAACTCTGCCGGCAGCTGTGTCATCGGCGAGGACGATCCGGAGCCGGAGACGATCACCTGGACCGCCACGGCGGACGGGACCTACTACATCATCTGCGACGGCTACAGCGCCAATGCGGGCGGGGCGTTCACCCTCGAGTGGTCCATTACCTGCCCGCCGCCGAGCGGCAACTGCTGCTACCCGGATGGCTCCTGTGCGGTCACCATCCAGGCGGACTGCACCGGGATCTGGACCGAGGGCGGCGGATGCGAGCCGAATCCTTGCGAGCAGCCGCTGACCGGCTCCTGCTGCTACCCCGACGGCACCTGCGCGGTGACTGTCGCGAGCGCCTGCACCGGAATCTGGACCGAGGGTGGCGTGTGCGAGCCGAACCCCTGCGAGCAGCCGCCGGCCGACGGTTCGTGCTGCTATCCGGATGGCAGCTGCGCCGTCACGATCCAGGCCGACTGCACGGCGATCTGGACCGCGGGTGGCGTGTGCGAGCCGAACACCTGTGAGCAGCCGCCGGTGCTGGGCGCCTGCTGCGACCACTCGACGGGTGGCTGCGAGATCACGACCCAGGCGGACTGCCCGTACGACTGGCTCGGCGAGGGCGTGCCGTGCAACCTCGAAACCTGCGTGCCGCCGACTCCGGTGGAGCGCACGAGCTGGGGGCGGATCAAGAACACGTACCGCTAGTCTGAGACCACCGACGGGTCCGGGCTAGAACCGAACCCGCCTCATCCGAGACCCCGGTCTTCCGCAGGGAGGGCCGGGGTTCTTTTCGGCGTCGTCCCTTACCGCCGCGCCCGGGCTTCTGCTAGCATCGGGCGAACGCGGAGACGGAGGCGGGAGAAGACGATGTTCGGGGTCGAGAGCAAGGAGCTTTTGATCATCCTGTTTGCAGCGCTCATCCTTTTCGGTCCGCGGCGCATTCCCGAGGTCGCGCGGGCGCTGGGAAAGGGGTTGGGTGACATCCGGGACGCCCTCTCCGGCATCGAGCGGGATGTCCGCCATGCCGCGGATGCGTTGAGCGAGCCCGGGGCTCGGCCCGCCGCCGGCGCCGGTACCCTGCCGGCAAACGCGCCTCAGGAGGCCGCTTCCGCGTCCGATCGGATCCCCGTGCCCGAAACGCCGATGGAGGGCGGGCCCGGGGCCGGCGGAAGCGGGTCCGGCACCTCCGCTCCGCGGCCGGACTCGGATCCCGGCCTGGCCGGCTGAGGCGATGAACGTGGAGCACGACGCCTTGCGCCCGGCCGCGCCGGGCCTACCGGAAGATCGCAACCTTGCGTTGGTCGGGTTCATGACGGCGGGCAAGAGCCGGGTCGGCGCGGCCCTGGCCCGCCTGACCGGGCTTCCCTTCGTGGACGTCGACGCCGTGATCGAGCGGCTGGAGGGTGCCCCGGTGCACCGGATCTTTGCCGAGAAGGGCGAGGCGCACTTCCGGCGCATGGAGTCCGCGGTGTTGCGCGACCTCTGCCGAGGGGCCGGGACGATCATCGGTTGCGGCGGCGGGACGGTGTTGGCGGAGGAGAACCGCACGCTGCTGGCTGCCCGCTGTGTGACGGTGTGGCTGCGGGTGTCCCGCGATGAGGTGCTGCGGCGGTTGGAGGAGCCGGGAAGCCCCCGCCGGCCTCTTCTCGAGGGCCTGGATCCGGAGGAGACCGTGGCCCGCTTGCTGCCGGCCCGCGATCCACTCTATCGGGGCGCGGACCTGGACGTGCAGACCGACAACAAGGCGGTCGAGGCAATCGCGCGCGAGATCGCGGTCAGGCTCGGCCTGCCGGTCTTTGAGGTGTAGACTTGTCGGGTCGAGGACAGACGCCCCGCAGGAAACGCGCCGCCTCGCGACCGGCCCCATCGCGGCGGACCTCGCGTCCGCGTCCGCGGGGGCGGGGTGGAGCGGGAGAGATCCGGATCGTTGCCGGAGAGTGGCGCGGTCGCCGGATCCGCGTGCCGACCGGCGGGGTTCGTCCGACGCGGGATCACGTGCGTCAGGTCCTCTTCGACATATTGGGGACGCGCGTCCGAGCCGGTCCGGTGCTCGACCTCTATGCCGGGTCGGGCGCGTTGGGGCTGGAGGCGATGAGCCGGGGGGCTCCGTCTGGCGTCTTTGTCGAGTCGGCACGAGGCGTGCTGGCAGTCCTCGAAGAGAATCTCGAGGCTCTGGGGGCCCGGGAACAGGCCCGGGTGCTTGGTTTGCCGGTGCGTGGAGCCCTGGCGCGCCTGGCGGAGGACGGAGCGCGGTTCGCCCTGGTGTTTGCGGACCCGCCCTACAGCGACGCGGTGTCTGGCATGCTGCCGGCATGGTTGCAGGAGGCGTGCGTTTCGGTCCTGGGCGACGGAGGCATGCTGGTGCTCGAGGTCCCGGCGGGAACGCCGCAGGGGCCGGGCGGGGCGCTTCGATGCGTGCGCGTCCGGAAGTTCGGCGAGACTGAGCTGTGGTTCCATGAGGGGTCCCCGTCGAGGTCGGAGCCTCCGGCGGGGATTTCCCCCCCTTCGGGCGTCGCGCCGGCGGAGGAGAGTACGGAATGAAACGCATCGGGCTGTTTCCGGGGACCTTCGACCCGGTGACCCAGGGCCATCTGGACATTCTGGGGCGGTCGCTGCACCTGTTCGACCGCATGATCGTCGCGGTAGCCCACCGCCATCACAAGGCAACCCTCTTCACCGTCGAGGAACGAATGGAGATGATCCGCGAGGCGTTGCCTCCGGGGGTAACCGAGCTTGTCGAGGTGGCCGCTTTCGAGGGGCTCCTGGTCGATTTCGCGCGGGCGCGAAAGGTGAGCGGCATCGTGCGCGGGCTCCGCTTTGTTTCCGACTTTGAGTTCGAGTTCCAGATGGCGCTCATGAACCAGAAGCTCTGTCCGGAGATCGACACGATCTACCTCATGCCGACCGAGAAGTTCAGCTACCTGAACGCCACTCTGGTGAAGGAGGTGGCGCGCAACCGCGGCTCGGTCCAGGGGCTGGTCACGCCCCAGACGGCACGCCGCCTGGAAGAGAAGTTTCGCCGCATGCGCGAAGCGGCGGCCGCCATCGGCGGTGCCGTCGGCACCCCCGGTGGGGATGCCATCGGCGGAGGGGACGGGAGCGCACGGGCCATCGCGCCGAACCGGAAGACCGGGGCACGCTCGCGCGCTCGAGAAGGGAGGGGAAGGCGATGAAGCGTTCGAACCGGGCCCGGACGGTGCGATTCTCGACGACCTTGGCGATCGACGACAAGGCGCGGAAACTCAAGGCTGGCGGGGTGAAGCTATGGGGTTTTGGGGCCGGGCAACCTGACTTCCCGACGCCGGAAGCGGTCTCCGCCGCCGGGATCCAGGCGATCAAGGACCACAAGACCGTGTACACCAGCCCGCACGGGACGGTGGAGTTGCGGCGGGCCGTCTGCGCCAAGCTGTCCCGCGATAACGGGCTCACCTACGGGCCGGATGAGATCATCGTTTCGGCTGGCGCGAAGCAGGCGATCTTCATGGCGCTGGCGGTGCTGGTCGATCCCGGGGACGAGGTGATCGTG
Organism: uncultured bacterium; assembly: GCA_964473865.1. Lineage (GTDB taxonomy): Bacteria > Eisenbacteria > RBG-16-71-46 > CAIMUX01 > CAIMUX01 > CAIMUX01. The sequence continues at coordinate 13,758 of CAYYQN010000028.1, read as the reverse complement.
CCGGCGCCTTATTGGGTCTCCTACCCGGAGATGATCCAGCTGCTGGACGGCGTGCCGGTCATTCTACCCACGGACGAGAAGACCGGTTTCAAGATCACGCCCGAACAACTGGCTGCGGCGATCACGCCGCGCTCGGTGGCCATCATCCTCAACACTCCTTCGAATCCTACCGGCATCGTGTACGAACGTGCCGAACTTGAGGCCCTGGGTCGCGTGCTGGCGGAGCGTGGCCTGCACCTCATCACCGACGAGATCTACGAGCGAATCCTCTACGATGGAGCGGTGCATGTCAGCCCGGCCGCCGTCAGCCGGAACCTGCGCGATCGGACGGCGGTGGTCAACGGCGTGTCCAAGGCTTTCTCGATGACCGGCTGGCGCATCGGCTACATGGCGGCTCCGCGCGAGTGGGCCGATCCGGCGATTGCCATGCAGAGCCACCTCTCCGGGAATCCCAGCAGCATCTCACAGGAAGCGACGCTCGCCGCCCTGACCGGGGATGACGCTCCGGTCCGGGAGATGGTGGCGACGTTCGCCCGGCGGAGAACCCGCGTTCTCGAGCTGCTCTCCCGGGCACCGGGGTTGCGGATCGTGCCGCCGAGGGGCGCCTTCTACGTCTTTCCCGATTTCTCGGCCTACTATGGGAAGTCGCTCGATGGGACGGGGCGGGCAGTCTCCGGTTCCCAGGAGATGGCGGAGTTCCTGATGGATACGGCGCGGGTCGTCCTCGTGCCGGGTGACGCCTTCGGATCGGATCGGCACCTGCGCATCTCCTTCGCTTGCGCCGAGGCGGTCATTGAGGAGGGACTGAACTCCATGGTCGAGACCCTGGCGCGCCTCCGCTGACCTGAGGACGGAGAACGCAGAGAGCAACTGAAGAAGAGGAGAGAGATCACTCGGATGCCGACCTACGACTATCGTTGCACGGTTTGCGGCCACCGCTTCGAGCTGGTGCAGAAGATGAGTGAACCGCCCCGAAGACGCTGCCCCAGGTGCGGAAGGAAGGTGGAGCGGCTGATCGGCGCGGGAGCGGGGCTGCTCTTCAAAGGGAGCGGCTTCTACATCACCGACTATCGGAGCAAGGAGTACCACGAAAAGGCCAAGGCGGAGTCTGCTTCCGGCACGAAGCCGGCGGCCGATCCGGCTCCGGCCACCGGCTCCAGCTCCACGGCAAAGCCGGCGCCGGCCAGCTCCCCGACCACGAAAGAGGGCGGCCCCTGACCCGCCTCGCAGGGAGATGGCGAACTGCCGACAGGTTCGCCCGGGGCAGGCGCCAGCCGGAGGGCCTGGCACCGGGGACGGGAGGTGGCCCTGCCGAAATGAACGTTGACCTTCAGGAGGGTCCGCGGCGATTTCGGCACGGCCGGCGCTTGTTCAGGTGCGGGTGGCGCCGCGTCGACGGCGTGGCGGCCTGACGTCATGTTCGTCGATGAAGCGGTGATCGGGGTGCGAGCGGGCCACGGTGGCTCCGGCTGCGTCAGTTTCCGGCGCGAGAAGTTCGTGCCCAAGGGGGGGCCGGACGGCGGTGACGGCGGCGACGGCGGAGACGTCTGGCTGTTGGCCGATTCCAACGTCCACACCCTGCTCCGCTTTCGGCACGAGCGGTTTTTCGCCGCGGGGAACGGTGCCGAAGGCGCGGGCAAGCAGATGTTCGGGGAGGGTGGCGGGGACGTCGTCATCACGGTGCCCGTCGGCACCCTGGTCGAAGAAGGGGAGACCGGACGGCCGGTGGCGGACCTGGTCACTCCGGGTCAGCGGGTCCTGGTGGCGCGGGGCGGGCGCGGTGGCAAGGGAAACGTCCACTTCAAGAGCAGCACGCGACGCGCTCCGCGTTTCGCCACGCCCGGCACGCCCGGGGAAGAGGCGGAGCTTCGGCTGACCCTCAAACTCCTCGCGGACGTCGGTCTGGTGGGGTTGCCGAACGTTGGCAAGTCGACTCTGCTGCGGCGGCTCTCCAACGCCACGCCCAAGATCGGCGACTACCCGTTCACGACCCTGCAGCCGAACCTGGGGATCGTGGCGCTCGGCGAAGACGACTCCTTCGTGATGGCGGACCTGCCGGGGTTGGTCGAGGGGGCGCACGCCGGGCGCGGCCTGGGGCTGCGCTTTCTGCGTCACATCGAACGGACCCGGTTGCTGCTCTTCCTCGTGGATTCCGCGGCGGCGAATCCAACGGAGGATTTGCGGACTCTGCAAGCCGAGTTGGCGGCGTTCAGCCCGGCGCTCGAAAGACGTCCTCGCCTGGTCGTCTACAGCCGGAGCGATCTGGCGCCGGGAGTTGATCTGCCGGCCCTGCTGGAGCTCGAGCCTCTGCGCATCTCCGCGGCCACCGGCGCGGGGATACCGGAGCTTCTCCGTGCGTTGGGAGGCCGGCTGCGCGAGCTGCGGGAATCGGATCCTGCCGCGACGGCGAACCCGCCGCTTCGCGGACTCTCGGAAGAGGAGGAAGAGGAAGATCGTGATGGCGAGCGGGACCTCAACGGTGAGGCGGCGATCGGCGAGCCGCCGGCCGGTACGGGAGAGCCGTGGCGTCATCGCGATGAGACCGGAGTCCCATTCTTCGCCGATCGCGTGGATCGGCGACTGCCGCTCGGGTCTCGTCCGTGGCCGCGGCGAAGGCGCGTGGAGATCGGCGGCACCGGCCCGGAGAATCCACCCAGTCCGGCGAGCGGCGCCGTCCCGGGAGACACCGACTGTCGGGAATGACGGCGGCTCGCTTGCGGTGCGGGATGCCGACCGGGGTCCCGGGAGAGCAGGCGAGCTCGCGGAGCTTCGCCTGGCGTTTCTGTGGCGGATTCCTCCCCGCTTGTTGCGCCGGCTGGTCGGGCAGGTCCGATCCGGCGAATTGACCCTTCCCTGCTCATCCACCGAGCTTCATCGCGTTGTGCCCGAACTGGGCCCTCGCCTCGTCGAGGATCTGGCAGATGTGCCGGACGATACATATCTCATGGGCGTGGCGGAGGAGATGGCGCGCCGCGGGATCCGTCTCCTGTGCGAGGGGGCGCCCGGCTGGCCCGCTCGCCTCTCGGATCTGGACGATCCGCCGCCGTTTCTCTTCTTGAGCGGGGAACCGTTGGAGGCGGTCGCTGCACCGTGCGTCGGGATCGTCGGCTCGCGTGCCGCCAGCGGGGCAGGAAGGGAGATAGCCTACGCGTTGGGGCGCGACCTCGCGCTCGCCGGTGTCACCGTGGTGAGTGGGATGGCGCGAGGCGTCGACGGAGAGGCGCATCTCGGCGCGCTGGATGCGGGAGGCTGCTCCGTGGCGGTTCTCGGCACCGGACCGGACGTGGTCTATCCGACGGAACACCGCGCCTTGCACGACCGGATGCTCGAGAGAGGAGGAACGGTGACTGAGTTCCCTCCGGGCACCGCTCCGCGCCCGCTCCACTTCCCTCGGCGCAACCGGATCCTGGCCGCCTTGTGTGATGTGGTGATCATCGTGGAAGGAAGCGAACGAAGCGGGGCGCGTTCCACCGCTGACTTCGCCCTCGACCAGGGTCGAGAGCTGATGGCGGTTCCGCGCGATATCTGCCTTCCCGGCAGTCTCCTGCCGAACCGGCTGCTCCAGGACGGGGCCGCGCCGGTGCTGGGGGCGGCATCCGTCCTCGAAGTGCTCGAGAAGACGCCGAGAGTGCGGGACCGGGCGCGCGTCGGAAAGGACGCGGAAGAACCGGTAGAGAGGCCGCGGCAACGGCAGGTCCCAGCCTCGCGCGCGGCTGGCACTCCCGAGTCCGCCGATGAGATCACGGATGTCCGGGTCCTGGCGAAGCTGCGAAGCGGGGTGCGCGACCTGGATCGGATGATTCGCGAGCTGGGCGCCTCGGAACCCGGCCGCGTGCGAGCCGTGCTGGCGCGACTGGAGCTGTTGGGCCGAATCGAGCGCCGGCCCGGCGGCCGCTATGTGTTGGCGAAGGCGGAGTCCGACCGCCCTCGGCGCTGACGCCGTCGTAGCCGGTTCGGATCCCGCCACCTGGCCACCCGTCCACCGCCGGCGTCTCCGGACGGCGCTGGAGTCAAGCTCCGGCGGGGAGTAGAATCGTCGCCATGCCGCACCTCTTCGAGCCGCTCCAACTCCGCAGTGTGACGATGCGAAACCGGATCGGCGTCAGCCCGATGTGCATGTACTGCGCTCGAGATGGTCGGCCGCACGACTGGCATCGCATTCATCTGGGTTCACGCGCGGCGGGCGGCGCGGGTCTGGTGATCACCGAGGCAACGGCGGTTGAGCCGCGCGGGCGGATCAGTCCGGCCGACTGCGGCCTGTGGGACGACGGTCTCGTCTCTTCCTGGGTGCCGATTGTCCAGTTCCTGGTGGCGCAGGGTGCGGTCCCGGCGATGCAGCTCGCCCACGCCGGCCGCAAGGCGGGTACCCGGCCGCCGTTCGCCGGCCGCGGTCCGATCTCCGCCGAGGAGGGAAGCTGGGAACCGGTAGGGCCGTCCGCCACGCCCTTCGCCGCCGGATATCGTCGGCCGCACGCATTGGAGGAGGCGGAGTTGGAGGATCTGGCCGCGAAGTTCGTCGCGGCCTCGCAGCGGGCCCGCGCGGTCGGCTTCCAGGTTCTCGAACTGCACGCCGCGCACGGCTATCTCCTCCACGAGTTCCTATCGCCGCTCACGAATCGGCGCGAGGATGCCTGGGGCGGCTCGCTGGAGAACCGGATGCGGTTCCCGCTCGAGGTGGCGCGCCGGGTGCGCGCGGCGTGGCCCGAGGATCTGCCGCTCCTGGTGCGCATTTCGGCCACCGACTGGATGCGCGGCGGGTGGGACGTGGAACAAGCCGTGACGTTCTGCCGCGCGCTGCGCCGTCTGGGCGTCGATCTCGTGGATTGCTCATCGGGCGGTCTGGTGCCCGAGCAGCAGGTCCCGGTGGGTCCCGGATATCAGGTGCCGTTTGCGGAACGGATTCGCCGCGAGGCGGAGGTCCCCACAGCGGCGGTGGGGATGATCACGGAACCGGTCATGGCCGCTGAGATCATCCAGGATGGTCGCGCCGATCTGGTCCTTCTGGGGCGCGAGTTTTTGCGCGATCCCTACTGGCCGATCCGCGCCGCGGGCGAGTTGGGGCATCCAGTCCCCTGGCCGCCCCAGTATGCCTGGGCCGTCGGATGAGCGGTGAAGTCCGGACATTCGCGGCGGCCCGCCTGGTGCCTTCCCCGGCGGCACCCTGCTGGAGTCATCGGCACGGCCAGACCATTCCCTCCGGCCCGCCCGGTGCCGGCCTGGTTGGGACCTCGCCGTGAGCGTCAGCGTAGCTTGACGACTCGGATCGCGGCGGAATGCGGCTGGTCTTCCCGCCGCGCGAAGTAGACTCCGGGAGGTACTTCCCGGCCTGAGTCATCCCGGCCATTCCAGGTGAACCTTCGGCTCTCGGTTCCGCGGCCGGACGGCCCCGCATACGGCCCCGATCCGTCGGCCGCGCTTCCGACCGATCCCGGCGCCGCGGACAACTGCCGGATGCACCGGCCGGCGGGATCGAACACCATGAGTCGAATGACGGGCGTTGGTCCAACGGACCTCGGGTGTTGCTCCGACACCAGGAACTGCGCCGAGCCTACGAACGGATTGCCCAGAACGCGAAGCCCGGTTCCGTCGGATTCCACCGAGGCCATGTTGGCGGGGTGGTTCGGCGTCAGCGTGACCACGGAAGTCTCTCCCGGGCCGACCATCTCGACTTCGGCCTCGAGAATGCCGTCGGGATACCGGTGAACGCAGACCCCCCCGGACACCAGATACGGAACGCCCCAGATGGCGGGGATGAAGTGGTGCGGCCGCCACCAGGTCTCATGATGATGATTCGTGACTCTCGAGGTGATTGTGCCGTTCGCCTCCGTGGTGACCGAGAAATCGAATTCGCCCAGAAGCCAGGCGTCTTCCGTACTGCGCCACCCATCACCGTCGCTGTCCGCGCTGAAAAAGGTCACGTCCGTTCCCTCGATCTGGATCCAGCGATACGCGATATCGTCGCCGAAGAGGCCCCGCCGGAGTGCGCGGGAGTCGCCGGCGGCGGCGTGCATGGGCTCCGTTCGCGCTGGATCGCTGGGGACCGCGGACACCTTGCCTTCCGCCTGGGAGGGTGCGGCCGGCAACGGCAGGTGTACCCCCTTACCGAGGGAGGAGGTCTGCACGTGCAGGGGAAAGACCGGGAGGGGAACGTCCTCGCCCCAGTCGTCCTCGTCTGCGTAGTCATTTCGGCCCAACCAGTTGGTGCCCTCGTTCCGATACGTCTCGAAGCGGTGGGTGTGTCCGGCGAGACACAGCGCGAGACCGTGGGTCGCCGCGAGATCGCGTACCCGATCGGTGTTCTGCGCACTCCAGCTGAAGTAGTCGTAGGTGGGCCCGTGCGTCAGCAGGATGCGCGGGCGATCGGTCTCGGAATCGAGACCGGCCAGCCGCGCCTCGACCCAGTCGAGCGCGGAGGTGGTGGGGCCCAGGCATCGGGCCAGCTCGAGCGCCCCTAACTCAGGACCGCTGTCGAGGCCGTAGATCCGGGCGCCGCCGACCATCACTTCGGAGTTGGCGAAACGGTTGACGTTGTGGAAGTGACGGAAGTAGCCGAGCGGGTTGTAGGTCTGATCTTCGTTGTACCGCTCGTGGTTCCCCGGCAGCGCGAACATCGGCACCGTGAGCCCCCGTAGGATCGTGAGCAGGGAATCATCCCAGGCGTTCTCCACATCAGCGTTTTCGCACAGATCGCCGGTCATCACGACAAGCTCCGGTTGCAGGAAATTGGCCTCGCGCACAAACGCGCGCAGTCGCTCGGCCGCCGTGTGGGACTCTCCGGTCGCCCCGACGTGGAGGTCGGTGCAGTGCAGCAGACCCCAACGCTGTGGCCAGGCGGAGTGAACGCGCACCGCCTGCGGGCTTTCGAATGCCCGGTCCCCGAGCCGCACGCGGATCCCGTGCAGCCCCTCCGGCGCTCCTGCCGGCACGCCGGCGATGATCTCCTGAACCCGCTCAATCCCGATCGGATAGAGCTGCACGGCAAGGTCCGACCCGGCTATGAGGTCCCGGGCCGCGATGCTGCAGACCGTCAAAGGGAAGGGCGTGCCTCCTTCCGGCAGAAGCTCCACCGTCACGGCGCTCAGAGGGTAGGTCCCCAAGGCGGCCACCATGACGGGGAGCCCGGTGCCGGGTATGCCGAACTCCGGTAGCGTCATGCGTGGGCGCAGCAGGGCCGGGGAGAAGAAGGGCCCGGATTCGCCGGTGTCGGGATCGAGGGTTGACTCGAAGGCGCCCAGATCGACGATCCCGTGAATCCGCGGGTTCCCGTCGAGATCCGTGTCCGGCAGCAGCAACCCTGGGACCCCGAAACGCGTTCCGGCGTCCCGGCCGGGCGCACTCCCGGCGAGGCGGTAGTCTCCTGCGTCGGCGTCGACGAACCCCAACCATCCTTCGCGCGCCGTGGCGTAGGTGTGCTCCGCATCGGCCCAGGTCCCCGGCGTGCTGGTCACCAGGCAGTTGTAAAGCGCGAGGCGGTCGGACTCCGCGAGGTCGGGCTCGCCGTTCCTCGCCACGGTGCAGTTCACCACGGTGGCTGCCGCGCCCTCGGATCCGCCGCCCGCGACGCCGTGCCCGCCGTTGCCGGCGAAGAGGCAGCCGACCAGCGTGCCGGGACCGCCGCAGAGCTGAAGACCGTCACCTCCGTTGCCGGAACTGACACCGTTCACCAGATCGAGCCCCGCTCCGGCGTCCACCAGGATTCCCGAGCCGGTAGAACCGGTGACACGCACCCGGGACAACGCCGGCCGGGCCAGGGATCCGGTGACGAGAAAACCGTTCCAGCGCGCATCGACGATGTCGCAGTCGTCGACCGCGGGGCAGCAATCATCGATCCAGAGCCCTCCCTGGTTCATGCCCTCGACATGACCGGCGCGCTCAATCCGGCAGTGGCGCAGACGGCTGCCGCCGTCGGCGACTCGGATGTAATTGAACTCGTCCACGCCGGCGGCGGGGCGGAAGACGATCGGGGCCTCGGCCGTTCCCTCGGCGAGGAGCGTTCCCCGGGCATCGAGCTCGAACTCCGACCAGAGCCCGGCCTCAAACTCGAGGATGACTCCCGGCGTCAGGATCAGCGTCCCTCCCACGGGCACAACGAGATCGCCCGTGACGCGGTAGAGACCGGCCGGAAGCAGTCCCTGGACCTCGCCGCTGAGCTCTGCGGCGCGCGCGGCTCCCGAACCGGAGAGAAGAAGGCCGGTGAGCAGTGCGGAGATGAGCGGGGCCGCCTCTTGGAGCAGCCGGGTCGGCGACCGCGTCCCGCCCGGAGCCGTTCCGGCCTGGCCCGGACTCCGCGCTGCCATGGTGTCCAGGGGCGTGCCTGTTCTCTCCGTTGCGTGCATCGTCGCACCTCCCCGTTCTGGCCCAAATGGAGCTCGCCGCCGCCGAGTCGGCCGGACCAGATCGTGCCGTCGGCCGGGCGTCGGTATCGATCGTGCCGGGGAGTTCAGAGCGCAAGTCGTGCCACGAAGCCGGGTTTCCGCTCCCGGCCCGCCGGCGTGACGCCGGCCCGCCGGCAGGGGTGGCGGTCCGACTCGCCGGAGGTGTCCACGAGAGCCGCCGGGCTGGGAGGGAGGAGGGCTTGGAGGCGTCGATTCGCGGCGACGAGGTCCCCGAACCACTTCCGACGGAAACGTAAAGCTCCGTTTCCTGCAGTCCGATCCATGACCTGGATAGCCATCGGTCCGGCCGACCTCTGCGGTCCGGCTGGCCGGGATGGGCCGCTGCGGCGACACGACCGGGGGAGGGAACCCGTGCCGAAGGACGAACAGGATCTGGCGCTCATCAGGGAACTCCTGGAGCTCAGCCTTGGGGAGTTCGGGCGCGGTCCGAGTGACGGCGATACGACGCTGGCGGCCTGGGCGCCGGCGATCCGCGGGGTGGATGCTGCGTGGCGACTCCTGGCCGAGGAGATCACTCCCGACGCCTGGATTCAGGCGACGGACATCCGGACGGAACTCCAGCGACGCCAGCCCCTCACCACCCCGGTCCCAACGGAGTCCGGCGACTCCGGAGTTCCAGGCCCCGGCGAGGATGCCGGAAGCTCGCCCGCGCTCCATCGCCTGGCGGCCGCGCTGGTTCAGGCGGACCTGGACGACGTTCCGGCCCTGCACGCCATCGCAGACGACTTCGGCCGCCTGGCCGAAAACGCCGCTCTTCCGGAGGAGTCGCGACGCCTTTGTCTCCAGGCGCACGAGAAGCTCCTAGCGATTGCCCGCGGGACCTCGGCTGACCCGAGCGTCGATTTCGCGGAGGTTGGGCGGCTCCTGGAGGCGGCGGCGGACCTCCTCCCCGCCTTTGCCGATCCGCCCCAAGCCCCGGGCGACGAGGTCGGCGCGGCTACCGTCATCTCAGGTGCCAAGGCGTCGGGGAATGCGTCCCAGATCCCCGCGGGGCCGGCGCCGGTGCCCTTGCCACCGCCCGCGCGCGCGTCCGCGCCGGACCGGGCCTCGACCTCCGCCCCTGCCGCAGCAGCCCCGGCGGTCCCGGGGACTCCGGTTTCTGCGGCCGCCCCGGTCCCCGGCGTGTCGTCGATCTCCCAGGCGTTGATACAGGCACTGCCCGCGGACGCCGATCCGACCCTCCTCGGCGACTTCGTTACCGAGTGTCGCGATCTGATCGAGGCCGGAGAGGCGGCGCTCCTGAGCCTGGAGACCGACCCCGAGGACCAGGAGTCGGTGAATACCGTGTTTCGCGCCTTTCACACGATGAAGGGCACCGCGGGCTTTCTGGGGATCAAGCTGATCACCGAGCTCGCCCACCGCGCGGAAAGCCTGCTGAGCCGCGTTCGGGACAAGGAAATCCGTTGCACCGGTGGGTACGCCGACCTGGCCCTGCGTTCCATCGACGCGCTGAAGGCACTCGTGGAAAGCGTACACGGCGCGCTCAGCGGCGCCCCGCTCGAGGCCCCCGATGGGTATCCCGAGCTTCTCCGGATTCTGGACAACCCGGAAGCGGCCGGTGTCAACGGCGATCCGGCCCAGGCGCCGGTGCTCGAAGCGCGCGTGGGAGATCTGCTCGTCGCGGCCGACTGCGCGGATCGAGAAGGCGTGGAGCAGGCCGCGGCCCAGGCCGGGGAAGAACAGATCGGAGTGGCCATCGCCCGGGCGGGGGCGGCCACGGCGACCGATGTGGGCAAGGCCCTGCGAACCCAGCGGCGAATCGTCGGCAACGAAGCGAGCGATACCTCGGTCCGGGTCCGGACCGACCGCCTCGACCGACTCATCGACATGGTCGGCGAACTGGTGATCGCGCAATCCATGGTGGCCTCCGATCCTTTCGTTCGCGCCGGCCAGCAGCAGGAGCTGCACCGCAAGGTGACCCACGCCGGGAAGATCGTGCGAGAGCTCCAGGGGCTCTCGATGTCGATGCGGATGGTGCCCCTGAAGGCGACCTTCCAGAAGATGAACCGTCTCGTGCGCGATCTCGCTCACAAGGGCGGCAAGCAGGTTGACTTTGTCACCAGCGGTGAGGACACCGAGATCGACCGGAACATGGTCGACGTCATCGGAGATCCGCTGGTGCACATGATCCGCAATGCCCTCGACCACGGGGTCGAGCGGCCGGACGTGCGCCAGGAGGCGGGCAAGTCGCCCACCGGAACCGTCCGGCTCTCCGCCTTCCACGCCGGGGGCAACGTCGTCGTGCAATTGGACGACGATGGCAAGGGTCTCGACCGGGAGAAGATCATCAAGAAGGCTGTCGACAAAGGCCTGATCGACGCCGGCAAGGATCTGGCCGACGCGGAGGCGTTCAACCTGATCTTCGAGCCCGGATTCTCGACCGCGGACAAGGTCACCGAGGTCTCGGGCCGAGGCGTCGGCATGGACGTCGTTAAACGGGCCATCACCTCCCTGCACGGTCGTGTCGACATCCAATCGAAGCTGAACCAGGGAACGACCTTCACCGTACAACTGCCGCTCACGCTGGCCATCACGGACGGAATGCTGGTCCGCGTCGGCGAGGAACGCTACATCATACCGACGGTATCCATTCAGATGAGCTTGCGGCCGGAACCGGGCGCGGTCTCCACCGTGGCGGGGCGCGGCGAGATGCTGATGCTGCGCGGCAAGCTGATTCCGATCGTCCGCATGCATCAGCTCTTCTGCATCTCCGGAGCGGCAGAGGACCCGTACCAGGCGCTGCTGGTCGTCGTGGACGACGGCAACCGGCATTCTGCCGTGATGGTGGACGAGCTTCTGGGGCAGCAGCAGGTAGTGGCGAAGTCACTCGGCGAAGGCGTGGGCAAGGTTGCCGGCGTCTCCGGCGGCGCCATCCTGGGGGACGGTCGAGTCGGCCTGATCATCGATCCGGGCGGACTCACGGCCATGGCCCGGGAAGGCCGGAGCTTCGAGGGAACGGCGGCGTTGGCGATGCGCCTCGCCGCGTAAGGGGAAAGGGACACGATCCGATCGCGACCCTGGCAGGTTTGAGGTGCGCGGAACCACAAGCAGGGCATAGCTCACGGCCGAGGACAACGCCGCGATGGCAAGGCCCGGAGGGGGACTCGGGAGATGCTGGACAACACCAAGATCGGGACCAAGCTAGTCGGCGGGTTTGTCGGGACCGCCATGATCGCGCTGATAGTGGGGCTGGTCGGCTGGATCGGCGTGAGCCAGGTCAAGAGTCAGGCTGACGAGGTGACGGACGTCCGGCTGCCGGCGGTGCAGGCGCTGTTGACGATCAATGAGGCGCAGAAGGCGGTGTGGGTCGGCGAGCGCGGTCTGCTCAACCCGCGCATGATGGCGCCGGATGTGCGCCGGGCCCAGTACGCCTACGTCGATGAGGCGTGGCAGCGTATCGACGGGGCGTGGAAGAGCTATGAGGCGCTACCCCATGAGCCCCGGGAGGCCGCGCTGTGGAAGGATTTCACCCCGATGTGGGAGGGCTGGAAGGTCACGCACGGCAAGGTGCGGACGCTGGCCGAGCAGAAGGATCGCATGATTGCCGCGGGCACGCCTCAGGACAGCCCCGCGATCGCGGCGCTGGACAACGAGGCGTTTGAGATCTCCCTGAAGGCCCGCACGGAGTTCCGGGCCGCGGAGAACAAGCTGAACGAGATCGTGGCTTTCAACGCTGCGGAGAGCATGGCGGCCGGACAGGCAGTGGACAGAGCGACCCGCCGGAGCCTGGCCCTGGTGATCGGCATTGCGCTCCTGGGTACGCTCCTGGCGATCGGGTTCGGGGTCCTGCTGGCGCGCAGCATCGCCATTCCGGTACGCCGCGGCGTGGATCTCCTGAAGGAGATGAGTCTCGGCCACTTCGGGACCCGCATGCGCATGACCCGCCAGGACGAAGTGGGAGTTCTGGCCCAGACGATGGACAGCTTCGCCGACGACCTGCAGGCCAATGTCGTGGGGACGATGCAGAAGATCGCGGCCGGAGATCTCACCACCGAGGTGCAGGCCAAGGATGGGCAGGATGAGATCAGCCCAGCCTTGAAGCAGATGATCCTATCGCTGCGAAACATGGTGGCGGAGGCCGCGAGCCTGGCGCAGTCCGCGGTGGCCGGGCAGCTCACGAAGCGGGCCGATGTGACCAAGTACCAGGGAGACTACCGGAAGATCGTCCAGGGGGTGAACGACACGCTGGACGCCGTGATCACGCCGCTCAACATGGCGGCCACCTACGTGGACCGGATCAGCAAGGGCGACATTCCGCCCAAGATCACGGATCGATACCAGGGCGACTTCAACGAGATCAAGAACAACCTCAACACCTGCATCGATGCGGTCAACGCGCTGGTGGCGGATGCCAATGCGCTGAGCCGGGCCGCGGTGGAAGGGAAGCTGGCCGCCCGCGCGGACGCATCCAAGCATCAAGGCGATTTCCGGGCGATCATCCAGGGCGTGAACGCAACGCTGGACGCGGTGATCGGGCCTCTGAACGTGGCGGCGACGTACTTCGATCGCATCAGCAAGGGCGACATCCCGGAGAAGATCACCGAGACCTACCAGGGCGACTTCAATGCGATCAAGGACAACCTGAACACCTGCATCGACGCGGTGAATGCCTTGGTGACCGACGCAAATATGCTATCGAAGTCGGCGGTGGAGGGGGCGCTGGCCACCCGCGCGGATGTCTCCAAGCATCAGGGCGACTTCCGCGCAATCATCCAGGGGGTGAACGACACCCTGGACGCAGTCATTGGACCGCTGCAGGTGGCCGCGGAGTACGTGGAGATGATCAGCAAGGGAACCACGCCCCCGAAGCTGACGGCGGAATATCGCGGCGATTTCAACAAGATCAAGGACAACCTGAACACCTGCATCGACTCGATCAGCATCCTGATCGACGAGCTGGGCGCAGTCGTGCAGCTGGGGAAGAAGGGGCAGCTCAACAACCGCGCGAACGCGGATCGGTTGACCGGGTTCTACCGGAAGATCCTGCGCGGGGTGAACGAGACGCTGGACGCGGTGATCCAGCCGCTGAAGATGGCGGCCGATTGCGTGGACCGGATCAGCAAGGGCGACATTCCGCCGGAGATCACCGGTGCTTACGAGGGTGACTTCAATGAGATCAAGAACAACCTGAACACCTGCATTGCGGCGGTGAACGCGCTGGTGGCGGACACCGGGATGCTGGTGCAGACGGCGCTGGAAGGGAAGCTGGCGACCCGGGCGGAGGCCACGAAGCACCAGGGCGACTTCCGGAAGATCGTCCAGGGCATCAACGATACGCTGGATGCCGTGATCACGCCTCTGAACGAGGCGGCGGCGGCCCTGGCGCGGGTGGCGAACCGGGACCTCACCGCCCGGATGACGG
>CAYYQN010000027.1:0-58118 GCA_964473865.1 uncultured bacterium | reverse complement strand
ACCAGCCGTCCGGTGCGGACGGACTGCGAAGTCGATACTCGCGCCAGGTATACCCCGGCCGGAACCGGGACGCCCGCGCCGTCGCGGCCGTCCCAGGTAAACGTGGCTCCCGCCGGCGCTCCGCCGCTCGGACTCAGGCGTCGCACCACGCGCCCGGCGACGTCCAGAATGGCGACCGATGCCGGGGACGACCCGGCTTTCGGGAGGACCACCCGGCACGCCCCCGAGGTCGGATTCGGGACCATCCGGAATCCGGAACCGAGCTCTGCCTCTGCCACATGCGAAGGCCCACAGCCCACGGGGCACGCGCCGACCAGACCGCACGGCGGCTGGTTGCACTCCGATGCTTCGTTGATCCGGAAGTCCCCGTGCGCCGCGTCGCAGAAGAGGGGATCGGACGAGAAGTTCCCGTTCAGCTCTTCCAGACCGGCGAGACCGCCAACCCAGTCGCCGCCGGCATTGCCATACACGTCGCAGCAATCCACCGAGATCGATCCGGTGCAACGGATCCCCTCGCCGGGCCCGTTATGGGCGACGATGGTCCGGTTCAGCGCGCTTTCCTGCGCGCAGTAGATGGCGGCGCCGATGGTGCCGGTGTTCTGCGCGAATGTGCAGTTCACGAAGGAGAGGGCGCTCGAGGCGCAGACATAGACAGCACCCGCCCACGAGTCGCTGGAATTGTTGATGAAGGTGCACTGGACCAGTGCCGCGTAACAGCTGCTTCAGGTGTAGATCGCGCCTCCGAGCGGAGCGTGGTTGCCGGAAAAGACGCAATTGTTGAAGGTCGGCGAGGCGTTGCTCAGATAGACGGCGCCGCCCCCACTGCTGCTGGAACCGTTGGCCAGCGTGACCCCAGAGAGCACGGACTCCGGCCCCTCGCCCGAGTAGCAGAAGAGCGCCTCCGAGAGCCCCTGGCAGTCAATCACGCAAGTCGCGGGATTTCCCGATTGGGAACGGACAGTGATCGCCTTCCCCAGGAAGTTGAGCCCGCGGTTGCCGGGGCCGGTGAAGGTGCCGTCAATCAGCTCTACCTCGTCGCCGTCGAGGGCGGCATTGATGGCCGCCTGGATGTCCGGATAGGGCCCGGAGCCATCCGGACTCACCTGCCGGATTGCCGCCAGCGCCGCCGGGGCCCAGACGAGACAGAGGAACACGACAAAGAGCGGGCAGGATCGCACGGGACACCTCCCGGGAAAGACAATCGCCTGGTCACGACGGCACGATTCTACTCGATCTTCCGCGGCGGATCCAGCCTCTCGCCTTCACTCCAGCGGTGATCCACCCTCGCGCCGGTCGAGAGGTCAGGATCCCGGCAGTCCCCACTCCGCCCGCAGCTGCAGCGCATCGGCCAGGACGCCGCGCGCATCGATGCGCCGCGCCTGACCCACTACCTCGTCCAGAAGCCGGCGAGCCTCCGGCCGGTGGATTGCATCGTGCGCCCGGGCCAGACCGAGCATGCTGCGGGCGCGCAGGTAGCCGTATCCGGCGGCGGGCAGGCGGTTCAGGGCCTCCCCGTAGAGGACGATCGCCGACCCTGGATCCAGCGACACCGCCGCCTCCGCCTGATGATGCAAGTACCGGACGCCGTCCAGCAGCCCCGGGTGCCCCCGCGCCTCATCGGTGTGCGCGGCCAGGAGGGCGTGCGCCTCCGCATCCGAGCCGCCAGCCTGCGCCTGCAGCGCTTCTGCGCGCGTCGCCGTCAACGTGGCCGCCATCTCGGGAGAGTCCGGCGGAAGCGTGAGCGACGCGGCATGTTCCCGGATTACCGGCCACGCGCGGAGATCCAGCAATGCATCGAGGAAGTACCGCAGCACCGGCGCTCGCCGACCGGCCGGAAGCTTCGGATCGAGCGCCTCCCAGGCCGCCGCGAACCGGGCGACGGCCGTGCGCCCGTGGCCCTGCTGCAACGCGGCGCAGCCGGCCAGGATCGTCGTGAAGAGCATCCGCTGCGGGTCGCGCTGCAGGATCGGCGACTGAAGCAGATCGGTCGCCTCGGCCTGGGCGTCCCGGGCGCGATCGCGATGAACCCAGGCCCACGCCCGTTGCGCCCGCAGGAAGATGCGATGCCGGGGGTACTCGTCGTCCCCCAGATCATCGATCGCGGCCTGCGCGTTTCGCTCGAACTCCACCGGGTCCCCGCGGAACTCGTGCACTCCGGCGAGGATCCGGTGTAGCGCCGACCGCTGGAACGGAACCGGAATCTCTTCCAGACCCCGTTCGAGCCACGCGATCGCCGCTGCGGGATGATCCGGCATGGAGACCGCGGCTGCGAACATGTACAACTCAGACTCCTGCGGAAGGCCGCTCCCGCGGAGCTTCTCCGCGGCCCGAGCCACGTGCTCGCGGGCTTCGACCCGTTTCCCTTGGAGAATGCAGCGTTGCGCGGCGGCAAGGGCTGCCAGCCCCGGGACCGGCTCCACCCCACCGGCCGCCACGGCATCGATCCTCTCCAGGATCCGCAGAAACTCCTCCACGCGGCCGGCGCCCCCGTGCGTGGAAGCCAGAAGCGCCAGGCTCTCGTAGCCGTCGGCGGTGTCGGGAGCCTCGGCCGCCCGGGCCAGCAGTTTCGCCCCCAGCGGATCTCCCTGCGCCAGCAGGCAGCGGCCCATCAGGTGCAGGATACGGATTGGCGGCCAGGTCTCGCCCAGCATCCGGTGCAGATCGGCCGCCCGCGGCAAGGCATCCGATTCCGACCAGCTTCCGGACGGGTACTCCAGGACCGGCCGCGCATCGCTCCAGCGTCGTTCGGCGACGGCCAGGTCCAGCGAACGACGGAGATAGTCGCCCTCGAGAATCCGGTCGGCCAGCGCGCGGGCTCGCGCCGCGGCTTCCCGGACCTGGAGCGGGTCGCGGAGATTGGGCTCGGCGAAGCGGCACAACCAGCGATCAACGGCTTCACCCGCGGCGGGCGCCCGCGACTGCGCATCCATCCGAAGCCGATTGTGGAGGAACCGCACCTGGTCGCCGGGCAGATCGTAGACCGCGCCCCACGCCCGCAGCCGGTCGAGCGCGGCCGGGTCGCCGAAGTGGGAGAGAAGCCGACCGGCGGCGGCGGTCGGCACGATCAGGCCGGCCCGCGCGAGGATCCGGGCCGGTTCCTGCAGATCGGAAGGCAGATCCGTCACCCGCGGTTGGAGCACCGGGATCGCGCAGGCGTCGGTCGCCGCCGCCGCCCCCGAGGCATCGAGGGCCCAGCGGACCCCTTTCGCTGCGCCGGCCCGCGCGCACACCTCCGCGAACCCCTGCGCCGCGGCGCACAGATCCCCTTCCGTCCTGGCGTGAAGCGCGCTGCCGAGGGCATCCGTGGCGGAACCGCCGCCGCCCAGGCTGGCGGCAACAATGTTCTGCAGCGCAGTTTCGTTCACGGAGCGAAGGAAGAGGCGCCGTACGCCCGGGCGGTCCAGGAGACAGCGCAGCCGCTCCGCGCCGGGACCTGATGTCCAGGCGAGGGCCGGACTCGGATCGGGCACCCCGAGCACCACGCGCGCGCCATCCTCAAGGTATCCCGCGGCGAGAGCGACGGCGGCGAGAGCGTCCGCAGTGAGAACGTTCGCGGCGAGGCCGTCCGCAGTGAGGCTATCCGCCGGGTTGTTCGGGCTCCCCTCGACAGCCTTCACCCGCGGACATTCCACGAACCGAGTCGGCGGCCCGCCGGCCGCGATCACTGCCGCAACGCCCTCCCGGAGGAACCGCGTGAGTCCGACTCCCGGTTGAGCCTGCACCACGAGCAGCGGCGGCCCGGGAGGACCCGTCGCCCATTCGACGAGATCGGCCAGCTCCGCGCCCCGGCCGTGCATGGCGCCGGCTCCGAAAGACGGAGGTTGCGGCACCGGTTGCGGGAGGGCGAACCGGCTTTGGATCTCCTCCTGCAACTGGGTGAGATCGGCATATCTCCGGGACGGCGCCGGTTGCGTCAGGCGGTCGATGATTGCGGTCCACTCCGGGTGCGCGATGATCCGCCCCGGCATCCGCCGGAGAATCATGCCCAGGGAGTACTGGTCGGCGCGCGTGTCGGCCGCCCATCCCCGGAGCAGCTCCGGAGCAACGTACGGCGCAGTCACTTCCGTCGCCGCGGCCGCTTCCTCGGACAGGTGGAGGAGCGCTATGGAGCGCGCGGAGCCCAGGTCGATCAGGCGGGTTTGCCCGGCCGGGTGATCGAGAAGAAGCACGTTCGATGGCTTGAGGTCGGTGTGCGAGAAGCCGAGGCGATGCAGACGCACGAGGCGTTCACAGAGATCGATGACGAGGAGGGGCAGCTCCGCCGGAAACGAATCCATTGGGCTCTCCGGCCACGTGCGGCCGGCCAGTCGCTCCTGGACGAGCGCCAAGCACCCATCTTCGACGACCAGGAGATCACGCACCCGCGCCGAGACGCCGGGCGGGAGCTGGAGGAGGACCGAGTACTCGTGCAGGATCCGGGACCGGGGACCGGTCTTGATGAAGACCTGGTCCCCGGCCAGAAGATCCCAGGCGTAGCAACCGCGCCGATCCGGCGCGGTCTGCACGTCGCCGGCAATCCGGTAGCGGCGATCTGTCGGAGCGATCACCTAGTCTGGGTAACGGATGTGCCAGAGCACGCCGCTCTCGCCGATCGGATCGCCCGTGGTACAGCACTCGTCCATCGCGCAGGGATCGTTATACGGGTTCTCCGAGGGCCACCAGACAATCAGATCGTCCCTCCAGGCGAGCTCGTCAAAGGTGAACTGAACCGTCTCTGGCTGGTCGTTCGGCGAGATCGTGACGACGCAGATATCTCCGACTTGGGCGGCCGCAATCGGGAAAGAGACGCGACCCAGGTCATTCGTGTTCTTGGTCACCGGAAATCCGACGGTTGCGTTGTTGCGATAGAGCTGGACGGAAACCGGCGTGCCGGCAATCGGATCCGGGTTGTGCGTGCAGTCGGTGACGAGCAGATCCAAAGTGCGGTTGATGACGGGATCACTGAATGCCGGGGCAGCCCACCCAGCCACTCCGAGCACGACCAGCAACCCGCAGCCAAGCAGTACCCAACGACGCATCACGAACCTCCTTACTGAGTGTTTCCAAACGAACCGAAGGACCCCTGAATCCGCCCCCGGGCGCGCCGGCCAAGGCCGGCCGTTCCGGGTCAATACCGGGTATCCATGTCGATACCCAGACGCTTCATCCTCCGCAGGAACGCGTTTCGGTGCATGCCGAGACGACGAGCCGCTTCCGACTTGTTCCCCTTGCTCTTGCGAAGCGCCTCCAGAATCGACACCGTCTCCCGCTCTCGCGGGCTGGCCGGCCCCGCCTCCGGAGGCTCCGACTCGGCCTCCACCGCCGCGGTCCCCGGCGTGCCCGAGGCGTTCTCACCGGCACCCGCAACAGCGGTCCGGCTGTTCGCCCCCGGCGACTCCGCAGGCATCGGTAGCAATCTCCGTACCTGATCCAAGCCGACTTCCGGTCCGGGACAGAGGACCAGCACGCGCTGCACCAGGTTGCCCAACTCGCGGACATTGCCGCGCCACGGCAGGCTCTGGAGAAACTCCAGAGCGTCGGGGGTGAAGCGTACGCGACCGGCCGGACGGTCTGCGTAGCGCTCGATGAACTGCTCCACGAGGATCGGTATGTCGTCGATCCGGTCCCGCAGCGGCGGCAACCGCAGCTCCAGGACGTTCGTCCGGTAGAACAACTCCTCCCGGAACTGCCCCTCGCGGATCGCGGTCTCGAGGTCGCGGCTCGTTGCCGTGATCAGACGCACATCCACCGCCTGTTCCCGCTCCGCTCCGACCGGACGGATCCTCCCATCCTCGAGCACGCGCAGGAGCTTCGCCTGCAGCGCCGCGTCCAGCTCGGCCACCTCATCCAGGAAGAGCGATCCGCGGTCGGCCAGGCGAAAG
This sequence comes from uncultured bacterium, assembly GCA_964473865.1. Taxonomy (GTDB): domain Bacteria; phylum Eisenbacteria; class RBG-16-71-46; order CAIMUX01; family CAIMUX01; genus CAIMUX01. The sequence goes on along the minus strand of CAYYQN010000027.1, from coordinate 52,257 downwards.
AGCCCGCGACTGTCTCGGATGGCCCCGGTGAAAGCGCCCCGGGTGTGCCCGAAGAAGATGCTCTCCATGAGCTGGCCGGGAACCGCCGCGCAGTTGTGGGCGACGAAGGCGTGCCGGGACCTCGGACTCGCCTCGTGAATGGCCCGCGCCATCAGTTCCTTTCCGGTCCCGCTCTCGCCCAGGATCATGACCGGCGCATCGGACTGCGCCACCAGCGCGGCCCGACGCAACACCGCCTCCATGAGCGGGCTCACGGTCACGATCCGGCCGAATGCCTCTCGCGGGTCGAGGCGGCTGCGCAGTCTCCGGTTCTCGCGCAGGGTGTCCCCGTGCAGCTCGGCGTTCTCCAGAGCGACGGCAGCCAGTCCGGCAAAGGCCTCGAGGAAGAGCCGGGAGGAGTCCGGGAAGGCCGAAGCCACGGAGCGATTGTCGACGTAGAGGGCGCCCCGGAGCTGTCCGCGGATCGTGAGCGGCACGCCCAGAACCGAGCGGATCTTCGCCAGGCTGACACTGGGAATGTCCCGATAGCGGGGATCGGCCTGCGCATCCTCGCTCTGCACCGCCTGGCCTTCCCGGATCCGCTCCATCAAGGACCGGCTGATCGCTTCCAGTTCCGGAAGATCCTCCCCCACGCCGCTGCGCGCGACGAGAGGAACCAGACTGAAGTCGCTCCCCTCGCCGTAGAAGAGCAGACCGCGGTCCGCGCCGAGCATGCGCATGGCGGAGTCGAGGATCTGACGCACGAGAGAGGGAAAGTCGAGGTTGCCCGCGATCGAGGCGGCGGCGGCACTCAGGGCCTGAAAGGCGTTCCGGTCGCTCCAGGCATCCACTCGTTCGCGCAGCGTGGCGGTCTCTTCCGCAGCGGCCGGCTCTCCCTCGAGATCGGACCACAGCTCGGCGGCTTCATCCAGATCGCCGACCGGATCCTGGGGAGAGATTCTCCCAGGCGCACCTTTGACCCGCTCACCCTCAGCCACGACTGTGCTGACCCCCGACCCCCGTTTGGACGTATTTCTCTGATTTTACCACGCCGGGTGGCAGCTCCACGCCAGGAATTCTTCGCCAAGCTTCAGACCGAGTGATCGCCATCGTGCGGGACCCGAGGGAATCGCCCGCACGGCAGACGGCCGGCGACGCCCAAGGGAACCGCCCGTGCGCGCCGCCACGAGAGAGTCGACGCGGCACGCTCCCTCAACGGCTCCTCGCACGCGTTCCCCCGCGAGGAGATCGCCCCGGTGACCGACTCCGGCCGCTCGCCGCGTCGACCTTGTTCGGGCTTGACCGCTCCTGTGCGGATCCGCCCGCCCGGACCCGCGGGAGACGCACAACCCCGCCGCGTGTGCCCGCTCGGAGCATGCCCCCCCCGGACGAGGGCGCCCGGCGTCGCCCGGTACGCTCGGGAATCGCTCGCCGGACGAGGGCCGTCGCGTCCCCCGCCTGCTCCCCGCCGAAGTCCCTGGCCGAGCGCATCCCCGCCCTCTACAATCACCTTCGAGTTGCGCCAGGGGGACGGCCGCCTCGGACGGCTCGACTCGTTCCGGCGCGCCGGAGACCGCAGTGCCTCCGGTCGCGCCGGTTCGCGCGTAGCGCTCGGATCCGCCCTTGCGCGCGACCGGTCCAATTGCGTCGGAACCTGCGTCCTTTCGTCCGCAAGGAGTTCACCGTGCACGCCGCCATCCCGGTTCGCCCCACCGACATCGAAGAGGCCCATGCCGCGCTGGCCGGCATCGCCCATCCCACCCCCCTCGCCCGAAGCCGCACCTTCAGCGCGCTCACCGGCTGCGACCTCTTCTTGAAGCTGGAGAACCTCCAGAAGACCGGATCGTTCAAGATCCGCGGCGCCTACAACCGGATCCGGTTGCTGACGAGTGGCGAGAGGTCCCGGGGCGTGATCGCGGCCTCGGCCGGCAACCATGCCCAGGGAGTCGCCTACGCCGCGCGCGCGGCCGGTATCGGGGCGACCATCGTCATGCCGGAAATGGCGCCTCTGGCCAAGATCGTGGCGACCAGGGGTTACGGCGCCGAGGTCCTGCTCCATGGAGCGGTCTTCGACGAGTCTCTGGCCAAGGCCGACGAAGTGCGACAGGCCGGAGGCCAGACGATGATCCACGCCTTCAACGATCCCGCGGTCATCGCCGGCCAGGGGACGATCGGGCTCGAGATCCTGCGGGAGCTACCGGATGTTGCCAGCATCGTCGTTCCGGTCGGCGGCGGTGGTCTGATCTCCGGCATCGCCGTGGCCGTCAAGTCCGTGGCCCCCCGCGTCAAGATCTACGGCGTTCAGGCGCGGGGCGCGGCCGCGATGGTCCTGTCCCGGCGCGAGGGCGGTATCCGGACGATTCCCGCGGCGGTCACGATGGCCGACGGGATCGCGGTGAAAGCGCCCGGCGACCTCACCTTCGCGATCATCGACCGGTACGTCGATGACATCGTCACCGTCGACGATGAGGACATCGCCGGCACAATCCTGATGCTCCTGGAACGTTCCAAGCAGATGGTGGAGGGAGCGGGCGCGGTCGGTCTGGCTGCGGTCCTGCACGGCAAGCTGCCGGTCAAAGGCGCGGTTGCCTGTGTGGTGTCCGGCGGGAACATCGACGTCAACCTGATCGCCCGAATCATCGAACGCGGTCTCGTCCGTTCCGGTCGCCGCGTGACCATGACCACCGCGGTGGCCGACCGTCCGGGAACCCTGCAACGCCTGCTGGCCGTCGTCGCGACGCTGCGCGCCAACGTGATTCACGTGTACCACGACCGGGTCGAACACGATGTCCCTATCGGCCAGACATCCATCGAGATCTGCCTGGAGACGCGCGATTCGGGTCACGCGGATGAGGTCCTGACCGCGTTGCGGGCGGAAGGCTACCCCGTGGAAATGGTCAGAACGGAGGCTTGGGCCGGCGCTGGAGATGATCGCGGGTGAGATCGCTTCCGTGACGCGACCGCGGTCACCAACCTTGAAGCGATGCCGGGCCCGGTCTACAATCATGGTTAGCAGGGCGCTGAAGTTGATTGACTCAGCCCATCCGGAGCCTCACCCCATGAAGACCCGCTCGCTCAGCCTGATTGTCGGCCTGTCGGTTTTCGGCCTGTCGGTCTTCGGCCTGCCGGTCATCGGCCTTTCGGTCCTCGGCCCCGTGTGCTCCGGCATTGGACTCCCTGGTTCATCCCCCTTCGGTGCCGCCGTCTGCCAGGCCCAGACGCTGTGCCTCAACCCCAGCCGGGTCGAGGTGCTCCCGGTGTTCTTCGTTCCCCAGGGCGGCGCGAATCCCGTTCCGACGCAAGAGACCAACCTCATGCTGTACCTGTCCTGGGCCCAGGCTCGCTATGAGGAGATGCTGCAGTTCCGCTCCACGTTTGCGCTGGCCGATTCGGTCCCCCATGTGTATACCGGCATTCACGAGGATCCGTACTACCGGTCTCAGGGCGACGGGGGAGCCGCCGCGTACACCGACGAGCTGCTCACGCATTACGGCTACTCGCGGTTCGACTGCCCTTTCGTCTTCCTGGTCATCTACCTGAGTCCCTACTCGGCGTTCCCCGGCGGCGGCGGCCGGCCGATCAATGCCGGCTTCAACACCGGCGGGGGCATTGTCATCTTGTCCTCGTATGACCTCGACCACACCCCGAGTTTCGAGGCGACCTTGCAGCATGAGCTTGGCCACAGCTTCGGGCTTCCCCACGTGGATGTCTACGGTTACGACATGGCCACCAATCCGTCGATCATGTCGTACAACCCGGCCCACCACACCAACTTCTTCCGCCCGAGTCCGACCCCGGGAATCCTGATTCCCGAAGACCTCCGCGGCCTGGCATTGAACAAGTATGTCTTCCCCGAGATGTACTTCGATCCCGCCGTCGACATCCCGGCTGGATACAGGATCTCTCCGGATGTCGTGTATCTGGGCATCTTTGACATCCCGAACCAGGCGGATTACCGGCTGCAGGTGACTACCGTGTCCGGAGAAGCAGCCGGCTCTCACGTCCGCAACATCGTGCAACACCGGATCAGGCCCAGCGTGCCCGGCGAGCTCGCCTTCGACCCGGCGACCATGTGGCAGTCGGGTCCTGCCGTCTGGGCGGTAGCGGAGGTCCACTTCCCATTCGCGGTAACGATGGATCGGATCGGCGTGCACTCCCAGCACAGCGGGCAGTATCACGAGGCCGACAGCCTGCGCGTCGCGATCAGAGACGGTGGCGGCTACACGCTCGTGACCGAACTGGACCTCGATGGTGTGGATCAGTATGTGTCGTTCGAGGCCGCTTCGGACAGCGTGTGGGCCTTTTCCTTCCGCACGGGGGCGAGCGGATCGGTGGTCATCCGGGGGTTGGAGTTCTTCTTCGAGGACGAGACGCTGTTTCCACCGCTGGTTCCCTATGCCTACGAGAGCCCGTTCCTGGACCAGCTTCCCTCCCGCCCAGAGTTGACGAGTCCGGGGGACGGATTCGAGGCGACTGCTCCGACCGTCAGCCTGGAGTGGACCGGCCTGCAGGCCGATGATTACCGGTTGCAGGTCGCCACCGACATCGACTTCTGCTCGCTGTTGCTGAATCTGGTGTTGGCCGGTGCCGGCCACGACTTCACCATCCCCTACGGCGGCGCCACGTACTACTGGCGCGTGAAGGGGCGAAACGAAGCCGGATGCGGCTTCGGGAACTGGTCGGAGATCCGGACATTCGACTCCGGTGTCCTGCAGGCCACCGACGCGGCGGCGCCGGCGAGTCGCCCGGTGCTGTACCCGAATCCCGCAACCGGGTCGGTGACGGTGCGGGGGGAGTGGCCCGCCGGCTCTGCGACGCTACGCGTGCTGGACGCGGCCGGGCGGCTTGTCTACACTGACGCTGTGGCCGGGGGAATGGAGCGGACGATTCGACCGAACCTCGCTGCGGGAGTCTACTTCGTCGTGGTCGGCGACGGCCCGGGACAACGCACCCAGAAGCTGGTTTTTGAGTGACGGCCGGCGTTCGGCGCTCCGGGGAGTCCAGATGAAGCGGATCGGCCGTTGGAGCGCGGCACTCTGGATGCTCGCCGCGTGCCGGATCGCCTCCGCCGCCGCCGACACCGCGAACCGGCTGGAGATGCGCGCTGTCGGTCGCGCCTGGCTCGAGCAGCGAATCTCCGCCGGCGGGACCTGGGGGGGCAGCCGGGTTCCCGAGATCATCGGAGAGCAACCGGTCGCCCAGGGCGACGTCCTGCTGGGCTGCCGGTTCACGATCGCGCCGCAAGGCTTCATCCTGGTGCCGGCCCGCACGGAGCTCTGTCCCATCTGGTTCTACGCCGAGGTTGGATCGATCGACTTCGCGACGGAGGAGATCGCGGCGGAGGTCCTGCGCGGGCGCCTCGCCCTCGCCACCCGAGTCGTCTCGGGAGAGGTCGACGTCTCCGATCCGGGCCCGCGAGCGGAGATCGCCGCGGCGTCGGAGAAGAACCGCTCCCGCTGGAATCGGTTGCTGGCGAGCGGATCCGCTCGGGGAAACCCGGATCCTGCCCCGGTAATCGGGCTCGGGCCGCTCCTCTCGACCACCTGGCATCAGGGGGCGCCGTTCAACCTGCTCTGCCCGGTCGGGCGCGGCGGCCAGCGGTGCGTCGCGGGTTGCACACCGGTGGCGGGGGCCCAGATCGCCCGGTACCACGCCAGCCCGAGCGGCGGCAGCCCCCACCAGGTGGACCACGTTTGGTTTGGCGACCGCTGCGCCTCTCCCCCGATGGCACCCGTATGGCTGCATGCGGACTTCCGCAATCCCTACGAATGGGCTCGAATGCCGGATACCTGCCTGGGCTCCTGCGGGAGCGCTGCCGATTCCGCCGTGGCCGAACTCGTCTACGAATTGGGGGTCGCGTCCGGGGCCGACTACAGCGTGTGCGGCACTTCCGCGTCGCTGCGGTCGGTGGCTCGCGCGCTCGAGAACTGCTTCGGATACGAACCTTCCAACGAGACGGTGAGCCGGGATCAGGTGGCCGACGCGCACGAATGGTTCACGATGCTCCAGGCAGAGATCAATGCACTGCGGCCGGTCCTGTACGGCTTCACGTATGCGAGCGGGGCCGGCAATCACGCCCTGGTCTGCGACGGTTGGAGGATCGAGGAGGGGATCGAATACCTCAGCCTGAATCTCGGCGGAGGCGGGGTCACCGGTTGGTATGCGTCCGACGACAACGGTCTGTCGGTGCCCATGCAGGACTACGCGATTCTCCACCTGACGCCCGCCCCCCAGGTCGTCACGATCCGACCGCAAGGGGACGGAGATCATCCCACCATCCAGGCCGCCATCGATGTCGTGCGCTCCGGAGCAACCATCGAGCTTGCCGAGGGCGTCTTTCGAGGACCCGGGAATCGCGATCTCGTCTTCCGCGGGAAGCGGATCACGCTACGCAGCATCGGCGACGACCCGGCAGCGTGCACTCTGGATTGCGAGGGAACGGCCGCTGCTCCGCATCGCGCGCTGGTGTTCGATCAGCCCGCAGGCTCGAACCCCGTGATTCGGGGCCTCACCATTCGCAACGGCTGGGCCGCCGGCGACTCCGCCGGCATTCCCGCGCGGGGGGGCGCCGTGCTCTGTCGGGCCGACTGCTTCCCGCGCATCCAGAACTGCGTCTTCGTCAACAATTCCGCCGAGCAGGGCGGCGCCATCGGCGGTACCGGCGCTTCACCCTCGATCGACGGCTGCGTCTTCTGGAGAAACGTCGCCTCGGAGGGCGGGGCCTTCGCCATGACCGAGGGAGGCGAGGCTCGGATCTCCGCATCCACGTTCTGCGAGAACAGCGGCGTGTCCGGCAGCGCCCTCTATGCCGGCCCGCAAAGCCGGATCGTCCTCGCTCGGTCCATTGCCAGCCACAATCGGATCGGGGGGGCCGTCGCCTTCGAAGGGAGCGGCGCGGTTGCCCTGACCTGCTGTGATTTGTACGGCAACGAAGGAGGCGACTGGAACGGGGGGATCGCCGGCCAGCTCGGCCGCGACGGCAACTTCTCGGCGGATCCCCGCTTCTGTCAGGCCGGCGCGGGAGATCTGCGGCTGCACGCCGCCTCTCCCTGCACCGGCTCCGACTGCGGCCTCCTGGGCGCCCGTCCGGTCGGCTGCGGCGAGCTCCGGTGGGACGTGGGATCCGGGCCGCAGTACGAGTATCACACCATCGGCGAAGCTCTGGCCGCCGCCCGGCCCGGCGGGAGAATCGTCCTGGTGGACGGCTTCTATACCGGGGACGGCAACCGCGACCTCACGATCCCCTGTCGCGGTCTCACCATCGAGTCGAGGTCCGGAGTTCCGGATTCGTGCGTGCTGGATGTGGGCGGGAGCGCCGCGGAGCCGCATCGGGCGTTCCGGGTGTCCGCAACGCCCGGGGTGACGTTTCGAGGGATCACCGTCCGGCATGGCTGGTTTCCCTCCGGCGGCGCGATCCATCTGGAGTCCGCGGACAGCACCCGGCTTTACGACTGTGTGTTTGAGGAGTGCCGGGCCGGAGGCGCCTTCCCCGATTCCGGCGGAGGCGCTCTTCTCATCACCGGCCACAGCGGCCACGGGGGGCGAACCGAGATTCGTGACTGCCGGTTCGAGGGCTGCTCATCCGCGACCGATGGCGGAGCCGTGCGCCTCCGCTATCGCGGACTCGCCGACACCACCTTCGTGGTCGGCTGTTCCTTTCTCTCCAACCAGGCCGAGGGGTCGGGCGGCGCGTTTGCCGGGAGCCTCGTCCAGGTGCGAGTCAAAGACTCCGTCTTCTACGACAACGTCGCGGTCAGCGGCGGCGCATTCCTCATCGACGCCCAGAGCCAGGTCGCGCTTCACTCCTGCACCCTGGTGGCCAACGCCGCCTCCGGCAAGGGCGCCTGCGTCTATGTCGACAACGAATGGTCGCAGGCCGATTTCCGGCGCTCCATCTTCGCCTACTCCGTCGGGCGGCCGCCGGTGGAGTGCTCCGCGTCGATCGGCACCACGGTCAGCCTCGTCTGCTGCGACGTGTGGCCGGAGTCCGAGGGTGGCTGGGACGGCTGCATGGCGGACTGGCGGGCCGGCAGCATCCGCCGCGATCCGCGATTCTGCGCGGCGGGGCGGGATGACTTCCGGCTTCGCCCCTCTTCGCCGTGCCTCCCCGACCAGCCGGGCAACCAGGGCTGCGGGCGGATCGGCGCCGCGTATGAGACCTGCCTGGCTCCCGGGCCCACCGCCGACAGCACGGCGGTGTCCATCCTCCGCTGCGCTCCGAATCCGTTCCGCCAGGAAATGGCGATCGACTACTACGCACCTGCTGAGGCCGCGACCCTTGCTCTCGAGATCTCGATCTATACCGCGGCGGGACGACGGGTCCGCACCCTCTATCGGGGCGCGGGCCGCGCCGGTGAGCAGCGGGAACATTGGGATGGGCGGGACCACTCCGGCCGGCGCGTCGAGTCGGGGATCTACTTCTGCCGCGTACAGTTGGGAGCCGCGGAGGCGGCCGAGCGCCTGATCGTGCTTCGCTGAGCCACCTGCAACGTCACGCGGCGGACAAGAGGACCAGGAACATCACCAGCCAGACTGCGCCCAGGAAGTGCCAGTACATCGACATGTACTCGACGCCGGCGTGGTCCGCAGGCCGGTAGCGTCCTCGCGCGGCGTGCGCCGCCGTGACCGTGAGTGCGGCCAGCCCCCCGATGACGTGCGCGGCGTGCAGACCGGTGAGCATGTAGAAGGTGAACGCATAGAGGTTTCGCTGCGGCGGCAGGTGGTGGGCGGTGACGAAGTGTTGCCAGCTGAGAAACTGATTCAGCAGGAAGAGGAGGCCCAATCCCAGGGTTCCGATCAGCGCGTTTCGCAGCGCCTTGTCTCTTCCCGCCTTCGCCGCTCCCTGCGCCAGGAACATGGTCCCGCTGCTGACCAGGAGCACGAGCGTGCTGAGCCAGAGCCCGCCCGGCAGACGGGGGCTCCCTTCGGGCGGCCAGGTCACCGCCCGCGAGCGCACCACCAGGTATCCGGTCAAGCTCGCCACGAAGAGCATCCCCAACGCCGCCAGGAAGAGGATCATTCCCAGGCGGCCGGCGGTCAGACCGCCGCCGGTCGGGCCTGCCTCCGGCGCGCCGGTCTTGGCCGGACTACGGTTGGATTCGATCTCGCCGGACATGAATTCCTCCCCGCGGCCGGTCAATGTGGCATCGCCGGCGCGTAGCCGGGGATCATCTCAGGAAGGTAGCTGCTGGTGTCGGCCAGCAGCATCCCCACAAACAGAAGCACGAAGGCCAGCGCGCCCAGAAAGATGATCGCGTTGATCGGCCGGTCCCAGCGCAGATGCATGAAGACCAGCGCCACCAGAGACGCTTTCACGGTGGCGATCGCCATCGCGAGCCACAGATTTCCCGCGCCGAGGTCGACCCGGGTGGCGGCCACCGTCACCCAGGTGAGAACCACGAGACCCGCGAACACCGCCGCGAGGAGTCGCAGCGGCAGGATATGGGCGGGGCCGTGATCCTCCGGGCGCGATCCCAGGGCGCGCGCGTCGGAGCTGCCGGAAAAGCGGTCTCCCCCGGAGCGGTCGTCGCCGGCCCTCCCTCCCGCCGCCCCGGGCGTCCCGCCGCCGGCTTGCGGTCCCATCGTTCCGTCTCGGCCTGTCTTCTGCTCTGACATCGGCGTCCCCGTGATCTCCGCTCTAGTGGATCAGGTAGAGGAGCGGGAAGAGATAGATCCAGATCAGGTCGACCAGGTGCCAGTAGAGCGCGGTCAGGTCGACCGGGGTGTAGTAGGCGCTGGAGAAATCGCCGCGGATGGCGCGGCGCAGGACCCAGAGCCAGGCAACCATGCCGGCGATGACATGAACGCCGTGCAGACCGGTCATGGCAAAGTAGATCCCAAAGAAGATCTGCACGTTCTGCGGCCGTTCCCCCGAGCCATGTCCCGCTCCCGGCCGGTTCGGTTGGGGCCGTCCTACCTCGGCCGCGAGGCCGGCGGGAGGCGTCCCGGCCGGTTTGAGGTTGGTGTGGATCGGCAGCGGATCGCCGGAGAGCGGCGTCCCGCGGGCCGCCGGCGCGCCAGAGACCGGAGCGGATGCCGCCGGGCCGGACGTGGATGCGGATGAGGCCACCGGGGCCGCGGAGGCTGCCGGCGCCAGGGTCGTCGAGGGAACGGACGAGGGCGCCGGCGCCGGCAGATCGGCTGCGCCCGGCAGCTCGATTCCCAGGTGGCCGGGTCCCGGGTTGAATCGCTGGCCCCAGAGAAGGCCGTGTTTCCACTTGGCTTCGTACTCCACCGCCTTGATGCCGAGGAAGACGCAAGAGCAGAGCAGGGTCGCCACGATGAGCCGCACCAGGAGTCGCCGCTGGTTGAGCTGCGCCGCGCGCACCGCCCAGGCCGCAGTGAAGCTGCTGAGGATCAGCACCAGCGTGTTGATCCCCCCGAGCGTCTTGTCCAGGAACTGGTGCGCGTAGACGAAGATGTCCGGGTGGTTGTGCCGGTAGACCGCGTAGGCGCAGAAAAGGCCGCTGAACAGGAGGATCTCGGTCGACAGGAAGAGCCACATCCCGGTCTTGCCGGCCTGGAACTGCTGGCTGGGGGTGTCGAAGTGGTGTGCGAGAAACGCCGGGCGATCCGACCCGTGCCCGGACCCGCCGCTTCCCGTTCCCGCAGAGGGGGCCATTCCGATTCCGGCATCCGCCATGCTGCGACTCTCCCTCGCTCTTCCTTGCCGCCCCGTCGGCCTCGACCGTCCCCGCCTGGTTCGGCCGCCCGGAGGCCGCGATCCCGCGGCGACGGCCTCAGCCTCGAGACGGCTCCCGCTCGATCCAGCCCCCGGTCTTGGCGTCGAACACCAGACCGGAGAATTCGTAGGGGTCCCCCACCGTCGGCGTCACCGCAAAGTTGTCATGCGGCGGCGGCGACGAGCACTTCCACTCCAGGGTCGCGCCGCCCCAGGGGTTGGCGGCCGCCCGCTTGCCGTGCAGCAACGACCGGATCAGATACACCGCAATGACGATGAACCCGACCGCCATGATGTAGGCCCCGATCGTGGACGCCACGTGGTAAGGGCGGAACTGCGGCGGGTAGTTGAAATAGCGCCGCGGCATTCCCTGGCTGCCCATGATGAACTGGCTGAAGAACGTCACGTTGAAACCGATGAAGATGAGGATCGCGGCGATACGACCCCACTTCTCGCTGTACATCCGGCCGAACATCTTGGGCCACCAGTAGTGCAACCCCCCGAGAAAGGCGATCACCGTTCCACCCATCATCACGTAGTGGAAATGCGCCACCACGAAATAGGTATCGTGAAGGTGAACATCGGTAGCGAGCGCTCCCAGGAACAGCCCGGTCAAGCCTCCGATCGCGAAGAGGAAGAGGAAGGACAGGGCATAGAGCATCGGGGTCTCCAGACTGATCGACCCCTTGTACATCGTGGCTACCCAGTTGAACACCTTGATCGCGGACGGGACGGCGACGGCAAACGTGAGGAAGCTGAAGATGGTGTTGGCTAGGTTCGACTGGCCGCTCACGAACATGTGGTGGCCCCAGACCAGAAAGCCGATCACCGCGATGGCGATCGAGCTGTAGGCAATGAAGCGGTATCCGAAAATGTGCTTGCGACTGAAGACGGAGATGATCTCACTGATGATCCCCATGGCGGGCAGGATCATGATGTAGACCGCCGGGTGGGAGTAGAACCAGAAGAAATGCTGGTAGAGGACCGGGTCTCCACCGAGGCGAGGATCGAAGATGCCGACTCCCAGCGCCCGTTCCACGATCAGCAGAAGCAGCGTGATCCCCAGAACCGGCGTGGCCAGGACCTGGATAATGGCCGTGGCGTAGGTGGCCCAGAGGAAGAGCGGCATGCGGAACCAGGTCATCCCCGGCGGCCGCATCTTGTGGATCGTGACGATGAAGTTGATGCCGGTGAAGATCGACGAGAACCCGAGAATGAACGCCCCCAAGGTCATGGCGATCACTCCGCCGTTCGTGGTCGTGCTGTATGGGGTATAGAAGGTCCAGCCGGTATCGATTCCGCCGGCCACCAGGGAGACAACGGAGAAGATGGCGCCTGCAACGTAGAGGTAGTAGCTCCCCAGGTTCATCTTGGGGAAGGCCACATCCTTCGTCCCCAGCATGATCGGCAGGACGAAATTGCCCAGCGCCGCCGGAATGCCCGGAATGATGAAGAGGAAGATCATGATGGCGCCGTGCAGGGTGAACAGGCGGTTGTACTGGTCGGCGGAGACGATTCCCTGTTGCGGGCCCAAGAGCTCGGTCCGCATGAGGCCGGCCATGAGCCCCCCCAACAGAAACGCGGAGAGGATCGAGATCAGGTACATCACCCCGATCCGCTTGTGATCCAGGGTGAAGGCCCAGGACTTCCAGCCGCGCGCGTGCGTGAGGTAGTTGTCCTCCGCCGCGCCGAAGGTTTCGCGGCTTCCCCCGCCGTCGCCCGCCGTGATCGTCGTGTTCATGCCGTTCTTGCTCGCTTTCCCCGCCCGGGCGGTTGCGCCAGGCGGCGCGTCCGGCCCGGCATCCGCCCTGGCCGCGGACCCTACTTCAAGGTCCGCAGATACTCGATGATGACGGTGATCTCCTTGTCCTTGATCCGCCCCTGATACGTCGGCATCACCGCATCGAACCCCGCCACCACCTTTGCGCCGGGCACGAGGATCGACTCCCGGATGTAGTTCTCATCCGCCAGGGTCTTTGATCCATCCGCCAGCGGCACCTGGGTCCCGAACACGCCCTGCAGCGTCGGCCCCACGGCGGGCCGCCCGTCCACGGAATGGCAGGCGCCGCAGCCGCGCGACACGAAGATCCGGGCGCCGGCCTCCGCGGGCGGGATCCGATCCACAAAGTCGGCCACCTCGTTCATCCAGGTCTCGTAGCCCCCGGGCTCGTGCACCACCACCGAGGTGAGCATGTCGGAGTGTCCGCTGCCGCAGTACTCCGCGCAGTAGACGGGAAAGGTGTCGGCCGTGGTGGCCTGAAACCAGGCGGTCGTATACCGGCCCGGCACGACGTCCTTCTTCACGCGGAAGTCAGGCACGAAGAAGCTGTGGATGACGTCCTCCGAGGTGAGCGTGAGGGAGACCGGCGTGTTGACCGGCACGTGAAGCACGCCGTCGGTGTGGCCATTGGGGTAGGTGAACTGCCAGGCCCACTTCTGCCCAGTGACCAGGATCGGCAGCGCGTTTCGCGGCGGCGTGGTCATGGACATGTAGGTCTTGAACCCGAACGCGAAGATCAGCACCAGGAGTGCGAACGGGATGAGGCTCCAGGTCAATTCGAGTGCGATGTTGTGGGTGGCGGTCCGCTCCGCTTCCCGGTCCGAACGCCGCCGGTACCGTACGACGAAGAAGACCGTCAGGGTGACGATCAGGAGGAAGAAGACCAGCGAGATCACCAGGATGAAGTTGAAGAGCCAGTCGACCCGGCCGGCCTCGGTGGACGCCTGCGACGGCATCCAGAAATACGGGCGGGCCTGCGCCTGCACGCGGCCCGCACCGACCCAGAGCGCGGTCGGCAGGAACGCCAGCGCCGTGAAGATCCGCGCGAGACCGGAGGATCCCTTCGCCCCGGAGCCGTCGCCCTCCCGGGCGTCCTGGCCCCTTTCGCCCTCGCTCGATCCGCCGCCCCCCGGTGCGCTGGGGCCGGGGGCGCCGCCGCCCGGCCGGCTCGCGTCCGGTCGCGCCCTCCCCCGGCGCCGTCCGCTCACGCGCAAGCCGAGGAGCAGGACTCCCAGCATGCCGACGGTCAGCCCCGCTCCGACCCGCATGATTCTCGTCGCCACCGGCGAGTACCGGCCCGCGGCGGGATCGTAGTCGTAGCAGTAGAGGACCAGTCTGTCGATGCTGTTGCCGACCTTCCCCTGCCCCGCCTCCAGGAGAGCCAGGCGCAGCGTCCGGGGCTGGTGCTCGATCCCATAGAGATAGCGCGAGATCCGACCATCGGGAGTGACCACCATCGTGACCGCCGCGTGTATGAACTGCTTTGCCTTCGCGTCGTACCGGTACCCGAAACCGGTCGCCTCGGCCAGACGGGAGATGTTCTCCTGCCGGCCGACCAGGAAGTGCCAGTGAGTGGCACCATCCGGCCTCCGGTAGGTGTGAAGGTAGTTCTCCTTCTTGGCCTTCGCCAACTCCGGTGTCTCGGCCGGGTCGATGCTGACTGTCACGCTCGCGAACTCCTCGCCCAGGGTCCAGTCGAGTTGATTGGCCGCCGCCACGACTCCGTTCAACACGAGCGTGCAGAGCATGGGGCAGTTGTAGTAGGCCAGGTTGAGGATCACCGGCCGGCGACCTTGAAAGTAGTCGCCGAGTCTCACGGTGCGCCCCGCCTCATCGGTGAATTCGAGGTCGAGGGGCAGGCGCGCATCCAGGTGTTCGGTGATCTCGATTCCGCGCAGCTCGCTCGGCAGCGGCTCGCTCCGCCCCGCGGTGTCGGTAACCGCCGGGACGCCGATCGGGGCGGCGGCGGTCGAACCGCCCGGGACCACGAGGTTCTCGGCGGAAGCAGGCCTCGCGGCCGTGCCAAACGCAACTGCCAGGCCGAGACACAGCCCCGCAGCCTCTCTGGTCCCGAATCGCCGCGTTCGCGCCATCCTCATCGCCTCTCGCCCGAACTCACCGACCCTCCGCTGTTTCCGACGCCCGACGCCCTCTCGGCCGCTGTTCCCGCCCGGCTGCGCCCCTGATCGCGCGCCGTGAGCTCCATGGCTCGCTCAATGGGAATCGCCGCTACCCCCTTGGATGCGTCCACCCAACGGTAGGAGTGGAGCCGATCGAGCTGCGTGGCGCGAAGCCTCGTGAGTTCCTCGGACGGTCCGAAGGTCTTGGCCCGTCGTTCCGCCTCTTCCGCGTTGAAGAAGAGCGCCTGCAGACCCAGGATGACGACAAAGACGAGAATGGAGCCGAACGCCAGCACCACCATCGTCATCGAACCTCGCGGATCATCTTCTTTGTTCTTCACGACTCTGCCCACCGGCGACACCTCACGCATTTTCAAAAGACAGCGACTCTTCCAGCCGCGGATCCCGGACGGGGGTGAGCGAAACGCGGCGCAGACGCCAGGCCGCGGCTGCCAGCCAGAACCCGCCCAGGCCCAGCAGGCATGCCACGTCCAGTAGATGCGCCGGCACCCGCCCAGGACTGAACTTCGGCATCACCAACCAGTAGATGTCGGCGTAGTGCATCAGGAGCACCCAGGCCGCCACCGGCCCGAAGAGCCGGGGGCTGCGTTTGACGAAACGCGGCAGCAGCAGGAAGAACGGAACCAGGAAGTGCCCGAAGAGGAGGAGCAGGGTGACGGACGTCCAGCCCCCGCTCTGGCGCGCCGCATACCAGCTCGTCTCCTCCGGCAGATTCGCATACCAGGTCAGCATGTACTGGCAGAACGCGATGTAGGCCCAGAAGACGGTGAAGGCGAAGACAAGCTTGCCCAGGTCGTGCCAGTGGTCGTCGGTGACCCCGCGCATCCGGCCGGTTCGTTGCAGCAGCGCGGTGACGACCGACAGCAACGCGAAGAAGCTCAGCGCGCCTCCGGAGAAGACGTAGACCCCGAAGATGGTGCTGTACCAGTGCGGGTCGATCGACATCAGGAGATCGAATGAGGCGAAGTTCAGGCTGACGGCGAAGAGGATCACCGCCGGAGCCGCAAACCGCTCCATGGCCAGGCTGAGCTTGACGTCCCCGGTGGTATCCTGCTTCACCGACCGGCTCCAGAAGTAGCGCGCCAGAAGCGACCAGAGGACGAGATAGACAACCCACCGGGCGATGAAGAACGTCGGGTTGAGATAGGCCGACTTCTCCCGGATGAGCGTATCATGGGTGGCCGCGCCCGCATGGGCCCACTCGTAGACTCTCGGCAGCATCAGCGCGAGCGGCAGGAAGGCGACGGCCAAAAACGGCAGGTTCATGGCCATCGCCTCGCCCAGGCGGCGCACTACGACGCTCCAGCCGGCCCGCACCAGGTGCTGCAGCATGACGAAGAAGAGCGCGCCCAGGGTTGCCGTGAGAAGAAAGGCAAAGGCAACCAGCCAGGACTGCAGGAACCGGTCGATGCCGGCCCCGGCCCAGGCGATGCCGACGGCGGCGATCAGGCCGATCCCGCCCACCCCCAGCCCGCCCCGCAAAATGGCCGGGGTCAGACCCTCGAGCGACGTGCCGAGGTCGCGACGGTCAGGCGTTTCCTTGCTGCTCAACCCTTCTCCTTCCGGCTCCCGGTCTCTTCGGCCTGGCCGAAAGACCTCATCGCATCGTTTCGCGCCGCTCGACCGGTACGTCCTCGATCCCGGTGCCCTGGCTGCGCTGCAGGGCGCGCACGTAGGCCACAATCGCCCAGCGGTCCGCCTCCGGGATCTGCGGCCCGTACGCCGGCATGTTCCGGATGCCGTTCGTGACGGTGTTGAAAAGGTGCCCCACCGGCCGCCCGACGACGACCGCGTCGTGCAGTGACGAGGGGGGCGTCCAGGTTCCTTCCTGCAGGCGCTCGGCCCGCGCATGGACGATGCCGTCGCCGTGACCGGAGAGCCCGTGGCAAGGGGCGCAGTAGATGCCGTAGCGTTCCTGCCCTCGCCGCAGCAGCTCCGCAGAGAGCGTCCGGGGAAAGGTCTCGGCCCACGTGCCGCCCGCGACCCCCCGGTAGAAGTGGTCGTCCAGCCGCGCTTCGCCCCGCGCCACGGTTCCCGCCACCGGCGGCCGGGCGGCACGACCATCGGCGAACATCGGGTTGGCCGTCTGGGCCCGGAATTTCGGCTGCTTGTCCATGTCCGGAATGATCTGGATGCGCGTGCGATCGACCCTCGTGGCGCGTTCCCGCGCGATCAGTGCGATCGGCAGGAACGAACACGCCGCGGCGACGGCCAGCGCGGGCCAGACCCAGCCCGGCAGCGGCTTCAGTGGCGGCAGGGGTATGCGCGGCATCGCCTCACTCCTCCTCGTCCACGATCTGCTCCACCTGCACGCTGCCCAGGGCTTCCAGAAACGCGCGCACCCGGCTCTCGTCGAACTTGGGGTCCTGCGCCTCGATGCTGATGAAGAACCGGTCCTGCGTGGCGCGCCGAAAGTGCTCGCTGGCGAAGAGCGGGTGATGGTGGCGCGGCAGGGCGTTCATGGCCAGCATCCCGACGAAGGTGCTCAGCGCGCTGAAGAGAACGGTCAGCTCGAACATCACCGGGATGTTCGCGGGAAGGCTGAAGAACGGCTTGCCGCTGATGATCAGCGGGTAGTCGATGGCATTCATCCACCACTGCATGAGCAGCGCCAGGCCCATCCCGGTGAGCCCGCCGCCGAGCACGACGAGCGGCAGCCGGGTGTTCCGAATCCCCATGGCGTTGTTCATCCCGTGCACCGGAAACGGAGTGTGCACGTCCCAGTGGCGGAAGCCAGCCCGGCGGCACTCCGCGACCGCCGTCATGAGATCCGGCACCGTGGTGAACTCCGCCAGCAGCCCCCAGCACCGGTTCGCGGCGCCCGCGCCCTCTCCCCCGGACCCGACCGAGGTCCCGCCGGGGACCCGTCCGCTCCGCTTAAGCGCCCTCATGGCCGTTCCCCTCCGCCGTGTCCGGACTCCAGGAGCGCCCGGGCGTGGCTCACGTCGCGAGCCCCGGGAATGTCGCCGCGGTAGTCGCCGGTGCCCCGGTGCCCGTGGAACTTCGCCTGGGGCATCACCGTCTTCACCTCCGCCATGGCCACCATCGGGAGGTAGCGCACGAAGAGAAGGAAGAGCGTGAAGAAGATTCCGAACGTGCCGACGAACGTGAGGACGTCGACATAGGTCGGCGTGAACATCCCCCACGAGCTGGGAAGGAAGTCGCGGTGGAGGGAAGTGACGATGATGACGAATCGCTCGAACCACATTCCGACGTTGACCAGCACGGATACGGTGAACAGGACCGCAAGGTTCGTGCGCAGCTTCTTCGACCAGAAGAGCTGCGGGATCAGGACGTTGCAGGAGACCATGATCCAGTAGGCCCAGGCGTACGGTCCGAAGGCGCGATTCGCGAAGACGAACCGTTCCGTCGGATTGCCGCTGTAGAACGCCATGAAGAACTCAGTGCTGTAGGCAAATCCCACCATCAGGCCGGTCGCCAGGAGGATCTTGGCCACGATCTCGAGGTGACGTCTGGTGACGATCTCGCGCAGGCCGAAGAACTGCCGGGCCGGAATCAGCAGCGTCAACACCATGGCGAAGCCGGAGAAGATGGCGCCGGCGACGAAGTAGGGCGGAAAGATCGAGGCGTGCCAGCCTGGAAGCTGCGACGTGGCGAAGTCGAAACTCACCACCGAGTGCACGCTGAGCACGAGCGGGGTGGCAAGCGCCGCCAGCAGCAGGTAGGCCACCTCGTAGCGATGCCATTGCCGGTTGCCCCCCCGCCAGCCCAGCGCAAACAGCCCATAGATGAACGCCCGGACCTTCGTCGTGGCCCGGTCCCGCAGGGTGGCCAGGTCGGGGATCATCCCCATGTACCAGAACATCAGCGAGACCAGCGCGTAGGTGCTGACCGCGAAGACGTCCCAGAGCAGCGGGCTGCGGAAGTTCGGCCACACCGACATGGTACTGGGCAGCGGAAAGACCCAGAACAGGAGCCACGGTCGTCCGATGTGGATGCTGGGAAAGACCAGGGCGCAGACCACCGCAAAGATGGTCATGGCTTCGGCAAAACGATTGATCGCGGTCCGCCACTGCTGCCGGAAGAGGAACAGAATCGCGGAGATCAGGGTCCCGGCATGCCCGATACCGACCCAGAAGACGAAGTTGGTGATGTCCCAGGCCCAGCCGACCGGGTTGTTCAGGCCCCACACCCCCACTCCGGTAAAGAACAGGCGGAGGATCATGGCGATCCCCACCGCCGCCAGCGCCACCGAAAAGCCGAGCGCGACATACCACGCCCGAGGAGGCTTGGGCATCTCCACGATCCCGCAAACCTTGTTCGTGATCGTGGTGAAGTCGTTCTCGCCGATGACCAGCGGCTGACGGATCGTCGGGTCCTCGATCGTGGTTGTGTCCAGCAGGGCGGCAGGCGCCGTCTCCGTTCTCATCGGCCAGTCCTCATCGGCCAGTCCTCATCCGTCGAACCTCATCGGTCGGACCGTATCGGCCAGTCCTCATCGGCCCATCCTCATCCATCGAACCCCATCCGGTCGGACCACTTCGATGCTTCCTCACCGCTCCGTCTCTGTGGGCCGGAGCGGTGTTCCGGTCCCGAGCCGCCGTCCGAAGTCCCGTTTCGACTCTCAACCCTCGGCATGTTCGTCCGGCAAGGCTCCCGCCGGAGGGGAAGCCTCGTTCCCGCCGCCCGAGGTCTCCTCCCCGTGCGGATTGCGCAGCCGCGCCAGGTACTTCGTCCGCGGCTTGAGGTACAACTCCGGAAGTGTGCCGTACGCGCGAGCGGAAGCCTGCAACCGGGAGACCCGGCTCTGGGGATCACCCAGGTCACCGAAGGTAATCGCACTTGTCGGGCAGGTCTGGGCGCAGGCTGGAGTAATCTCCCCGTCTCGCACCTTCCGCTTCTCGTTCTTGGCCTGGATCTTCGCCGCCTCGATCCGCTGCAGACAGTAGGTGCACTTCTCCATGACTCCCCGGCTCCGCACGGTGACCTCCGGGTTCATGGCCATCTTCTCGGTCGAGGAAAGCCCGCGGCGGTAGTTGAAGAAGTTGAACCGGCGAACCTTGTAGGGGCAGTTGTTGGAACAGTACCGCGTGCCGATGCACCGGTTGTAGGCCATCACGTTGAGCCCGTCCTGGTCGTGCATGGTCGCCCCCACCGGGCAGACCTGCTCGCAGGGAGCCGTCTCGCAATGGACGCAGGCCACGGGCTGGAACGCCACGCCCGGATCGGCCGGATGACCCTTGAAGTAGCGATCGACGCGGAGCCACTGCATTTCGCGCCCCTTGATGACGCGCGATTTCCCCACCACCGGGATGTTGTTCTCCGCGTCGCAAGCGACCACGCAGGCATTGCAGCCGATACAGGCGGAGAGATCGATGGCCATTCCCCAGCGATACCCCTCGTACTCGTGCTCCTTCCAGAGCGGC
The DNA here is from genome assembly GCA_964473865.1 of uncultured bacterium. Taxonomy (GTDB): domain Bacteria; phylum Eisenbacteria; class RBG-16-71-46; order CAIMUX01; family CAIMUX01; genus CAIMUX01. Next base: position 32,289 of record CAYYQN010000027.1, on the reverse strand, counting down.
TTCGACTCCGGCGCCTCCGCCATCTCCCGGGCGAACTCCGGATGCGCCCGGTACTCCTCCAGAGTCCCTTCGCGGATCAGGATCGGTACCCGCGCATCGATGCCGCGCTGGCCGATCTTGTCCATGGCGTGGTGGTCTTGGGTGCAGGCCAGCCGGTACACCCCACCGGCCGGGCGCGCTTCGACCCCGCCCGCCCACCAGGGGGACGCGCATACGCGCAGGGTGTAGGTGTCGAACCCGGCGCCTTTGGCCACCTTCCCGGGGAAGGTCCGCCCATAGCCGAGCGGCAGGACGATCGTGCGCGGGGCGACACCCGGCATCACGTAGGCCGCCAGAGTCAGCGCGCGTCCGTCCATCCGCAACGTCACCAGATCGTCGGCCTTCACGCCGATTCGAGCCGCGGTCGCGGGACTCATGAGCGCCGCATTATCCCAGGTCAGCTTCGTGAGAGAATCGGGCAGCTCCTGGAGCCAGCCGTTGTTCGCGAAGCGGCCGTCCCACGTGGATCCGTCGGCCGCGAAGAGGATTTCGAGCCCGTCGCCTTCGCTGGCCGGCTCGAACGACCCCAGCGCGCGCGCCAACGCCTCCGGGTCGACGGCTACGGCTTCGACCGCTCGCGCCGAACCGGACAGCGTGCCGGACTCCAGAAACCCCCGCCAGGATCTTTCGAACGCGGGATCGTCGACTCCGGCGAGTCCGCGCTCGAGAGCGAACGTGTGTCGCACCAGGTCGTAGCCCTTGTCCCGGGGGTGGCCGGCAAGCAGAGCCACCACCTCGGCCGTCGTCTTCCCGCCGTAGAGCGGCTCGATCAGGGGCTGGACCACACTGATGAGTCCGTCCCAGGCCCGGACGTCTCCCCACGACTCCAGGTAGTGGGCCCCCGGAAGATGCCAGGAAGCCCGGTCGCTGCCCGAGTTGGCGCGGACCCGGGTGGTTTCGTCCTCGTAGAGTCCCAGGCGGATGACGGTCGGCACGGCCGCGAGCCGCGCGGAGAAGTCCAGGTCGGCCGGGATGTCGTACGCCGGATTTCCACCCAGGATCACCAGCGTCTCCACCTGCCCCGAACGCATCGCCTCGGCGAGGGCGCGCATCGAGGCAAGCCCGGCCGGCAGGCGCAATCCAAAGCCTCCCGGCGTCGCGTCCGGCGGCAGGGTGTAGTCGACTGTCCGGCCCGCATTTCCCAAAATGAGATTCAGAGCATGGACCAGAGCATGGACCTCCGCTGGCTGGCGCGGCCCAGCCAGCAGGAGACAGCGGCCGCGGTGGGCCAGAAGGTCAGCGACCATCGCATCCAGGAACGGCGCTTCGCCCGGGAGGGAGGCCAGACGCGCACAAGCCTCGGCTGCGGCGCGGAGTGCCCCGGACATCGTTGCCATCGAAGCCGCTGAAACCGCCGCGGCCAGTCGGGCCGCAAACAGCGGCACCTGAGTGGGCGGCACCGCGTGGCGGTGATCTGCCGCCGCTCCGGTGATCGACCAGGCGCTCTCCACGACATGGAGGCGGTTCATTCGGCCTTCATCCGCTCGCCGGCCCGCCGCGAACTCGCGGGCCAGCCGCAACGACTCCGGATGGTCAAAGAGAAAGTCGGCGTCGAAGGAGAGGATGACCTCTGCCTGCGCCAGTCGGGGGTGGGCGCGATACGGTTGGCCCAGCGCCAGCCTCGTCCCCTCCATCTCCGCCTCGCGAGTCAACGGCTCCCACTCGTGCCACTCCGCCTGCGGGAAAGCGGCCAGGAGGGCGCCTCGAAGCGAGCCCAGGGTTGGCGATGAGGATGGTTCCGCCAGAATCCGAAGCCCTGTTCCTCCGCGGGAGCGGAGAGCCGCAGCCTGTTCGGTCCAGAACTCCCGGAATCCGTCCCAGTCGTCCGCGTAGCGGTCGGCGCGGCCCGAGCGGAGGACGCGCCGGCTCCGGTCAGGGTCGTAGAGGTCGAGGATCGACGCCTGCGCGAAGAGATCGGCGGACCCGCGGTTCATCGGGTGTTCGGGGTTTCCTTCGACCTTGACGGGTCGGCCATCGTAGCTCGTGACCAGGAGTCCCTGGGCGGAGCCGCCCCGCTCCATGGCGGTGGCATAGCGAAGCGGAACGCCGGGATCGTGGCCGGGTTCGCGGTGCGCAAATGGCACGATCGTCTCGCGCGGCCATCGGCACCCGGCCGCCCCGGCCAGAGCCACCGAGGCGCCCATCAACTGCAGGAACCCTCGACGCGTGTGCTTGTCGAGGATGGAAGCGCCCGGCGGGAACTCACGCCCCGGGGACGCCGCGGCCGACGCGCTGCGCTCCCGTTCATCCAGGCTGCGCCAGTACGGCGGGGCCTGCCAGGAGAGCGGCCCTGCGTCCGAGTCCGTGCGGTCGTTCTCGTCTATCGATGGCATGTGGAGCAATCCGTCGAGGGGTTGATGTTGCCTTCCTCGCGCAGGCGGCGGCCGAGGAGTTCTTGCGCTTCATTCGGAACCCAATCCATCTGGGTCACAGCTTCCACCGGACGAAGGAACAGCTCCGGGTGCCGGTGGCAGTTGAGGCACCAGCTCATCGTGAGCGGCTGGTCCTGATAGACTTGCTCCATGCGATCGACACGTCCGTGACAGGAGACGCAGCCGATCCCGCGCGCCACGTGGGCGCTATGGTTGAAGTAGGCGTAGTCGGGCAGATCGTGGACGCGGATCCAGGCGACAGGAAGGCCGGTGGCGTAGCTCTCGCGCACGGCCAGGAGTTTCGGGCTTTGCGACCGGATCTGCGCGTGGCAGTTCATGCAGGTCTGGGTCGGCGGAATCGCCGCCCGGCCCGCCCGCTCCACCGTGCTGTGGCAATAGCGGCAGTCAATCCCCAGATCGCCGGCGTGGAGGGCATGGCTGAACGGGACGGGCTGAGTCGGCTGGTAGCCGACATTGGTTGTCCTGCCGGAACCGCCGTAAACCGCCAGGAATCCGACATAGACGAGGCCGCCCGCCGCCAGAACCGCGACGATCGGCCGCACCGTGTTGACCCACTTCGGGAAGAGGAAGGGTCTCATTCGATTCCTTTCCTGAAATCGGAACGGCTGAAAGTAAGGCTTGGGCTCGCCGCGTGTCAAGGCACCGGTTCATGCGAGGCCGCGAATCAGGCGCCCATCCCATGGCGCCGCAAGTCCGGAGTCGCGCGGAAGAGGGTGGCGAGCGCGCTGGAGGCGCCGAAGAACCGGTGGAACGCCTGCCGGTTTGTCGATAGAATACCCGGGTCGATCTGGCTCGATCAGCGACAGGCCGTATCATCAAGCATGCACGAGCGGGCCGCGGCGCGCGGGCACCGCAGGAGGAAGAACGAATCATGAGACGTTGGATCGTCGCGTTGACCGCGATCGCAATTCTCGCCGGCGGACCGGCGCTTGCGGGGGACAAGGGGTCCGCCAATGCGGGCACGAAGTACCCGCAGAAGAAGACATCCTCTTTGGGCTGTGGCCGGGCGATGAAGGCCGGCGTCGCTGCTCCGGCCTCCGGTTGCGTCACGGCGGCGCGCTGTGGTCACGGTCACGGGGTCGCGGCTTGCAGCGCGGAGATGCGCGCCGCTTGCGGCGCGGACGCGGCCGGCTGCCCGATGCCGGGACGCGGCTTCGGACCCCGGCGGTACCTGCACTCTTCCCATGATCCGTACAACATCTGGTACCGGGGCCCGGCGTCACGCTGCACGGTCGCGGGTTGGGCCCACGGCGGGGGACGCCACCGCGGGCCGTGTGACGGTTCCTGCGGCAAAATGCGCGCGGGGATGGACTGCAGCCAGACGTGCGACAAGATGCGGGTCCGGATGGACTGCAGCCAGACGTGCGGCAAGATGCGCGCGGGGATGGACTGCAGCCAGACGTGCGACAAAATGCGCGCGGGAATGAACTGCTGCCCTTCGGGCGTCGGCATTCGCGGTTGGACGCCTTGGAAGTCGGACTGCTGCCCCGGCGCCGGCAAGGGCGCTTGCTGCCCTGGCGGCGGCATCAAAGGCTAGCAGGCTGTTAGGGCGGGAGATCTGAGGGGACGGGAGGTCTGACCCGCCTGGGTCCTTCGACCTCGCCCGCCGTCGTCACCTACGAAAACCGGATCCAGCAGAAATGGCCCGAGCCGGAAACGGCACGGGCCGTTTCTGGACGACTGTGACCATGGACTCTGTTCGCGACCATGGACTCTGTTCGCGACCATGGACTCTGACCACGAGCTGTCACCACGAGCTGTGATCACTGGCTGTGACCACGGACACTGACCAGGGACTCTGGCGGGCTCACCAACCGGCGACAGACGGCCGGGCTTCGTCTACCTCAGTTGCCGCGGCGGCGTGCCCAACACACGCAGAGTCCGACCAGACCGAAACCTAGGAGGAGCAGCGATTCCGGCTCCGGCACAGGGTTGATGCCGACCTGCCCGTTCACGGTCACGTGATCCCTCTGGCCCGTGAGGGAGAACGACACCACCGAGCTCATCCCGTGCCAGTCCACCACAGGCGCCGCCAGGGGTTCCGGTCCACTCACCAGCCCGCCAATGTCGACGGATTGGCCCTGCAGCCCGGCCGGCAATGTCGCGCCGAGTCCCACGTCGACACCCATGTTCACGCCTTCGCTGAAACCGTTCAGGAAGTTGGCCTGCATTTCGACAACGCCATCCAGGTCGTAGTCGAGACCGGCGGGGGCCACGGTGATCCCATTCCCCGTGGCGTCCGTCATGCTCCCCGCAAAGAAGGCGGTGGCCGTGCCTGCCGTCGTGATCGGAGTGATCGGCGTAAGGATCCCCAACGCGTAGGTGTGGGTCGCGCTCGTTCGGTTCGCGACCGTCAGGTCATACGAAAGATACGGAGCGGGACCGACGCATCCGGTCGCGGCCGCCGTAAGGCTGAAGGAGGCGTTCGACACCGCGAACCCCAAGTAATGGCAGCCCGCATCCTCCAACCAATTGCTGCCGTCGATGTAGGTGACGGCGCCGTCCACCGAGTACCAGGCGACAGGCGCAGCCTGGGAACTGGAGACGAGCAGACAAGCGGCGAACCCCAGAAGAATTGCAGCCGACAATAACGACCTGCGCATATGACAAACCTCAGCGCCCATTAGCGAAATCACACTGGGGCACCGCCGGAGTTCCCGGCAGCGCCTGCAATTCGTGGATGGCCCCGCATCCGCGCGGACATTCTCCCACTTCCGGTCTGAAATCACAAGCTCCAACCTGCTTCCGCAAGCTGAGATCACCGGGAGCAGAACCGGGAGGCCAACAGGCGGTGCGGTTTCGGACCCCTGCTGAGAGAGGCCTAGTTCGGGCGGACCCGCCGCAGGATTCCGGCCACTGTGGCGGTGAACCTGCTGCCCAACCACGTCGTCAACCACAAGACCCGCGCGCGGTTCCCGGCCCCCTCTCGAACCGCGGCGGCCATCGAAGCCCGGGCTGCGCGGACATCCCCTTCGAGCAATTCGGCGCGACCTATTCTCATCAAAAGACCCGGCAACTCCGCTTTCAGTCGTTCAACGTAGCCCTCCGGGTATCCCTCCGGCTCGCGCCCCGCCACTCGCGTCAACGCCAGCCGCCCGCGCAACATGTCAAGCTCCCGCCGGTGGCTGTTCGAGGAATGGATGCGCCACCGGGTGAGCGGGGCATCCACGACCAGCAAGCCCCCGCGCTTGAGCACGCGCAGAAAGCAGGAGACATCCTCGTTCAGCAGGAAGCGCTCGTCGAACATGCCGACATCCTGCAGCACATCCCGGCGCAGGAGCACCGTGCTGGGCAGCAGGAACCAGCCCGCCCGATGGATGTCGCGCGCGATCTCGGCGAAGTAGTCGAGGCCCGACTCGCGGACGGTCGCGGGCAGACGGTGATAGTCCTTGCTGGGAGCATGGAGGAACGGCTCCGCGATGCCCCGGCCTTCGGCGTCGATCTTGGCCACATCGCTCGCGACCATGACGGCGTCCGGAAACCGCGCCAGCGCCGCCCATTGCCGCTCCAGTTTGTCCGGCAGCCATTCGTCGTCGTGATCCAGCAGGGCAATCCAGGGTGAGGTCGCTTCCCGTATGCCGGCGTTTCGGGCCACACACACCCCGGAGTGAGGCAGGCGAATGACCCGCGCCCCCCGACTCTCGGCCAGATCCGCGGAGCCGTCGGTCGACCCGTCGTCGACCACCAGCAGTTCGGCCGGCCGCAGGCTCTGGCCGCGCACCGAATCGATGGCGAGCGGCAGATACGACCGGCCGTTGCGGACCGGGATCACCACCGATACCGGCAGGGAGCGACCTTCTCCGCCTGAACCCGAAGTGCCCGTGGGAACCCGGTCGGGCCCCGGTGCCAGCCTGCCAGGTGATGTCGGGCTGGTCATCGGGCGGCCCGACTCCGCCCCAACACCCGCAAACGCGCCCGCAGAATCCAGGCGCACCCGGCCATGGCAAACGCCGGAAGCGCGGCCAGAGCCCGCAGCGGAGTCTTCCCGCGCGACGGCATCCAGTCGGGGAGCTCCACTAACGCCGCACGCAAATCGCCGCGATTCCCCTGGTGCAACCAGATCTTGCAGGCCTCGCGGGTCATCCAGCGGGCGTAGGGCCTCAGAGTCCGCGCGCCGTTTCGAACCTCGTCAGCGCGCCGGCGAAGGTGGCGCAACATGTCGAGCGGGCTCATGGGGACGATCCGGTTGGAGAGAGACTCCGGCCGGCGGATGTACCGCCCTACCGGTTCGGTCACGTAGCCGACGCGGGGATGGCGCAGGCCGATGCGAACCCAGAGGTCGACATCCTCGCTGCGCGGGAGACGCGGCTCGAAGCGTCCCGCCTCGTCGATACACCGGCGGTTCAAGAGCATCGTGGAGGTCCAGAAGAGGCAGTCGCGCTGGAACACCTCGAAGATGTTCTCGAAGACACAGCCGTCCACCAGCATCGCAACGGCGCGGGGACTGGCCCCCCGCCGGGCCGGCGGCCTGTTCAACCGGATCTCGTCGAACGCCGCTCCCACCCAGAGCAGGTCCGGACGCCGATCCACGACCGCCAGCGCGAGCTCCAGCCGTCGCGGCAGCCACTCATCGTCCGCGTCGAGGAAGGCGACCCACTCACCCGTGGCGACATCGAGGCCCGTGTTTCGCGCCGCGGAAGCGCCGCCGTTCTCCCGGCGCACGTACCGAACCAGGTCCGCGCGTCCGACGGCGGCAACCTCGCCGGCCGTCCCATCGGTGGAGCCGTCATCGACGACGATGATCTCATCCGGCGGAACGGTCTGGGCGCAGGCGCCGTCCAGGGCGGCCCGGATCGAGCCGGCCGCATTGTAGGCGGGAATGATGACGGAAATCCGGCGCTTCATGCCGCCCGTGCTCCCGGAACGGACTTCCCCGATCCAAAACCCGCTTTGCGCCGGCCCATCGGCTACCCCGACAGTCCGCGAAGTCCGCGTCCCACGCCCGCGATGCGGTACGGAAACAGCTCCGCCCGCATCACCCCGGCCCGAACCGCGGGATCGTCTTCCATGATCGCGCGCGCCTGCAGTTCATCCGGCGCCTCGAAGATGCACAGTCCGAAGCTGGACACGTCGGTGTTCAGCGTCCGGCCGAACAGGTGCATCACACCGGCATCGGCCAGGCGCACCAGATAGTGGAAGTGCTCGTTGATGGCCGCTTCTTCCTGCGGTGTGGCCCCCTGGGTGAGCATTTCCGGCCGCGTCGGTTGGACCCGGTACAGGAACTGAGACATCGAAATCCCTCCGCGAGCGGACTCCCGCCGCCGGAGCCCGCGTCGATTTCCGCCTGGGGCGCCGCCGCTGCCGGCAGCGGTCGGACCGCCCGCCGGTGGTTCATGACACGCCACCGCAACGAATCCGGTCCGCCAGCCCGGTCAGCCCTCCCGCCCGAGATCAGACCACGACTTCCGTGCCTGGCGAGCCCAGCCCTGGATGGTCGCGTCGAGGCGACGCAGCGTCCGAATCCAGAACCCCGAGAAGGCGACGTATTCGGGTTGGAACCCGTATTTGAAACGCCAGACCCCGTGGTTCTCGTGCCCGGGTATCGGAACGGGGCCGAAGCTGCCGCCCAGGTCGTAGCAGGTCTTCCCCAGTGCACGGTAGTGGCACATGGCGGTGTAGTGCAACCACTGTCCGGTGGGAGGGCAGCCGCCTTCGTGGCTGGCGGGGGCGGCGGCGCCCCATTGATACACCGGCTCCCCGATGGAGCTCACGAAGAGGAAGTTCCGCGGCACACCCTCGAAGCTCGCCACGAAGAGTTCGCCCTGGTGCCGTTCCGAAAGACGGTACAGCACCTCCCTCACGAGACCGACCGGCACGGTCTCGAGCCCCTTGCGCGACATCATGGCCCGATGAGCCCCTTCAAACAGTTCGAAGGCGGCGGAATCGCGCCGCAGTTCCACGGTGACCCCGCGTCTCTCGGCCAGGCGCACATCGCGGCGGGCGTTTTTGCTGAACGAATCCAGCAGCGCGTCGTCCGAATCCCGCCTCAGGCTCACGGCATAGGTGCCCTGCTCGCGCAGGTGCACGAATCCGGCCTCCCGCAGCACTTCCTCCAGGAGGATCGTTTCCTCGACCGAAACGCCGTGATCGATGTCCGGGTCCCGCTCAACCAGGCTTGCGACGAAGCGGCGGCGGGGTTCGCGCAGACTCAGCTCGAGAACGGCGGCCCCACTCTTCCGGGCGTGGTCGACCAACCCGGCGAGGAAGCGGCGGTAGCCCTCCACATTCCGCGAATCCAGGATCGCGAGCCCACCCGACGTGCGGATGCGGGCTCCGCCGAACGGAAAGCGCTTGACCGAAAGGAGGGCGCCGAACTCGCCGGAACCATCCCGGTAGATCTCGGCCCCATGCCCGTAGAGGCGCAGCGCCGACGCATAACCGGAAGCCTGGCGGACGGAGGAGTGGCGAGCGCGGGCGATCAACGCGTCATGCGGGGCGTCGTGGTCTGCTTCCGTCAAGGATTCCTCTGCCGAGACCGGGACCCTTTCGGTCCGGGTGGCCCTCCGCCCTGCCGGGCGGGGCTGTGTTCGGCACCACCGACCTGCCCGATCCGGGCGACAGCATGGTCAAGCCCGGCGCGAGATGCAACCGTTACTTCCCTCGGTGCCAGTTGACCACCGGGAGAAGGCGCCGCGCCGGCGGGTTGTTGCCGGCCCAATTCACCACGCCGATCTGCGCTCCGTGCAACTCGGAAGCGATATTGACGAGCGCGAGGCTGGCGCCGTGCAGATCTTCGCGGACGAGGCAGACGGCGCCCGCACCGAACCCGTGAAGCTGCTTCGTTTGATTGTACAACCCGGCGAGCATCACGCCGTGCACCGAGTCCCCTCCGGCGGCGATCCCGCCTGCGCCCACACCGTGGAAGTCCCGCGCGCCGACTCCGACGCCGCCGAGCGCCAGACCCCGAAACCGCTCGGCCCCGGCGCCGAGACCTCCGATCGCCACGCCCGTCACCCGCTGGCCGCCCACGCCCAATCCGGCGATCGCGACGCCTCGGATCCGCTCCCCGCCGGCGCCCAACCCCCCGAGCACCAGGCCGCGAATCGACTCCCCGCCGGCCCCGAGTCCTCCGATCAGGATCCCCTGTAGCGACTCCCCGCCGGCGCCCAGACCGCCGACCGCGATACCGCGGATCGACTCGCCGCCCACGCCCAGGCCTCCCACGAAGATGCCATCCGCCCGGTCGCTCCCGACACCCAGGCCACCGACGGCGACCCCTCGCATACGATCCGACCCGACGCCCAGACCGCCCACCGCCAGGCCCGTGATCCGATCGCCTCCGATGCCGAACGGCGCCGCCACCACGCCGCGCACCCGGTCACCCGCCACCATCGCCCCCCCGAGCGCAATCCCGTCCAACAACCGGGCCGCGGGAGCAACGAGCCCGACTGCCACCCCGCGCACTCTTGCGCGCCGGATGCGTTCGGGCGCCCACAGCGTGACGTTCAGCCCGTTCACCCGGCGGACTCCCACATCGCGGAAGTTCAGACGAATGCCATTCCAGGTGTCGGCGTTGCCGAGGCAGATGCCGGTGTCGCGAACGCCCAGACGCAGGGCGCTTCCGCTCCGGCCTCCCGCCCGGGCGGCGCCGGAAACGGCGGGCGGCAACAGGATGAGGGAGAGCAGGGCCGGTAGGAGAACGTGGGCCTTCAGACTGCGGGACAATCGCTTCTGCATCGAAGACCTCCTGGAGACGCGCACTCGGGGGTCGGCATCGGATGACATGGCGCCCGCCGGCGGCGCCGGCACCGATTCACCTATGCCCGACCGGCCGCGCCGGAATACCTACGCAGGCAGGGACGCGGGAGTTGCCACCGGCACCATCCGGAAAACGAGACTGCAGCAGGTTACGGCACCTTCCGCCTTGGCCAGTTCCGACAGGTCCAGCTCGTGGACGGTCACCCCCGCGGCCTGCAGCCTCCGGCGGGTGGCCGGGTATGCGGTGGGAAGGATCACCGCCTCGCCCACCCGCAGCGCATTCGCAGCCGCCGGCTCGGTCGGATCGACCTCGACGATTCCCAACCCGGCGAAGGCCGCGACATCCACCCAGGCCGGGTTGACGAGAAGCAGTCGATCGCCGACTTCGGTCGCCGCGGACTTGAGGTGCAGGCAGTTCCGCAGGTCCACCGTGTGCACCTGGTAACCGATCGGCTCCACCCAGTAACGGAGTTGCTCCGCCGCCTCGAGATTCGACCGGGAAGAAAGGCCAACGAAGATCTGCTTCCGGGCCACCAGGACATCTCCGCCGTCCAGGGTGCCGGGTGCCACGATCTCACGTACCGGCCGGTATTCGCGCAGCACCGGCTCGATGGTGGCAATCTCCGATCTGCGCGATGCCGCACCGGGCCGCGTCACGATCGCCAGCTCGTCCAGCACGACTGCGGTGTCCTCCACAAAGACCGAATCGGGCAGCTCGGGGGTGGGCCGCACCGGCCGGATCGCGCACCCGAGCGCGCTCAAGAGGTCCAGGTAGGCGCCATGCTGGGCTCGGGCGCGCTCGGAATCGATCGGCTGACGCGAGAGGTGCGTCAGCTCGCACGTGGCCAGGTTCGGGCTCACTTCCCGCACCAAAGCGACGCGTGTCTCCCGATACCCGAGAAACGCCGAGCGCACCTCTTCTGCGTTCTCGAGATCACTCAGGTTGAGCCGGCAGGCGGCTCCCTGTCGGAATTGGAGCTGGAGCGCATCCGGCGTCTCCCGGATCTCGAGCAGGTCGTGCCAGGGCCGACGCACCGCCCGGAACAGCACCGACCGCGCGCGGATCAGGAAGCCGCTCGGCTCGAGCTCCAGGCGACGCCGACGATGCAGGCGCCCATGCAGGGTTCCCTTCAGGAGCATCACCGCCGCGAGCGCGTAGTAGGCGAACTGGATCCGATGGCTTCCCCGGTGGGACAGGTGCAGCCCCTCGGCCGTCGCGGCCACGCCGGCCAGAATGTCGACCGCGCTGACGGACGCGCTGTGGCCATGAGTCCGGCCGCGCGCTTCGCGGGCCGCCGTCACGAACAGAAGCGCCCCGGACAGGATTTCAAACCCGGCCAGCAGAAGGCTCCCCTCCGGGTGTCGCCACGCTTCGAAACCGGTCAAGACCAGGGTCAGGCCAACCACCGCGTGCTGCGCCGCCTGCGCCCGTAGGGCTCGCCGCCGGCGGCGGGAGTGGAGGTAGATGACGCGGCGCATGGCTCTCCTTTCTGCATGGTCGGTTCGGGCGGCAGCCGGACCACAACGCGCGGCAAGCGTTGCGCCGCTGCGAGCTCGCAGGCGACGGGACCGGCCGGGCGGCATTATCGCGGGCGGGGATCCGGCTGGCAAGGATGCCGGTCGTGCGGTCTGTTTGCGCCGGCTCCGACGGTGACGTCGATGCCGCTACGCGGAGCGGCGGGGTCTGCTTGGGGTCGCGGTGCGGTGAATCCTCCTCGACCACGTGATGGGCCCGGGGATTGCGGTTTCCCGGCCGGAACGTATACTCCTGCCCAGCGGCAACGCTCAGGCCCCGCGCCGGTTGCGGGTAGTCATCGCGATGAAAGGCACCGAGGAGCCACATGAACGCACGTCTTTATCTGTCTCCCCCGCACGTGGGCGAGGACGAACGAAAGCTCATCCTCGAGGCCTTCGACTCCAACTGGATCGCCCCGCTCGGACCGCAGGTCGACGCCTTCGAAAAAGAGATGTGCGATCTCCTCGGCGGCGGGCATGCCGTCGCCCTGAGCAGCGGCACCGCGGCACTGCATCTGGCCCTGCTCCTGGTGGGCGTGAAGCCGGGCGACAAGGTGCTGGTTTCCACCCTCACGTTCTCCGCCACCGCAAACGCCGTCACCTACTGCGGCGCCGCGCCCGTGTTCGTCGATGCGCATCCGGACTCCTGGTGCCTCGACCCGGCGCTGGTGGCCGAGGAACTGGAGCGCGCGGCTCGGGCCGGAGATCGGTATGGGGCCGTCGTCACGGTGGATCTGTACGGGCAATGCGCCGATTACGATTCGATCCGGGCCGCCTGTTCCCGCCATGGCGTGCCCCTGGTGCAGGATGCGGCCGAGGCGCTCGGCGCCGACTACCGCGGCGTGCCGGCCGGCCGCCAGGGGGAGCTGAGCGCCCTCTCCTTCAACGGCAACAAGATCATCACCACGTCCGGGGGGGGAATGCTGCTGTCGGCGAGGAAGGAGTGGATCGATCAGGCCCGGTTTCTGGCCACGCAGGCCCGAGACCCGGCGCCCCACTATCAGCACTCGCACATCGGCTACAACTACCGGATGTCGAACCTGCTGGCGGCGCTGGGGCGAGGACAGCTCCGGCACCTCCCCGAGAAGATCGAGGCGCGGCGGCGGAACTTCCGCGCCTATGAGGGAGCCCTGGGCCCTTTCCCCGGCATTCGCTTCATGCCCGAGGCGGACTACGGCCGATCCACCCGCTGGCTCACCTGTGTGATCATCGACCCGAAGGAATTCGGCGCCACGCGGGAGGAGATCCGGCTGGCCCTGGAGGCGGAGAACATCGAATCCCGGCCGATCTGGAAGCCGATGCATCTGCAGCCGATCTTCGCGGAATGCGGCTATGTCGGTCGCGGCGTCTCGGACGCGATCTTCGCCGATGGCCTCTGCCTCCCCAGCGGCTCAGCGATGACGGAGCGCGACCTCGAGCGGGTGATCGGGTTGTTCCTGCGGTGTCGGCGCGGACGCTCGCCCCGCTGATCGAGTTGCTCCTGCTCCGCCCGCGGGGAACCCGGAGGTGCGGCCAGATGCCCTACCGGGTCTCAGCGCGGAGTGCGCTTGCTCTCGACGAGACGCGCGACGGCTGCGAAGGTCTCGAAGTTCTCCGGCAGAACGTCGGCGTCGCCGATCCGGATCGCAAAGCTTCGCTCGAGAAACGCGATGAAATCCATCATCCCGATCGAATCGAAGGTCTTGTAGACCGGCAGGGCGGAGACGTCCGGAGCCTCCGCGGCCCTCGGCGCGCGGCCGCGTACATATTCGACGATGGTCGTGAGAGTCTCTTCCATTTCTAGGATTCCTTGAGCCTCGGCCGGTCGAGCTTGCCATAGAGAGTCCGGGGTAAAGCGCTGACGATTCGGATTTCGCGAGGCACCTTGTAGCTCGAGACCATCAGACGGCAATGCTGCAGGATCGCCGCCGGATCGACCGTGGCGCCCGGCTCCACGACCACTTTGGCCTGGACCGACTCGCCGGTCACCGCGTCGGGGGTCCCGTAGACTCCCGCCTCCGCCACGCCTCTGACCTCGAGCAGCACCCGCTCGACATCCTCGGGCGATACCTTCTCGTTGCCGACGTTGATCACATTGCTTGCGCGGCCGGTCAGGACGAGGCGGCCCATGTCGTCGAGGTACCCCAGGTCCCCGGTGTGCAGCCAGCCATCCCGCAGCTTCGCGGCGGTGGATTGGGGGTCGCGCCAGTAGCCGCGCATCAGACTCGTGCCGCTCACGACCACCTCGCCGACTTCGCGAGCAGGAACCGGCCGATCTTCGTCGGAGCGGATTTCCATACGGGTGCCCTGGACCGGAATCCCCACCGGATAGAAACGGGCGGGATCCTCGCTCCCCTTATCTTCCACCCAGTGGTAGCTGATCCGCGGGGAGTTCTCGGAGGCGCCGTACATGTTGACGACTCGGGTGTTCGGAAACCGCCCGCAGAGCCTGCTCACCAGGCGTTGGTCGAGGAACTGCCCGCCGGACATCACGTAGCGCACGCTGCCCAGATCCCAGTCCGAGGGGACATCCAAGCCCAGGATGATCCGAAACGAGGTCGGGTTCGCCGCCAGGCCGGTCAGGCGGTGAGCGGAGCACGCCTGCGGGATGACCATGGGCAGGCGCAGATAGGACGGCACCGGGAAGATTCCCGCACCGGCGAGGGCATGGGTCAGAAACTGGGACACGGCGTAGGCGTAGCAGGTCGGCGTGAAGACCGCGGTCGAGTCGGAGCCGGTCAGCTCCAGATATGCCGCCACCGCCCGCACGTTGGCCGAGATCGCGGACTCGGGCAGGACCACACCTTTGGGCGCTCCCGTCGTGCCGCTGGTGTAGATGATGACCGCGTCATCCGGATCGGACGCGTCCGGCGCCGGGGAGTGCCGATACCGGTAGAGGCGCCCCTCCGCCTCTTCGCAGTCGGCCTCGGCCTCGGGGGTCTCCCCCACCGCGGGCTCGCTTCCCGCCAGCATCCACGTCGGCTGGGCGGAGAGAAAGCACCGCCGCTGCTCGAAGGGCGTCCACGAGGTCCCGAAGAGAACGGCGGTGGCGCCGGCGGCCCGAATGCCGAGCAGACCCACGAGATAGCCGGCCCCGGGATCGAAGGAAAGCCCGATGCGCGCGCCCGGGCCCGCCCCCGCATCAGACAGCCTCCTCACGAGCCGATTCACCCTGAGACGGAGATCGCCGTAGCGAACCGCCTCCCGTCCCAGGATCGCGGGACGCTCTCCATCGTCGGTTCGACCGAGGATCTCCTGATAGATGCTCACGGCAGAGAGGCTCATGGGAAACGGACCTCCACGGGGTCCTGGTACCGGATCACGCGCCCCGGGTTTCCGATCACGAAGGCGTTATCGGGAACATCGCGCAGCACCACCGTCCCCGCCGCCAACTGGACGTTCCTGCCGACGCGGACCCCCCCCGAACGGATCACACATCCCACCCCGCACGCGAAGTTCTCCCCGATCATCGAGGTCGAGCCGATGACCGAGCCGCCCCCCACCACGCAGTTCTGCGCGATCGTGACGTCGTGCAGGATCTTCACCCCGCTGCCGATGAAGGCATAGGGCGCGATCTCCACATGGTTCAGGACGACGGTCCCGAAGGAGATCAGCCCGCCCTTCCCGATCACGAGATCCGAGGCGGCGACGACCGACGGCTCGATCGCCGTGATCGCCTCCAGTCCGTTCCGCTCCAGAAGCGCAAACATGCCCAGGCGCAGACCGAGATCGCCCAGGATCGGAAGCCCGCCCACGACTCCTTCCCCCTTGAGACGCGGCAGGAGGTCGAAGCCTCCGAGCACCGGGAGGTCGTAGTAGGTCTTCCCCTGCTTCGCCGGGTCGTCGTCGAGGTATCCGACGCAATCGAAGGCGGGCAGGCGGCGGAGAATCTCTCCGAGCAGCCGGGCCGACTGCCCGGCGCAAAGGATGACGATCTTCTTGCGGTCGATCATCAGGTCGAAGGTTCCTCCTTGGCATTCGCCCGGGTCATTGCCTCGTCGAGCGTCCCCTCGCGGCGGAGGATGGCATACTCCAGCCCTTCGATCAGGCACTGCCAGATCGCGCGGTCGAGATCGGTCGACACGGCAACGGTTCCCCACCGGCGATCGCCGCTTTGGAACTGCACGATGACGCGCACCCGCCGGCCTCTCTCGCCGCGCGCGTGGACCGAGTAGGCGCGGAAATCCGCAATCGCGATCGAACCGATCCAGGGATAATCGGTTGCCAGGGCGGCGGCCAGCGCGCGGAAATGGGTCTCGACCGGACCTTGGGCCTCCGCCGTCCCCGGACGCGCCTGCCCCCCGACTGTGATTTCGACCGTGCTCCGCGTGACTCCGCCGTTGTCGGGCGTGCCGGTGCTCTGGGTCTCGCAACGGGTGATCGTGAACGGCGCCCGGTAGATACCGAGGCTCTGGCGGACGATGAGCTCGAAACTCGCTTCGGCGCTCTCAAAGACGTATCCCTCGTTCTCGAGGTCCATCACCCGGTCGAGGATCTTCTTGAGCACGGCCTTGTCGGAGCTGCGCTGCCCGAGCATCTTCGTGAGCTTGTCCTGCACGTTGCTCGTCCCCGACAGCTCGCTGATCAGCATGTGGCGCGTGTTGCCGACGCTCTCGGGCGGAACGTGCTCGTAGGTCGACACGTTCTTCAGAACCGCGTGAACGTGCATCCCGCCCTTGTGCGTGAAGGCGGCGGGGCCAACGTAGGGCTGGTGGACCAGAGGCGGCAGGTTCGCCAGCTCATCGACGAAACGGCTCACCGGGACGAGGCGCTTCAGACTCTCCGGGCCCCGGAGCACGTTGTAGCCGAGCTTCAAGGCGAGATTGGCGACGACCGGGATCAGGTCGACGTTTCCGCAGCGCTCGCCGACCCCGTTGATCGTCCCCTGAACCTGCACCGCGCCGTGCTTGACCGCAACCAGCGCGTTGGCTACCGCCACCCCGGAATCGTTGTGCAGATGGACGCCGATGCGCGCGTCGGGCAGCGCGGCGCGGATCGCGGCAAGAATCTCGGGGATCTCGTCAGGGATTGTCCCCCCGTTGGTGTCGCATAGGCAGAGGAGTCGCGCGCCGTTCGTCGCGGCCGCCTTGAGCGCGGAAAGCGCATACTCGGCGTTGCGCTTGAAGCCGTCGAAGAACTGCTCGGCATCGTAGATCACTTCGCGCCCGTTCGCGGTGAGGAAGGCCACGCTTTCACCGATCATCTTCAGGTTCTCGTCCAGGGAGACCTGCAGGACTTCGCGCACGTGGAAGTCGGAGGTCTTGCCGACAAGGGCGATGGCGGGGGCCTGCGACTCGACGAGAGCGACCATCCCGGGATCCTCGGAGGCGGGCAGACCCTTGCGGCGCGTCATCCCGAACGCGGCCAGCTTCGCGTGGCGCAGCGGCTGCGTTCGCATCTCGCGGAAGAACGCGACGTCCTTCGGATTCGAAAGCGGATACCCCCCCTCAACATAGTCCACCCCCAGAAGGTCGAGCTCACGGGCGATCGC
The DNA here is from genome assembly GCA_964473865.1 of uncultured bacterium. Taxonomy (GTDB): domain Bacteria; phylum Eisenbacteria; class RBG-16-71-46; order CAIMUX01; family CAIMUX01; genus CAIMUX01. The sequence goes on along the minus strand of CAYYQN010000027.1, from coordinate 15,174 downwards.
GACTTTGTCCTCGAGCGACAGATTGAATCCCAGCCCCTGCGTTCCGTCCCGCAACGTGGTGTCGTAGATCTCGATGCGGCGTCCCGTATCCGGCATTTTCTCTGGCATTTCTGACCTCCTGGACCGGCTGCTCCATGAGAAATCGGCAGGTGCGCGGACCGCCTGAAGCCGTTGGTTTCCCCATTCGAATCGAGGAGAATACCGCTCCCGGAGGGGAGGGACAACCGCCGATTCGGGCTTTCGCGCGCCGGCCCAACGCACCTCGCCTGACGTGAAGGCAGCGCTTGCGGTAAGATCCGCATCGCCGCCTCGACGGACCGGCCCGGATCAGACGGCCGGCCGCATCGGCGGAGAAACGGAGTCGCAGCCCACATGCCCAATCGTCCCGGCCGATCCAACGCAGCCTATGCCCGCTGGGGCAAACGGGGGCTCGACCTGGGTGCCGGCCTGGTCATCCTTCTGGTGTCCGGCCTCCCGATGCTCGTGATCGCTTTGCTCGTTCGCCTGGAGGACGGCGGACCGGTCTTCTACCGGCAGGAGCGCATCGGCCGAGATGGCCGCGCTTTTCTGCTGACCAAGTTCCGATCGATGGTCCGCGGGGCGGAGCATCGGGGGGCGGGCATCCGCGTGGAGAGGAACGATTCTCGCATCACCCGCGTCGGGCGAGTGCTTCGTCGGCTGAGTCTGGACGAGCTCGCGCAGGTCTTCAATGTCCTGCGGGGTGACATGAGTCTGGTTGGACCCCGGCCCGGACTTCGCTACCAGGCCGAGCTGTACGATACCACGCAAGCCGGCCGGCTCGCCGTCCGGCCCGGGATCACCGGCTGGGCCCAGATCAACGGTCGTAACGCCATCACCTGGCCGGAACGGATCCGCCTCGACCTTCAGTACATCGAGCAGATGAGCCTGGGCATGGATATCCAGATCCTGCTGCGCACGATTCCGGCCGCTCTGTCCGGGTCGGACCAGATTGCGGACGTCGACTACTGGAAGGAGCGCCGCGCGCAGATGGAGGCCGAGGCCCGCGGGCCATCCACCGCACAGGTTCCGGATGACCGCTCCTGACGGCCGGGAGAAGCTGCGCCTGGGCATCCTCCTGGACTCCTACCAGGTTCCGGCCTGGGTCCATGCCATGCTGGAGCGAATCCATCCGTCCGACTACGCGGCGATCGGTCTGGTTGTCCTGAACGACTCGGCCGGCCGGGAGGCGAGCATCGTCCAGCCGCCCCGCCCGGGCTATCGCCACCTGCTGTACAACTCCTATCGGAAGTTGGACGACCGGCTATTCCGGCCGCAGCCCGATGCGTTGGCCAGGCGGGACCTCGGCGACCTCCTGGCTGGTGTTTCCTGCCTCCGCGTCATCCCGCAACGTTCCGCCCAATCGCACCGTTTCGATGCCGCGGACGTTCGCCGCATCGCGGAGCAAGACCTCGACGTCCTGATCCAGATCGGCTTCTGCACCCTGGTCGGCGACATACTCCGAAGCGCCAGACTGGGAGTCTGGGCCTTTCAGTACGGAGACCGCCCCGCCCGCCGGGGCGGCCCGCCCGGGTTCTGGGAAGTCATGGACGGCCACCTCATCACCCGCTCCACGCTGCAGATCCGGGACGAGGAGTCCGGGGCCGGATCGGCGCTCAGCAGTTCGATCTCCGCCACGGACCGGTGGTCGGTGAAGCGCAACTGCAACGGCATCTACTGGAAGAACAGCGCCATGCTCCCCCGGACCCTGCGCGCGCTGCACCGGCAGGGTCCCGAGTCCTTCCTGGCCGAGAGAAGATCGCCGGTCGACGTCCCCCGCCCCGCCACCCGATCGATGCGGGGTGAGCCCGGCAACTGGGAGTGCGCACCGGCCCTCTGCCGTCATCTGGCCAGGTTTCTGTGGCATCGTGCCTACTACCTCTTCCTCTACCACCAGTGGAACCTGCTCTACGACATAGGCGGCGGCCCGGAAACCCTGCTCGATGACCCGAGCTTGGGCTCGGCCTCTCCGTTTCGCCGATATCGCCGGCTCGCGCCGCCCAAGGACCGATTCTGGGCCGATCCCCATGTCGTCTTCCGCGACGGCTCCTACTTCGTCTTCTTCGAGGAAGTCCTGTACAGCACCAGGAGGGGCCGCATCGCGGTCTTGACCGTGGACCCGACCGGCCGGACCGGCCGGCCGCGCACCGTGCTGGAGCCCGACTACCACGTTTCCTATCCGTTCGTCTTCGAGTGGCAGGATCAGACCTACATGTTGCTGGAGTCCTCGGCCGTCCGCCGAATCCAGATCTTCCAGTGCGAGGAATTCCCCCATCGGTGGGCGTTCCGCCAGAACCTGATCGAGGATGTCGCGGCCGTGGACGGGACCCTGTGCCATCACGAGGGAAGATGGTGGCTCTTCGCCAACGTCCGGGAGCAGGAAGGAACCTCGTTCAATGATGAGCTCTTCGTCTTCCACGCCGAGAGCCCGCTTTCCCGCGTATGGACACCACATCCCCGAAACCCGATTGTCTCGGACGCGCGCCGGGCGAGGCCTGCCGGCCCGCTCTTCCGGCACCAGGGTGCGCTCTATCGGCCATCACAGGATTGCTCCGGCAGCTATGGCCGCGGTCTGGTCCTGAACCGGGTGGCGGTTCTGACCGATACCGACTACCAGGAGGAGGAGGTCTTGCGGTGGGGACCGGATTGGCACTGGAACGTCCGGGGCCTGCACACTCTCGCCCACGAGGGGCGTCTCAACGTCATCGACGCCAAGCTCCGGCGCTTCCGGCTGTTCTGAGCACGGCGAGGAAGACCGTCGTGACCGACCTGCCCAAGCCGTGGAGGTTCCGCGGGCGCCGTGCGCGAAGGAGCGGGACGACGCCGGCTCGAGTGGGCCGCCCCGGGGCGATGCGATGAGGATCCTCCAGCTCGTTTCCCAGACCAAGGTGGGTGGCGCGGAGAGCTTCGCGCTTCTTCTCTCCGCGGCGTTGCAGGCGCGAGGACACCAGGTGCGGATCCTGGCGCATCGCGACAATGGACCGCTCTTTGCGCGCGTGCCGCCCGGGCTCTCCCATGACGCGTGTCCGCGCCGTTCGCGGGCCGACCTCCGGCTGTTTGGATTCCTGCAGCGGCACGTGCGCGACTTCCGGCCCGACATCATCCACGGGCACAACTATCCGGCGCACACCTGGGCGCGAGTGCTCGGCCACCTCCACCCGCGAGTCAGGATCATCTGCCACGAGCACAGCGGCAAGATCGGCCGGCGGCCCCGGCGTCGGTTCCTGCTTGACCGCATGCTGAACGGCCGGACCGCCCTCTATTTCGCCGTTTCCGAAGAGATCGCCGCGGTGCTGCGGCAAGCGCGGGTGATCGCGCCGGACCGGATCCGGGAGCTCCCCGTGGGGATCGACGTCTCGGCCTTCGCGAACGCGACCGCCGACGAATCGACGCTGCCGGATGGGGCCCGGGGCCGGCCTCGCGCCCTGCAGGTGGCAAGCCTGATCCCGATCAAGAATCACCGCCTGGTGCTCGAGGCGTTCGCCCGGGTGACGGCCGCCACGGAGGCGGTGCTCGTCCTCGCGGGCGACGGCCCGCTGCGCGGCGAGATCGAGGCCCGGATTGCGCGGCCCGATCTGCGCGGTCGGGTCTTTGTGCTCGGCCATCGTCCCGACGTCGCCGGTCTGCTCTCGCTCTCGACCGCCTTCGTGCTCTCCTCGAGCGCGGAGGGTATGCCGCTCTCCCTACTCGAGGCGATGGCGGCGGAAGTCTGCCCGGTGGTGCCCGAAGTGGGCGCCATTCCCCGGCTGGTGCGCCCCGGCGAGAACGGCTTCCTCTTCCCGGCCGGCGATCTGGACGGGCTCTCCGCGGCGCTGCGGGCGGCCCTCGCCGATCCCGCGGGCGCCCGCGTCCTCGGGGCCCGGGGGCGCGCCATCGTCGAAGAGCATTACTCGATCGCTTCCGTTGCCGCGCAGGTCGAAGCTCACTACCAGCGCGTTCTGGGTCTTGCGCCCGGCAGCGCGCCGACTCCGTAGGAGATCGCCGCTCGGCACCCCGCCCGAGCTTCAGGCCATCCGCGAATCCTACCGGCTTGCGTTTGCGGCCGGGTGAACGCGGACCCACGCCGGTCCCGCCAGCTCACAGTAAAGGCCGCCGCCTTCGGTCGATTGCGCCACGAAGGGCGGCTCGTCGTTCACGAACACGGCATAGGACGTGTTCGGCGCCAGCCCTTCGATGATGTTCGGCACCGGCACGAGCTGCTCCCCCGAGAGATGGTACTCGATCGATGGCTCGGCCACGCCCGAGCGGCTGAAGACGAACGCGCCGATTCCGGTGATCGAGGCCCCTACCGCTCCCGGCTCGTCGATGGCGGCCGAGGCGGCCATCGCCTGTGTGGGCCGCCCCACCCAGATCGTGTGCACGAAGTCGGTCTCCAGACCGGCCGGGGCGATGGTCTCCATGCGCCACCGTCCCACTTCATTCTGGTCCTCGTACATGGACTCCGGGCTCGGATAGTTCAACCCCAATCCGTTGCCCTCGTCCACCCAGCACTCATACCCCGCGCCTCCCACCTTGCGCATGGTCGCTCCGGCCGGGAGCAGCGCCTGGACCGTGATCTTGCCGTCGTACTGCACCCCGGAGACCCGCTCCGTCCGGGTCGCGCTGTACCGGCCTCGGTCGTAGGTCATGATGTGCCCGGGAACGGTCTGGGAGAGGAGCGCACCGTCCTCGATCGACGGTTCCTTGATCGTGTGGAGCAGCCAGCGCACGCTGTTGTTGCCCCCCGAGAGAGCCACCTTGTCGCGTACCACGAAGTAATGCCCATAGGCAACGACCTCGCGCTCCTGGCGGGCCACTCTCCGCGTCGAGTTCGTGTAGTAGTAGGCGTGGTCCGGATTCAGCCGGGCCTTCATGTAGTAGTACGGCCCGCCTTCCGCGTCACCGGGCTCGAACTCGATAAAATCCGCCGTGTCATAGACCGAGTTGTCAGCCACGTCGTAGAGATGCTTCGGCACTCCGGGACTGGTGTAGAGGAAGTCCTGTCCCCAGATGTCTCCTTTCGAGCGAGTCGGATCGAGGATGACGACGACGTTGTTCGCCACCGCCCGGTTGTAGTACTGCGATGACCCCTCGCCGTCGGAGTACTGACCCGCGCGGGCTGCCAGCGCGCCGCGATAGTAGATCTCGAACGCGGTCTGGTAGTAGTTGGCGTAGTCACCGAAGAAGTCGCCGGCATGCATCGTGAAATAGACATCGTCGTTGTCGCCGTTGAGGTTCCAGCCGGTTCGGAGGAAGACCTTCTCGGACCAGCTCGCCCCGGGCGACACGCCCTCGCCCGGACCGCCATAGAAACGATAGAGCGGCAGCGTCTGCTCCGGCGCCTTCATCGGAACGGTGGGATCCCACAGCACGCAGATGGTGTGCCAGGTGTAGCCGCCCGCCTGCGCGTAGCGCCAGCCGTTCTGATCGATCAGCCAGGCCGCCAGCCCGCTCTGGCGATACCTCGCGATGATGGAGAGCGCCAGGTAACCGCGGGAGTCGATGCCGTACTGCGATCCCGACATGAGTCGCTGCGCCAGGTTGTCCGGTCTCTTCGTCCAGGCGATGTATTCGGCCCACCCATCCAGGTACGAACCGCACAGGTCCCAGTAGGTCCCAAGCCCCAGATCCTGGAAGAGCGCCAGATAGATGGTGAGAGTCTCGATGTCCTTGTGGGCGTAGTGATTGCCCTTGTAGTAGCCGGCATCGGGGAAGTAGTACTCGCGCGTCGGGAGTACTCCCCCGCGCGAGGCCGCCGTGCCGCCGGGCTGACGGTATTGGCGCACGCCGCGCATGCGCCCGTCCCATTCATCGACGAGCGCCTGGCAGAGCTGGTTCTGCGCCGCCGTGCCCTCTCCGACATAGGTCAGGCCGGCCAGGCCGACCCAGGTTGCCTCGTTGCACTCGAGGTTGTAGTAGACAGCCCGCTGCCGGCCGAGCTCCATCGTCGCGAGCGCAAGGTCCCGGACTTGCGCGCGCTCCAAGGGCGTCAAGGAATCGTAGAGCCAGTCATAGCAGACATTCCAGGAGGTACCTTCCACCGGCCAGTAACCCTCGGCCACGTTCTGGAGGAAGAGCTGCTTTGCCTTGTCGGTGTAGATCGGGTTGTTGTCCACCAGGCCCGCCAGGACCATGCACAGGATGGTGTCGATGTTCTTGCTTGCGGGATCGCTGAGCGCGGCGTCGGCGCGCCGCTTGATCTCGCGATACATGTCATACTTCCGCTGTCCGGCCGCGACTTCCGTGCGAAGCGTGACCAGACGGGTCGGGGTGAGGAAAAACCGCGGGTGCGGCGGCAGGCTCGTGAGGTCTACCTCCTGCGCGCGCGCCGGTGTCCCCAGGACCGCCAGGACGAGGCCGAGCGCGCCCAGGCAGATTCGCGTCCTGCCCACGCATCGATTGAGCCACAGCAAGGTTCTGCTCCCTTCAGTTCCGGTTGCCCGGCTTCGGGGGACCGTTCGCGGCCCCGATCGCCTCCAAGAAGACGCGCCCGAGAGCGTCGCCGTTGAATTCCGCCTCGACGACCGCGCGGGCCGCCCGGGCCCGGCATCGACCCAGCTCCGGATCCCGCAGGACTTCCTCCATGGCATCGGCCAGTTCGGCGGCATTCTTCTGCTCCACGATCCACCCGGTCTCGCCCGGATGGACGACTTCGGCGATACCGCCCGCGTCGGTAGCCACCACCGGAGTGCCCAGAGCCATCGACTCGAGCACCACGTTCGGAATCCCGTCCGAGCCGCCCCCGTCGAGCCGGATCGAGGGCATGGCCAGAAGATCGGCCTCGGCCATCCGCGCCTTCACTTGATCGGGCGGCAGCTCGCCGGTCAAGCGCACCAGCGTCTCCAGCCGATGTTGACCGATCAGGCGGGTCAGCTCGGCTCCCGAGCCTCCGTCCGGGCCGATGATCTCGCAGGTGAAGGCCCGGCTGCGATCCCGCAGGAAAGCGCAGGCCTCGACCAGATATCGGAAGCCCTTCTTGGCGGTCAGCCGCCCCACTGCGAGGATGAGCGGAGGCCGATCGGCGGGGCTCCGCTCCGGCTGGAACGGCCACTGAGAAAGGGTGAGACCGTGGTGCACAACCCGCACCTGGCGCGCCAGCGACGGGCCCACCACCTCCGCGACCACGCGGTGCGCGAACCGCGAGCAGACCACCATCCCGGCGGATGCGCGCACCTTCTCCGGCAGCAGCCGCGTGCGGCCGGTGACATCCCACGCGTGCCCCGACAGGCTCATCGGCAACCCGGCATGCCGGTGGATCCAGAACGCCACGGACGCGGGCACGCCGGCCCACATGCCGTGGACCTGCTCGACTCCGTCCTGCCGCATCTTGCGTCCCAGCAACAGCGACGTCGGCAGGACCGCGAGCGCGCGGATCCCCTCGCGGGGCGAGACCAGCAGCGTGCGCAGGCCCAGACCGAGGCTTGCGCCGAGGCGAACCGGGTGCCGCAATGCCTCGCGCAGAAGCGCGCCGAACGCCGAGAACCCTCCGGGGAAAGGTACGTGGAAGACCGAGCTTCCCGCGGCCTCCGCCTCGGCCCGAAACGATCGGTCCAGGCTCCTCGTTTCAAACAGGTAGATGTCCAGGCGGATCCCGTCTCGGATCAACCCGCGCAGGTCACGCACCAGGAAGGTGTTGACCCCCGGCATCCGGGTGTTGATCATCGCGAGCCGCATACGAGCCCTTCCTTGCCGGCCGCGCCGGAAAGCGCGCTGGAAAGCACGCCGGACCGGCCGGCACCCGGGAATCTGCGTCCGGCCGCGAAGAACCCGCGGATTGGGGTACCGTCGTTCAAAGTGGGCGCCTCCATCCCCGGCAGTGTTCCTGTGGTAGTATCATCCGCCTATGCATTCTGCGGCAAATGGGACCCGTCCAAGCGAACCGGCTCGGGTGCTCCTGCTTCTCGACGTATTCGGGCCGGCCGGGGCGGAACTGCAGGCGCGTCTGCTGCTGGAGAACCTGCCTCGCGCTCGCGTGGCCGCTCATGTCGCGTGCTACCGGGCGCCGGCGGAGATCCTTCTGGCCCTGGAGCAGGCGGGCGTCGTGATCGAACTGCTCCCGCGTCCCGTTCGGGGACTCTGGCCCCTGCAACTCGTCCGGCACCTCTCCGCCATGGTCCGGCGCCGGCGAATCGAGATCCTGCACGTGTTTCTCCCCGGTCTGGCCGGTATTGCCCTTCCCTTGCGGACCGCGCACCCCGGACTCCGGGTGGTCACCGGCCGCCGCAGCCTGGATGAGTACCTCTCGCCTCGGGATCTTCGCATCCTGCGCTGGACCAGGCCCTGGGTCGCCGCCGTGGTGGCCAATGCTTCTGCGGTCGCCGACAGCGTGCGGACTTGCGAGGGGAACCTGAAGCTCCTCCGCGTCATTCCCAACGCCCTGCCCTTGCCTCCCCGTATCGAAGACCGCGAACGGGAAGATGCGCGCCGCCGCTTCCATCTCGACCCGAACGATTTCGTCGTTGCCCACCCGGCGCACTTCCGCCACGACAAAGGCTACGAACATCTGCCGGAGATTGCGCGACGGGCGGTGGCCGCCTGCCCTCGGATCCGTTTCCTCGTGGCGGGAGACTCGACCAGCAACGCCCTCTACCGCCGGAACCACGCCCGGTTCCTCTCCGAGGTCGAGGCCGCCGGGATCGCGGAGCGGGTCCTCTACGCCGGACTCCTCCCCGAAAGCCGGCCTCTGCTCGCGGCCGCCGATGCCGGGGCCAACTTTTCGAACATGGAGGGAATGAGCAACACCGTCATGGAGACCATGGCGGCGTCGCTTCCGGTCGTAGCCACCGCCGTCGGCGGCACGCCGGAGCTGGTGCGCGACGGGCAGGAGGGATGGCTCGTCGGACGCGGCGATCGCATCGCCGCCGCCGATCGACTGGTCAGACTGGCCACAGACGCGCTCGAGTGCCGGCGCCTGGGCGCCGCCGGTCGCGAACGGATCGCCCGGGACTTCTCCGTTTTGAAGATGGCCGAAGCCTACGCTGGTCTGTACGAGGAACTCACCCGACGGCGGAGAAGGTCCGCAGTCAAGGGCGACCAGGCACTCCCGCGCTCCGCGTGACGCCGGCGCGCGGGTCCGGCAGCGGAGGCCGGCTTCGCTCGGCTCAGGCAATGGGTTCGCCTCCCTCCGCCCGGCGGGACGAGGCCGGGAGGCCGCCGACCGCCACCTGCAGCCGCTCCTGCAGCTCCGCGAACTGCCGATCCCGATCGAACTCGATCTCGGCCATGCGGCGCGCATTCCGGCCCATCTTCTCGAGCCCGGATGGGTCGCGGGCCAGTGCCGCCACCACCGCGCTGAAGGTCTCGGGGTCGTCGCTCTCCACCGCCACGCCCGCGCGGTACTTCCGCAGAAGCTCCGCCTTCCAACCGCCGTAGTTCATCAGGCACGGCAGCCCGGCCGCCGCGTAGTCGAAGAACTTGTTCGCCGAGTTCATCTCCAGGATGGGCAGGCGGCGAATCAGCATCAGGCCCACGTCGGCCGCGGCCAGCCATTCCGGCATCTCGTCCTTCGACACCGGACCATAGAAGCGGAGGTTGGCCAGTTTCAGAGCCCGGGCCTCGCGTTCCAGACGCGCGCGCTGTCCACCCTCTCCCACCAGGCAAACCACCGCTTGCGGCAGGGTCTTCTCCAGGGCCTGGCAGACCGGCAGCAGGAAGTCGAGGCCGTTGACGACCCCCATCGCGCCCGGGTGCACCAGGACAAAAGCATGCTCCAGGCCGTGCCTTCCGCGCAGGGCCGCTCCGGAGAGATCCGGTCGAAAGAGATCCAGATCGGATCCATTGGGAATCACCGCGACCCGCTCGCGGGGGACGCCGTACCTCACGACGCCATCCCGCATGCCGGGCGAGAGCGCAACGATCGCGGCGCTGCGATGGTAGGTCGCGCCCGCAAGCCTTTTGGCCGCGGTCAGGAGCAGACGGTTGCGGAGGATGCCCATCCCCTCGGGCACCTCCGGCCAGAGATCGCGCACCTCGAAGACGAGCGGAATCCTCCTGAAGATGCGGCCGATCAAGGCCGGAATCGCCACAGTCAAGGGGGTGCTGCTGGCGAAGATGAGGTCGGGGCGGCGGGCGCGCAACACGGCCAGGGATGAGAGGCAGGCGAAGCGGAGAAACTCCAGGATGCGCGCCCCGTACCCCATGCGGTTGCTGTAGGACGACGGCACCGCCCACACCTCCGCTCCGTCCACCGCGCCCTCGATGACCCCGAATCGCTTGCGCCCGGCGAAGCCGGGAAGCCGCGCCGAGGAGCTGACGACGAGGACTTCGTGTCCGGCCGCCCGCAGGCGGCGCACGAACTCATAGGCTCGGGTGCTGCCCGATCCTTGCCTCGACTTGTAGTACTGGTAGAGGTAGACGACTCTCATCGCTCCCCGGGTCCCGGGTTGCCCGCGGCAACCGATCGTTACCAGATCACCGCTGGAGCACCATCATGCAGGATATGGCCCGCAGCAGGCGTGGATCCCGATGCCGGAAGTCCGGGTGGAAGGACGCACGCCAGCGATCGAACTCGACCTGGTCCGGGTGGTCCACAATCTCCTCGAATCGTACCTCCGCGAATCCCGCTTGGCGGGCCAGTGGCTCGAAGTCGTCAATCCGAAAACGATTCGAGGAGCTCCCCCGATTCGAGTACATCCAGTCATACTCCCGCGCGCTCAAACGGAGGAACCGGAACGGATCATCGTGACGGTAGTAGTGGTCAGCCAGATCGATCCGGTGGTATCCGACCCCGCCCGGGCGGGTGACCCGATGCAGCTCGCGCAGGACCGGGAGCACTTCGTGCCTCCGGACATGCTCGAATACGGCCACACTGAAGGTGACATCGAACGACGCGTCCGGCTCCCGCACCGAGCTCGCCGACTTGCCGAGGTTGAGGGTCAGTCGGTTCGGGTCCGGCGCGACCCGCCCCTTCTCGCCGGAAGGGATCAGTCCCGCGGGGGGCCAGGCGATCGCCAGGCCCGTCTTCTGGGCCTCGCTCACCAGTTGTCGATAGAACGCTTCGTCGAAGCGAAAGCCGTGCGCGTCGATCTCCACGTTCACGACCCGCCTGGCGCCGAGGGCGAGGAGCAGGATCCCCAGTCCGAACTCGCGACCGGATCCGATCTCCAGGAGCTCCGCCCCCTTGATCCGGTCATCGCCGAGGAACCTCCGGCGCACCTCGAGCCGGTCGAGCGTCGCCCGCGCAGTCGCCATCAGATCCACCGGCTCCTGCCGGTCCCGCACCCGACGCAGCCGATTGCGCACCGGCGCGAATCCCGCCAGCCAGTTCAGTGCCACTTCCCGCGCTTGCAGATTCATGGATCCGTCTTCTCCCGGTGAACCGCGATCGGCCTTCGAGGATCCCTTCCCCTCGGATCGGACCGGCGCACGCACGCCCAATCCGGCAACGGAGAAGCATACACGATCCCGGTTGCGTCCGGCGCCGCGATTCGGCCGGACACTCCCGATCTCAAGCCCGGCACTTGCGGAAGACGGGGTGACGGAACCCGAGGGCGCCCGCGCTCACTTCCCACGGACCAGGACCACGCGACGGGAGGACTTCACCGCCCCGACCGAGAGGTCCAGATAGTAGACGCCGGGAGCGAGGGGACGCGAGCCGATCCGCCGCAGGTCCGGCAGTTCCCACTCGCATCGCCCCGGACCTTGGGGCGGATTGTCGAGCTGCGCCAGGACGCGCCCACTGACGTCATGCAGCGCCAATCGGGTCCTTCCCGATTGCGGCTGGAGGTAGACGATCCGCAGCGGCCCCGGCGTGGGATTGGGCCACACGCTCAGCAGCTCGAAGCCCTTGCCCGGCAGGTCCGCCGTCATTGGTGACAACCACGTCGATGTCCCGTCCTCGGCAATCGCCTCCACCCAGTACCGCCATACGCCGGTCGACGGCAGCTCAAAGTCGACAAAGTGGTGCTCGCCGGCGCCCGAGAGCGAGTCGGGGAGGCCGGGCCATTCGGGTGTGAGCGGCACGAGCGCCGACCTCGGTTCCCCGTCGCCCGGCTCCCGATGCACGCGGAAGCCCGCCAGGGGCTTCGAACCCGTGTTCGCGGCGACCGACCAGGCCAGGCGGAGGCAACCCCGAAGCCGGTCGGGCGGATCCGCCTTGAGGTAGTCCACGCGAAGAGATAGCGTGGCGCCGGTTTCCGGAGGCGTCTCGCTCTCCGGCGGCACCTCAATGAGCACCTCGGCTACCGGGAGCGACAGGTTCCCGGCGCGATCCCGGGCCGCCACGGCATATCCGTACTGCACGCCGCGTGTCGCTGTCTCGTCCACGAAACTGGTGACGCTGACGGAGTCGGCCAGGATCTGCGCATTGAACCGGTCGGCTCGCCGCCGCAGCACCCGGTAGCGTTCCACGTCGAGCGAAGGACTCGCCTCCCATTCCAGGGTGACTGCGCTCCCGTTCCAGGACGCCCGCAACACGGAGGGACCCATCGGCGGCGAGCTGTCTTCCTCCTCCGGCATCGCCACCATGACGGGGGCGGACAGGCCGGACGCATTCCCCGCCTCATCCAGGACCTTCAGCGCCAGGTAGTACGTCGTGCCGGGCGAGCATCCCGGCCACTCGATACTCTCTTCTGCGTTCGGCTCCGCGGGGGCGGACAGGCCGGCGAGCGAATCCAGGGATGCCCAGTTCGCCTCGGTGATCGGCTCGCGGCTCCAGCGGATCTGGCTGCGGCTCGCGCGCCCGGTCATTCCATCGTCTCCCACCGCGCGCCAGCTCACCCGAATGGTGGTCGGGTTGAGCGCCTCGGCCCAGAATACCGTCACCGTCGCGGGTGCGATCGTGTCCGGCGGGGGCGGAGGCGGAGGCGGGGGCGGAGGAGGCGGCAGCGACTCCTCGGACGTGACGCAGACCAACACATTGGAGAGGTCGGACCGGTTCGCCTCTTCGTCGAAGGCAACGACGGCGAAGTAGTAGGTGTGTGCCGGACGAAGCCCCGTCACCGGCATCGACTCCGGAGAGCCCGATGCTTGAGGCACCGGCGGGTCGGGAATCACCGTGGCGCCGTCCCACGACTGCGCGGTGATCGGCACCTCCGCGTGCCGAACCTCGTACGCCGCGGCCGTGCCCGAACTGCTGTCGTCTCCGGTCGCCGTCCAGTGGAGCATCAGCGACGTGGCGGCTGTCTCTCCCGCCGTCAGGTCCGCCACCGCCGCCGGCGGCGTTACATCCCGCACGGGAGGAGGAGGCGGAGGGGGAGGCGGAGGCGCAAGGGTCGCCCGGCTCGCCACGTTCGAGAGCGCCGACCAGTTCGATGCCTCGTCCGCCGTCTTGAGGGCGAACCAGAGGGTTGCGCCGGAAGGCAATCCGGTCACCGTGAACGATTCGATCTGGCCGGCCGGAGCCGGAGCCGGAGCCGCTTCGACTCGGGTCGCCCCGACAAAGCTCTCCTCGGTGATCACCGACGTGGCGAAACGCAGGTCGTACTCGGTCGCCATCCCGGCAGCACCGTCATCGCCCGGCGCAATCCAATTGAGAACCACCGTGGTGGTGGTCGCCGAACCGGCCTCCAAGGTCCCTACGGCCACCGGCGGAACCACGTCAGTCGAGTCGGGCGGCGGTGGCGGCGGTGGTGGCGGCGGCGCCTCCGGCAGGGTGGTCAGGCTCGGCGCGTTCGAGACACCCGACCAGTTGGGCACCTCGTCGGCCGTCTTGAGCGCGAACCAGTAGACAGTGGCGGGGGCGAGACCGTAGATGGTGCACGACTCGGACCGTCCCGCCGCCCCCGGCGACGGCTCCCCCCCGGCAGGCGTCGCGCTGTCGAAGTTCGCCTCGGTGATGACGGCAGTGGAGTACCTCAGATCGTAGCGCGCCGAGGTTCCGGTCGATCCATCGTCACCGGGCGCGGCCCAGGTGAGCGTGACCGAGGTTGTGGTCGCGCCGGTCGCCGCTAGAGTCGTCACCGCGGCCGGAGGTTCCGAATCCGGCGGCGGGGCCAAAGACGTTGTGTACTTGCTCGGCACGTTGGATAGCGCGGACCAGTTCGGCACTTCATCTGCGGCCTTGCACGCAAACCAGTAGCAGGTCCCGGGAGTCAACCCGGAAACGACAAACGATTCGGCCTGTCCCCCCGCCGCGGGCGCCGGCGCCTCGCTGACGCGCGTGGCGCTGGCGAAGTTCGCGCTGGTCACGGGAGCGGTGGAGTATCGGAGGTCGTACTGGGCAGCGCGGCCGGTGGTCCCGTCGTCGCCGGGCGCAATCCAGGAGAGCGCGATGCTGGTCATGGTCGCGGTCCCCACCGCCAGGTTCCCGACCGCGGCCGGCGGCGTGCTGTCCGGCGGGATCGAGGTCGTCCCGCTGGCCACGTTCGAGAGCGCCGACACGTGGGGCACTTCATCCATCACACGCAGCGCAAAGTAGTACGTGGTGCCGGCGGCCAGACCGGGAACCGTAAACGTCTCCAGCGCTCCGGCGTACCCGGGGGATGGCGCCCCGGGGATCACCGTCGCGGCGCCCCAGGTCGCTTCCGTGATCGGGGCGAGGGCGTACCGGACGTCGTAGCTCGTCGCCAACCCCACCGGCCCATCATCGCCGGTTGCCGTCCAGGTGAGCGTGATCGAGTTCGCGCTCCCGCTCGGCACCGCCAGATCCGTGATGGCTGCCGGAGCCTGGGTGTCCGCGCTCCCCGCAGGGACAATCTCGAAAAACGCCCCCTCCTCCGCGACGAAGCTGAGCGCGCCGGCGGCGGTGCAGCGCGCGCTCGCTTGGATGACGCTGCTGTTGCGGTGGACGTCCACGCTGGAGGCCGGGAGGAGACCGAAGACAAAGTGACGGGCATCGGACCACGCCGGAGTGGACAATGCGGAGAGACCGAAGCAGGTGCAGAAGAGAAGCGGAAGCGACCGGAAGCAGTGGTTTGCCATGAGTCCCCCAACAAGCTGACTCCGGCAATCTCCTGGGCGGGTGAGACGCCGATCGGGGCGGGTGCGAGTCCGTGGGAACTCGCGAGGCATTTCGCTCGCCGAACTCGTCTCGGGGAAAACCCGGCGTCGGCAAATCGTCTAAGCGGCTACTGGTGATGAAGTTGCGGACTCACGGGCCCATGCGACGCATTCCCTCGAACCGGGCAAGACAGGTGGTAAGGGGTGGTGCAATTGCAGGGCGCACGGTCGATCGCGCGGATTCAGTAGGTTGTGGTCGGAAGATTGGAGGTGGATCGACTCCATCCGGCGCCGGGTAGG